>JBAYUD010000162.1:0-2514 GCA_041675265.1 Desulfurivibrionaceae bacterium | reverse complement strand
TGTCGAGTTTGACCGCCCAGCCCTCTGCCTTGAGCCGGGCGATCATTTTAGGAAGACCAGGGGACAGGGTCGGCTCGCCGCCGGAGATGCAGATCCCTGCCAGCCAGTTTCTTCGGGCTGCCAGGCGGCTCATGATCTCCGTAAAGGCAAGGGTTTCCATGCCTTCCGGGGCGAGGACCAGCGGGTGATTGTGGCAGAATGGGCAGCGAAAGTTGCAGCCGCCCACAAAGAGGATGGCACACAGCTTGCCGGGCCAATCGATAAAGGAGGTTTCGAGAAACCCCTTTATCAACGGCATACCAGCTTCCACAACAAAAACTGCTACTGCAGGGCGCAGCTGCCGGACTCGCAGCCTGCCTGTTTGCCTGAATGTCTGGCCGCTACGCTGCATCCATAACGGGCGGCGCGGTCCAGCAGATGGCTTTCGATATGGCCGAACTCATGCAGGGCGGAGGAATCGTCCAGCACCAGAATGGGCAGCGCCTTCCTCGCCTTTTCCACCAGGCCGTGCCAGGCAAGGTGGGCCAGGGCGCCGGCGTCGTTGTTGCCCAGCACCTCCACCTGCACCTCCATGGCGGAGAGATCGAATTGTTTTTTCAACTGGGCACACAACACGCAATCATCCGTGGTAAACAGTGTCATCGGGTCTCCCCCTTTTTAGTTATTGTTGAAATCGCAAGAAGCCGCGATTACAACGGTCAGCGCTTTGTACTTTTTGAATTTGCGCTACGGACCTGGGTCTTCCTTCCCTTGTTACGAGACCATCAATTATTGAAGCGATCGACGTTCCGGTAGCGGTCGTGCAGCTCGCCGAGCTTGCCCTTGTTCCAGCTTGAAATCTTGGTGAAATACCCGGTGATCCGGGTGATGCCGTCCACATTTTTCGAATCACAGTACGGGCAGGTCTCGCTCAAGCCCCTGCTCGTCTTGCCGCAGGCAAGGCAGGCGGTGAACTCCGGGGAAAAGGCGATCTGGTCGTTCTGGGTGTACTTGAAAACATTGATCACGAAGCCGGCCAAGGCCTCCTTGTCCGGCTGGGCCTCGCCCAGCCAGATGTGGGTGATGGAGCCCGCCTCGATGAGCGGATGGAACAGCCCCTCCTTCTCCACCCTGGCGATGGGGCTCATGGTGGCGCCCACATTAAAGAGGGTGGAGTTGCTGTAGTAAACCTCCCCCTTTTCCCGGTTGCCCTGGACAACCTTTTCCGCGGCTTCGTTGAAATGGGCCAGGTCCAACTTGGCAAAACGGAAGGCGGTGGACTCGGCCGGGGTCTGCTCCAGGACGAACTTCATGCCCATGGAGTCGGCCAGCTTGTTGCAGACGATGTTCATGTGGGCAATGACCTTGAGGCCGAACTTGATGGAGGCGTCCGAGTCGTGCAGCTCCTGGCCCAGATGGACCCGGATCAGCTCGTTGAGCCCCACCATGCCGATCAAAAAGGAGCACTTGTGCAGCTTGAGGTAGGGCTCGCCGTCAAGGTCCATGGCCAAGAGGGAGAGGGGCCCGCCCTTGCCCAGGCTCATCAAGCGCTCGATGAACTTCTTCTTCTGGCCGTGGGCCTTGGCCGCCAGCTGGATCTTTTCGGTGAGCAGGGCAAAAAGCTTAGTGTCGTCGCCCTGGGCCTGAAAGGCAAGGCGCGGCAGGTTGATGGTGACGTTCTGCAGGGCCGAGTAGCGCATCTTCCAAGGCTGCTTGGCGTCTTCGATGTCCGAGGCCTCCAGCTTGAAGCTCAAGCGGCAGCATTCGGAGATCTTGGCCGTGTCGCCCCGGTCGAAGACGAAGTAGGTGTTGCCCTTGACCGAGGCCACCTCGCAGATATGGTGCAAAAAGTCCATGTGGCCGTCGGTTTTAAAGAATTTCTCGGTGATGTGCACCAGCGGTTTGGGGAAGAAGAATGGCCGGCCCGCGGCATCGCCCTCTTTATAGACCTCGAACAGCGCCCAGGCGAACCGCTGGGCCTGTTTTTCGTACTCGCGGTAGGTCTTGCCGGTGTACTCCCCGCCCGGTCCGATGGCAGGCACGTCCTCGAAATGCTTGGGCACCTCCCAGTAGATGTTGACGTCGGAAAAGATCGCCTGCCCGCCCCGGGCGACGGCCTGCTGGGAAAATTCGTAGATCATCATCTGGGCCAGCTGCTTGACCCCGTTGTCATCCAGCTCTTCCAGGTAGGGCGCGTAAAAGAGGTTGATCGCATCCCAGCCGATGGCCCCGGCAAAATGGCTCTGCAGGGAGGCGGCGAATTTGACCATATGGGCGAGGAGCACCTCGGCATGCTTGGCCGGCTTGGCCATGGACAGGGCGTGGGGCAGGTTAAGGCCGAACTTCTTGATGTATTCCAAGGACTGACCGGAACAGTACGGCCGGTCGATAAAGCCCAAGTCATGCAGGTGCAGGTCGCCGCTCAAATGGGCGTCCGCCACATCCGGGGTAAAGACATGGAGCAGGGCGTACTCCTTCTTGATCCCCTCGGCCAGGGTGAGGTTGGTGGCCTCCGGGCCGTGGGGCACATTGGCG
>JBAYUD010000161.1:0-2517 GCA_041675265.1 Desulfurivibrionaceae bacterium | reverse complement strand
GATGCTGAAACCGTGCAGGGCCGCCTGGATAATGGCGTTCTGCTCGGCGTGCAAGCCGCGGCACAGCTCATGCCGCTCACCGGAGGGAATCCCCTGCTGCTCCCGCAGGCAGCCGATATCCAGGCAATGGCTGACCTTGGCCGGGGCGCCGTTGTAGCCCGTGGCGATGATACGCTTGTCCCGGACGAGAATGGCGCCCACCTTGCGGCGCAGGCAGGTTGAGCGCTGCGCCACCATCTCGGTGATCCCCATGAAATATTCGTCCCAGGACGGGCGGGTGTCGGTCATGATCGGCTACTCGTTGTTCCGTTCCATATCCGGATACAGGGGAAAGGCATCGCACAGGGCGCGAACCTCAAGCCGGATAGCGTTCAGAACCTCCTTGTTGCCGCGATCCTCGATGGCCCGGTTGATCCAGTCGGCAATCTTGGCCATCTCCGGCTCCTTGAGGCCACGGGTGGTCACGGCCGGGGTGCCGATCCGCACTCCGCTGGTGACGAAGCGGCTTTGCTGATCAAAGGGAATGGCGTTCTTGTTGACGGTGAGACCAGCTGCTTCCAAGGCCTCCTCCGACTCCTTGCCGGTTGCCCCCTTGTTGCTCAGATCAACCAGCAACAGATGATTGTCGGTGCCGCCGGAAACAAGGCGGAAACCGTGGCGAACCAATCCTTCTCCCAAGGCCTGGGCGTTTTTGACCACCTGGACCTGATCCTGCTTGAATTTCTCCCCCATGGCCTCCTTGAAGGCCACGGCCTTGGCCGCGATGACATGCACCAACGGGCCGCCCTGGATGCCGGGGAATATCTTGCTGTCCAGCTTCTTGCCGAACTCGGCCTTGGCAAGGATCAAACCGCCCCGAGGCCCCCGCAGGGTCTTGTGCGTGGTGGTGGTGACAAAATCGGCGTAGGGCACCGGCGAGGGATGGACCCCGGCCGCAACCAGCCCGGCGATATGGGCCATGTCCACCATGAACAGGGCGCCGATCTTGTCGGCTATGGCGCGGAAGCCCGCGAAATCGATAACCCTGGGATAGGCGCTCGCCCCGGCCACGATCATCTTGGGCTTGTGCTCAAGGGCAACCCGCTCCACCTCGGCCATGTCGATACGCTCGGTTTCCCGGTTCACCCCGTAGGAAACAAACTTGTAGAGCTGCCCGGAGAAATTCACCCCTGCCCCGTGGGTGAGATGGCCGCCGTGGGCCAGATCCATGCCCAGCACCGTGTCTCCCGGCTGCAGCGAGGAGAAATAGACCGCCATGTTGGCCTGGCTGCCGGAATGGGGCTGAACATTGGCGTATTCGGCGCCAAAGATCTTCAAGGCCCGCTCAATGGCCAGGGATTCGATCTGGTCGGCGTATTCGCAGCCGCCATAGTAGCGCTTACCGGGATAGCCCTCGGCGTACTTGTTGGTGAAAATGGAGCCCTGGGCCTCAAGCACCGCCTCGCTGACAATGTTCTCGGAGGCAATCAGTTCGAGCTGATTGCTTTGTCTTGCCAACTCATGGCGGATGGAACGGTACACATCCGGATCACTCTCTTTCAAATACGACACTGCAGTATCCTTCATGGTTTATTATGCGTTAAAAATCGCGTTCAGAAAAAATAATCACGGCCGAAAAATTACTCCAGGTAATTCCGGCCGCGCAATGAAAAAGCGTGCATGGAGGCCCGCGGTAAGCAGGCCCTTTTTCCTAGAACATATCAATCCGGCGCTGGTGCCTGCCCCCGGCAAATTCGGTGCCGACCCAGGCCCGGACTATTTCCACGGCCAGGCCGGGGCCGACCACCCTGGCCCCGAGGCAGAGCACGTTGGCGTCGTTGTGCTCCCGGCTCATCCGCGCGGTAAACAGCTCATTGCAGAGAGCCGCGCGAATCCCCTCGAAACGGTTGGCCACCATGGACATCCCGACCCCGGTCCCGCAGATCAGAATCCCGCGTTCGCACGTGGCATTTTGCACCTGGGCACAAACAGCCTTGGCAAAATCCGGGTAGTCGACGGACTCCGTGGAAAAGCAGCCCCGGTCATCCACCGTATGCCCCAGGCTCTGAAGCAGGGGGACGATTTCGTCCTTAAGGCTGATGCCGCCATGATCGCAACCGATGGAAATCTTCACGGCGTGCCCTCGTATTGCTTCATGATCAGCACCGCATTGGTCCCGCCAAAACCAAAGGAATTGGACATGGCGGCCCGGATCTTCATCTTACGCGCCTGATTGGGCACATAATCCAGATCGCATTCCGGATCGGGGTTTTCCAGATTCATGGTCGGCGGGGCAATCTGGTGCTTGATGGACAGAGCGGTAAAGACCGCCTCGATGCCCCCTGCCCCGCCCAGCATATGGCCGGTCATGGACTTGGTCGAACTGATGGCCAGCTTGTAGGCCTGATCGCCGAAAGCGGTTTTAATGGCCCGGGTTTCCACCACATCGTTCAACGGGGTCGAAGTGCCATGGGCGTTGATGTAGTCAACGTCTTCCGGGTTCATGCCCGCGTCCTTCAAGGCCATTTTCATGCAGCG
>JBAYUD010000160.1:0-2553 GCA_041675265.1 Desulfurivibrionaceae bacterium | reverse complement strand
GAGTTCATCGAGTTCTCCGATGAGCGAACCAACACGATCTGTCTCAATCCGTTTTCCATGGTCGTCGATATCAACAACGACATGGAAATGCTGCTGCCCCTGGTGGCCCAGATGGCCAGTCCCCGTGGCCCGCTGGATAACTACAGCTACTCCGCCCTGGCCGCCGCGATCAAGCGTGTATGGGATCAGAAGGAAAAATCCGCGACGATCACGGATGTCTATGACCTGCTGCGCACGGGACGGCTGAGTGACGAAGGCGAGGTCGAGCGTGACCTGTCCCGACTGGCAACTGCACTGGAGCCCTATACAAAGTACGGCATCTACGCGAGCTACTTCGAGGGAGAGGCCAACATCCAGTTTCGCAAGAACCTGGTCGTGCTTGAGCTGGAGGAACTCAAGGCAAAGAAGGATCTCCAGGCGGTCGTCATGCAGTTGATGATGTACCGGATCACCCAGGAGATGTATCTCGATCGCTCAAAACGCAAGCTGGTCATCATCGATGAGGCCTGGGATCTGATGGGCAGCGGATCCAGTGCCAACTTCATCGAGGCTGGCTACCGGCGAGCACGCAAATATGGCGGTGCGTTTGGCACTATCACGCAATCCGTGGATGACTATTACAAGAACGAGGCAACGCGGGCGGCCATCACCAATGCCGACTGGCTGTTCCTTCTTCGGCAAAAGCCGGAAAGCATCGACCGGCTCGGGAAGGAAGGAAAGCTCCATGTGGACGAGTGGATGAAACGGCAATTGTCTTCGGTCAGCACGGAGCATGGCCACTATTCGGAGATCTTCGTGCATGGCCCGATGGGCTCCGGAGTGGGACGCCTGATTCTCGATCCCTTCTCCATGCTGCTGTACTCGACCCAAGCCGAGGACTATCAGGCCATCAAGACGCTCACCGATCAGGGCATCCCCGTCACCGAGGCTATCGAGACCATCATCGAGCGCAGGGGTGCCGCATGAATCTCAGCCTTGTCGGATTGCTCGTCACGGGTCTCCTGTCCGTCCTGGTGTCGTGTGCCATCGGACTGAGTTGGGTTCGTTCGCATCCTGCTCCACGCATGGTGCGGGTCGATGTTGGCAGTCTCTACGAGGAACAAAAGAAGGCGCTCAGCGTGAGGCTCAAGCCGGGCATGACCGAGGAGGAACAAAAGGCGATTTTCAAGGCGGCGACTGACTACGGTACGCGCGTTGATGAGGCCTTGAGCCTGGTAGCTCAGGAATGCCAATGCGCGATCTTGAATTCGGCTGCCCTTGTTCGCCTGCCTGATTCTGGAGATACCGGTATTGCGGATGTAACGGACCGGGTTCGACTGATTCTGGGCCAGAAGTAGGTCCGTGCAGATGCGCAAGGAATGGCTGGTCATCATGATAACTGGATGCCTTCTGGTGAGTTCTTCGTCGGCCACCGTGATCAGCGGTGGCATCGACTATCCGTCGATCTGGGCCTGCGAGGAGGCCAAGTTCCACTGGTATTGCGATGTTGAGCCAGAGCTAACACCCGACCCGACAAAACCCGGTGCAAAGGCCAAAACCAGGGAAGAAGCTGCGCTTGAGGAGCTTGAACACCTGCGCAAGGCGCTGGAAGCCAAACGAGCACTGGCCCTGATGCAGCCTTCACCAGAAAACCTCAAGGCCTACATTACGGCGCAGGAAGCCCTGATGGATCGGGCCTCGGTGTTCTCGGATGTCTGGCGGCGCGTCATCTGGGCGAACCCGGAACTCAATTACCAGTTGCGCAATCCCGTCAATAACGCGGCCATCCAGGTCAGAGACGTGGAGCGGACGCAAAAGGAACGCGCCTCCATGAAGGAGATCGCCAGGGAATGGGGCGTGTTTTTCGTGTTCCGGTCGGATTGTCCGTATTGCCACCGGATGGCGCCGGCCCTCAAGTTGCTGGCAGACACCTACGGCATCACCGTATTCCCAGTCAGTCTGGATGGCGGTGTCCTGCCTGAGTTTCCCAGCCCGGCGCGGGATAACGGCATGGCCAGGGTGCTCGATGTCAAACAGGTTCCCTACGTTGCGCTCGGCAACATCAAGGATCATCGCCTGATTCCCCTAGGTTCGGGCGTGCTGTCCGTGCAGGACATTGTCGAGCGAATTTACATCCTGACCCAGACCCGGCCAGGCGAGTTGTACTAAGGGGTGCCCATGCTCAGAACTCGCTTCATCGCCTCAATTCTTGCGCTGACAATTCCGTTGACGACACAGGCCAGCGTGCAAACCAGCATGCAGACCTGGTTCAACGACATCGGCGCCTATGGCAACGTCACGGGTGTGGCCGCCTACCAGGGGCAGACCATGAATCTGTACTCGGGAGGCAGCCTGTACATGCGCACTCCCGTCAAGAATTACCAGATTGCCACCGTTGCCCCGCCGGCCTTCAAGGCGGGGTGCGGCGGGATCGACCTGTTTGCCGGTTCGTTCTCCTTCATCAACAAGGAGCAACTGACGGCCCTGATGCGCAACATCGCCAACAATGCCGTCGGCTATGCCTTCATGATGGCCGTCAAGTCGATCTCGCCCGATCTGGCCGATCTGATCCAG
>JBAYUD010000159.1:0-2596 GCA_041675265.1 Desulfurivibrionaceae bacterium | reverse complement strand
GGACACATGGCAATAGGTGCTGACGTTTTTGAGGCTTGAGCACATGAAGCTGAAAGGCTGGTGTATCGGCCTCTTTTTTATTTGATGGATCCGCTTGATCGCCTTCTGGTTGAACATGTCGCAACCGATGCCGTAGACGGTATCGGTGGGGTAGCAGATCACCGCTCCCTTGCGCAGGGCCTCCGCCGCTTGCTGGATCAGGCGGGGCTGCGGGTTGTCAGGATTGATGGAAAGTATCACGGGCGATCCTTGTTGCGGGGATATGGGTTGGCTGACGCTAACCCCTTATGAGTATTGGAATTCTTTCCTCATATTGTACGGTACCCCCCAACAAAAGGCAACAGCGAAGCGGTGACAGCAAGCGGTGACAGCGAAGCGGTGGTGATGAGCATAGCCTGCGGTGTGGATATCGGAACCAACAGCTTCCGTTTGCTGGTGGCCGAGGTGGAGGATGGGCATCTGCGCCCCCTGGCCCAGGATCTGGTCACGGTCCGGCTGGGAGAGGGGCTTGGAGCCACCGGTCGGCTTGGGCCTGCGGCCCTGATGCGGGCCGAGGCGGCCCTGTCCCGGTTTGCCACGCTGATGGGGGCCTACCCTGTGCGGAGTGTGCGGGCCTGCGCCACCCATGCCGTGCGCAAGGCGGCCAACCGGGAGGAATTTCTTCAGCCGGCCGAGTGTCGGATAGGGGTTCGGGTCGAGGTGCTTTCCGGCGAGGAGGAGGCCCGCCTTGCTCTGCTGGGAGCGCTCTCCGCACTGCCGGAAGAACGGCGACGCTACCCCCTGGTGTTGGTGGATGTGGGTGGAGGCAGCTCGGAAATCATCCTCCAGGCCATGGCCGGAAGTGAGCCCAGGGTGATGAGTCTGCCCCTGGGCGCGGTCGGTTTGAGCGAGGATTTCGATACGAATTACGACCCCATGCGCGAGAAGATTCGGGCGATATTGGCCCCGGCTCTCCGGGGCATCTCCCACGGAATGACCGGGCAAGATTTTCTGCTGGTGGCTTCCGGCGGCACCGCCACCAGTCTGGCCGCCCTTGCCCTGGGGCTTAAGCGCTATGATGCGCACCGGGTCCAGAATTACAATTTGAGCCAGGCAGCGCTGCATGGTCTGGTTGCTCGGCTTGCCGCCCTGTCGCCCGGGAAACGCAATGCCCTCCCCGGATTGGGGGATGGGCGCGGGGAGATTATCGTGGCCGGGGCCATGATCCTGCAGGAATTGCAGCACTCCCAGGCAAGCCCAATGCTGGTGAGCGATGCCGGGTTGCTGGAAGGCATTCTCCTGAGCGGGGTAACAGGCGCTCTTCTGCAAACTCGCCATTGACCTCCGGATTGAAAGTTTTTTATAGTGAAGACTCTATATTTTTTTGCCGCCTGTTTTCGGGGTGGCGCTCCATATCCTGGTATCACGGGTCGCCTTGGCAAGCGAGGCGCATCACCTGCCATAATTTTTTTGAGGGAGTCCGCTGATGTCACTCCAGACCATCGAACATGCCTATACCTTTGACGATCTGCTCCTGGTGCCTGCCGCGTCCGAAGTGCTGCCCAACGAGGTGAGCCTGGCCACGATGCTGACCAAGACCATCACCCTGAATATCCCCCTGGTCAGCGCGGCCATGGACACGGTCACCGAGCATCGGGCCGCCATTACCATGGCCCGGGAGGGCGGGATCGGGATCATCCACAAGAACATGAGCGTGGAAGAGCAGATCCGCGAGGTCCGCAAGGTCAAGAAATCCGAGTCGGGCATGGTCATCGACCCGATCACGGTCAACGACGCCCAGACCGTGCGCGAGGTCAACGAGATCATGCGCAATTACCGGATCTCCGGGGTGCCGGTTCTGCGGGGCACCAAGCTGGTCGGGATCGTCACCAACCGCGACCTGCGCTTTGTTTCCGACGAGGATCTGCTGGTCCGGGAGGTCATGACCAGCAAGAATCTGGTGACCGCCAAGGCCGGCATCACCCTGGAGCAATCCAAGGCGTTGCTCCACGAGCACCGGATCGAAAAACTCCTGGTGGTGGATGACGAGGGCAACCTCCAGGGTCTGATCACCATCAAGGATATCGAAAAGGTGCGCAAGTATCCCAATGCCGCCAAGGACGACCTGGGCCGGTTGCGGGTGGGCGCGGCCATCGGCGTGAACTCCTCCCTGGAGCATGTGGAAAAATTGATCAGTGTCGGGGTGGATGTGGTGGTGCTCGATTCCGCCCACGGCCATTCCCGGAATATCCTCAACGCCCTGACCCGGATCAAGGACGCCTTTCCCGAGCTCCAGGTCATCGCCGGCAACGTGGCCACGGCGGAAGGGGCCGAGGCCCTGATCCGGGCGGGAGCCGATTGCGTCAAGGTCGGGGTCGGGCCCGGCTCCATCTGCACCACCCGCATCGTGGCCGGGGTCGGGGTGCCGCAGATGACCGCGATCCATAACTGCTCCAAGGCCGCGGAAAAATTCGGCGTGCCGGTGATTGCCGACGGCGGGATCAAGTACTCCGGCGAGATCGCCAAGGCCATCGGCATCGGCGCCAGGGTGGTGATGATCGGCAGCCTCTTTGCCGGCACCGACGAATCCCCCGGCGAGACCTTTTTGTACCAGGGG
>JBAYUD010000158.1:0-2713 GCA_041675265.1 Desulfurivibrionaceae bacterium | reverse complement strand
TGCGCCAGAGTTATATCCAGGGGGCGGTCAAGGTGGTGGGGACGGTCACCCGGGAACCCGAGGCGTAACGTGGCCGACATTATTGTCTCAGAACAGGAAGTTGCTCTTATCCAGGCTCAAGATGTGGGGGCCGTAGTAGCCCCGCAGATTGAGGTTGCAACTATCGTTGAGGCAATATCTGAGACGGTTATTACTACGCCGCAGTCGGTCCCGTTCACTGTTGAGGTTGGACAGCAAGGCCCCCCGGGTAGGGACGGGCTGGATGGACAAAGCGATTTCCCAGATGGTAACGATGGCGACCTGATCCAGTTCAATGCTGAGACGGGCGCATGGGAAAGCCGCTCTGAGCCGTTTGATTTTAACGGGATCATCTTGAACCCGATGTTGACTCCTGAGTCCGCAGAGGAAGGGTTCTTATTTTACAACGTGCTTGATGATAGTGTATATGTTGCCGTTGAATAAGGAGAACGATCATGGCTGTAACCTGGAAAAAACTTGCTTATGAAGAAGATGTAGTTCTGAAATCGCTGTTCGGTGCTCAGTCTGTTCTCGCCGCAACTACCGATGATACTCCCGCCGCAGTTACTGTGGCCGAGCAAACCATCGTGGGCCGTAAGACTGGGGGCAATGTTGCCGCCCTGACTGCCACAGAGGTTCGTGCTATCCTTAATGTGGAAGACGGGGCCGACGTTACCGATGCAGACAACGTAGCATCTGCCGGCGCCATCATGGAGTCGGATATTGTTGCCAAGGGCGATCTGATCGTCGGGAGTGCGGCGGGTACGCCGGCCATTTTGACCAAGGGAACAGACGGCCAAGTCCTCAAAGCCCTTGCATCTGAGGCTACCGGGCTTGTCTGGGGCGACGCTGGCGCACCTGCGGCCCACGCTGCTTCGCATAAAAACGGCGGGACCGATGAACTTTTACTCAGTGACTTCGGGGAGCCCACCGCGGCGGTAAAGTTTGACGGACAACAGGCCACAAACTTGGTAACCCACAATGTGGCCGATGCAACCGCCCGAGCCGCCCTGACTCCGGTAATCGGCAAGATGGTTTTTCAGGTGGACGAACTGGCTTTCTACGGCTGTACTGCGGCGGCTTAATGGACCTGACTGATGAAGAGCGTGAGGTTCTGATAAGAATCTTGGGGAAGCTCATGGGGGAGAAGGTGACCCCACCTGTAACCCCCGCCTTGACCATCCGGGAGCGGCGGGAACTCATGCGAAAGGCGGCGGAGAATGAAGGTAAATAAAGCTGAGGCCCTAAACGAACTTTGCCAGGCTTACGAGACCCACCTGGATGACACCATGGGGACCTTACACAACCGTTTCGTGGCCTTCATCGCTGAGTCACGCTTACCTCTCCCGCAAGTTCTCCTGGTCCTTAAGATGGTTGAGAGTGAAGTGGTCGCTCAGGCTCAGAAGAAATATATGGGGGCTGACTGATGCCTGTCGTATGGAAAAAATTGGCTTATGAAGAAGATGTAGAAGCCTATATTGATGCGGCTATTTCGCCATACGCAAAATTAATTCAGATACTCGACACATCTTATAGTCCCATACTTGATAGCGACGGTCTGCCCATGGAGGACGTTTAAATGCCTAAACAAGATGCTTATCCATCTGCGGACCTACCTCTGGATGGAACTGAAATATTTAATGTAGTTCAAGACGTAACTAAAAAGGTGGCAATTAGTGACTTGCCTGTTTCCACTGCCCAACAGACGGCCTTAAATCTCAAAGCTAACCTTGCCGGGCCCACTTTTACAGGGACCGTATCGGGCATTTCCGCCACGATGGTCGGCCTGGGTAACGTCACCAACGTGGCCCAGGAAGCCGTTGCCAATAAGGACACCGACGGCACCCTGGCAGCCAACTCGGACACCAAATATCCCTCACAGAAGGCCGTCAAGACCTATGTGGATACCCGGATTGCACAATACGCAGAAGTCAATGATATGCAGCCTATGGGAGCACCCGGGGCGAGTATGGGTATCTGCGATCCGGCTAACCTACCTCCCGGCATGATTCCCTTTGCCAATAACCAGTTCCCCACCTCGCCCACTTTCGGCAATTATATTTATCTTGATGGCTCCATCATGGTCTTTATCCCGAAATTCTATTACAAGGCCGGGACCGGGACCAACGGCCTGGCCGTCAATGCGGTGGACGTAAAGCCGGCTTCCGCCTACGTCAGCACCGCGGCAGCCAATTCGGCAGGCTATGCCCTGCACCGCGCCTTCATCGACGGCGGCACTGAGAAGGCGGGATTTTTCATCGACAAATACAAGGTCTCCAAGAACGCCAAGGGCACCGGCTTCGTGTGCTCATCCATCTGGAACGCCCTGCCGCTTTCGACCGCGGCAGACCATAACCCCATGAGCGACCTGACCGCGTCGGCCGGCGTCAACGTCTATTACAAAACTATCGACTGCGCCCATGCGAGGGATGGCGTGAACGGGTCCGTCAATGCAGCCAGCATCTTTCACGTGGCCTCCCAGTTTCAGCGGGCCGCCCTGGCGCTCCTCTCGCTGGCCCACGGGCAGGCCAGCAGCGGCACGACCTGGTGCGCCTGGTATAACGCCAGCTATAACTACCCCAAAGGCTGTAATAATAACTCCCTGAGAGATTGCGATGACGCTACGGTGCTCTATACCACCGACGGCTATTCCAACTGCGGCAAGACCGGCTCAGGGGTGCCTTTCAACAAGACC
>JBAYUD010000157.1:0-2729 GCA_041675265.1 Desulfurivibrionaceae bacterium | reverse complement strand
GCCAGCAAAGAAGTGTCAATCGTAGGGCGTTGCAGCGGTTGGAGGTCGTTGGCAGGTGGAACTTTCGCCACCATGATCTCCCCGCCCGCATCCACCTGGGTTGTTTCCTCGCTCGGGCCGCTCTCTTTATACGGGGGTGTGCCAGCGTTACGGATTACTTCACTGACGTACAGGGATTTGATAATGTTCTGAGTGTGCCAATCGCCAGCCTGGTACACAGAGTAAAGCATCGGGTGGTACTTATGCTCCTCTTTGTCCTCAAGCGTGCTACCGCCCATGAGCGCAACCCAGGGGATAAAGGGCATATCGTGGGGGGTGGGGGGGAGAATGACAAAACCTTCACTGCCCGAGTTCCCGTAGGTGCTGCCTGGTTCGCACCATGTACAATGCTCGTACAGATCCCAATAATCGTAAAAAATAACTGCGGCGTCAACTTCTGCCAGTTTCTTTATCCCATCCGGCACGTTCCCGTAGGTATCCACAATCTCCTGGGCGCTGCGCTTCTGGCACAGTAATACTCGCTCGACCATCTGCCCCGACCGCTGCACATGCACATCCTTCGGGTTATAGGTATTCACCTGGAAGCGACCCATGCGGCGCATAGCTTTCCAGCGTTTATCATCTCCGCCAGCCGCCTCTACGTTCTTTACCTGCCAATCCAGGTCAATCACATTCGCCGCCACCGCCGAGTACATCAGGGCAGAACGCATAATATCCGCTTCAACCTTATTCGACCTGCGCCGGTTGGCGTTCTTCAAATGCCAGCCCAGTATCCGCTCGCGCTTATTGGCTTCCTCTTTGTTGTCAATATCCTCAGCCAGCGGCATCACGGTAATGCGCGGTTCGGTGGATGTCATAATCCGCGTACCGCCTTCAATCGCATCGTGTGGGTCGGTGGAGATTACCCCGCGAAACCAGGGCAGCTCCAAGAGTTCAGCCGGAAAAGTGGCCTTACAGTGGTACATATCCTCGTAGCCCTGGAAAGCCAGGTTGCGATTCTTGTCAGCGGCAATCATCCGTTCGGCCAGTTTTCGATACTTGTCCAAATTATCAGGCATTGCGTCCCACCTTTGCTAAACTAAATATCGGGTTCCTGCGCCTGCGCTTCTGCATCGTAAGCGGCAGGTGATCTTCGTCCGGCTTCACTACCAGTACGTCCGGCGTAGCACGGCACAGCCAGTACAATCCGTCTCTAATATCGTTATTACCATCGGGGAAGTCGTCCAGCGCCCTGCGTAGCGCGTTCAGATAGGGCGTATCGGCATCCGATATCATTACCTGTCCGTTCTCCAACCACGGCCCCATCTCTTGTTCCTGCCGGTAGCGTTTCCCCTTGCCCTTCGTTTTCATCATGCTCACTCGAAGCTGCGGGTTACGCATCACCAGGGAGGTAAAGAACGTCTCACCGATCCCATCCCCTTCCAGTACGCTAAAGCGCCACAACGGGAATATATCCTGTGGCTTCTTCAAGTGATCCTCAGCCTGCGCCTGGGTACACTGCTCTATCACCCCATCCACTACAATCAGCTTCCCTAATGGATTCTTAGCCCCGTAGCTGTGGCTAAAGAAGTCTCTACCTGTCTCATGCCTTCCTGTAGCACGCAGCACAAACGCCAGGTCAGCCCCGCCGTACATCGGCCATCTTGCCGTATCAATCTGCTCATGCGGGTACATATAGTATTTCAGTCCCGCTTTTTTGGCGGCGTTGAGGTCCAGAAGGAACATCCTTGAGAAACCACGCAGCGCACCCGTAGCGCGCTCCCTGATTATCGCTTTAGGGCCAAACTTCTCCGGCCACCTCAGCCGCCACCAACCGACCACATCCACATAAACGTTGCCGTCCCGGTTGCGCCCGTCAATATATACCGCCCCGGCCTCGCCTTCCTCCGCTTTCACCATCACCGGCATGCTCATAAACTTGAACTGCCCGGTATTCTTGAGAAAATGGTAGGCATCGTCCACGTCCCACGGCGTCCCTACCACAACTTCCCACGTTACCAGCTTTTCACCGTCTTTATCATCCTTTACCGACATCGGCAGCACCGTTTCGCTCACCACCCGCACTACTCGCTCCCGATCCAGGTTGGATATACTGTTTTTGTCGTCGTGGATGTCATCCATCAGCATTACGCCGCCCGGATGCTTACCAATCAGCCTGGATGACCCCACCCCAAGCCCAAATAGCGTTGGATCAATCCTTGCGCTGGTCTTTTTCGTCCATTCCTCATACCTTATCCGCGTATCCTTGACGCAGTACCCCTCTGCACCCCATCCCATCTCTTTGTCCGGCACCACATGGGGGAAAGCCAGCTTCCAACCGTCGTTGAACTCGATCATTTTGGCTATCGCAGCCGTTACTTTGGTCGCACTATCGTCATTGGCGCTGATTATCAGGTTCGCTTTCTCCGGTTCATGCCCAATCCTGAACGCTGTGAACGTCACCGAGATCGTAGTTGACTTCCAACTGCCCCGAAACGCCCACAGTAACGCTCCAACCCCCTCATCATGCGCCCCGTAGATATGCTCGATCCACTCCATCGCATGCTTCGGCAGTTCGTTCCCGTGAATCAGCTCGTAGAACGCGGCAAATCCCTTCGGGCTATCGTCATTCTGAGCCAATATCCCGAGGATCGCCTGCTTTGTCGCATTTATCTCCGGCAGCGTGCGCTTCTTGAGCGCCTCTATCCGCTCCTCCTGCCCCATCTCCAACAATCCCGGTGGGGGAGGGG
>JBAYUD010000156.1:0-2807 GCA_041675265.1 Desulfurivibrionaceae bacterium | reverse complement strand
TGAAAGGCATGCTGGGCGGGCCGGAAGAAACACCGAAATGAAAGACGACCGCGCCTGGATGCAGCTGGCCATCAGGGAGGCGAAAAAGGGGCTGGGCCGCACCTCGCCCAACCCTTGCGTCGGCGCGGTGGTGGTTAAAAATAACCGGCTCATTGCCACGGGGTTTCATGCCAAGGCCGGAACCCCCCATGCCGAGGTGCACGCCCTCCGGGCTGCCGGGGCAAAAGCCAGGGGCGCCACGATCTATGTAACCCTGGAGCCCTGCAACCATACGGGCCGGACCCCTCCCTGCACCCAGGCCATTCTGGCCGCTGGCATCAAGCGGGTGGTGGTGGGTATGCTCGATCCCAATCCTTTGGTGGCGGGAGGGGGTTGCAAGACCCTTGCTGCCCAAGGGGTTGAGGTTACGCAGGGCGTGCTGGCCGAGGAATGCCGGAGCCTGAACCGGCCATTCACCAAGCATGTCACCACCGGCTTGCCCTGGGTGATCATGAAGGCCGGGATGAGTCTGGACGGGCGATTGGCCCTTGCCTCCGGGCAATGCGCCTGGATCACCAACGAGCAGTCCCGGCGGCAGGTGCACCGTTTGCGGGATCGGGTGGACGCCATCCTCATCGGCAGCGAAACAGCCCTGTGCGATGATCCCGCGCTCACCACCAGATTGTCGGGCCGCAAAGGCAGGGATCCGTTGCGGGTTGTTCTGGATACCGCGCTCAGGCTGCCGGTTTCTGCCAAAATGCTGCAGCAGGGTTCAGATACTCCAACCTGGATCTTTTGCGGGCCGGATGCGGAGGTGAAACGCGCCGAGGCCTTGGTTGAGGCAGGCGCGGTCATCAAGCAGGTCCGGCTCGATGAAGCAGGGCAGCTTGATCTTGCCGCGGTTCTCTGCGAGCTTGGCCGGGCGCAGCTCAACAGTGTTCTGGTCGAAGGGGGCAGCCGGGTGCATACCGCTTTTTTGCGGGCCAATCTGGTGGACGAAGTGAATATCTTTGTTGCCCCGATCTTTCTCGGCAGCGACGGGGTGCCGCTGGTGGATACCCTTGGCGTGCAACAGGTTACGGTCGCTCCGCGTTTCAGCACCACCAAGGTGCGGCGGTTCGGCAACGATGTCCTGATTGAAGGGCTGATGGAAAAACAGCTGATAGCTGGCAGCTGATAGCTGACCGCTTAGGAAAGAATATGTTCACCGGGATCATACTTGGGCAGGGCAGAATACTGGAAAAAAGACCGGCCGGCGGCGGGATGCTCTTTGCCATCGCTGCGGATTTCGATCTGCCCGATCCCGAGGAAGGCGAGTCCATCGCGGTCAACGGGGTTTGCCTCACGGCCAAGGAGATCAGCGGCAGGCGGTTTCTGGTCGATGTTTCGCCGGAAAGCCTCAACCGCACCAATCTCGGGAATCTGGCGGTCGGTAGCGTGGTCAATCTGGAGCGCGCCCTGCGTCTCAGCGACCGGCTGGGCGGGCATATGGTCAGCGGCCATGTGGACGCCACGACCCCCATGCTGACCCGTCAGCCCCTGGGAGATTTCGTGCTGTTCAGCTTCCAGGTACCTGCGGGGTTTGGCAAGTATATCATCGAAAAGGGCTCCATCGCCATTGACGGCATCAGTCTTACCGTCAACAGCATCGACGCGAAGGCCTTTTCCGTTTCCATCATCCCCCACACCCTCGGGGTTACCACCCTGGGGGCGCTAAAACAGGGGAGCGTGGTGAATATAGAAGTGGATCTGATCGGCAAGTACGTGGAAAAATTGCTCTCCGCCAAGGATGCTGAAGGCGGGGGTGCACAATCAAGAATCAATTCCGCTTTTTTGGCTGAGCACGGCTTCTTGAAATAAGGGTGCGGGCACAAGCGGCGAAAGTTTTGAGGTGATACCATGGCGGTAAGTTCCATAGAAGAGGTGATTGACGAGATTCGGGCCGGGAAGATGATCATCCTGGTTGATGACGAGGATCGCGAGAACGAGGGCGATCTGTACATGGCCGCGGAAAAGGTCACGCCCGAGGCGATCAATTTCATGGCCACCCATGGCAGGGGCCTTATCTGTCTGACCCTGACCCCGGACCATCTGGAGCAGTTGCAGATCCCCATGATGGTGCAGAAAAACAAATCTCCCTATGAAACGGCTTTTACCGTGAGCATCGAGGCCAGCACCGGGGTGACCACCGGCATCTCCGCGGCGGACCGGGCCAGGACCATCCTGGTGGCCGCCGACCCCAATGCCAAGCCCAGTGACATCGTCAGCCCGGGGCATATCTTTCCCCTGCGCGCTCGGCGGGGCGGGGTTCTGGTCCGCACCGGCCAGACCGAGGGGTCGGTTGATCTCTCCCGTCTGGCCGGGCTCAATCCTTCCGGGGTGATCTGCGAGATCATGAAGGAAGACGGCACCATGGCCCGGATGCCGGATCTGAAGATTTTTGCCAAGGAGCACAACCTCAAGATCGCCACCATCGCCGACCTGGTCGCCTACCGGACCCGTGAGGACAAGCTGGTCCACCGGGCCGCCGAGGCCAAAATCCCGACCCGTTACGGCGACTTCAGGACCATTGTCTACACCAACGACGTGGATGAGCTGGAACATGTTGCCCTGGTCAAGGGCGAGATCGACCCCACCAAGGAGATCATGGTCCGGGTGCATTCCTCCTGCCTGACCGGCGACGTCTTCGGCTCCAAGCGCTGCGACTGCGGCGGGCAACTGCACAGCGCCATGCGCATGGTCGAGCATGAGGGAGCGGGCATCGTCCTCTACATGCAGCAGGAGGGGAGAGGCATCGGCCTGATCAACAAGATCAAGGCCTACGCCCT
>JBAYUD010000155.1:0-2857 GCA_041675265.1 Desulfurivibrionaceae bacterium | reverse complement strand
TGCGACATGTTCAACCAGAAGGCGATCAAGCGGATCCATCAAATAAAAAAGAGGCCGATACACCAGCCTTTCAGCTTCATGTGCTCAAGCCTCAAAAACGTCAGCACCTATTGCCATGTGTCCAACATGAGCTACAGGATCATGAAAAAAGATCTGCCCGGACCCTACACCTTTATCCTGCAGGCAGCAAAGCTGGTGCCGAAAATCATGCTCAGCCGGCAAAAAACCGTGGGGATCAGGGTGCCGGACAACGGTATCTGCCTGGCGCTCATCGAGGCGCTGGGCAACCCGATGCTCAACACCAGCGCCAGCCTGGACCCTGATGATCCGCCCATGAGCGAAGCCTTCGAGATCGAGGAGCGATTCGGCAAACAGGTGGATATCATCATTGACGGCGGCACGGTGTATCCGGAACCGTCATCGGTGGTGTCCCTGATCGGCGACACCCCGGAAGTGCTGCGCCAGGGCAAGGGCGATACCGGTCATTTCTAACGGGGCGCAGTATCCCTCGGCAGAATTCCCGAGCTTACTTCCCGTTCTGGATCAGGGCGTCTTTCAACGATTTGCTCATGGTGAAGTGCAGATTCTTGCGGGAGGTGATCTTCATGACCTTGCCGGTCCTGGGGTTCTTGGTGGTCCGCGCCTTGCGCTGACGCACGGAAAAACTGCCGAAGCCGCGAATCTCGACGCGCCGGTCCTCGGCCAGGGCCTCCACTATGGTGTCCAGCATGATATCAACGGCCTGGCTCACATCCTTTTTCAGATACGCGCCCATCTCTTCGGCCACCGCATTTACCAAATCCCTTTTCAACATCGTTTGATACACTCCTATCGCAAGGCCCCTGTCCATTCATAGGCCAGAAGGGGACCAGATAAACCTGTGTGCTGTAACAGCGATTCACTATTTTTACCGGTCATCAACCGCAGAAAGGAAAAATCCTCTTCCTGGGGATAGATGAGTTCCGGCATCTTTTCGGTCTTCATTCCGGCCAGGTCGGCGGCCAACATGACCGCGTCGCTGAAATTGCCCAGTTGATCAACCAGACCGTACTCCTTGGCCTGCTGTCCGGAGAAAATACGGCCATCGGCGATCTTTCTCACCTCCGGGGCGGGCAGGGACCGGCTTTCGGACACGGCCTGGACAAACTGGTCCTGGACGTTATCGATCATGCCCTGGAGCATCTCCCGCTCCTCGGCCGTCATGGGCCGCGAGGGAGAGCCGATATCCTTCAACCTGCCGCTTTTGACCACCTCGTTCTTGTAGCCGATCTTGTCAAACAACCCTTCCAGGTTGGCAAACTTGAGGATCACCCCCATGGAGCCGGTCAGGGTGCCGGGGTTGGCAACAATCTTGGAGGCGCCCAGGGAAACATACAACCCGCCCGAAGCCGCCACCGAACCCATGGAGGCAACCACCGGTTTGATCTTGCCGGTCCGCCGCACCTCGTCGAAGATCTCCTGGGAAGCGCCCACGGCCCCGCCGGGGCTGTCGATCCGCAGAACAATGGCTTTTATCTTCGGCTCTTCCCGAAAGGCCACCAGATTTGCGAGAACCTCCTCGGATTCGAGGATAACGCCCTTGACATCAATAACCCCGATCCCCTCCTTGAGGAAAAGCTCGGACTTGGACGGACTGGTGATCCGGGAAACAAAAAAGGTTATTCCGCCCCAGAAAAACAGCATGATGCCCCCCAGGACCAGTAATCCCGTGAGAACCGGATGCTTGTGGCGGAACAACCCTTGTGACATGACAAACTCTGAGTAAAAAATTAGGAGCCGTTACGAAACAACCGCACATGCCGGCTATTTCGCTCCGGCTCCCTATGCCGGTTATGGAAGGCGGCTTGAAGCCCGGTTATTCCTGGGCCTTGTTGTCCATCTCTTCCTTCAACAGATCGCCAATGGTGGACGGGCCGCTCTTGGCCTGCTTCTGCTTGTACTCCTCGTAGGAGCCTTCAGCGGAATCGTCGGTCAACGCCTTGATGGAGAGGCCGATCTTCCGGTCCTTGGCGGAAACATTGATCACCTTGGCTTCCACGGAATCACCGGCATTGTACATGCCGACCGGGGTGGCAACCTTGTCCTTGCTGATCTCGGAAACATGGATCAGACCTTCGATGCCCTCTTCCACCTCCACGAAGATACCGAACTCGGTGACATTGGTGATCTTGCCCTGCACGGTTGCGCCCACCGGATACTTCTCGATAGCCGCCTGCCAGGGATCGGGCTCCAGCTGTTTGACGCCCAAGGAGAACCGCTCGTTCTCGCGGTCGATCTTCAAGACCACGGCCTGGATGGTTTCGCCCTTGGCGTATTTCTCGGAAGGATGCTTGATCCGCTCGGTCCAGGAAAGGTCGGAGACATGGATCAGACCGTCGATGCCTTCCTCGATGCCGATGAAGACGCCGAAGTCGGTGATGTTCTTGATCTTGCCTTCGATGATGGAGCCCACCGGATAGTTCTCGCTGACCAGATCCCAGGGGTTGGGCTGCAACTGCTTCATGCCCAGAGAGATACGCTTGGCATCCACGTCGATGTTGAGGATGACCACCTCGGCAGCCTCGCCGACCCCGACGATCTTGGAGGGATGCCGGGTCTTCTTGGACCAGGACATCTCGGAAACATGGATCAAGCCCTCAACGCCTTCTTCCAGCTCGGCGAAGACGCCGTAGTCGGTGATGGAGACCACCTTACCCATGGCCTTGGCGCCGATGGGGTAACGCTCCTGCACGGTGGCCCAAGGATCTTCCTTGAGCTGCTTGACGCCAAGGGAAACCTTGTCGTTCTCGCGGTCGTACTTGAGGATCTTGACCTGGATATCCTCGCCCACCTTGAACAGCTTGGAGGGATGGGAAAC
>JBAYUD010000154.1:0-2871 GCA_041675265.1 Desulfurivibrionaceae bacterium | reverse complement strand
TTACCGTTGCGGGGGCAGCGCCGGCATTGCTCCGTAGAGCGCACCGGCTTCCCGTTTCATCCCTTTGGCGAATACCATCAGGACACCTGAAACTGTCGTCAGGTTAACAGATATCAATTCTTCGCGCAATTTTTTCGGTGGCTGCCCTCGGTCCATTTTCAGGTGACCGGAGTTGCGCTACGCGCTGCGCTCAGGCTTGCGCCAACCAACCCAGGCGATTGCGGCAGCCAAGACCTGAATCAGGAAAATCGACAACACCGAGCCTCCCCAACCCCAAGCTTCGTAGGCCAACCCCGCCACCCAGCTGCCCACGGCGCCACCGGCGTAATAGGTCATGCTGTAGAGCCCCGACGCTAAGGAGCGGCCTTCGCTGACGGTGTCCGCAATAAAGCTGACGGTGGCCGACTGGCAGATGAACATCCCGGAAGAGCACACGACCAAGCCGACGATGACCGAGGCAAAGGAGGGCAGAAGAGTCAGCAACAGGCCGGCGGCGGAGATGACCAGAGCGCCCTGGAGCGACCGCAGGAAACCGATCCGGACAATAAGCCGCCCAGCCAGGGGAGTAAGCACCACGCCGACCAGATAGACGCAGAAAACATTGGCCAAGCCCGCCGCCGAAAGGTTGAAGGGCGCATAAGCCAGCAGAAAGTTGACATAGGTGAAGGTGCTCACCATGACAAACAGGACGCAGAAACCCACTGCGCAGGCCGCCAACAGGCGTTGGTTATGCAGGTGATTCCATAGGATACGGAACGCACCCCTTACATTCCGGTTGGGAATAAAACAACGGGATGGCGGCAACAGCCAGACGGCCAGCAGAGCGCCAATGAGATTGAATGCCGCCAGGGTGACGAAGGCCCCGCGCCAACCCAGTAAATGAGCGGCATGGCCGGTAATGAACCGGCCGCAAAAACCGCCCATGACGCTTCCTCCCACATAGGTGCTGATCATGCGCGTAACGCCGCCGGGAGGAAACTCCTCGGCAATATAAGCCATCAGGACGACGACGATGCCGGGGATGGCCAGCCCCTGGAGAAAGCGCAAAACGACCACCATCTCAAGGGTGTCTGCGGTAGAGGTCATGACCGTGGGTATGGTCAGGATGAACAACGAGGTGCATATGATGACCTTGCGTCCCAAGGCGTCGGACAGCATGCCCATGAAGGGAGAGACCAAACCCACTGCCAACACCGTGGCGCCTACGGTTGCGCCGGCTTGTACTGGAGACGCATGGAAATCCTGCATCACCAAAGGCAGTATCGACTGAATGGAATAAATATTGAGAAAGGCAAAGAAACCAAGCAGCCAGACAATGGGGCGGGAAGCCTGTTTGCCGTTACCGAGCAAGAGCAGACGCAAGTTGTTTGCAAACACTGAAAGAGATTCGAGACTTTCGGCTGGAGGGTGCGTAGTTTAATCGCATCCTTTAGATCGTAGCTAGATTGCTTCAACAATAACCCATCAGATACCTTATCCTGTCCCTACTTCCGCAGCCTCTTCACCTCGGCTACCAGCGCGGGGAGTACCTCGCCGGTCTTGCCCTGGATGAGGAAGTCCGAAATGCCCTCGCTCCCCAGCGGTGTGGGCTCGGCGTTGATTTCGACGATGGTGATCGCCTTCCCACTCGACCGTGCAGAGTGCGGCAGGTAGGCAAAGGGGTAGACCACCGCCGAGGTGCCGCAAATGAGCATAAGGTCGCATTTTCTGGTCTCCTCATCGCTCTCCAGAGCCACCTTCTGCGGAATGGGCTCGCCGAACATGACGCCGTCTGTTTTGACCACGCCGCCGCAGCCGGTGCACTTGGGCGGCAGCATGTCCTCCTCCAGCAGCTTGGCCATATCGTAGTCCTCCATGGCGAAGCGGGTGTCGCACGCCATGCACCTAAGCTTGTGGATATTGCCGTGGTATTCGATCAAGCGCCGAGTCCCGGCCTTCTCGTCCAGGCCGTCCACGTTCTGGGTGATGACGCATTTGAGCAGGCCAATTTGCTCAAGCTCGGCCAGTGCCAGATGGCCGGCGTTGGGCGAAGCGCTCGCCACTTCGCCCAGGACGCTCTTACCGAAGAAGCGGTCCTCCCACCAGCCTTTGGGGTCGGCGACGAAGCGGTCGTAGCTGGCGTAGGCACGCCGCTCCGCTTCCGGATCCTTGGTCCACACCCCTGACGGGCCGCGGAAGTCGGGTATTCCCGACTCGGTCGAGATGCCGGCGCCGGTGAGGGCGATGGCGTAGCGTGCAGCCAAGAGGCATCGTGCGGCGCGGGAGATCAGTTCCCTTTGTTCCTGCATTCGGTCAGTCCCAAGAATAGCGAAGACGCTACTGCGCGAAATAGATTAGCAGAACAGCCGATAACGTTGGAACTCTTCGGATACGGGGAGCGAAAGGGCGGTTTCGGTTCCGCAGGACAGCCACCATCGACAAAATCTCTACCATCAGTTTTTCCTATAACATGTATTTACTTTGATAATAGATCCGGCTATCAGCCACACGTGGGATAAAGCAAAATATTTCAAGGGAGCATTGTTTGAGCACCGAATTGACCAGATTCCCCCCGATTGCGCCTGCGGATATGCTCCGCAACCTGCAAAACCTGAGTCCTTTTCACCTTTGGCTGGTGTCGCAATTGATTTCCGTCGCAGTATCGGAAATTATCGTTGTCGGCATGGAAATAATCCTGAAAGGCGATGTTACTTACGATTACCTGCTGACGGGCTTTGTCACCTCCTTCTTTGTTTCGGCACTGGTGGTGAGAAGTGGTGCCGCAAATTTGAACAGCGTTATAAGTGGAAACTCTGGGTATATTGACGGGCCGAAGGTGGTCTGCAGACAAGGAGTTTCTGATGGTAAAGAAGAAGGCATCTGGGCGGCGTA
>JBAYUD010000153.1:0-2907 GCA_041675265.1 Desulfurivibrionaceae bacterium | reverse complement strand
GTTCGTGATGAAGTCACCATGGAGTTTGTGATCGAGGTCAATCCTCGTGTAGCGATTCTTTACGGCGCTGATGGCTGGACTCAGATCGAGTGGGCGCAGCGCTGGGCCTTGCGACGGCAACCCCTTGCGCAGTGGCTGCATGGCTTCTATTCAACGCATGCCGAGCCCTATCCGTACAAGGTTGAAACCCTGCGCCGCCTGGCCGGCAGCGAAAACGAGCATCTCTTCAGTTTTCGGCAGGAACTGCGGGCTGCGATGTCGAAGATGGCTGAAGTTACCGGCTGGGCATGGCGGATTGCCGAGGCTGACCTGGTGCATGTCGCCAAGCAAACAGGCCAGAAGCCGGTTGTGAATAACTCGGAAAACGTGAGGGGATAGCTCCTATGGGGTAAGGGGACAGCGCCTATGTTTTGCGGTCGCGGTGAGGGGATAGCGCCTAGAGGGTAACGGGATAGCGCCTATGCGACTGGGGGGATAGTGCCTAGGGACATCGGGGGATAGCGCCTATGAAGACGATGACAAAAAAATCTCTGCAAGTCTTGTAAATAGAGGGACTCAAGGGTTATCCACAAATGCCCCTAATCTTCTTTTAATCCTTTCTTAATCAGTAAACCGTCGCGCCCGGATCGGAGAATTCGTGACTGCCAGCGAACTGAAAAAGCTTGTTACCCAAGTGCGGCGCACCGATACCGCGCTTCGGCATCTTGCCGCCCAGCTCGACCTGAACGAGGCCGACAAAGCATCGTTACTGAAAGCCGCTTCGGTGCTTTCAGCCAGGGGGCGACAGGTTGCAAATCAGGCAGCGCAGACCAGGCGCACTGAGGAAGCCAGAGAAAAGGCGGTTGCCAAGGCGACACAGGAAGCGAAGCAACTGATGGCAGGCTGGCCGATCGCCAGCATCCTGGACAAGGTGGCGCTGTGTGTTGCCAACCTCATGGAGACCCATCTTCGCCAAAACCTGGCGTCAGATCCCGACAACCTGGAGTGGAGCCTCAACTACTGGGTCGAGCAGGCTCTGGCGGAGATACCAATGAACGCCGCCTGGAGAGCAGTAAAGGACGGCAAGCCGGTGAGCGAACTCATGGCACTGGCAAGCGAGCGATTGGACAAGATTCGAATTCAACCCGGAACAATTGCGCTGGCCCAACGCTGGCAGGGGCAGATGGAAGCCGCTGTTGTGAGCCAATGAGACGGTCGGAAATCATTACATGACGGTGGCACAAATTCACCGTTCCGCCGAGGCAGGGCCCCTTGACGATTGCGAAATGGAACACTTTCGTGCGCTTTTCACCCACGTTCCATGGATCTCGACTGCTAAGTTCCACGTATCCCGAAACCGATGAGCCACATCCGTAAAAGTATGAAGAGAAAAAAGGGCCTCAAGCCACTCTGGATCTATGACGGCAGCCCGGACCTGGCCGACTTGACTGTGGCGGCTACCACCCTGACCGAGGGCGGTTATGTCATCGTGATCGAGCTTGCCAATGGTTTGACCCGGCTTGCTGCGACACGGCATCCGGCCAAATATGCCACCTCATGGCATCAATTCGTCAAGCGCTACGGTCTGCCGGAGATCGCCAGGATGATCATCTCGCAACCGCATCTGCGTTACGAGGCCATCAAGCGTGGCATTGCAAAGGCATTGGCCGATCATCGGGATGAGGACCTGGATGCCTATCGCGTCCCCGTGGAGGCTATGGCAGAAAAGGCGGCGGCAGTCATCGAGGCGCTGGCAGGTCAGTAATCGGGCCTGAAGACGCCCCTCGAAATAGACGATTCATTGAGTCAGCTCATGCGCAACACCTACGATTTTGACTATCCCTGGCGGCCGATCTACGAATGGCGCATGACGGGCGTCTGGCTTGGAGCGGCCAGTTTGATGCTCGTGGTGACGAGAACTCTGCCGGTGCCCTCTCGCATGGGAGTCGCCGCATCGCTGTTCTGCGTCGGAATCGGCGGGCTTCGAGCGCTTCAGGCGTGGCGGCGAAGCCAGGATAGCGCGCGAATTCGCCTTACCGACAAGCAGTTCATCGGGATACCCGAAGTGATCGGCATTGCGAACGTCGCTGCCCGGCGGGAGTCGATCTGGCTGGGACGCGGGTTTCACTGGACGGACATTGAAGCGAGTCGCATGCATTCCCTGATTGGTCGCGGCATCGCGGCACAGATGGGGAAGGAACTTCTCCACAAGGATGGCGCCTACTGGCTCCATGGTCTGGCCAGGGAAGGGGATATCCATGTCGATCTGGATAGCCTGGTCGGGCATACCTTGATCGTCGGCACTACCCGTGTCGGCAAAACCCGCCTGCTCGATCTGCTGATCGCTCAAGCCATTGCGCGCGGTGAGCCGGTCATCATCATCGACCCCAAAGGCGATCACGGCCTTGCCGAGAACGCCCGCAGGGTCTGTGAAGCCCTTGGTCAGGCTGATCGTTTCATTTATTTTCATCCAGCGCATCCAGAGAAGTCTGTCTGCATCGATCCTCTTCGCAACTGGAACCGGAAGACTGAGCTCGCCAGCCGTATCGCCGCCCTGATCCCCTCCGAAACCGGAGCAGATCCGTTCACGGCGTTCGGCTGGAAGGTTCTCAACGATATCGTGAATGGGCTGATCGCCACAGGGATTCGGCCGAACCTCGTCCAGTTGCGTCGGTATATCGAAGGTGGCCCGGACGATCTTCTACTCAAGGCGCTGCGGCTCCATTTCAAGCATCACGTACCGGACTGGGAGTCGCGAATCAGCAGTTTCATCAAGCAATACCGAGGGAACCAGTTGCTCGCCTACATCAGTTTCTACAAGCAAATCGTCATCCATGACACACAATCAGTCGATCTGGATGGGCTGATCTCGACCTACGAGCACAACCGCGAGCACTTTCAGAAGATGGTGGCCTCGCTGATCCCGAT
>JBAYUD010000152.1:0-2929 GCA_041675265.1 Desulfurivibrionaceae bacterium | reverse complement strand
TCGCACTTGTGGCAGTAGAAGGTCCAGTCGATCTTCAGCGGCATGCACTTCAGAGCCTTGCCTTCGGCCAGATTCTGGGGGATCTTGTCGAAAATGGTCTGCGCTTCGAACAAGCCGTAGAAGTCGCCAACGCCGGCATGGTCACGACCGATGATCATCTTGGTGATGCCGTAGTTCTGACGGAAGGTTGCATGGAGCAGAGCCTCGCGAGGACCGGCGTAACGCATATCCAGGGGGTAACCGGCCTGGATGACGTTGTCTTTTACGAAGTAATGCTCAACCAGGCAGTCGATAGCCTTTACGCGAACCTCGGCGGGGATATCGCCCTTCTTCAGGTTGCCGATCAGAGAGTGGATCAGAACGCCATCGCAAACCTCGATGGCGATCTTGGCCAGGAACTCATGGGAGCGGTGCATGGGGTTACGCAGCTGCAGGGCAGCAACGTCGGACCAGCCGCGCTCTTCGAACATGGCGCGTACTTCAGCGGGGGTCAGGTAAACGCCCTTGTACTTGGCAGGATACTCGCCCTCGGAGAGAACCTTTACCGGACCAGCCAGGTTCACTTCCTTCTGAGCCATAACCATCTTGACGCCCGGATGATCTTCCATGGCGATCTTCCAGAACTTGTCGTCGGCGGATTCCTCGCCTTCGCCCTTGAAGACCTTCTCACACTCCCACTTCTTGTCAGCCTCGGTCATCTCGAACTTCTCGGTGATCTTCATGGTGGCGTAGATCTCGCCATCAGCCTCAAGGGCAACCTCGTCGCCAACCTTGATCGCATCGGCATCGGCCCTGGAAACATCCAGAGTGATGGGCAGGGGCCAGAAGGTGCCATCGGCCATGGTGAAATTCTCAACAACGCCCTTCCAATCCGCCTTACCCATGAAGCCATTCAGCGGAGAAAAACCGCCGATGCCCATCATGATCAGGTCGCCTTTGGCGCGGGCGCTGATTTTGATCTTCTTCAGGCCTTTGGCTTTATCCTGCTCAGCGGTACGCTCACTGCCGTGCAGCAAACAGCATACCAGACCTTTTCCACCATGGGGAGCGACTAACTTAGACATGATCGAGTCTCCTTTTTATAATGATAAAGAAAATATTGAAAGAATGCACAATTGCACAATGAACACGGATTCAGTTTGACGATCAGGTATACGAGAGGCCCAAATGATTGTCAAGCAAAAAGTCGTCCGTAAAAAAAACAAAAAATGCCTTTTCGCCAGATTTCCGGCGTGGAGGCATTTCTCGCTATTGGACTATCAGGAGGGGAAAAACAGAAAGGTAAAAAGGCATGACCATAAGCCGCCGGGCGCACCTGTAGTGCTCATTGCCTGACCGCCGTTTTTTCTCACGGCCAAAGTCGGGCAACGCTTTCAACGCATCGGCTACAGAGACAGGGGTTTAAGCCTGTTCGTCAAAAAGCAGACCGGTCAATTCCTGGAGCTTTGCCCGCAGCTTGAGCGCCTCTTCCGAGGGGAACTGCCGCACCAACTCGCCGCTCTTGCTGTCGCTGACTTGCACCACGACCTCGTTGGGTTTTTCGAGCACCCGGAAATTGAGCCTGGTGTTCCCCAATGCGTCGAGGCGTTGCTGCATCTCCTCCACCGCCTTGGCGATCTCCTTGGCATCGGCAGGCTTCGCCTGTGCCTTGGGATGCAGCTCTTTTTCTCCCAGAGCAGGACGGGACGACTCACCGCCCTTGGCCACCGCAGTTACCTGGGGTTTCACCCGGTCTTCCCTTTCCACTGCCGCAGGTGTTACCGCTACGCCAATTCCCTTGACTTCGGTATTTACGCTGACGTCCATGACATACCTCCACCCGTTTTTTCCATTTTCCCCTACATTCTGCTGCTGAGATATCTGGGCCGGGGAACAAGGCCCTTGTTAATATTGTACCCCTGCAATGCCTCTTTTCCCTTGCGCATTGCCTGGAGCTGGTCTTTCAATTTCAGCTGTTGGCCCAGGACGAGCTGTTGCAGCACATCCTCGTCGGCCAACAGTTTTGCCATGATTTCCCGGACACGGACGATACATCCATGGTTATCCTGCCCGCAGGCAACAACCCTCTCAAGCATCCGGGCCAGCCCCCTGAAGGACTGCTCCCTGCTTTGCCGCCAGGAAAGAAGATCCTTACACTCTCCGGCGAGAAGGGCGGCCCGATGCTCCTGCTGCATGGCACCAAAATCGTCCGCCGCCCGAAGAAAATCCTCCAGCAGGCCGTGTACAGGCGCATCAGCCATCATTTCGTTTGCAACCGACATCTTCATCGCAAGCACCTGATTTAGATGGAAACAGAGAGCCCGCCCACGGCCATCTGGGGCTGACAGTTCTCATAATCCGGCCGCTTGCTGGTTCTTGGCGCAACGACCGGCCTCGTTGCGGCAGCCTTCGCCGCAACCTCATCACTGCCGGCATCTACGGCATTAACACCACTCAACTCCGCGCCCGACTCCCGCATGGCGGTTTCCTCCCAGATCTGCTTGAGCCGCTCCAGGTAGGACCGGGCCTGACGCAGCACCTTCACATCCTGGGACACCGAAACCCTGGGCAACTCGGTCAGGATTGCCCCATACAGCCCCCGCAAAAACTGGGCTGCCTCGGAATGATCCTCGGACTTAATCGACGCCTGAAGCTCGGTGATGACGGCAATGGCCTTGCCCAGATTTTCCCCGCGTTTCTTGGGGGTCTGTTCCCGGATCCCTTCCTCGGCAAGCTCCAGGTGCACCAGCACCCGTTCATACAGCATGTGGATCAGCTTCACAGGCTGGATCTCCGCCTGCTTTTCCGTCGTCCGATAGGCATCCAGCACTTTTTGCCCGACCATGTGCACTTCCTCCTCATCAGGGTTGTAATTGTTACGCGACTGCTCGCTTCGGTCTCATTATTGGGAACTGTCGGACAGCAAATTGCTCAGGCTGCTAAACTGCCC
>JBAYUD010000151.1:0-2941 GCA_041675265.1 Desulfurivibrionaceae bacterium | reverse complement strand
GCTATCTTGCCGAGAGCCGTGAACAGGAATGGCCCATGCCCCACTGACTTTTTCCATATCCCTCCCTTGACTTGGATGCAGCCGGAATTATATTCCCTGACAGCATTCGGGCCTTGCGCCCGGGGAAACACGCGGGCAATCCGCAACGAGGATATCCATGGGAAACACACTGAAAACAACCATGCTGATGGCGGCCCTGACCGCCCTCTTCATGGTGGCCGGCCAGGCCATGGGCGGCCAGAGCGGCATGACCGTGGCCCTGCTCATGGCCGTGGGGATGAATTTTTTCGCCTACTGGTTCAGCGACAAGCTGGCCCTGAAGATGGGCGGCGCCAGGGAGATCGAGCAAAGCGAGGCGCCGGTGCTGCATGGACTGGTGGCCGGGCTTGCCACGCGGGCCGGACTGCCCAAGCCCCGCGTCTATATCATTGACAGCGAGACGCCCAACGCCTTTGCCACGGGGAGAAACCCGGCCCATGCCGCGGTGGCCGTGACGCGGGGGTTGATGAACATCCTCAACCGCGAGGAACTGGAAGGCGTTCTCGCCCATGAACTGGCCCATATCAAGAACCGGGACATCCTGATCAGCTCCATGGCCGCGGTCATGGCCGGAGCCATAAGCTCCCTTGCCACCATGACCCAATGGGCCATGCTCTTCGGCATGGGGAGAAGCTCGGACGACGAAGACAGCGGCGGCGGAATGCTCGGCGCCATCGTGATGATGATCATCGCCCCCATCGCTGCGGCCCTGATCCAGATGGCCATCTCCCGCAGCCGCGAATACCTGGCCGACGCCACCGGCGCCCAAATCTGCGGCCACCCGGCCTCCCTGGCCAGCGCTCTTCAGCGGCTGGATGATTCCAACCACCGCCTTCCCATGGAGGTCAACCCGGCCACGGCCCAGATGTACATCGTCAACCCGCTCTCCGCCGGGACCATGGCCAGCCTGTTCAGCACCCACCCGCCCATGCGGGAAAGGATCCGGCGGCTTCTCGCCGCCGGTTGAACCATGGCGCCCTCCTCCCTCACCACCATCCTCTTCGACTATGGCGGAGTCCTGGCCGAAGAGGGGTTCACCCTCGGGCTTGCGGTCATCGCCGAGGAAAACGGTCTTGACCAGGCCCCCTTTTTCCAGGCGGCCGTCGAAACCATCTACGAGTGCGGCTACGTAACGGGCAAGTCAACGGAACAGGCCTACTGGCAGCTGCTCCGCGACCAAACCGGCATCAGGGGCGAGGACCGGGCGCTGACCGAAACAATCCTCAGCCGCTTCACCCTGCGCCCCAGGATGATCGATGCAGTCCGCGCCCTCGGGAAGCAGGGGCTGAACCCGGTCATTCTCAGCGACCAGACCGACTGGCTTGACCGCCTCAACCAGCGGCAGCCGTTTTTCCAGGAATTCAATCGGGTCTTCAACAGCTTTCATCTCGGGAAGACCAAACGCGAGCCGAGTCTATTCACCGACGTTCTCGCAACCCTCAAAGTAGAGCCTCAACAAGCCCTCTTTGTGGATGACAACCAGGGGCACATCGAGAGAGCAACAACCCTTGGCTTGCAAACCCATCTGTTCCAGAGCGAGGAGCTGTTTTTCGCCGACCTTGCCCGGCGAGGCCTTGTCTGAGCCGGAGCGGAGAACCATCTGACAAGAGGAGCAGGACGCAGTGCTGGACCACAAGAAACTCGCCGTCATCCATATTGTCAAAAAGGAGCTGGGCGCAAGCGACGAGGAGTACCGCGACACCCTGGAAAAGGTGGCGGGGGTCCGCTCGGCCAAGGATCTGGACGATGCCGGGTTCCAGAGGCTCATGCGCTATTTTGCCAAAAGCGGCCATTATCGCGCCGACCGGGAGGGCATCACCTTCCGGCAGAGGATGTACATCAAGCATCTTGTGGAAGATCTTGCCTGGGATGCGACGCATTGCGCCAATTTCCTGAAAAAATACTACAAGACCGCCGAGCTGGGCACCCTTTCCAAAAAAGAGGCCGGCAAGGTGATCGAATCACTGAAGCATATCCTGGCGGGACGAAAAAAATGGGAAGGGAAGGAAAACGAATTATCCAGCTTGGAGACGAAAAGTGAAAAAAACCACGGAGCGTAACTGTTCAGCAGTGCCGCGGATGCTAGGAAGAGGTCGGCGAAGTGTGCTAGTGCACATGAGCTGGCCGATGACAGGTAAGCGAGCCTGCGAGACTCCGACGCAGATGCGGTGCTGCTGGACAGTTACAGGAAAACAATGACAGCATTCAAGGATGAATGGGATCTGGGCATGGCGCTCCAGGTTCTGCACAGTGAAACCGTGGACAGCAAGATTTGGAGCGAAGCGGTGAAATGGCTCTTTCTCTTCGGCCCCCCACAAATCCGGGAGATGATCAGCCAGGCCTCAAGCATGGCAACCGGAGAATTCTTCCCGGAACTTTCCCCCACCGGCTACACCGACGAAGGGGAACCCCTGTACGACATCAAAAAACTTGCCGAGAGCCTGGGGATGAGCGAAGAGGAGGCCGTGGCCAAGATGGCGGAGCTGGAAGCGGAGCACGATATCCAGAGCCTGTATGACCCGTCACGGGCGCATAAGGTCCAGTAGCTCAGAACACAATCCCGCCCCGCCGCCTGTCCCTGGCGAAAATCCGGTCCAGGGAGAGCATGCCCCCGCCCCGCACAACAAGGGCCAGGGCAATCCCCAGCACCAGGAGATGGTACTCATACCCCTCACCCTGCTGTTGTCCGAACCAGTTCATGAAAAAGCCATACTGCAGGTGGTTCATCTTCAGACAGATGGCGATGGCCGTACCGATGGCCAGGGCCCAAACCCTGGTGAAAAGGCCGAGCACCAGCAACAGCGAACCGAATACCTCGGAAACCATCAACAGAAGAATGGCCCAGAGCGGAAAACCCATGGCGGAAAAGGCCGTGACCGTTGCGCTGTAGCCGGGCCCTCCG
>JBAYUD010000150.1:0-2991 GCA_041675265.1 Desulfurivibrionaceae bacterium | reverse complement strand
TGTGCTAACAACCAGATCTTGAGAACGAAAGAGGGATAAAACTGGGTGACACTTCTTCCTGTGAAGGCAAAGAGGAAAGGAAGAGGTGTTACCGATGAACGATAAGAGAAGCAAGAGAGGAACGCCCCCTAGGGGGCGGCGCGGCCAGCGGGCCTATTCGCTGGAAATCAGGCGGAAAGCGATCCGGTTGTTGAAAGAAGAGGGGTTCAGCTTAAGCCTGGTGGCGCAGGAACTCGGGATTGATTCCAACACGCTCTGGCACTGGAAGAAGCGGTATGAAGCGCAGGGTGAGAATGGATTGATTCCGCACCGCGGTTCCGGCCGGAATAAATTACCGGTTGCCGTCAAAGAACGGATGGCGGCGGTCAAGAAGCAAAATCCGAGCTATGGAGTTCGGAAAATAGCGCAGGTATTGCGGCGGATATTTCTTCTGCCTGGCAGCCACGAAACGGTGCGCCGGACGCTGAAAGAGGAACGGCTGCTGGGAGTAAAGAAACGGAAAGTCAAGCGGAACCCGCCGAAGCCGCGTTTTTTTGAGAGCTCTTCGCCGAACAAGATGTGGCAGAGCGACATCATGCGCTTCCGGATAAAGTCCGGGGTCTACGGCTGGCTGATCGGCTTCATCGACGATTATTCCCGCTATATAACCGGTCTGGGCATATATCAGGGCCAGACGGCGGAAAACGTGCTGGAAGTGTATCGGCGCGCGGTCGGGGAATACGGGAAGCCGGAGGAACTACTGACCGACAACGGGCGGCAGTACACGAGCTGGCGGGGTAAAACAGCTTTTGAAAAAGAGCTGGGCCGCGACCGGGTTCATCATTTCCGGAGTGCGCCGCACCACCCCCAGACACTTGGCAAGATCGAGCGGTTTTGGAAAACTATCCACGAGGAATTCCTGGTCCGGGCTGAATTTACGACCATCGAGAGTGCCCAGGAACGAATCGCCTACTGGGTCAAGTATTACAACCACCAGCGTCCGCACCAGAGCCTGGAGGGTCTGTGTCCCGCCGACCGGTATTTTTCGATCCGGGAAGAAATGAAAGCGGTCATCCAGAAAGGGATCGAAGAAAACCTGCAGGAGCTGGCGCTGCGCGGGAAGCCCCATGAGCCAATGTATTTTGTGGGCCAGGTGGGCGGCCGGAGCGTAATCATCCAGAGCGAGAAAAGCGGGGTGCGGATGACGGTGGAGAATAACGGGAAGATGCTGACAGGAGGGATGGAAAATGCAGATCAAAGCAAGGAAGTCGAGAAAGAGCTACAATGCCCGGGTGAAGGCACAGGCCGTGCTGCTGTTGTGGAACGGGCAGCGGAAGGCGTCGGAACTCTGCCGGGAGATGGTGATCAGTTGGGGAGTGCTTTCGCAGTGGCAGGAAAGGGCGATGGAGGGTATGCTGGCGTACCTGGAGCCGAAGTGCCGGGAGGAGCACAGACACACATCCCTGCCGGGAAGGCTGAAAGAACTGCTGGACCGCAAGGCGACGGAGCGGGAGAGGCCGCCTTCCCCACCGCGGATGAAGGAAAAACCCCTGGCCCAGGAGAAATCGACCAATCCGGCTTGATACAGGAAGGAAATACCTATGATCGACGAGAAGGCCCGGAGATGGGCGGAGAAAATCATGGCGGTGCGGAGTGGGAAGATCACGGCCACGGAAGCGGCGCGGGAGCTGTCCGTGAGCCGGAAGACGTATTACGAGAAGGAGAACCGCGCCCTGGAGGCGCTGGCGGAGGCGCTCCGGGATCAGCCGACAGGCCGACCGGCGCAGGAGACGGACGCAGAGAAGACGGAGCTGCAAAAGAAAGTGAAGGATCTGGAAGAGGAGAATCTGCTGCTGCGTTCCAGTCTGCGTATCCGGGATGTGATGCGAGAGACTGAACCGAAAGGGGAAAAAAAAGGAACGGATCCGGATAATCATGCGTGAGCTGGAAAACATGCATATAACGAGTGACCAGTCATACAGGCAGTTGTGCGAAATGGCCGGGGTGAGTGTCCAGAGTTATATGCGCTGGAAAGAAAGGGCGCAACGGGGAGCGGAGGTGGTGGCCGCTCCCGGCCCGAAGAAAGTTGAGCCGCTGGACGTGGCCGGGCTGAACGAAGCGATCGGCCAACTGGCGCATGGCCGGAAGCGGACTCATGGGACTGGCGTGCTCTTTCAACAGTATCATGACCGGATCTCGCGAAGGGCATTTCTGAGCCTGGTGGAAGAAACCCGGCAGGAGTTCCTGCATGATCGCCTGGCGGAACAGATGCGGCTGGAATGGCGTTGTCCGGGCCTGGTCTGGGCAATAGACGGAACCAAGCAGCATGGCCGGATGATTTACGGCGTGCGAGATCTGGGATCAAAATACAGAGCAGGATCGTTGAGAGGCGAAACGTTGTTGAACGAGGATGGCAAAATGGATGGATCAAAAATAGCCGCCGGAATGGAAACGCTTTTTAAAAGACACGGCGCTCCGCTGTTTTTGAAAAGAGACAATGAGGGTATTTTGAATGACAGGGAGGTCGACGCGGTGCTGGAGCGATATTATGTCATGCCGCTAAACTCCCCGCATGAATATCCCCAGTACAACGGCTCCATGGAGCAATCACAGAATGAAGTTCAACGGCATCTTAAAAATCTGATTGGGGCCGAGCACACTGATCGGGAGTTCATGCTGGCCGTGGACTTAACCGACCACGACCTGAATCACAACCCGCGGCGCAGCAACGGAGGCTTGACTGCCTGTGAAGTCTTTGCCCGGCGCCGCGACCATCTGCGGAAATATAACCGCAGGAAAAGACAGGAGGTGTATGGACAATTAAAGGAAAATGCGGTAAGAATAGTTACGAAGATGCAGTTAAACTCAATAAACGTTCAGGCCGCCCAGACAGCCTGGCGGATAGTGGTCCGGGCCTGGCTCATTGAAAACGGCCTGGTCAAGGTCAAACAAAAAGGAAAAGTGTCACCCTATTTCCTGAAATTTTGTTCTCATAATTAGGTTGGCGCTACA
>JBAYUD010000149.1:0-3001 GCA_041675265.1 Desulfurivibrionaceae bacterium | reverse complement strand
TGGCAGATCATGATCAACGGTGAGTCCTACAAGTGCATCGTTGCCGAGCCCGCCAAAACCGCTCTCGGCGACGAGAACATCATGGAGCGCGTATTCATTGTTAAGCTGATCCTTGACAAGAATAAGGCAAACCAGATCGCCGGCGCTGTTGGTTTCAGCACCCGTGAGAACAAGGTTCACGTTTTCCGTTGCAAGACCGCTCTGTGTGCATGCGGCGGCGCAGTAAACATCTTCCGTCCCCGGTCCACCGGTGAGGGTAAGGGCCGCGCTTGGTACCCCGTATGGAATGCTGGTTCCACCTACACCATGTGTGCACAGGTTGGCGCCACCCTGACCATGATGGAAAACCGCTTCACGCCTGCTCGTTTCAAAGACGGGTACGGACCGGTTGGTGCATGGTTCCTTCTCTTCAAGGCCAAAGTACAGAACGGCCTTGGCGAGTTCTACGCCAACAGCGATGCGGTGAAGGGCGAGCTTGAGAAGTTCATGCCCTACGGCGCTTCTGCCGTAACCCCGACCTGTCTGCGTAACCACCTGATGCTCAACGAGCTGAAGGCTGGCCGCGGCCCGATCTACATGGCTACCGACGTTGCTCTGAACGCTTTCCTCGACGCCAAGAAGGCTGCCGGCCTCGACGAGAAGGACGTTAAGAAATACTGGAAGCACCTCGAGTCCGAGGCTTGGGAAGACTTCCTCGACATGTCCGTTGGTCAGGCTGGTCTCTGGGCCGGTGCGAACATCGAGCCCGAGAAGGTTGGTTCCGAGATCATGCCGACCGAACCGTACATGCTCGGTTCTCACTCCGGTTGTTGCGGCATCTGGACCTCCGGTCCGGATGAGGCTTGGGTTCCGACCGTTGACGGTCCCCGTAGCCATCAGTACAAGTGGGGCTACAACCGCATGACCACCGTTGACGGTCTGTTCACCGCAGGTGACGGCGTTGGCGCATCCGGTCATAAGTTCTCCTCCGGTTCTCATGCCGAGGGTCGTATCGTTGCCAAGCAGATGGTTAAGTTCTGCCGCGACAACGCTTCCTTCAAGCCCGAGCTGCCGAAGTCCGCTCAGGAGTATGCTGACGAAGTATACGCACCGGTTAAGCGGTACCTCCAGCACGTTGGCGCTTCCACCGCTGCCGACGTTAACCCCAACTACTGCAAGCCTGCCGGTATCATGATGCGCCTGATGAAGGCCACCGATGAGTACGGCGGCGGTGTTGCAACCTACTACATGACCTCTGGCAAGCTGCTGAACATCTGCCTGGATCTTCTCCGCATGCTGCGTGAAGATGCCGAGCTGATGGCTGCCGGCGATCTGCATGAGTTGATGCGCGCTTGGGAAAACTACCATCGTATCTGGTGTGTAGAGACCCACATCCGTCACATCGAGTTCCGGAAAGAGAGCCGCTACCCCGGCTTCTACTACCGGTCTGACTACCCGACCTGTGACGATGCCAACTGGAAGGCATTTGTTAACTCCACCTTCGACCCTGCAACCCAGGAGTGGAAGTGTGAAAAGGTTAACTGCATCAACATCGTTGAAACCGAGCCGTGGATCTAAGTTTCACCACGCAACTGGTATAACGGTAATTAGAAATCTCCAGGCACCCCGAAAGGTGCCTGGAGATTTTTCTATGAGGTGGGCTCTTAAGTTTTTTTGGCTGAGGTGGCCAGACGGGATCAGGCACTCCTGGTCGGTTGAGCCAAAAAAGCACGTTTTCACACCTAAATAATTTTACTTAAATGGAGGAAGGCATGACAGACGAACGCAGCGCACCCGCAGGTGCTGTACTTGTCGTTGGCGGTGGCATAAGCGGGCTTACGGCCGCCTTGGAAGCCGCTGAAGTCGGAAAAGATGTTTTTCTGATCGAGAGAAATCCGTATCTGGGCGGCCGGGTTGCGCAGCTGAATCAGTACTTCCCGAAGCTCTGTCCCCCGAGTTGCGGATTGGAAATCAACTTCCAGCGCGTGAAAAGCAACCGTCGGGTTCGGGTCTACACCATGACCGAGGTCAAGAGTGTGGCCGGTGGGCCGGGCAACTATCAGGTCACCCTGGAGAGCAAGCCCCGCTTCATCAATAACAACTGCACCGCATGCGGCGCCTGTGCCGATGCCTGCCCGGATGAGCGTGACAACGACTTCAACTTCGGCATGAACAAGAGCAAGGCGGTCTACAAGCCCCACGACATGGCTTTCCCCATGAAGTATGTGCTTGATAAAAGCGCTTGCAGCGCCGCCGGTTTGCAGGCTGTCAAGGATGCCTGCAAATATGACGCGGTTGAGCTGGACATGGCTCCTAAGGAGTTCACCGTTGACGTGAGCGCCATTGTTTGGGCAACGGGCTGGAATCCCTACGACCCGACCAAGATGACCAACCTCAAGTACGATTCCAGCAACGCCATCATCACCAACATGATGATGGAGCGTCTGGCTGCGCCCAACGGCCCCACCGGCGGCAAGATTCTCCGCCCCGGCGACAACAAGGAGCCCGCAAGCTTTGCCTTTGTTCAATGCGCCGGTTCCCGTGATGAAAATCACCTGGAGTACTGTTCCTACATCTGCTGCATGGCTTCCATGAAGCACATCAACTACATCCGCGAGCAGTATCCCACCGCCAAGATCACCGTTTTCTACATCGATCTCCGGACCCCCGGCAAGTACGAGAAGTTCCGCGAGAAATTGATGACTGATGCGAACATCACCTGGGTGAAGGGCAAGGTTGCGGATATTGTAGCCGAAGCCGATGGTTCCGTAACCCTGGTTGCTGAAAATGCCGTGACCGGTGAAAAGATCAAGGAAACGGTCGATCTGGCCGTCCTTGCCACCGGCATGGAGCCTGCGGCCAAGGCCCAGGCGGCAGCGCTTGGACTTTCCGTTGACAGCAATGGATTTATTCTGGCCGATGCGAATGGCGGGATGGTTTCCGCCGGTTGCGCCAAAAAGGCAGCCGACGTCGTAACCTGTGCCCAGAGTGCAACGGCAGCAGCCATGAAAGCTATTCAAGC
>JBAYUD010000148.1:0-3050 GCA_041675265.1 Desulfurivibrionaceae bacterium | reverse complement strand
TGGATCCGCAAGATGTTCGAGGAAGGCGGACGGCTCAAGGCCCAATACGGCGCGGATCAGGTCTGCGACTTCAGTCTCGGCAACCCGGACCTGCCGCCGCCCGCCCAGTATCAGGAGGCGGTGCGCAGGATTATTGCGGCGGAAACTCCGGGCAGCCACGGATACATGGCCAATAACGGCTATCCCTTTGTCCGGGAAGCGGTGGCAAAACAGATCAGCCTTGAACAGGGGTTGGCAGTGGGCCAGGACGATATCTTGATGACCGTGGGCGCGGCCGGCGCCATCAACGTGGTGATGAAATCGCTGCTCGACCCGGGCGACGAGGTGATCATCCTCGCCCCCTTCTTTGTCGAGTACAACTTTTATGTGGACAACCACGGCGGGGTAACGAAGATCGTCAACACCGCCCAGGATTTCAGCCTGGATCCGGCGGCCATCGAAGCGGCCATCACCCCAAAGACCAAAGCGATCATCATCAACAGCCCCAACAACCCCACCGGCCAGATCTACTCGGCCGCAGAGCTGGCCGGACTGGCAGAAGTGCTCGCCAAGGCCCCGCAAACCATCTACCTGATCAGCGACGAACCCTACCGCAAGATCGTCTACGACGGCCACACGGTGCCTAGCATCTTCAAGGCCTACCGCAACAGCCTCATTGTTTCCTCCTATTCCAAGGATCTCTCCCTGCCCGGCGAGCGCATCGGCTACATAGCCGCGCACCCTGGGATCGAGGGCAAACCCCAGCTCCTCGGGGCCATGACCCTGGCCAACCGGATCCTCGGTTTTGTCAATGCCCCGGCCCTGATGCAGCGGGTGGTGGCGGAACTGCAGGGGGCCACGGTGGACACCAGTATCTATACCCGCCGCCGCGAGCTGTTCTGCAAGGTGTTGCGCGAGGCGGGCTACGAGTTTGTCCCGCCCAAGGGCGCCTTCTACATGTTCCCCAAATCGCCCATCGCTGACGATGCAAAATTCGTCGGACTGTTGGCCGAGGAGAAGATCCTCGGCGTGCCGGGGAGGGGCTTCGGCATGGAAGGCTACTTCCGCCTCGCCTTCTGCGTGGAGGATGCGGTGATCAGCCGCTCGGCCGAGGGTTTCAAAAGGGCCCTAGCCAAAGCCAAGGCTCTGGCATAATCACAACATCCCGTCATTCCGGCGCTCTTTTCAGTCCTCGCTTGACGGGGAAAAGCCGGAGGTAAGCGAGCGGAGCGAGACTCCGATCCAGTATCTTTTGGGTAGTTCCAGAAGGGCTGGACACCGGTTTCCACCGGTGTGACGACTTTTTGCATAACCAAACAATTACACCGAGGTGTTACACATGGGAGACGCACTGGCGCTACTTGCCCTGCTGGTTGGACTGGAACTTGTCTTGGGGGTTGACAACATCCTGGTCATCTCGATCTTTGTCGGCCGTCTGCCTGCGGAAAGACGCCACTCCGCCCGGCTGGCCGGGCTCGCCTTCGCCATGATCGCCCGGATCGGCATGCTGGTCGCCCTGCTCGGCCTGGCCAATCTCACCAACACCGTGCTCCTGGATTTTTCCATCCGGGATCTGATCCTGATCTCCGGCGGGTTGTTCCTGCTCTTCAAGGCGGTGAAAGAGATCCACCACACGGTGGAGGCCAAGGAGGAAGGCGGCGGACCCGGCATGGTCATGGGCGGCTTTGCCGCGATCATCAGCCAGATCGTCCTGCTGGACATCGTCTTTTCCATCGACTCGGTGATCACCGCCATCGGCCTCACCGACCAGATCTGGATCATCATCAGCTCGGTCATCGTCTCCTTCGTGGCCATCCTCTTTTTTTCCCGGCCCATCGGCGAATTCATCCTCCATCACCCGGCCATCAAGATCCTCGCCCTCTCCTTTTTGATCACCATCGGGGTGACCATCTTCATGGAGGGGCTGCACAAGCATGTGCCCAAGGGATACATCTACCTGCCCATGGGCTTCGCCCTCATGGTCGAGATGCTGCAGATGCGCTATGAGCACAACCGCAAGAAACTCCTTGCCGCGGAGCAGGCGCGATAAATCCGACCCCACCCCGAGGTTGACAAGCCGCCGGGGAAAATGCGATGATTTTCAAGGCTTGCGCCCTCATACATCCTTCGCCACGGTAAGCGGGCGCGGGTAAAAATTACCGGGGAATGACGCACAAGGAGTCCGCGCATGGGTGACACCACCATCTTCCCCGCCCTCATCCAGAACGCCGCTCTGTTGCTGGCCATGGCCTTCATCTACGACCTGCTGACCAGCCGCCACCGGGTCGGGCCGTGGCCTTTGCCGGTGCAGATGGTGGTCGGCTGCGCGCTCGGCTGCCTCGGCATCATCATCATGCTCTCTCCCTGGCGCTATGTGCCGGGCATCGTTTTCGACACCCGCTCGGTGCTGCTCGGCATCTCCGGCCTCTTTTTCGGCGCGGTGCCCACGGCCGTGGCCATGGCAATGACCGCCGCCTTCCGTCTTTCCCAGGGTGGCGCCGCCGCCTGGGTCGGGGTCGCGGTGATTCTGACCACCGGCACCATCGGCATCGTCTGGCGCCAGCGCCGCCGCCGGCCGCTGGCAGACCTTTCCTGGCGTGAACTCTACCTCTTCGGACTCCTCATCCATCTGGACATGCTGGCCTTGATGCTCACCCTGCCGTGGCCGACGGGCATACAGGTGCTTGCCCAAATCACCCTGCCGGTTCTGCTGATCTATCCCCTGGCCACGACCCTGCTGGGCGTGCTCATGGTCAATCGGCTGCGGCGGGAGAATTTCGACACCCAATTGCAAACCAGCGAAGAACGGCTCCGTCTCGCCCTCATGGCCGCCAACCAGGGCCTCTACGACCTCAATGTCCAGACCGGCGAGGCAAAGGTCAGCCCGGAATACGCCACCATGCTCGGGTACGGTCCGGCGGAATTCCATGAGACCAACGCCCGCTGGCTCGAACGGCTGCACCCCGACGACTTCGACTCCGTGGCCGCCATCTATCGCGACTATATCGCCGGCAAGATCCCAGAATACCGGGTGGAATTCCGGCAGCGGACCAAGACAAACGACTGGAAGT
>JBAYUD010000147.1:0-3051 GCA_041675265.1 Desulfurivibrionaceae bacterium | reverse complement strand
GATTTCTTGGCTCAGCCGGGCAAGACACCATTTCCAAAGATGGCAGCGCGAACTGTTGCTGCCGCCGCCGTCTGCGGTGATCAGCAGTTTCGTGGCCTTCGGATATTGCGGGGCACCCATTTTTGACGCCGGACGCCCAAAGTGCACCGGGTCGGGTCACCTAAAGTCACTTTCAAAGTGCACCACTATTCGGACGGAAATCAGGTCCCTGTTTGAGCCCCTGAAAAGGGGGTTGGATGGGGGCCATGTCAAACGTCCTGAAAGTGAACAAACAAGAAACGATACGAAGTCTTTATGAGAAGGGGTGGTCGCAGAGGCGGATAGCCGAGGAGCTGGGATTGAACCGGCGCACAGTGGCCCGGCATGCGGCAAAGTGCACCAGCCAGGTGACCCCCGGCGCGGAGGGCGATTCAAAGTGCACCAGGGAAGTGACCCCCGGCTCGTTGGAGGCTGTTGCTGTGGCAAAAAAAGGGACCACGGCAACGAAAGTGCGCAGCGAGTGCGCGGAGCACGGAGCGGTGATTGAGGAGAAAGTTGGCAGGGGGCTGAGTGCGCAAAGGATTTATCAGGATCTGGTGACCGGGCATGGGTTCAAGGCCTCCTACCAGTCGGTGAAGCGCTACGTGGGGAAGCTCAAAGCACGGCAGCCGAAGCGGGTTTGGCGCATCGAGTGCCAGCCCGGAGAAGAGGTGCAGGTGGATTTTGGTGCGGGGGCAATGCTCGAAGACGCGGGGGATCGCAGGAGGAGGAGCTGGGTGTTTCGGATGGTGCTGAGCTATTCGCGCAAAGGGTATAGCGAGGCGGTGATGAGGCAGGACACGGAGACGTTTTTGCGGTGTCTGGAAAATGCGTTCCGCTATTTTGGCGGGGTTCCGACGGTTCTCAACCTGGATAACCTGAAGGCGGCGGTGTTGAAAGCCGATTGGTATGACCCGGAGATCAACCCGAAGTTGGCGGACTTCTGTCGGCATTACGGGGTGAGCGTGATGCCGTGCCGCCCGGCGATCCCCCAGCACAAAGGCAAGGTGGAGAGCGGGGTGAAATACGTGAAAAACAACGGGCTCAAAGGGCACGAGTTCAAATCGGTGGGAGCGGAGAACGCCCATCTCGCTCATTGGGAAACCCATGTCGCCGACAAGCGCATCCACGGAACGACCTGCAAGCAGGTGGGAGCACTTTTTGAGGCGGAACGCACGCATCTGCAGCCGCTGCCCGCATCGCTTTTTCCGAGCTATCAGGAAGCCGTGCGCACGGTGGGGCGGGACAGCTTTGTGGAAGTGGCCCGCTCGTATTACGAGGTGCCGCCGGAGTATATTGGCAACAAGGTCTGGGCGCGGTGGGATGGCCGGGTCGTGCGCATCTTCAACGAGCGCCGGGAGCAGGTGCAAATGCACACGCGACTGGAGCCCGGGAAGTTCAGCCGCACGCTGGGATGTGCGGGCATGAGCCGCCCGGTGCTCGCCTCCTGCCGCTTCTGGGTCGAACGGGTCGGGATGCTGGGCCGCTCGTGCCAGCAGTGGGCGCAGGGCTCGGTGGACAGACGCGGACCGGAGGCGCTGCGCTCGATCATGGGGCTCTGGGGCCTGAGAAAAACGCACGCCTCCGCCTCCGTGAACCAAGCCTGCGAGCTGGCGGTGGCAGGCGGGCTCAAGCGCCTCCAAGACATCAAGCGGCTGCTGGGCACGCCCGGCCAGCGGCAGGAGGAACTGGCATTCCAAGAGAGCCATCCGCTGATCCGCGACCTCGGGGTCTACGGAGAATTTATCAACAACTATGAACCATCAAATCCTTAAACGACACGCGCAGAGCCTCAGGCTCTCGGGGCTGCTGGGCAGCCTGGAGCTTCGGCTTCAGGAAGCCGAATCCAACCGGCTGCCCTACAGCCAGTTCCTGGAACTCGTGCTCCAGGATGAACTCGACGTGAGGGCCTCCCGCCAGGTCGGCCGCCGCAACAAAGCCGCCTGCTTCCGGGACACGCGAAACCTCGAAGACTTCGACTTCTCCTTCAATCCCTCGGTTCCGCGCGGCAGGATTTACCAACTGGCCACCTGCCAGTTCGTGCGCCAGAAGCGCGATGTGCTCCTGGTGGGTCCGCCCGGAGTCGGAAAAAGCCACCTCGCCCAAGCCACCTCGCCCAAGCCATCGGAGCCGAGGCGATCCGGGCCGGGTTCCTCGTGCTCTACCGCTCGGTATTCGATCTGGTGCGCGAACTCCTCGCCGAACAAACCGAGGCCGGAGTTGGCCGGATGTTGGCACGCTACCTCAAGCCCGACCTGCTCATCATTGATGACATGGGGCTCAAGGTCCTGCCGCCAAAAAGCGGTGAAATCCTCTTGGAAATCGTCATGCGCCGCTACGAAAACCGCTCCACGTTCATGACCTCCAACCGCCCCATCGAGGAATGGGGCAAGCTCCTGTGCGATGTGCCCGCCGCCAGCGCCATCCTCGACCGCCTGCTCCACCACGCGGAAATCATCCCCATCACCGGACGCAGCTACCGGCTCCAGCAAAGCACTCAGGAACGTTCCTCTGCCGATGAAACCCCGCCGCCAACAGATCGCGCCGAGAAAAAAAGTGCGGCCTCCCGGCCGGAAACCAACACGACGCAGGGAACCACGGTTCCCCGCACCCCTCCTCTAAGGGGAACAGCATCAGCCCGCGACTGAAAATCATGCCTTTCGCCTCCACCAATCAACCGCTTGCCACCAGCCAGAAAATGAACTAAAAAAACCGCGTCCGAAGTGGTGCACTTTGAACTTTAAATAGGTGACCCGAGGTGGTGCACTTTGAAGTGACCGGCGAGATTTTCCGCCACCAGCGCCGGATGCTCTCCACGGCGAACTCCGAGGTGTCATGGTCGCAGCCAACATTGACCCAGCCTTCATTGCGGGTGATGTCATAGACGCCGTAGGGAATGGCCTTGCCCAGGATGGGATCGATAAAATCATAAACCTTCACCTCTTCGGGCTTGCCCTGCGGACGCCATTCCCGACCGGCATTCTTGAACTGGCCAACGAGTTCTTTCTTCTTGGTATCGACGCTGATGACGGG
>JBAYUD010000146.1:0-3058 GCA_041675265.1 Desulfurivibrionaceae bacterium | reverse complement strand
GTTCGACCCATGACCACCGCCGATCTTCAAGCGGTGCAAGCCATCGAGTCTGAAAACCCCTCTCCGTGGACAGCCGGGCAACTGGCCGGCGAGTTGGCGCAGGAGGGCGGCTGGCAGTTTGTTGCCGAAACCGGTGCTTCGCGGCTGGTGTGCGGCTTTGTCTGTGGCCGGAGCTGTGTCGGCGAGGCGGAGCTGCTGAAAATCGCGGTGGGGTCGGAGCACCGGCGGCAGGGAATAGCAACGCAGCTTGTGGCGCATGCGTTGCGCTTTCTGGCAAGGCAGGGAGTGGAGCGCTGTTTTTTGGAGCTGCGCGCCACCAATCTCCCTGCCCTGGCGTTGTATGAACGGTTCGGTTTTCGCCGGGTGGGGCTGAGAAAAAAATACTACGCTTCGCCCGTGGAAGATGCGATACTCATGGAAAAGAGAATCGCGTTAGTCTCGTAATAAGTCGTCACACCGGTGGAAACCGGTGTCCAGTCTTTCCGCAACTATCTGAAAAACACTGGATCGGAGTCTCACTCCGTTCGCTTGCCTCCGGCTTTCGCCGGAATGACGGGATGTTGTGATTTTAACAAAGTTTGAGGGAGGGAGAGCTCCATGAAGAATATCCGGGATCTTGACATCAAGGGGAAAAAACTGCTCATCCGCGTTGACTTCAACGTGCCGCTGGATGAACAGCTGAACATTACCGACGATATCCGGATTCGCGGGGTATTGCCCACCCTCAACTATGCCCTGGATGAAAATGCCAAGGTCATCATCATGTCCCATCTGGGGCGGCCCAAGGGAGAGCGCAAACCCCAGTTCAGTCTGGCCCCGGCAGCCAAGCGCCTTTCCCGGTTGCTCAATAAGGAGGTTGTTCTCGCCCCTGATTGCATCGGCGCGGAAACCAAGGCCATTGTCGAGGCCATGCAGCCCGGCAGCGTGGTCCTGTTGGAAAATCTGCGCTTCCATGCGGAAGAGCAGCAGAACGACGAGGGGTTTGCCAGTCAGTTGGCCAGCCTCTGCGATATTTACATCAACGACGCCTTTGCCGTGGCGCATCGGGCCCATGCCTCGGTGGTGGGGGTGACCCAATTCGTCGATCAGTGCGCCGCCGGTTTTCTGCTCCAGAAGGAGATGGATTATTTTCACCGCTCGGTGAGCAACCCCATGCGGCCCCTGGTCGCCATCGTCGGCGGGGCCAAGGTGTCGAGCAAGCTCGGGGCCCTGCACAACCTCATGGACCGGGTGGACAAGATGATCATCGGCGGGGCCATGGCCAATACCTTTCTGAAAAGCATCGGCCATGACATGGGCCAGTCCAAGGTCGAGGATGAACTGCTCGACACGGCCCGGGAGCTGATCAACAAGGCCAAGCGGTTGGGGGTGAAGCTGTATCTGCCCATGGACTGCATTGTTGCCGACCGGTTCGAGGCCAGGGCCGAAACCAAGCGGGTGACGGTGCAGGAGGTGCCGCCCGAGTGGATGGTGCTCGATATCGGCCCGGCCACCACGGTGCTCTTTGCCGAGGCGTTGGAAGACGCCAAGACCATCATCTGGAACGGTCCCATGGGCGCCTTTGAGATGGATGCCTTTTCCCGGGGCACCTTTGCCATGGTCCAGCATCTGGCCCGCTCCCACGCCCTGACCATCGTGGGCGGCGGTGATACCGACGTGGCGGTGCACAAGGCGGGCGAGTCCAACAATATCTCCTATATCTCCACCGGCGGCGGCGCGTTCCTGATGCTGATGGAGGGCAAGGAACTTCCCGGAGTTGCGGCCTTGGAGGCAAAGGAATAAGGTGATGCCCATGCAGCGCATCCCCCTGATTGCCGGGAACTGGAAGATGCATACCTCGCTGGCCGAGGCCAGGAATCTTGCCGGGGCCGTGGTCTCGGCCTGCAAGGGGCTGACCGGCCGGGAGGTTATGATTGCCCCGCCCTTCACCGCCCTGGCAACGGTGGCTGAGGTGGTGCGCGGCTCGCAGGTCCGGCTTGCCTCCCAGAACGTTTGCTGGGCGGAGCAGGGCGCTTTTACCGGGGAGATCGCCCCTGGCATGCTGCGGGAGCTGGGATGCACCATGGCCATCATTGGCCATTCGGAGCGGAGGCAGATCTTCGGCGAGACCGATGCGCTCATCAACCAGCGGGTGGCCGGGGCCATGGAGCACGGCATAACCCCGGTCCTCTGCTTTGGCGAGACCCTGGCCGAGCGCGAGGCGGGCCAGACCATGGTTGTGCTTGAGCGTCAGGTCCGGGAAGGGCTGAGCGGTATCGCGGTGACCGAGCCCGCCAATATGGTCCTTGCCTATGAGCCGGTCTGGGCCATCGGCACCGGCAAAACCGCCAGCGAGGAACAGGCCCAGGAAGCCCATGAATTCGTGCGAAATCTGCTGGTTGCGATGTACGAGAAAAGTATTGCCCACCAAATGAGAATATTGTATGGTGGCAGCGTCAATTCCGGGAACGTGGATGCCCTGTTGCGGCAGCCCGATATAGACGGGGCCTTGGTCGGCGGGGCAGCGCTCAAGGCCGATTCCTTCGAACGCATCATCCACTTCCGGCAATAACGGTAACCAAGAGCGAATGACCACCTTACTGACCATTGTTCATGTAGTTGTTTGTCTGTTCCTCATCGTGATCGTGCTGTTGCAGCACGGCAAGGGCGCCAGCATGGGCGCTGCCTTCGGCGGCTCCAGCCAGACCGTGTTCGGCACGGAAGGCCCTCTGCCCCTGTTGAACAAGATCACGACCTGGGCCGCCATTGTTTTCATGCTGACTTCCATCTCCCTGGCGTATATGTCAACCAGGGTAGGCGATGGCTCGGTTATGAAAGAGGTGGCTCCGATTGCCGAGCCGCAGAGCACGCCGATTCCGTTGCCTTCGGCGGACAAGGATGTTCCCATGGCACCGGCCCCGGCGCAGGGCAAGTAGCAGTTGTTGTTTGATCCGAGAAAATAAGGATTGCCGAAGTGGTGGAATTGGTAGACACGCAGGCTTGAGGTGTCTGTGGGGCGACCCATGCCGGTTCGAGTCCGGCCTTCGGTACCATATTTATAAAAGGCCCTGTAACCGAT
>JBAYUD010000145.1:0-3074 GCA_041675265.1 Desulfurivibrionaceae bacterium | reverse complement strand
TTGGCCTTCATGACCTTTGACATCAAATGGTCATCTACAAATGGACCTTTTTTAACTGAACGTCCCACTTGTATACCCCCTAATTATGATCTTTTCTTAACGATAAATTTATCGGATGACTTCTTGCCACGTGTTTTATAGCCCTTGGTCGGAAGACCCCAAGGCGAACATGGATGGCGACCACCGGAGCTTTTACCCTCACCACCACCCATTGGATGATCAAGCGGGTTCATGGCGACACCACGAACCTTGGGACGGTTCCCTTTCCAGCGACTGCGGCCAGCCTTGCCGAGCTTCTGGCTTTCATGCTCATTATTTCCAACCTGGCCGATACAGGCCCGGCATTTACGGTGAAACTTGCGTACTTCGCCGGAGGGTAATTTTACCGAAACATACTCCCCCTCCTTGGCCATAAGCTGCGCGGAAACACCGGCGCTCCGCACAAGCTGCGCGCCCTTGCCGATTTTCATCTCGACATTGTGGATAATGCTGCCCAGCGGCATATTACCCATGGGCAAACAGTTACCGGGCTTGATATCAACCGCCTCACCCGCGACAACTGTATCGCCGATCTTGATGCCGAGCGGAGACAGGATATAACGCTTTTCACCGTCGACATAATTCAACAGAGCCAAATTAGCCGAACGATTCGGGTCGTATTCAATGGCCGCAACTTTGGCTGGAATATCCAGTTTTTCCCGTTTGAAATCGATCAGCCGATATTTCCGCTTATGACCTCCACCAATATGTCTGGATGTAATGCGGCCATAGTTATTCCGGCCACCGGTCTTGCTGATGGGCCGAACCAACGATTTCTGCGGTTTATCCTTTGACAACTCGGGATTGACAACTGTAACAAGTGTTCTTCTGCCCGGTGATGTAGGTTTATAGGTCTTTAATGCCATTTCAAACCCCGATAATATTTAAATTACGTATTCGTAACAAAAATTACAGCTCTTGCCGACGAGACTTCCCTTAAATCTTCTCAAGGAAATCGATCTTATTCCCTTCTTCAAGAGTAACAATGGCCTTCTTCCAGTCAGACTGCTGCCCGAAATTCTTGCCCACACGTTTTTTCTTGCCGTGCATGTTTGCAGTCCGCACCTTGACGACCTTAACGCTGAACAATTTTTCAACAGCATTCTTGATCTCAATTTTATTGGCGCGGGGATCGACCTTAACAACAACCTGATTGTTGATCTCCTGCAAGCCAAGGCCCTTTTCCGTCAAACAAGGCTTCTTGATAATGCCGAACATATCTTTCATGACAACAACCTCTCTTCCAGCTGGCCAATACAAGGCTGCAGTAAAACAATGTGCTTGTGGAGCAGAATATCGTAAACATTCAGTCCTGCCGTGGGAATAACCTTAAAGCCCTGCACATTGCGAGACGAACGCTCAAGCCGATCATCGCGTTCGGGAATCACGATCAAGGCGTTCTCGATCTTCAGGGTGCTCATGACCCCAAGGAACTTCTTGGTCTTGATCTCGTCAATTTTAAAATTATCAAGGACCAGCATCAGGTTATCGCCGAAACGTGAGCTCAACGCCATGCGAATACCGAGCTTTTTAACCTTTTTGGGCAGCTTGAAGGAATAATCGCGCGGCTTGGGTCCAAAAACCACGCCACCCCCTCGCCAGAGAGGAGAGGTGCGACTTCCGGAACGGGCGCGGCCGGTGCCTTTCTGCTTCCAAGGCTTCTTGCCGCCGCCACGTACCTCGGTGCGGGTTTTCGTGCAAGCCGTGCCAGCCCGGCGGGCTGCGCGCTGCATTCTCACGATTTCATGAATGATATGAGGATTGACAGGAACGGCAAACAGGTTGTCGTTCAACTCAAGATCACCCACTTTCACATTATCAACATTGTATATTTCAGTAACTGCCATTTCCGGCACCCCCAAAATAAATCTTAAGGTAACTAAGACTCATTATTTTGTATAAATATGAAGCAAACCCTGCTTTGCGCCAGGCACGCCGCCTTTGACGACAAGCACATTTTGCTCAGGCCGGATATCCATGATGGTCACGCTTTTCTTGGTGATCATATTCGTGCCCATATGCCCAGGCATCTTCTTCCCTTTAATAACCCGGCTCGGCCAGGCGCTACAACCAATGGAGCCTGGAGCACGATGGAACATGGAACCATGGCCGGAGGGACCGCCCTTAAAGCCGTGTCTCCGGATAACACCCTGAAAACCCCGGCCTTTAACAGCACCGCTCACATCAATAATGTCGCCGACCTTGAAAATATCCGAAGCCATTATTGCCTGTCCCACTTCAAACTGGCTGGGATCTGCAACGCGGAACTCTTTAATGTGATAAAAGCCGCCTTTGCCGGAGGCCTTGACATGGCCGGTGCCCGGCTTGTTCAAGCGAGACTCTTTCTTCGAACCAAACCCAACCTGAATGGCATCGTACCCTTCCTTGGCAACGGACTTTTTCTGAAGCACCACACAGGGTCCAGTTTCAATGACCGTTACCGCAATAGCAGTACCATCTTCGGAATAGATCCGGGTCATGCCAATTTTCTTACCCAGTAATCCTAATTTTTTAGGCATTGTTCCTACCTGTTTTTTTCTTCTCTGACAGCAACTGTACCGTTGACCGGCACAACCGTTTCATAAATCCTAAAGCTTGATTTCCACGTCAACTCCGGCGGAAAGCTCAAGCTTCATCAGCGCATCAATGGTCTGCTGCGTCGGCTCAAGGATGTCCAGCAGCCGCCGGTGAGTACGCATTTCAAACTGCTCACGGGATTTCTTATCCACGTGCGGAGAACGCAATACACAAAACTTGTTGATGGTGGTCGGCAGAGGAATCGGGCCAGCAACAGTTGCACCAGTACGCTTTGCAGTATCGACAATCTCGGAGGTGGATTGATCGATAAGCTTATGGTCGTAACCCTTCAGCCTGATGCGTATTTTCTGTGTCTGAATCATGCTCACTCCACCTTATTCGATAATTTTATTGATAACACCGGCGCCAACGGTACGGCCGCCTTCACGAATCGCGAAGCGCAGACCTTCTTCCATGGCGATCGGGGTGATCAACTTCGCTTCGATGGTAACGTTGTC
>JBAYUD010000144.1:0-3097 GCA_041675265.1 Desulfurivibrionaceae bacterium | reverse complement strand
TCCGGTGGCCATGAAGATCGTCTCCCCGGACATCATCCACAAGTCCGAACTCGGCGGGGTGCGGCTCAACGTGACCAGCTCCGAGGCGGTGGCCGACGCCTACGACCTCATGATGCTCCGCACCGCCCAACGGGCGCCCGAGGCCTGGATCGAAGGGATCTACGTGGAAAAGATGCTGGCCCGGGGCCTTGAGGTGATCATCGGCATGAATCGCGACCCACAGTTCGGCCCCATGCTCATGTTCGGCCTGGGCGGCATCTTTGTCGAGGTGATGAAGGACGTCACCTTTTATCTGGCGCCCATTACCAACGAAGAGGCGATCCAGATGCTGATGAGTACCCGCTCCTACGAAATACTTAAAGGCAAACGGGGGCACAAGGGCGTGGATCTGGCCGGCATTGCCAACGGCTTGCAGCGGATCAGCCAGCTGACCACCGATTTCCCGCAGATTGCCGAGCTGGACATCAACCCTTTCATTGTCGGGGAAACCGGCACCGAACCGGTGGTGGCGGATGCGAGAATGACCTTGCAGAGCTTTGAGGTGGCGCGATGACCAGCCCGAAGAACTACGATCCCGACTGGCAGCAAAAATACAGCGACATGATCGCCACGCCCTACCAGGCCGCGGCAAAAATCAAGCCGGGCCAGCGGGTTTTCATCGGCACAGCCTGCGCCGAGCCGGTACAGCTGGTCAAAGCCCTGACCGAGCGGGCCTGCGAGCTGGCCGACGTGGAGATCATCCAGTTGCTCACCAAGGGCGACGCCCCATACGCCAGCCGCAGCCTGGCCGACTGCTTTTCGGTGAACAGCTTTTTCATCGGGGCCAACATCCGGGAGCACATCCAGCAGGGGCTGGGCAACTACACCCCCACCCTGCTCTCCGACATCCCCATGCTCTTCAACTCCGGCCAACTCCCCATCGACGTGGCCCTGATCCAGGTAACCCCGCCGGACGAGCGCGGCAAGGTGAGCCTGGGGGTTTCGGTGGACATCGTCAAGAGTGCCGCGGAAAACGCCTCGCTGGTCATCGCCCAGGTCAACCCCATGATGCCCAAGACCCTGGGCGACAGCTTTCTGGACATCTACGATCTCGATATTCTGGTGCCGGCCGAATGCCCCATCATCGAAAGGGAATCCACCCCGGTATCCGAGGACACCCGCCGCATCGGCGAGCATATCGCCGCCCTGATCGAAGACGAATCGACCATCGAATTCGGCATCGGCCGCATTCCCCACGCCCTGGTGGAATTTCTGCGTAATAAAAAAAATCTCGGCATCCACACCGAAATGCTCACCGACTCCATCATCGACCTGGTGGAATCGGGCGCGGTTACCGGCAGCCGGAAAACCACGGACAAGGGGCGGATCGTGGCCAGCTTCTGCATGGGCACCCAGCGGCTCTACGACTATATCGACAATAACCCCCTCTTCTGCTTCCGGCCCACGGAATATGTCAACGACGCCCACATCATCGGCAGACAGCACAAGATGGTGGCCATCAACATGGCCCTTGAAATCGACCTCACCGGCCAGGTGTGCGCCGACTCCCTGGGCTCTCTTTTCTATTCGGGGATCGGCGGCCAGGTGGATTTCAACCGGGGAGCGGCCCGCTCCATCGGGGGCAAGCCCATCATCGCCCTGGAGTCGACGGCCAAGGACAAAACCATCTCCCGCATCGTCACCCGGCTGACTCCAGGCGCCGGGGTGGTCACTACCAGGGGCGAGGTGCATTACGTGGCCACCGAGTACGGCGTCGCCTATCTGCACGGCAAGAGCGTTCAGGAGCGAGCCCTGGCCCTGATCAGCATCGCCCATCCCAATTTCCGGGAGCAGCTGTTCCGGGAGGCCATCGAGGCCAAGTATCTCCGCCAGGATCTCGGCGACGTGGAAGGCAAATTCATGATCGCCTCCCAGGAGATGAACACCACCATGCTGCTGGAAGACGGCACCCAAATCAACTTCCGGCCGGTGCATCTCACCGATGAGCCCCGGATGCGGGACATCCTCTACGCGTTATCCCAGGAAACCCTGTACTACAGGTTCATGACCCACAGCCAGCGCTTCGGCCACAAACAGATCCAGAACTTCGTCTACATCGACCACCGCAAGGACGCGGCCATTGTCGGCACCGTGCCGGAGGCGCACGGCGAGGAGATCATCGCCATGGGCCGCTACTACCTGGACGAGAAAACCAACCGGGCCGAGGTGGCCTTTATCGTCCGCGACGAATGGCAGAACAAACGGATCGGCTCCTTTCTTTTCAAGCATCTGGTCACCATCGCCAAGAGAAACGGCATTGCCGGTTTTTCCGCCGAGGTGCTCAGGGACAACAAACGCATGCAGGCCATCTTCCTCCATTGCGGCTTCACGGTGAAAAGCAATCTGGAGGAAGACGTGTACAGCTTTCAGATTGATTTTTGACGGAGCGATCCGTGGCCCAAAAAGATCATACCCAGAGTTCCGGGTCGACAACGCCGATCTTCACCGCATAGCGCACCATGGCCATGGGATCATGGATATCGAGTTTTTTGACGATATTGGACCGGTGTTTTTCCACGGTTCTCGGACTCAGGTACAGCATCTGGGCCATGCCCTTTGTGGGATGCCCTTCGACCATGAGGCGGAAAATCTGCTGTTCCCGTTCGGTCAGGCAGTCATAACCGGAACTGGCGGATTTTTTCTCCGCCACGGGATTGAGATATTTTTTGATCACCTCGGCATTGAGCTTGGCGCTCAGATAATATTGGCCGGAAGCAACCTTGAGAATGGCTTCGACCACCTCCCTGCCCGAGTCGGTCTTTAAAACATATCCCCTGGCGCCCGCGCACAGCGCCCGATGAACATAGGCCTCCTTGTCGTACATGGAGAGAATCACCACCCTTGTCTCCGGCGCCACCTCCTCGAGCAGGGTCAGTGCCTCAAGTCCGTTCAAACCAGGCATGGCAATATCCAACAGGATAACCGTGGGCTTCAGCTGTTTGGCTTTGTGCACAACATCCTGGCCATCCACGGCCTGGCCGACCAAATCCATCGCCGGATGCTCCGAAAGAAGCTGGCACATTCCCTCACGGACAATGGCATGATCATCGGCCACCAG
>JBAYUD010000143.1:0-3193 GCA_041675265.1 Desulfurivibrionaceae bacterium | reverse complement strand
GAAGGGAAACTGGTCGGCGGATTGTACGGGGTTTCGCTGGGCGCGGTGTTTTTCGGGGAGTCCATGTTCAGCCTGGTGCGCGACAGCTCCAAGGTTGCCTTGGCCGGACTGGTGGAACGATTGAAGGGTTGGGATTTCGAGCTGATCGATTGCCAGGTCGGCACCGGCCATCTGCAGCGGCTCGGGGCCAGGGAGATTCCCGGCGAGGAATTTTCCGCCCGGCTGGCCCAGGCGGTGGCCAAGCCGAGCCGCCTGGGGAAATGGAGCAATCCCTGACAGGTCGCGCTCAGGGCATCTCGCAAAACCTGCGCAGCAGATCCTCAAGGCTGTCAATCCCAGCCCCATCCATCCCAACCTGTTGTGCCACACCCTGATACACCACAGCCGGGGAAGAACCTCCCTCGCGCAGGGCGGCCAGGGACAGGGCGCCATCCGACTTGGAGAGCTTCCGGCCGTCTTCACCCAGCACCAGGGGATGATGGAGAAAGGTTGTCTCCGCAAAGGAATTCTCCCCATGCAATCCGGCAAGAAAAAGCTGGGCCGCGGTGGAGGGCAACAAGTCCTGGCCGCGGACAATGCAATTGATCCGGTCATCCAGATCATCGACCAGGCTGACCAATTGGTAGGCAGGCAGGTCCTCCTTCCGCCAGAGAACAAAATCCCCCATGGCCTTACACAGCGCGACCTCCTGCCCCTCCACCCGGAACATGCTCCCCTCCGGAACCCGCACCCGTTGCGCCTCTCCCGGCATAGGCCCTCCGGCGCGGTTCCGGCAGAACCCAGGATACACCCCATCCACCGCGTGTTCCCTGATCTTGCTCCGCGAGCAACCGCAGGGATAGAGATGCCCGAGGCGGTCAAGCTCGGCCAAAAAATCACGGTACCGCTCCAGCCGAAGCTGCTGGGAAAACCGGCGACAAAAATCATCCGGGCCCGTCGGGCCCTCATCCCAGGTAAGCTTGAGCCAATCGAGCTGGCGGAAGATATCCTCAAGATATTCCGGCTTGGCGCGAAGGCAATCGGCGTCATCGATGCGCAGCCGCAACGTGCCGCCCGCCTTGCGCACCATGAGCCAGGTGAGGATAAAATTGACCGCGTTGCCGAGATGGAGCAGGCCGCTGGGAGTAGGAGCAATGCGGGAACGGAGCATCATGTGCATTCTCTAACTAATGACGGGTAAGCCCAAAAGTAAACGGCCACAGGGTGCCGCAGATGCAAGGAAGAGGCCTGCGAAGTGTGCTGTTGCACACGAGCAGTCCGATGACAAAGCAGATGCGGTGCCATGTGGCCGTTTACTCAGAAGAGCTTGCCGTCTCGGCTGTGCCGGAGGATGAGCTGGCGAAACATCTCGATGATGCCCCGGGCAAGCAGATTGACGGATTGGGCGTTGATGTTCTCCGCAGCCGAGCGGTCGAGCAGGATGTTCAATTTCGAATCAAACCCCTCTTCCGGCTCCCAGTAGTTGATTAAAAAAGGCACCTTGGGCAGAGGCAGGATGAGGAGCGAATGGTCAGCCCCGCCGGACAGGGCAACGGGCTTGGCCCCGAAGAGATGGAACATTTCAAAAATCAGATCACGATGGGCGTCGGCCAACTGGCGCAGAGGTTCTTCACAGCGGTGGCTGAAATACTGGCTCCATTCGGTCGCTCCGGGCAGGGTGGCATAGGGCACCCACTCGCCTTGCGGCTCTTTGCCCTGACAACAGATCACATAGTGCAGCAGGGGTATATAAATCCAGTGGTTGAGGTGGCAATCGGAAATCATCTCTCCCGCCGGGGTGATGAGAAAATCCTTGCCCAGGCAGTTGATCGCCAGATTCCCGTCCACCAGCCGCGCCCCGAGCCGCGACGCCAAAGCAGAAAAATCAAGAAGCGCCACTTCCTGCTGTAGCTGTTCAATGGCCTGTAGCTGCTCGTCTTCCAGGGAGCGTCGCTGGACAATTCTCTGGCTCAACCGGACGGCAGCCGCAGGCTCCAGATAGGGACAAGCAGCCAATTTTTTCTGCCCCTGCAACACTGCGGCGGCAAAGGCCATGCACGAGGGAACCCCGCACTGGCCGCAGTTGGTCTTCGCCAGTGCCGCATAGATCTCCAGGGGATTTTTCAATTCGGACATGGCTCAAATTCTCCCACAAAAAAAAGAGGCCCACAGGCCTCTTTTTCTCACCTGCATTCTGTCATCCCAAACAATCAGGCAAGCCGGTTCCAGCTTGCGGATTTCTTAAAACTACCGTCCTGGGCCACAACAAAACATTCGCAGCCCGGATGGCTGTCAACGAAACGGATACCGTCCGTTGGCGGCATAACCATGAGCCCGGTGGCCAGGGCATCGGCATCCATGACCGAATGCGCCTTGACCGTGACACTGATTGCCGTCCTCGGCGAATGGCCGGTCTGGGGGGTGACGATGTGGTGGAACATTTTCTCCCGGTCGTAAAACACCTCGTAGCTGCCGGAGGTGGAGATGGCGCCGGTGGTCATGGCCACTACCTCGGGGTAGGCTTTCTGCTTGGCAGGATCCTGAATGGCCACGGTCCAGGGTTTGCCCTTGGCCGCGGTGCCACCGGTGCGGATGTCGCCGCTGCAATTGATGAGATGGTTGGTGATCCCCTTTGCCGCAAGGAGCGCGGAAACCCGGTCCACAATATAACCGGGGGCGATGCCGTCCAGGGTGATGCCCATGCCCTGGCGCGCAAAGGAGATATCGCCGGCAGAAAAACGGATCTGCTCGGAACCCACCCGGGGGAGAAGCGCGGTGATCTCAGCCTCGGAGGGGGTCACGCCGGCAGCAAACCGATCCTTAAAAAGATCGACCAAGGGCTTGACCGTGATGTCAAAGGCGCCGTTGGTCTGCTTGTTGAGGTAGAGGGATCTAGCCACCACTTCAAGCACCTCGGGCGGCGCCTTGCGCAGGACGCCGGTGCTGTTGAGCTGGGAAACCGGGGTGGTGGAGTCGTGGCGGCTCAGGAGCTTGGACAGCCGGTCGATCTCCTCCCAGGCAAGACCGATACCGTTTTCCGCCTCATCCTTGGAGGAGTGGATGGCGGTGATGGATAAAAAAGAGCCCATGGCCAGCCTGGTGGAGGAAACCTTGTATTCCTTGGGGCCGAAAAGAACCGCCTCCGCCTGGGGCGTGGGCAACAGGGCCGCGCTTGCCGCGCCGAGGCCGAGCAGGCCGGAAAGCTTCAAAAAGG
>JBAYUD010000142.1:0-3361 GCA_041675265.1 Desulfurivibrionaceae bacterium | reverse complement strand
GGCCCAAGGATCTTCCTTGAGCTGCTTGACGCCAAGGGAAACCTTGTCGTTCTCGCGGTCGTACTTGAGGATCTTGACCTGGATATCCTCGCCCACCTTGAACAGCTTGGAGGGATGGGAAACGCGGCCCCAGGAAAGATCGGTGATGTGACAGAGACCGTCCATGCCGCCCAGGTCGATGAACACCCCGTAATCGGTGATATTGGTAATGGTGCCGGTAACCACCTGGCCTTCGACCAGGTTGGACTGCATATCTTCCCGCAGCTTCTTGCGCTCGTCCTCGAGGATGGCGCGGCGGGAGATGACCACGTTGTTGCGCTTGCGGTTGTATTTGAGAACCTTGAACTCAAAGGTCTGGCCGATGAGGCTGTCCAGATCCTTGACAGGCCTAAGATCGATCTGCGAGTAGGGCAGGAAGGCGGGAACGCCGATATCGACGGACAGGCCGCCCTTGACCCGGTTGTCGATGCGGCCCGAGATGGTGCCGTCCGCTTCCTGAATCTTGGCGATGTCTTCCCAGACCTTGATGCCGATGGCCTTTTCGCGCGAGAGCTTCAGGCCGCCTTCGGCCTCCCGCTTCTCCACGAAGACGTCAAAGATGTCGCCAACCTTGACTTCGATTTCGCCATTTTCGTTTTTGAACTCGGAACAGTGAATCTCACTTTCCGACTTGTCGCCGATATCCACCACGATAAAATCGTTGGCCAGGGCGATGACGGTACCGGGCACGACTTCACCCACCTCCGCCACCTTGAGGCTTTCCTCGAAAAGTTGAGCAAAACTCATTTCCCCTACATTGTCATCGGACTTCGTTTTGGTTGCTGTTGTGCTTTTTGCCATGGAAACAATCCTCCTTTGATAGATCGAGCCTATATACCAGAGAATATGACCAAATACAAACTTTTTATCCGTTGCGGAACTCTCTGAATCCAGGGAAAAAAACGGAGATCGGCCACGGCGGGGAAGACAAGATAACCCATTGAAAACAAAGAGGATAAAGGATCAACCAAAGGGGGCGACACAGGGGATTTGGCAGGGAACCCTTTGGGGCGGCGGAATTTTTTTGCCGTTCAGGGTTTGCTTCCGGGAGGCAATTCTCCGGAACACGACAGGGAGGAGTCGGCAATCACCCGATTGCCCCCTTGCTCCTTGCCGGAATACAGAGCCTGGTCCGCGCGGGACACCAAATCGGCGATATCCTCCGGCCAGGCACTCCCGGGGTGCCGGACAAACTGGGCCAGCCCGACACTGAGGCTGGTCGAGGCGTAGCGGGAGTCTTGACTGTAACGCTCCCGGATGCGGTCGGCGACCTGGCCAACCTGGGCGGCGGTGGCGTACGGGATGATGATGGCGAACTCGTCGCCGCCGAAGCGGAAACACCAATCCACATTCTCCCGGGTGCATTGCACGAGGATTCTGCCGATGTCCTGCAAAACCCGGTCTCCGGCCGGATGCCCATGCTGGTCGTTGTATTCCTTGAAACGGTCCACATCGAGCAGGGCGAGAAAAACCGGATATCCCTGCCGGTGGGCCCGGGGCACCTCCTCGTGCAGCTTCATCTCAAAGCAGCGCCGGTTGTAGAGGTCGGTGAGCATATCGCACATGGAGAGATGCTCGAGCTTTCTGATCAGGGTCTGCTCGCGGATGACCCTGCTGACCTTGGCCTCCAGCTCATCCATGCCGAAAGGCTTGGTGATGAAATCGCTGGCTCCGGCCCGAATGACATCGGTGTACCCATAATGCTCGGCATGGCCGGTGATGACGATAACCTCGATGCCCGGATATCCATCCTTGATATGCTTCAAAAGCTGCATGCCGTCACAGCGCGGCATGGTAAGGTCGGTGAGCACCATGGTGAACTCACCCTCCCGAAGCTTATCCTTGGCCGCCTCGCCGTCCATGGCCGTATCAAAGGCATGGCCCAGGGCAGTCATCGCCCCCTTCAGCATCTCGAGAATGAAAGGGTCGTCATCCACCAGCAGGATGCGGGTAGTCATTTCAGGCGGCAGTTCGTTGCGCAGCAAAATAGTCCCCCAGAATCCTTGCATGGTCAAAGGCCAACACCGGCAGCGCTTCTTCCATAAATACCGCGACCTCGCCCGCATCATCACCCGCCACGGGTGTTCCTTGGGCCGTGGCGAGAAAAACCGTGCTCACCGTATGCTGCCGGGGATCGCGGTCCGGGTCGGAATAGGTGTGGAACTGACACCCAAGCCGGATCGAGAGCCCGGTTTCCTCGCGCGCCTCCCGCACCGCTGCCTGCTCCAGAGACTCCCCGTAATCGACAAACCCGCCGGGCAGAGCCCAGGCCACGGGCGGATTTTTCCGCTTCACCAGCACAACGCCGCCGCCCAGAGCAATGATGATGTCCACCGTGGGCACCGGATTTCTATAGGCAGGTATCGCCTGGCCGCAAGCGGGACAATGGCTCACCAGGCCCCCTCCCCATGACACAGGGCGTGGATGGAGCGCCAGCTCTCCACCTCCGGCAGGGCATGCTTGCCCTGATTCCAGGGCTGGCGATAGACAATGGGCTGAATGCCTTCTTCCGCGGCCAGTTGCAGGCAGGTCTGGGCGCGGTCATCCACGAAAAAATCAAGGCCCATTTCCCTGATATGGGCACCCTTGCTGTCATGCTCGCCGGTGGCCACCAGCCGCACCCGGCCGTAAACCTGCGGGCCCAGTTCTTTTTTCAGCCAGCGGGCAATGGGTTTTTTTTGTGGCCGAGCCGTGATGAAGGTGAGGGGGCCGTGGTCGGCAAAGCCGGTCAACACCCGCCGGGCGTGGCTCATGAGCCGCAGACCGCAGGCAATGGGCTCCTCCATCAGGCGGCCGAAGATTTCCTCCACCAGCCCAGGAGCAAGGTCGAGACACTCTTCCACCTGAAACTCGGTGATTTCCTCCGGGCGCACCCTGGCCCCATACCCCGTCCAAGCCAGACGGATAAAGGCCTCCATGGTGTCGGCAACCACGCCGTCTATGTCAAAGCCGATCCGGCTCGGGTGGATATGCATGCAACATTACCCCTGATCCGCGCATATATATGTTGCGGAGAAGAATCAAAATCGGGTACATCTTCGCGCCACAGCGCGACTATTTTGTTAGTTTAAACCAGAAACCGGCCAAAAAGGCAAAAACTCTTCGCTTGAGGCCGTGAAAAACCGCCTTTGGGGCCTGGCAAGGTTTCCTTGACAAAAAAAACGAAAAAAAGCATAGTTGCTCATTCGTCCTCAAACTCAACGGAGCACCAGATATTCATGAAGCTACCCCCCCTTACCATCGGCAAGTTCACCGCCCAGGTACCCCTTGTTCAGGGTGGCATGTCCATCCGCGTTTCCACTTCGGCCCTGGCCATTCCCGT
>JBAYUD010000141.1:0-3361 GCA_041675265.1 Desulfurivibrionaceae bacterium | reverse complement strand
TCCGGGGTAAAGACGTGGAGCAGGGCGTACTCCTTCTTGATCCCCTCGGCCAGGGTGAGGTTGGTGGCCTCCGGGCCGTGGGGCACATTGGCGTTTTCCTTGTTGTGCTGGACCAGCAGCTGGTCCACGTCGTAGAGCGGCACCCCGAGACGGGTGTGCATGCGCCGGGCCTCCTCCAGCCCCATCTCCAGGAGCTTGGCGTTGACCATTTCACGGATCAGCGGGCCGGTGATGGTTTTCACCTTGCCGGCCTGGATGGTCACCTCGATATCCTTACTGATCTTCTCGGCGGTGTCGCGGTCGATGAAGGTCTCGCGCAACAGGGCATCGACGATGCGCTGCCGGTTCCAGCCGAGCATGTCATCCTGGGAGGAACGGACAAAGAGGGCAATATCGGTGCTGTCCTCGTTTACTACCTGGTGTGTTCTGGCCTGGGCGGTCTCCGCATTGAGTGGCATCACAACTCCCATACCCTTGCTCTCCTTGGTGATTAAGAAATTAGTTGAAATCTTCCCCTCTGGAATGTCTTGAGACACGACATATTGTGTTTCGGGAACTATTATCGCACTACAGGTAGTATGCACGCAAGCAAAAAACAGGGCGAAAAAAAGAAATATTAGATTTTGGTTTTTGCACGCTAAATCAGGAAAATGCGAAACGAAAGCGCTTAATGAAAAACTTGCGTTTCAAGAAGGGTTCTACGCTGCGGAGGTGGGACGATGGAGGATTTAAAACGATTATCCGGCTAGTTGCTAGTTGGCGGAGGCACCCTGGCACGGTTCGCTGTCCGAGCGGCCGATGATGGTGTCCTTTTTCCAGTGGACATCATCGGGCTGGGGAAAATCCACCAGATAATGGAGGCCGCGGGATTCCTTGCGGATGCAGGCGCAGCGCACGATGAGTTCGGCAACCTGGGCGATGTTGCGCAGCTCGATGAGATCCGGGGTCAGGATGTAGTCGCGGTAATGCTGGTTCACTTCGCTGACGATGGCCCGGAGCCGCTCCCGCACCAGGGCAAGGCGCTTTTCGGTGCGGACAATGCCGACATAGTTCCACATCAGGCGGCGGATCTGGTCCCAGTTATGGCTGACCAGAACATTCTCCTCGATGCGCTGGGCCGCACCGGCGGACCACTCCGCCACCTCGGGCAGCGCGGCCTCGCGCAGCCCGGGCCATTCCCGTTCGCACTCAAGAAAAGCCTGGTGGGCAAAGACCACCGCCTCAAGCAACGAATTGCTGGCCAGCCGGTTGCCGCCGTGCAACCCGGTGCAGGCGGTTTCCCCAAAGGCGAACAGCCCTTCGATGTTGGTCCTGCCCCACTGGTCCGTGACCACCCCGCCGCACATGTAGTGGGCCGCAGGCACCACCGGGATGGGCTCCCTGGTCATGTCGATGCCCAGGGAGAGGCATTTATTATAGATGGTGGGGAACCTGTTTTTGAGAAACTCCGCGGGCTGGTGGGTGATGTCCAGATACACGCAATCATCGCCGCTGGCCTTCATCTCGCTGTCAATGGCCCTGGCCACGGTGTCGCGGGTGGCAAGATCCCCCCGGGCATCGTACTTGTGCATGAAGGCTTGGCCGCGCTGGTCGATGAGCCTCCCCCCCTCCCCGCGCACCGCCTCGGAGATGAGGAAGTTCTTCACCTGGGAGTGATACAGGCAGGTGGGGTGGAACTGGACAAACTCCAGGTTCCCGACCCTGCCCCCGGCCCGGTAGGCCATGGCAATGCCGTCGCCGGTGGCGATATCCGGGTTGGTGGTGTAGAGATAGACCTTGCCGGTGCCGCCGGTGCAGAGCACCGTCACCTTGGCCTGGTAGGTGTCGATCCGCCCGGTTTCCCGGTCAAAAACGTAAGCGCCCAGGCACTGGTCGCTGAAGCTGTCGTGGGGCTGATACGGGGTGCCGGTCTTGGAGCTGACCAAGAGATCCACGGCCAGGTGGTTCTCCAGCACCGTGATCCTGGGGTTTGCCGCCACCTGGGCCAAAAGCCCTTCTTCGATCTTGCGGCCGGTGAGATCCATGGCATGGGCGATGCGGCGAGCCGAGTGGCCGCCCTCCTTGCCCAGATCGAGATGGCTGGGGTCGTTGGCCTCGCTCTGAAACTGGACCCCGAGGCGGATCAACTCCTCGATCCGATCCGGGCCGGTTTCCACCACCAGCTTGACGATATCCTCATGGCACAGCCCGGCCCCGGAACGCAGGGTGTCCTCGATGTGCAGGGCAAAGGAATCCTCCGGCGACAGCACGGCGGCGATCCCGCCCTGGGCCAGGTTGGTGGCGGTATCCACCTTGGCCTTTTTGGTGACAATGGTCACCGATCCCAGACGCGCGGCCTTGATGGCAAAAGAAAGCCCGGAGATGCCGCTGCCGATCACGAGAAAGTCTGTGCTCTGTTTCATGGCCACCCCTCGTAACTGCTCAGCAGCACCACATCTGCTTCGGAGTCTCGCAGGCTCGCTTACCTGTCATCGGCCTGCTCATGTGCAATAGCACACTTCGCAGGCCTCTTCCTCGCATCTGCGGCACTGCTGAGCAGTTACATTTTTTGGTTTCGCCTCATTCCAGCCTCAAGCCGGATCGTTGCGTAACAGCTTGACATCTTCCAAGGATATTCTGTAAAGATGAGGCTCATCAGCACCGCATCCGCTGGAAACTTTATCTGCCCCACACCCCGATCCACGCTCCCTGGTAAAGGATTTTACATAGCGCGGACCTGGCAGGATGGCAAGGATTCTTCACCATGGCTCCTCTAAAACTCGTCGTGTTCGACTGCGATGGCGTGATGTTCGACTCCAAAAACGCCAACCGGGTCTACTACAATCATATCCGCGAAACCTTCGGCCGCCCACCCATGGACGAGGAGGAGCTGGAATACGTCCACATGCACCATGTGATGGATTCCATCCGCCACCTTTTCCGGGATTACCCGGCGGATCTGGCACGGGCCGAGGCGTACCGGCAAACACTGGATTACACCCCCTACCTGCAACACATGCTCATGGAGCCGGACCTCATCGAGTTTCTCGATTTTCTCCGGCCCGGCTACAAAACCGCGATCAGCACCAACCGGACCTCCACCATGGGTTCGGTGCTGCGGATCTTTAAGCTGGCGGAGAAGTTCGACAAGGTGGTCACCGCCTTTGACGTGGCCCACCCCAAGCCCCACCCCGAAGCGCTGGAGCAGATCCTTTCCCATTTCGGCTATCAGGTGGACGAGGCGGTGTACATCGGCGACTCCATGGTGGACCGGGAGCACACCGCCGCCCTGGGCATGCGGCTCATCGCCTTCAAAAACCAGGCCCTGCCCGCGGAATACCATGTGAGCAGCTTCATGGAGATCACCCGGCTGCCGATTTTG
>JBAYUD010000140.1:0-3461 GCA_041675265.1 Desulfurivibrionaceae bacterium | reverse complement strand
TTGATCTGCGGTCCGCCGCCATGCACCACCACGGGGTTGATGCCGACGTACTTCATCAGGATGATGTCCAGGGCGAAGTTCTTTTTCAGTTCCTCGTCCACCATGGCATGGCCGCCGTATTTGATGACCACGGTCTTGCCGGCGAATTTCTTGATATAGGGCAAGGACTCAATGAGGATTTTGGCTTTTTCGATACCTTTTTGCATGGCCGTCTGCTTGTAATGGTTGAATGTCCGGGGGGCTGATCTTTTTGGAGAAAAACAGCCGCATTGTCTTGATAGTACGCAAGATATATACCGCCCGCCGCAATCTGTAAAGAAGATAGGCGGTAAAAAACAGGCGCTCTCTTCCGGCAAAGCGATTGCCGATAACCCTCGATGCTGGTATCTTTATTCATTCAGAGTCCATCAGCGTCATAAGGAAACTAAAAATAATGAAACCCTTGCTCCGTTTTTTGTGTGGGATTGCCTTCCTGTCTCCCTTCCTGGCAGCCGGCCTCGGGTTGGCCGCGCCCGCCTCCGCCGGCGGGAAAGCGCCGATCCATATCGAGGCGGACCGGATGGTTTCGCTGAAAAATGACAACGCGGTTCTTTTCACCGGCAACGTCGATGCCAGGCAGGGTCAGATGGTGATCCGGGCCGCGGAGATGACGGTGTATTATCTCTCCAACGAGGAAAAAGCCAAGCTGCCGCAAAGCGAGGAGCGTAGCCTCAAGAAGCTTTTCGCCAACGGCAACGTGGAGATCCAGAATGACGGCATGACCGGCACCGGCGACAAGATGGAGTATTACGAGGCCGAGCGGAAGATGATTCTCATCGGCAACAGCAAGGTCTGGCAGGACAACAACCTCGTTACCGGCCACACCGTTGTCGTTTTCCTCGACCAGGGCAAGAGCATCGTGGAGCGGGGCGAAAAGAAAGGCGAGCGGGTCAAGGCCTTTTTCTATCCGGGCGGCGAAGGGCCGCAGAGCGGTCCGCAACAATGAATACGGAGGCGCGCTTGTCTGTTCTAGAAACAAAAGAGATTGTCAAACGCTATAAAAATCGGACGGTTGTGGACGGGATCAGCCTGCGGGTCGAGACCGGCACGGTGGTCGGGTTGCTCGGGCCGAACGGGGCCGGGAAAACCACCACCTTTTACGCCATTGCCGGTTTTGTCCGACCGGACGCAGGCGTCATCCTGCTCGATGGCGAGGATATCACCGGGTTGCCCATCCACCAGCGGGCGGTCAAAGGACTCTCCTATCTGCCCCAGGAATCCTCGGTGTTCAAAAAGCTCACCGTGGAGGAAAATGTCCGGATCATCCTGGAGCCGTTCGGTCTTGCCAAGCAAGAGATCAGCAACCGGGTCGGCCAGCTCATGGAAGACCTGAAGATCAGCCATCTGGCCGGCAACCGCGGCCATTCGCTCTCCGGGGGCGAACGCCGCCGGGTGGAGATCATGCGGGCCCTGGCCACCAATCCGCATTTTATCCTGCTGGACGAGCCTTTTGCCGGGATCGATCCCTTGTCGGTGGCCGATCTCCAGCAGATCATCGGCAATCTGAAAAACCGCGGCCTGGGGGTGCTCATCTCCGATCACAATGTCCGGGAAACCCTTTCCGTGTGTGACCAGGCCTATATCGTCAATCAGGGGAAGATCCTGATCCATGGCGACGCCGAAGCGATTGTGGGCAGCGAGGAAGCCCGCCGGATGTACCTCGGTGAAAACTTCACCCTGTAACCCATCGTAACAAAAGAACTTTATTGTCTGGCAACTATCGTGGTTCCCCCTGGCGGCCAAATTCTTCTTGCAAAAACCTTGCCGTCATGGAGTATTATACTCACACACGGGCTGCGCAATTCCGCGCTGGCCCCTGCTTTTTCTTTTTGCGGTAAAGGACTTCGGCGGACATGGCTCTTGAACTGAGACAGCAACTGAAACTCAGCCAGCAACTGGTGATGACCCCCCAGTTGCAACAGGCGATCAAGTTGCTGCAGCTGTCCCGGCTTGAGCTTGCCGAAACAATCCAGCAGGAAATCGAGATCAACCCCGTGCTGGAGGAAGCGCTTGACGGGCCGGATTCCGGTGAGGCAGAGCTGGAGGGGCATGGCCACGAGGCGTTGGACCTCCCGGTGCCGGAACCGGAAAGGACCACCGAGGTCCAGATGGAAAGCGACTCCTCCCTAAGGGAAATAGACTGGGAAAATTACAGCAACGAATACGAAAGCGGCTTCTCCAGCCGGGGCAAGGATGACAACGACCTGCCCTCCCGCCTTGATATCCTGACCACCAAACCGGACCTTCACTCCCATCTTTCCTGGCAGCTGACCTTTTCCCATCTCATGGAAGAGGAAATGGAGGTCGGGCATTTCGTCATCGGCAATCTTGACCGGGACGGGTTCCTTGAGGTGACGGAGGCGGAGATCGCCGAGTCCACGGGCTGTGATCCGGAGATGGCCCTCCGGTTGATCGGGGTTGTTCAGGAAATGGACCCGGCCGGGGTCGGGGCCAGGGATCTCAAGGATTGCCTGTTGTTGCAGCTTGGCCGCCTGGGCCTAGGGGGTTCCCTGGCGGCAACAATAGTCCGGGAGCATCTCCATACCCTGGAGAACCGGAATTTCGGCGCCATTGCCAGGGGGACCGGCCGCCCCATCGAGGAAATCCTCGCCGCGGTCAAGGTGATCACCGAGCTGGACCCGCACCCGGGCAGGATCTATTCCGAGGAGGAGCCCCAGTACATCGTGCCGGATGTCTATGTGCACAAGATCGGCGCGGAATATGTCATTTTGCTCAACGATGAAGGGCTGCCCCGCCTCAAGGTCAGCAACTATTACAAGGACATCCTGAAAAAGGATTCCGGCGCCCCGGCCGACACCAAGAATTACGTGCAGGATAAGCTGAAGTCGGCTCTGTGGCTGATAAAAAGCATCCATCAGCGGCAACGCACCATCTACCGAGTGGTGGAATCGCTGCTCAAGTTTCAGTACGAATTTTTTGAAAAAGGGGTTGCCTGCCTCAAGCCCCTGGTTCTCCGGGACGTGGCCGAGGATCTCGGCATGCACGAATCCACGATCAGCCGGGTGACGAGCAACAAGTACGTCCACACCCCCCAGGGCACCTTTGAGTTGAAGTACTTCTTCAACTCCTCCATCAGCCGCCATGACGGCGGGGAGGCCATGGCCTCGGAAAGCATCAAGGAACGCATCCGCTCCATCATCCAGGGCGAGAACCACCAAGACCCCCTGAGCGACAATGCCATCGCCGATATCTTCGCCAAGGAGGATATCAAGCTGGCCCGGCGCACCGTGGCCAAGTACCGGGAGCAGATGGGGATTCTCCCTTCAAAATTCCGGAAAAAACCCAAGCTGAGCTGACCCGGATGCCTTTCTCCCCCCGCGCCGTATCACAACGCCATGCATGAGCCCAACAGCCATCCCCTGACCCTCACCATCATCACCGGCCTTTCCGGGGCAGGCAAG
>JBAYUD010000139.1:0-3512 GCA_041675265.1 Desulfurivibrionaceae bacterium | reverse complement strand
CGGGAGTGAAGACAGACCAATGACCGTGTTGCAGCAGGTTGAGCTTGGCTCGGAATACCTGCAGGAAAATGAAGACGTAATCTGCCAAAAGATTGCCGCCCGCAAGAAAGAGCTGGGCGGCAATCTTTTGATTTTGGGGCATCACTATCAGCAGGAGGCGACCTTCCGGTTCGCCGACCTGACCGGGGATTCCCTCAAGCTTGCCCGCAATGCAGCCGAGGCCAAGGACAGCAAGTACATCGTCTTTTGCGGCGTGCACTTTATGGCGGAATCCGCCGATATCCTCACCGCGCCGGATCAGGTGGTCATCCTCCCCGATCTCCGGGCCGGGTGCCCCATGGCCGACATGGCCACCAGCGAAGCGGTGGCCTGGGCCTGGGAGGATCTGGCCAAGGTGACCACCGGCCGGGTCATTCCCGTGACCTATGTGAATTCCTCCGCTCTGCTCAAGGCATTTGTCGGCACCCACGGCGGCTCGGTCTGCACCTCGTCCAACGCCGAGCGGGTGCTGACCTGGGCCCTGGCCGAGGGCGACAAGGTTTTCTTTTTCCCGGACGAGCATCTGGGCCGCAACTCCGCCAGCGCCTTGGGCATTCCCGAGGACGAGGTGGTGCTTTGGCAGCGCGACAAACCGCTGGGCGGCAATACCCCGGCCCAGCTGCAGAAAGCCAAGGTGATCCTCTGGGACGGCTACTGCACGGTGCACATGCAGTTCACCGCCGCCCACGTAATGGCTTGGCGGGAGCGCGACCCCGAGGTGCGGATCATCGTCCATCCCGAATGCCGCCATGAGGTGGTGAGCCGGGCCGACCAGTACGGCTCCACCGAGGCGATCATCAAGGCGGTGAAAGATTCCCCGCCTGGCAGCAAGTGGGCCATCGGCACCGAGGTCAATCTGGTGAACCGGCTCAAAAGCCGGTTTCCGGACCGGGAGATCCATTCCCTCTCTCCCTTCCAGTGCCTCTGCTCCACCATGTACCGGATCAAGCCCGCCTACCTGTTGTGGGTGCTGGACAACCTGGCCCAGGGGAAGGTGGTCAACCGGATCACCGTGGCGCCCGAGGTGGCGGCCGAGGCCAAACTCTCCCTCGACAGAATGCTGCGGATCTGACCCATGCACGACATCTACCTCGACAACAACGCCTCCACCCCGCTGGACCCAACGGTGCGGGAGGGTATGGCCCCCTATCTGGCCGAATGGTTCGGCAACCCGGCCAGCTCGCACCGTTTCGGCGAGGCGGCCCGGCGGGGGTTGGAGTTGGCCCGGGAGCAGGTGGCCGGGCTGCTCGGCTGCCATCCGGGCCGGATTGTCCTGAACAGCGGCGGCACCGAGGGCAACAACACCGCCATCTTGAGCGCGGTCTGGGCCAATCCCGGCAAGAAGCACATCATTTCCTCGCAGGTCGAGCACGGCTCGGTTCTGGAGCCCTTGGAGTTTCTCGCCGGCCAGGGCTACGAGGTGGAGCTGTTGGGGGTGGATGAAAACGGGGCGCTTGACCTGAATGCGCTTCAGGACGCGATCCGGCCGGACACCGCTCTGGTCTCCCTCATGGGGGCGAACAACGAAACCGGGGTGATCTGGCCCATTGGGGAGATCGCCGGTATCTGCCGGGAGCGCGGGGTACTGTTCCACTGCGACGCCATCCAGCTGGCCGGCAAGGCGATCCTTTCGTCGGAAGCGCTGGGGGTGGATTATCTCACCATCGCCGGCCATAAATTGCATGGGCCCAAGGGGGCTGGGGCGCTCTATGTCCGCCGCACCGCGCCCTTTACCCCGCTGATCATGGGCTCGGGCCAGGAAAACGGCCGCAGATCCGGCACCGAAAACGTGCCCGGCCTGGTTGGCCTGGGGGCAGCCTGTGCGCTGGCCATGGCTGTGGACGAGACCACGCATCAACGGCTGGCTGCGTTGCGGGATCATCTTGAGGCGGGGATTGTCGCGGCGATTCCCGAGGTGCGGATCAATGGCGCGGCCTCACCCAGGCTGGTCAACACCACCAATGTGAGTTTCAGGCATGCGGCCTCGGCCGGGCTCATTCAGGATCTCGATGCGGGCGGCATCGCCGTTTCGGCCCATGCGGCCTGCGAGAGCGGCGATCTCGACCCCTCGCATGTGCTGCGGGCCATGCGGGTTCCCGAGCCCTTTCTGCACGGCACCCTGCGCATCAGTCTCAGCCGGTATAACACCGAGGCAGAGGTTGCGGCCCTGTTGGCCCTGTTGCCGCAAGCGGTGGCGAGATCACGACAGGGTTTCGCCCTGTAATCCCCAGGAAAAGAGAAAGGAAAAAAGGTATGTGCGGAATAGTCGGTTATATCGGGCAGCGGCATGTGGTGCCCATTCTTCTCGAAGGCTTGAAGCGGCTGGAGTACCGGGGCTATGATTCGGCCGGGGTGGTGTATGTGCATGGCGGCAAGCTCCAGAAATACCGGGCCGCGGGCAAGCTCGGTAAGCTGGAAGAGCTGCTGGAGACGGTGCGCGACCGCGACAGCCATATCGGCTTGGGCCATACCCGTTGGGCCACGCACGGCGCGCCTTCCGAGCTGAATGCCCACCCGCACTGCGATTGCAGCGGCGATCTGGTGGTGGTCCATAACGGGATCATCGAGAATTACCATACCCTCCGGGAAGAGCTGAAGGAACGGGGGCATGTCTTCCGCTCGGAAACAGACACCGAGGTGCTGGCCCATCTCATCGAGGAAGAGCTTTCCACGGATCTGGTCAAGGCGGTGCGTCAGGCCTTGAAAAAGGTCGAGGGCTCCTACGCCATCGGGGTTTTGTGGGCCGGCCAGCCGGACCGGCTGGTGGCGGTGCGACATCAGAGCCCTCTGGTTCTGGGGATTGCCGAGGGCGGTTGCCTCATGGCCTCGGATATTCCCGCCCTGCTCCCCTATACCAATCAGGTGGTTTTCCTGGAGGATGGGGAGCTTGCCGTCCTGAAACAAGGGGAATGGCAGGTGATGGGTCTTGGCAATGGCCGGAAACAGGCCAAGGAGATCAAGACCATCGAGTGGAACGCCTCCATGGCCGAGAAGGCAGGGTATCGCCATTTCATGCTCAAGGAGATCTTCGAGCAGCCCCAGGCCATCCTCAACACCTTCCGGGGGCGGCTCGATCCGGAAACCGGCAAGGTACAACTGCCGGAGATAGGCTTGAGCGCGGCGGAGCTGAAAAAGATCAGCCGCATCTCCTTGGTGGCCTGCGGCACCTCCTGGCACGCGGCCCTGGTGGCCAAGTACTGGTTGGAAAAATGGGTGGGAATCCCGGTGGAGGTGGATATCGCCTCGGAGTTCCGCTACCGCCGTCTGCTGCTGGACGAAACCGTGATGGTGGTGCCCATCTCCCAGTCCGGGGAAACCGCCGACACCCTGGCTGGCCTCAGGCTGGCCAAGAAGATGGGGGCCAAGGTCATCGCCATCTGCAACGTGCTGGGCAGCACCATCACCCGGGAGGCGCACGGCACCATCTACACCCATGCCGGGCCTGAGATCGGGGTGGCCTCCACCAAGGCCTT
>JBAYUD010000138.1:0-3713 GCA_041675265.1 Desulfurivibrionaceae bacterium | reverse complement strand
GCAGCGGGTCATCGAGACCGTTGAAAAGCCCAAGCCCGTCCACGGAGTCAGCACCACGGAAACAGACCGCACGTTCTACGTCGATCCCACCTGGACGCTGGACAGAAATGTCGTGGATGAGCAGGGCAAGCTCCTGTTCCCGGCCGGAACGAAAGTCAATCCGCTCGACTATGCACCGCTTACTCAATACCTGCTGTTCTTCGATCAGCGGGAAAAGGCTCAGGTCGCCTTTGCCAGGCGATTTATCGAACAGTCAAAGGCACGGGTGAAACCCATTCTCGTCGGGGGCGAGCCGCTCAAGCTGATGCGCCAATGGAAGCGAGAGGTTTTCTACGACCAGGGCGGGGTGCTCAGCCGGAAATTCCTGCTGAAGCAATCCCCCGCGATCGTCAGTCAGGAAGGCAAGAGGTTGCGCATCGATGAAATTCATCCATAGCATCCTCTTGCTGCTGGCGGCTCTGCTAGTGAGTCTTCCGTCTTACGCCGCAACCTGCAAGGGAAAGTTTGCCAACCCGATCACGGATATCTGCTGGTCCTGTATGTTCCCCCTGCGAATTGCCGGTATCACGCTGGCATCGCTGGATCAGGAAGATACCCCGAACCCAGGCGGAAACCCGGCGTGCTTCTGCGGCAATCCCCCCAAGCTTGGCTTAAAGGTCAGTTTCTGGGAGCCGGTACGTCGGGTGGATGTGGTCCGGAAACCATTTTGCATGGTGAGTCTCGGCGGTGTCGATATCGATCCGGGGTTCGATGCCCCGGTGGCCAGCCGGTACCGGCGTGACGGGCAGGATCAGTCCTCGTTCTATCAGGTGCATTGGTATGTCGATCCGATCATCTATTACCTGCAGGCCGTTCTGGACAATAGCTGCCTGGAGCAGCAAGGCTTTGATGTCGCCTACCTGACCGAACTCGACCCGTTGTGGAAGGACGATGAGCTCACCCGGCTTCTGAATCCCGATGTCTATCTGTTTGGCAACCTTCCAGCCCGTGCCGCGTGCGCGGCCGATTGCGTCACCGCAACCGCTGGTTTTCCCAATAACACCTTCTTCTGGTGTGCCGGATGTCAGGGAAATCTCTATCCGCTTAACGGCAATGTCCAGGCCCATGTCGGGGGCGTCCAGGCATCCAGTCTGGAGGTCTACCGGATCATCGCCAAGATGCACCGTGAGGGCCTGATGTGGGCCGCCTCGGGCGAGGACGGCCTGTGTGGCCATTACCCGCAGCCGGTGATGGACAAGACGGGTTACAAGTACCACATGCTCTATCCGGTGCCGCAGACATCGAAGATCGCCGGGAAGTGCTGCCAGCCGCTGGGGCGCAGCACGATTCTTTGGGGGGCTGGCAAGGAGTTTCCCTACGAAGGGGAGGACTTCTCGTATCAGATCTTTCGCAAGCGCAATTGTTGTCAGGGGGCAGCGACGCTGAATTGAAGATGCGTAGTCCCTCGATGTCGATTTTCATCAAGTTCCTCCCCTTGGCCCTGCTGCTGGCGGCATCCCTGTCGCTGGCGCAGGGCACTTTTTTGGAAAAGGACGAATCGCATCGAATGCCGACGCCGGATGAGATCGAGCTCGCCCGCCAGAAAACACAGGAAGCGCTGAATCGCTTGCCCGATGCGCAAGTGATCCGGCAGCAGTTTGGCGGTGTCACCCCCAGAGTCGAAGCGATGCCACGCCCGGCAACGCCGGCCCCGGACATCGCGAGCATTGCCGAGAAATTCAAAAGCCTGGGCCGAGGACTCGCATCGCAGAAAGGGGCAGCGCCGGATCTGATGGTGTTCGTTTCACTCTCCATGGCCAAGGAGGCGCTGGCTCGCATCATCGATCAGTCCGAGCGCGTGGGAGCGACACTGGTATTTCGCGGCTTGAAGGGGGACTCGATGACCCGGATGGGCGAGGAGATCAGCGCTCTCATCGGCAATCGCACGGTGTCCGCCGCCATTCATCCGCCGGCATTTCAGCAATTCACCATCACTCGGGTTCCGGTGGTGGTGATCGCCCGGCCGGAAGCCGGCAGTGTCATGGAGGATGGCTGCTCAAAACCGGATACCTTCGTCAAGGTCACCGGGGATGTCACGCTGGATTACGCCCTGGACTATATCGAGCGCAAGAGTCCGGACTGGGCAGCGATAGCGCGAAGCTTCCGAGTTCGGCTCAGTGGAGCGGCATTCCAGTGAGCCGGGGAATTACCCTCGGAGTGCTCTTGCTGGCGCCGTGGCTGGCAATGGCCGATCAAAACGGTGCGTTCAACGACGGGAAATCGCTGGGCACCTCGCTCAATCAACAAAATCGAGATGCCATCACTGCCGGAAACATCGAGAACAAGATTCCCGCGTATGGGCAGTCGGTTGCAGAGGCCACGTATTTTCAGGGGGGAAGGGGAGACACGGTAGGGCCCGGAGTGGCCAGGGTATCAACCTGTTCGTCGGTGGCGCCTGACAGTGATCCCGTCAGGCGCCAGGAATGCGAGGCCGTCAATTTCCTTGCGCGCAACCCTGATATTCGCCCTCAATTCTCCATCACCGGAAACGACTCCATGATCCTGGGGACCAGGAGCGCCCGAGCCAATGCCGAGAGCGCATACCAGTCGCTTGGCATTGCTGGAGGCACGGGTAGTAGCACCCAATGCCAGACCAGAACGGAAACAACACCGGCACAGTTCACCACCGAGACCTGCTCGTCTCCGCGAGAAATTGGAACAGAGCAATGCACCATGGGGCGCGTCATCAACCTCGACACAGATGCGAACTTTCAATGCGATCAGACGATGAACGCATATGAGAACTTGCAGTGTCGGCGTGGAAGTACCGTAACAATCGGTTTCGGCCAATGTACGCCGGGTGCATGGCTGGGCCGGGCTGCATACGTGGATTGCAGCTGGTGCATCGATCCCTACATGGCCATGAATATCTTTTGTGGCAGCGATGGGCGCTCCTATGACGTGGAGCCCTACCGATCCTACGACGGAGTGAATCGTTACGACTACAACTGGATTGGATACCCCTGGAATGGGAGCTACGGACTGTTTCATGTTGCTGTAGCGCCTGGTCAGTCGGTCACCGATTACTACGTCAGCAATCTGGGGTTCGGCTGCAACCTGTACGTGTACTACAGCGTGAGCTGCAGCGGGACCACGTGCACTCCTTCCATGCGCAACGTGAGTTCCGGCTGCAATTCCTCCGGCGGGACGGGTGTTGGCTCCCCGCTGGCGCTGCCGATCACCAGGACGGTCAGCAACTGGACATCGGATCAGTGCGCCGCATTGAAATTGCGCACTCAATGAAAACGCTTGCCCTCCTGCTGGTCCTGGGCGTCATCAATAGCGTCTTTGCAGCAGAGTGCCGGCTGTCGGGATCCGTTTGTGTCGACACGTCGCCAAGCAAGAACATTTCCGGCGTTCCCGTCACCTTGTCGGAAGTCGGCGGATGCTGGGAGTATGAGGATACCTACACCTGCATGAAGCCAAACGCCGTCAACTACTGCCAGCCATTCGTCAACGCACAGCCTCAGTGCTGGCAGACATTTTCCCAGTGCGCGCAGATGGACACCCTGTTCAATTCCGGGTGCATGAAATTCACGCAAACATGGCGATGCAACGATCAGACAATGCCAACGCCAGTCAATACGATCCGGCTTGACGATACCTATACGCTGCTGTCGAGTGATTTCGACCCAGGGCCCTGCGCGTCGCTGGCCAGTAACCCAAGTTGCCAG
>JBAYUD010000137.1:0-3715 GCA_041675265.1 Desulfurivibrionaceae bacterium | reverse complement strand
GTGATCCTGATCATGACCACCAATGCCGGGGCGCGCGAGCTGAGCGAGCGAGCCATCGGCTTTACCGGGGACAGCCGGGGCAGGAACGACCGGGCCTTGAAGAATCTTTTCTCGCCGGAGTTTCGAAACCGGCTGGACGCGACCATCACCTTCAATCCCCTGGATGCCGGACTCATGGAACGGATCGTGGACAAGATGATCGCGGAGCTGCAGACTCAGCTGGCGGAACGCAAGGTGACCATCACTCTCAGCGGCAGCGCCCGGACCTGGCTGGCCGCCAGGGGATATGAGCCGGAATTCGGGGCGCGGCCGCTGAGGCGGCTTATCCTGCAGGAAGTGGGGGATGCCTTGACCGAGGAGCTGCTCTTTGGCCGGTTGGCCAAGGGGGGCTCAGTGCGGATCGGGGTCAAGGGTGACAAGCTGACCTACCAGTACGAAAGCAAAGGCCGGGAGGCGAAGACGGAGAACCCTCGAAAGGGTGCCGACAAAAAATAATGCGAACTTTTTTCCGGGGAAGTTGTCCTGAGACAAAGAACGTTGGCGCATTGCGGAAAGGCTGCGGTGCGCTGTTTTCATATTCTGAAAGAAAGAGCAGAGGGAGGAGCGTTGAGCGTATGGGCGATGGAATGAAGTGGCGGAATTTTTTCGTGGGCGGGTTGTGCCTGGTGGCGCTTGTTGCCTGCAATAATCAAAAACCGGAAACCAAGTCTGCCGACCAGGCTGCGGCCGTGACGGAAGGCGGGGTCCAACAGGCGGCCAAACCCGCTGGCCCCATCCAGGGCAAGGCCAAGGAGGTTCTTGCCGGCGGTGGTTTCACCTATGTGCTTATTGCAGCCGAAAAAGGAGACACCTGGGTGGCGGTGCCGGAGACCAAGGTTGAGGTGGGCGAGGCATGCACCGTTGCCGAAGGGCAGGTCATGCAGAATTTCCCCAGCAAGAGTCCGAACCGCACCTTTGCCGAGATTGTCTTTTCTCCGGGCATTGAAGGCAAAAAAACGGCGATGGGCGAGGCCCATGGTGGAGGCGCTGCCGGTGCTCCCGGCGCAACCTCCGGAGCCCCGGCGGCTGACGGCGCTTTTGGCGCTGCCATGCAGCATGAGGGCGGCGCAGCTTCCGCGCCGGCCACCGCTCCTGAAACCGCTCCCGGCAGCGGCAAGGCCGTGGTGCCTTTTGTGGAATTGAAGATTGCCAAGGCCACCGGCGGGAACAGCTTCACTGTTGCGGATGTTTTCGGCAAAGCCGCGGGCTTGAACGGCAAAAAGGTGAAGATCAAGGCGCAGGTGGTCAAATTTTCCCCGCAGATCATGGGGAAAAACTGGCTGCATCTCCAGGACGGCACCGGCGATCCCTTGAAGAATACCCACGATCTGGTGGTGACCTCGGCGGGCAAGGCGGAAAAGGGCGATATCGTCACGGTGGAAGGCGTGCTTGCCGCGAACAAGGATTTTGGTTCCGGGTACAAGTATGCGGTCATTGTCGAAGACGTGACCATTACCCGTTAACCGCGGACCATGCGGGACACCCCCCCCAGGAGGGTTGCCATCGTCGGACCGGGCGCCCTGGGCTGCCTGCTGGCGACCGCTCTCTGCCGGATCCATGAAGAAATCCGGGTGCTGGACCATGACAGCCAACGGGCTGGACTGCTCCAGCACTCGGGTCTTACCCTCGAGCGTGCCGGGCAAGTCGAATATTTCCCCATTCAGGCCACCGCCGACCCCCAACGGATCGGGCCGGTAACCCTGGTTCTGCTCTGCGTTAAATCCCCGGCCCTTGCCCATACCCTCCCTGCCATCCTCCCCCTGCTCACGGAAAACACCCTGCTGCTTGCCTGGCAAAACGGCATTGGTCATCTGCCGGTCCTTGCAGGCGCAGAGCTGCCCTGCCCCGTGGCCCTGGCGGTCACTTCCCTGGGGGCGCATCTTGTTGGGCCGGGGAGGGTTCGTTTCGGGGGGGAAGGCGCGACCAGCCTCGGATTTCTTGGCGAAGTGCGAGAGGAGGCAAGGTCGGCCCTGGAGGGGGTTGCGGAACTTTTCCGGCGGGCAGGGTTGGAGGTGCGGGTTGAAGCCGATATCCTGCCCCAGGTCTGGAACAAACTGCTGGTCAACGTGGGGATCAATGCCCTTACCGCCATCCATGACTGCGAAAACGGCGGGCTGCTGGAGAATGACGGAGCCCTTGCCCTATTGCAAGCTGCTGTGCTGGAAGCGGCCAGCGTTGCCCTGGCCAAGGGCATCGCCATTGCTCCAGAGCCGGTGGCCCGGACCATCGCGGTCTGCCGGGCCACCGCAGGGAATATCTCCTCCATGCTCCAGGATGTCCGGGGGAACCGGCAAACCGAAATCGAGGCCATCAATGGCGCCGTGCTGGAAGAGGCCACCCGGCTCGGTATCCCGGCGCCGGTCAACGCGCAACTTGTTGCCGCGGTAAAGTCCCTGGAAAAAACCTATCTGCCGGGATAACAGGCGTCTTTTGCTCGGCTTTTGTCGTGATTATCCTTGACAAGTTCTTGTATTCTAATAAAAGTACAAAGTTTCGAGGCTGCGGGGCAGCCTGTTTTTTTCATCGAAAATCATGAGGAGTTGGAATGTCAAATTATCTCTTTACCTCGGAGTCTGTTTCAGAAGGCCATCCGGACAAGGTTGCCGACCAGATCTCGGATGCGATCCTCGACGCCATCCTGACCCAGGACAAGCACGCCAGGGTCGGTTGCGAAACCCTGGTCACCACCGGCATGGCCATAATTGCCGGGGAGATCACGACCTCGGCTTGGGTGGACATGCCCCAGGTGGTGCGGGAAACGGTGCGGGAGATCGGCTACAACTCTTCGGAGATGGGGTTTGACTGGCAGTCCTGCGCCGTGCTCACCAGTATCGACAAGCAGTCCGCCGATATCGCCATGGGCGTTAACGAGGGCACCGGCATTGACCTGGACCAGGGCGCTGGCGATCAGGGGTTGATGTTCGGCTTTGCCTGCGATCAAACCAAGGTCTTGATGCCCATGCCCATCACCTATGCCCACCGGCTCACCAAGCGGCAGGCCGAGGTGCGCAAGGCCGGGATTCTGCCTTGGCTGCGGCCGGACGCCAAGAGCCAGGTAACGATCGAATACGAAAATAAAAGGCCCAAGCGGGTCGAGGCCATTGTCCTCTCCACCCAGCACTCTCCGGACGTTGACTACGAGGATCTCAAGGCCGGCGTCATGGAGGAGATCATCAAGCCCATAATCCCTGCCGGGATGGTGGACAAGAACACCAAGTACTTCATCAACCCAACCGGGCGTTTTGTTATCGGCGGGCCGGTGGGCGATTGCGGCGTGACCGGGCGCAAGATCATCGTTGATACTTACGGCGGCATGGGTTCCCACGGCGGCGGCGCGTTTTCCGGCAAGGATCCTTCCAAGGTTGACCGCTCTTCCTCCTACATGGGCCGCTACGTGGCCAAAAATCTGGTGGCCGCCGGAATCGCCACCGAGCTTGAGGTGCAGATCGCCTATGCCATCGGCATTTCCAAGCCGGTTTCCATCAATGTCAATTCCTTTGGCACCGGCAAGATCAGCGATGAGCGGATCAAGGCGCTCATTGACGCGCATTTTGATCTGCGGCCCAAGGCAATCATTCAGCATCTTGACCTTTTGCGGCCGATATACAAAAAGACCGCAGCCTACGGCCATTTTGGCCGGGAGCGGGAAGAGTTCACCTGGGAGCGCACCGACAAG
>JBAYUD010000136.1:0-3919 GCA_041675265.1 Desulfurivibrionaceae bacterium | reverse complement strand
GATTCTATAACCGCCGTCGTCTTCACTCGACCTTGGGCTTTCAAAGTCCGGCCCTGTACGAAGCGACTTATTTTAAACTTGCAGCCTAATCCGGTGTCCACTAAACCGGGGGAAGGTCATCTTAACAATCAGCACCCTTCAATAGCCTTCTTTTTAGCGGCAGTGATCTTGCCGCCCATTACTTTTACACTGTCACCAACCTTGGCGACCCCCTCCCCCTTGACTTCGGAGCCGTCACCGCAGGTCACCGTTATAGAGGCGCCTTCAACAGCCTTTACCTTGCCCGTGCAGTCGCCAGCAAAAGATACGGCTGCGGTGCTTGCCAGAAAAAACAGAGCCATTGCCAGGGAAATCATTTTCTTGTTCATGTCCATCTCCTGTGATCGTTGATCGTGCTTCCAGAATTTGCCCGCCCTTCGGCTGCAAGCGTATCAGCACCCCTCTTCATGCTTCTTGACCTTGCCTGACTTTAGAACATCTACCTTGTCTTTAACCGCAATTTTGTTCCCGCCCTTGGCAACAATATCTTCAGCCGTAAATTCGCTGCCGTCTTTGCAGAGAACGGTTACCATGATGCCATTAACGGCCTTTGCCACGCCCTCGGTACAGCCGACAGCAAAAGATACTGCCGCCGTGCCTGCCACCAAAGCCAGAGCCATTGCCAAGGTAATCATTTTTTTGCTCATGTTCGTCTCCTTCGATTGTTGTTTTTTTTTTTTGCGAAAACGCCTTTCTCCCTTTGTCTCCATCATAGGACTTTCCCGCGGCTTTCCTAGAGGACATGGAGTGATGTCGGCAGACATCATGTGATGATGAGGGGGATGTCGGGTCGCATGTCTGGCTGCTTCTTTAAGCAAAGGGCCGTGCTGCGACCAAAACCTGTTGACATTCCAGCGTCTTCCAGCAATCTATTGGAAGAAGAAAGAAACGGCGAGGCAACCGGCCTTGCCAGGACAATGACGCCGGAACCGACAGAACCAATGGAATTTGATCCCACCTTCAATATCGATGGCGACAAGCTTCGCAAGTTGCGCGAGAAAAACAAGGTCACGCAACTCTATCTCGCCACCGTGGTGGGCGTAACCACCGAAACCATCTCCCGCTGGGAGAACCGGCGTTATCCCACCATCAAAAAAGAGAACGCCCTCAAGTTGGCCGAGGCGTTGCAGGTTTCCCTGGATGAGTTGGTCGAAAGCCAAATTGAGGGCCAGATGCCTTCCGAAGACGCAGGGGGCGAGACCCCAACCCCGGACCAGCCCGCCGCTATTCCGCTCCCTGAAGCGAAATCCGGATGGCCACGCCCAAGCCGACGACACCCCCTGATCCTGCTGCCCCTCCTCCTGGGGATGTCGTTTCTTGCCTGGCAATTTTTTTTCAAAGCCCAGAGCCCAGGTTTTACCGCAACCCGTCACCTCCCGGATCATGTCCTGTCAGGCCAGGTTTTTCCGGTGCTCATCGAGGTTATTGCCGACGAGTCCAAATCCGCCACCCTGATGTTGCGGGAATCCCTGCCCGAACAATGCCTTCCCCTTGCGGCCACACCCCCCTTTATCGGCCAGAACGAGGAGGTGCACCTCATCAAGTGGATCGGTAAGGTTGAGGCGAGCGGGCGGAACCATTTCGCCTATCTGGCCAAGGTCAATGAGAAGGCGCAGCCCGGCAAGCGCTTGTTTTTTGCGGGCAGTCTTATCATTGGCAAACAGGGCGACGATGAGCCCAAGGTCGCCGGAGACCAGGAAACAGAGGTCACGCTCTTCCATTGGGCCGACAAAAACCGGGACAACCGCATCGACGATTACGAGCTTCTCTCGGTGTACGAGCTGTTCCCGAATTTCCGGGAACTGGGACTCGACCTGACGGAGATAGAAAAGATTTGGGCCAGCCGCAAATACCATTGGAACAACGAAACGAAAATCATCGAGACCAACGGGAAATAAGCAGTCCGGCCAGCGACAACTACAGGTTATGGGTGTAATTATGAGACGCTATTGTGCAAAAACCTCGGTTCGCTTGTTTTCCTTATTGCTGCTGGCCCTCTTCATAAGCCAGGGGATTGCCGGGCCGATCTGCCTGGCCGAGGAGCGGCAGATTGCTGGCCGCTACAAGGTGAGCGGCAATACCATCCTGCACACGATCACCATCCCGCCGCAGCCTCCCGTTGCCGTGATCGTGGTGCAGTATCTGCCGCCGGGCACGGTGATCACCTCCGCCGAACCCGCCTACAGCAGTTATGATCAGGCAACAGGCGAGGCAAAATGGCTGCTCAAGGGTGTTCCCCCCGGACTTTTACAGATTCGCCTGACCCTCGCCCATGAGGTAAACAAGGACAAAGTCCGGGCCGAGGCCCTTTTCAAGGATGCCCTGGGCGGGAGCAGTCCCTATGCCCTGACGCCTCAACCCATGAAACGCAAGGTGGTGGAGGGCTGTTGAGAATTTTTTTTTACGGTTCTTCTTGCTCCCTGGCGTGATCTGTCTCCTCTTGGACCACGGACATTTCCTCCCCATGCCGATCCGGAAAAAAATATTTGACAATCAGCGCAACGATCGGCTATATAAACGGTTTCTTTTTAAGCCGTTGAAGCACCATGATGTCGTTCCTTGGGATGACAAAAAACGGCATAAGGAGCCGTACCGAACCGGGCAGCAAAACAGCGGTTATTTCGCAACGGCTCCTAAAAATCTGCGCCATTTCAACTTGTTCTGAAACAGGCGTTGGCTGAAAATTCTGAAACGTGACGTTGCAACCCGCATACTGGAGAGATCATGATTGAAATAGAGGTAAGAGGGGATATCGAACAGGCGATCCGGCTGCTTAAGAAGAAAATGCAGCTCGATGGGATGAAGAAGGAACTCAAACGCCGCGAGTACTACGAAAAACCCAGCGCCAAACGCCGTCGCAAGCAAGCCGAGTCCAAACGGAAACTCCGCAAGCTCATGATGCGCACCGAGCGCGACTAACTTGCCGCTCTTCTCTCGTTGGTTCATTGAATAGATGGACAACAAACGAGGAAAACCTGCCCACAGTCATCCACGCTCCGACCGGGACCGGCCTCAGTCGCCGATTCCTTCCTCTCCACCCGGCGGAGCGTCTTTTTTTTCCGAGCCTTTTCTCGATCAGTTCCTGCAATACCTCACCCTGGAACGCCGCCTGGCCGCCAACACCATCCTGGCCTATCAGGCTGACCTCGCCTCCTTTCTTGATTTTCTCCGGCCAAAACGGATTACCCAGCTGAGCCAGATCGACGCCACCCATCTGCGCGCCTATCTGGACTTTTGCCATGCCCAGGGCATCTCCAACCGCAGCAATGCCCGCCGCATCTCCGCCTTGCGCGCTTTTTTCAAGTTTCTCCTGGCGGAAAAATGCATCGAGACCGATCCCTGCGGTATCCTGGATCTGCCCAAGCCTGGCCGCCCGTTGCCCAAGGTGCTCACCATCCCCGAGGTGAACCGCCTCCTTGCCCCCCCTGCCAATGACAATGCCCTGGCCCTGCGCAACAACGCCATGCTGCACCTGCTCTACGCCACCGGCATGCGGGTCTCGGAGCTGGTCAACCTGCCCCTGGCCGGGGTCAATCTCATGGGCGGCTATGTCCGGGTTTTCGGCAAGGGCTCCAAGGAACGGCTCGTCCCCTTTGGCGAGGCAGCCCGCGAATACCTCAAAGCCTACACCACGGACGCTCGGACCCGGATCCTCAAAAAAAGGACCAGCGACCTGCTCTTTGTCACCGGCCACGGCAAGTCCATGACCCGGTTGCGTTTCTGGCAGATTGTCCAGCAGAGCGCACGGCTGGCCGGAATCACCAAGAAGATCAGCCCCCACATGCTCCGCCACTCCTTTGCCACCCACCTGCTGGAACATGGCGCGGATCTCCGCTCCGTGCAGATGATGCTGGGCCATGCCGACATCGCCACCACCCAG
>JBAYUD010000135.1:0-3936 GCA_041675265.1 Desulfurivibrionaceae bacterium | reverse complement strand
TCCGCCGGTTGCGCCAAAAAGGCAGCCGACGTCGTAACCTGTGCCCAGAGTGCAACGGCAGCAGCCATGAAAGCTATTCAAGCGTCCAGGAGGTAGGGTGAATGGAAAAGAAATACGGTGCATATATCTGCACAGGTTGTGGTATAGGAGATGCCCTCGACGTTGCGGCGCTGACAAAGGCGGCAGGCGAGAACGGCATGGAGGCCAAGACCCACGAGGCGCTTTGCGGCGCGGCAGGTCGTGAGTTGATTGAAAATGACATCAACAACGACGGCGTGAACACCATCGTTGTCTGTGCCTGTTCTCCCAGGGTCATGAAGGATGAGTTCAATTTCGGCGATGACAAGTACGTTACCCGCGCCAACCTGCGCGAAGGTGCTGCTTGGTGCGCCGAGGAAGTCACCGAGTCCCGCAGCGCCGAGAAGGTGAAGGAATTCGCCACGGAAAAGGGACAGGACTATGTGCGCATGGCCTGTGTGCAGGCGAAGAAAGGCGATGTGCCTGATCCGTACAAGCTTGAGACCATCAACAAGAAGATCCTCGTCATGGGCGGTGGTATCGCCGGCATGACCGCGGCCATGGAAGCTGCCAAGGCCGGGTATGCGGTGACCATCATCGAAGCCCAGGACAAGTTGGGCGGCAAGGCCCTTGGCTGGCGGAAACAGTTCCCCACCGCCGCGCCTTGGACCGATCTGGAAGAGCCCACGGTTCAGGCCATGGTCGATGCTGTTCAGGCCGAGGCAGGGATCACCGTCAAGGCTTCCACCGAAGTTGCCCGTATCGCCGGCGCTCCCGGTGCTTACAAGGTAACCCTCAAGGCTGCCGGCACCAAGAGCGAGTGGGATGCACCGAAAAAGGTCGGTGTTGACGAGCAGGATAAAATCTCCAAGGGCGAGATGGAAGATCCCAACGCTGGTCTGCAGCCTTACATGGTAGCGGATGCCGCGGCCGAGGATTTCGGTGCGGTTGTTCTGGCCACCGGCTGGAGCCCGGCTGATGTTTCCGAGTATGCGCATCTTGGCTATGGCAAGCTGAAGAACGTGGTCACCAACGCCGAATTTGAAAAACTTGCCAAAACCGGCAAGGTTCCCGCCAATGTAGCTTTTGTTCAGAGCCCAGGCGGCGCTGAGCATGATCAGGACTTCCCGTACTGCAACTCGGTTACCAGTATGGTTGCCCTGAAGCAGGCCCGCTATGTCCGCGAGGACAATGCCGCGGGCAAGGCGTATGTTCTGTATCAGCACATGCGGACTCCCGGCAACATGGAGATGTTCTACAAGGGCGCCCAGAATGACGACGGCATCTTCATGACCAAGGCCACCGTGACCCAGGTCGAAGAAGCCGGCAACGGTCTGTCCGTGCACCTGAAAGACACCCTGCTCAACGAGGATGTCACCCTGAACGTGGATATGGTTGTTCTGGCCGCGGGTATGGTTCCGACCACCTGCGACAAGCCGACCATCAACCTTGCCTATCGTCAGGGCCCGGCCTTCCTGGATCTGGAGTTGTTCGACGGATACGCCGACTCTCACTTCATCTGCTTTCCGTACGAAACCCGCCGTACCGGCGTGTATGCCTGTGGCGGCGTGCGCAAGGCCATGAACATGGAAGAAACCATTGATGACGCATGCGGCGCAGCGCTCAAGGCGATTCAGTCCATCGAATCCGCGGACCGCGGCGTGGCAGTGCATCCCCGTTCCAACGACGGCACCTATCCGGAGTTCTTCTTCCAGCGTTGCACCCAGTGCAAACGGTGTACGGAAGAATGCCCGTTCGGCGCCCTTGACGATGACGAGAAGGGAACACCCAAGCCCAACCCCACCCGGTGCCGCCGTTGCGGAACCTGCATGGGCGCTTGTCCCGAGCGGATCATCGGCTTCAAGAACTACAACATCGACCAGGTCGGTTCCATGGTCAAGAGCATCGAGGTTCCGGATGATGACGAGGACAAGTTGCGCGTCATCGTTTTTGCCTGTGAAAACGACGCCTACCCGGCCCTGGACATGGCTGCCATGCGCAAGCTCCCGCAGAACGCCCTTATCCGGGTCGTTTCCGTTCGGTGTCTTGGCTCGGTGAACATGGCCTGGATCAAGGATGCGCTTTCCGCCGGTATGGACGGCGCGCTCCTCCTGGGTTGTAAGTTCGGGGATGATTACCAGTGTCACTTTGTCAAGGGCAGTGAGTTGGCGGACAAACGTATGGCCAACATCGGTGAAACCCTGGGCAGCCTCGGCCTTGAGCCGGAGCGTTGTGCGGTGCGCCAGATCGCCATCAACGAGTACAATAAGGTCGACGAGGTTATCAACGAGTTTGTTGAAGCGATCGTCGATCTCGGCCCGAACCCCTTCAAGGGTTTCTAGGGCCGGGTTTGTCAGGAGAAACTTCGTTCAGCAGGCCTGCGAGCCTGCTGAACGATTGATTTTTGGGAAGGGATGCGTTTTGGCGCATGAGTCATGGGTCAGTGCGAGCTGACAATTTGAGGGAGAAATACTGGAGGCGTATTATGGCTGAAGGAATGAGGGTTGAACCTGATTTAGAGTTTATAAAGTACGTGAAGAATGCGGGCGGGGACACCTTGAAGAAGTGCTATCAATGTGCCACCTGTTCGGTTGTCTGTCCGCTGTCCAGCGATACCAAGCCGTTTCCGAGAAAGGAAATGATTTGGGCGCAGTGGGGCTTGAAGGACAAACTGGTTGCCGATCCTGATGTCATGCTCTGCCATCAGTGCGGTGACTGTACCGCCTATTGCCCCCGCGGCGCCAAACCCGGCGACGTCCTCGGCGCGATCCGGGCCTACGCCTATACCCATTATGGCTTTCCCTCCGGTCTTGCCAAACTGGTGAGCAAGGGCAGCAACCTGCCGCTGATCATTGCCCTGCCGGCCTTGATAGTTCTGGCGGTGTGGTGGCTTTCCGGCGGCATGACTCTGCCTGCGGCCGACGCCATTGATTTCGGCATGTTTTTTGATTCCCACAAGGATCATCCGACCCTTATCGGCGGCTTGACCCTGAATGTTCTGCTCATCGATGCCATTTTTGTCCCAGCCCTTGGTTTTGCGGTTTTCGCCGCCTACAAGGGGGTTTCGAACATGTGGAACGATATGGCGGCAAAGCTTGAGGTGAAGTCGGAATTCCGTCCGTCGGCCATGCAATTCGTTACCGAGTTCCTGGTGCCTTCGGTCAAGGAGATCCTTGCCCACAAGCGCTTCAAGGAATGCGGCGCGAACCGGAACAGGGCCAACGGCCATCTGCCGTTGCTTCTCTCCTTTATCGGCCTGTTTGTCGTGACGACCTACGGGATGATCCGCAAGGATATCCTCGGCATGTTCCTTGAGGGGATGCACGGCCCGATCCCTCTTGCCGACCCCTTCAAGTTGCTGGCCAATATCAGCGCCATTGCCTTGATTGTCGGGGTGGGGATCCTTTGGATGAACCGCGCCCACATGGAAGAGGAAAACAACACCACCCCGACATTTTACGATTGGTTCTTGATCGTCAAGATCATGACCGTCGGCATAACCGGCCTTTCCGCGGAATTGACCCGGTTGATCGGGATTCCGGTGCTGGCGTATCTTTTCTACTATATGCATTTGGTGGCCGTACTGATGCTGTTCATGTACATGCCTTATTCCAAGTTTGCCCACATGGTGTACAGGACGTTCGCCATGGCTTTTGAGAGATACCGCGAGAGCGGATTTGCCAAGAAGTTAGAAGAGTAAGCGAACCGTGCTGTTTCGATCAGGCACTCCGCCATGGGGCGGAGTGCCTGATTGTGTTTTGCCTTTTTGTGAATGTCTGCGCCGGGCAAAAAATTAGTTGATATTTCGGAATGAAGCGATTAGTATTGCCCGTCTTATCAAGCTGGCGTAGCTCAATTGGTAGAGCAGCTGATTTGTAATCAGCAGGTTGCGGGTTCGAGTCCCATCGCCAGCTCCAC
>JBAYUD010000134.1:0-3982 GCA_041675265.1 Desulfurivibrionaceae bacterium | reverse complement strand
TCTCCTTATATCAAAAAGTGATGGGCTAGCAAAAAAAGGACACCAGTCACATGTCCGTGGCACAACCTGAAAATGTTTACAGCAGCGAAGCGACAACCGTTGTAATCGCGGCTTCTTTGCGATTTCAACAAAAAGTTTAGATATTTCTCATCGATACGCGTCTCGCCCCCAAAAGACCTGCCACCTCATCTCCCAGGCAAACGACGCCTCGGATGATGGCCCAGGCAAGGCGAGAATGGGGATCAGAGCTCACAAAACTACCCAATTTAACAAGACATTTCAATAGGTAGATATACTTGCAAAAAGCCCTGTACTATACATTTTTCAGAGGAAAATAGAAGAAAAAAACGAGGGGAAAGGAATAATTGTAAGAGAGGTGACGGGGAAGGACGCTATCGCACCATCATTCCGGCTTTTTTGCCCGGTCGCTTGCCAGTTTGACGATGATATTGTTCGCCTGCCCCAACCGGTTGACAACGGTCTTGAAAAGATGGTTGGCCACGTCGGGATATTTTTGAATAACCTCCTGAAGCTTGTCGCCCGGAAAACGCTTTACCTTGGAGCGTCCTTTCGAGGTGATGGAGGCGGAACGGGGCTCGCGGGAGATGGCGCTCATCTCGCCGAAATACTCGCCCGGCTCGGTGATCTCGGCGATCTTCTTGCCGTCCTTTACCACCGATACGGCGCCGGTGACCAGCTTGAAGAAATCGATGTCGTTGTTGTTCTGCCGGATGATGAAATCCCCATCCTCGTACTCCTCGATATCCGGATGCACCAGATAGGCGGGCAGGCTTTCCTCGGTGATGACGGTTTTCCGCAACGCCTCCTCGATGCTGGTCACCCCCTCGATGACCTTCTTGACCGCGGCACGACGCAGCGGCACCATACCCTCCTGGATGGCAATCTTGCGAAGCTGATCCTCGGGCACCGCGGCGCTGATCGCCTTGGCCACCTCGTCGGTGATCTCCATCAACTCGAAAAAACCCACCCTCCCTTTATAGCCGCCGCCGTTGCACTTGGCGCAGCCCTTGGGGCCATACAGGACGAACTCCTGCTCGAAATCCTGCTCCTGAAAGCCCATGGCTATGAGTTCCGGCCTGGGCGGCAAGGGCACCGGCTCCTTGCAGGCGGCGCAAAGCCTCCGGCCCAACCGCTGGGAAAGCACCATGGTGATGGCCGAAGCCAGCATGAAGGGAGGAATGCCGATATCAACCAGACGACCGATGGTGGCTGGGCAGTCGTTGGTGTGGAGAGTACTGAAAACAAGATGACCGGTCATCGCCGCTTTAATGGCGATCTCGGCGGTTTCCATATCGCGGATCTCGCCCACCATGATGATGTCCGGATCCTGCCGCAAGAAGGCCTTGAGGGCAGCGGGGAAGGTCATGCCCACTTCCTTCTTGACGTTGACCTGATTGATGCCCTTGAAGTTGAACTCCACCGGATCCTCGGCGGTGAGGATCTTGGTGTCCTCGCTGTTCAGGGAGTTGAGCACCGAGTAGAGGGTTACCGTTTTACCGCTGCCGGTGGGGCCGGTGACCAGCAACAGCCCTTGGGGCCGGTTGATGCAGCGCTTGAGGGTCTCGAAGGTGGTGGATTCGAAACCGAGCTTGGTAAGATCGACATTGAGGCTACTCTTGTCCAGGATACGCAGAACGATGGACTCGCCAAACAGGGTGGGCAGGGAGGAAACCCGGAAATCAACAGCCCGGTTGCGGCCCAGCTTGATGCGGATACGGCCGTCCTGGGGGATGCGGCGCTCGGTGATATCGAGCTGAGCCATGATCTTGATGCGCGAGTTGAGCGCGTTCTTGATGGAGAGCGGCAGGTTCATGGCCTTGTACATCGAGCCGTCCAAGCGGTAGCGCACCTGGAGGTTCTTCTCATAGGGCTCGATGTGGATATCGCTCACCCCGTCGTTGACTGCCTTGATCAGGATGCCATTGACCAGTTTGATGATGGGCGCGTCGTTGGCCGAGTACTGATCAGCACCGGAATCGCCCGCGCCGGTGTCCAGCTCCATGCCCTCGGCTGCTTCCGAGGCCAGGGAACCGAAATCGTCGATATGGGAGACAGGCTCGTCATCCTTGTCTTGGCCGGCGGCGTCGGAGAAGAATGCCTGGTATTCCTCTTCGCTGATCTTGTAATGGGTCTTGTAGGCATCGATGATGTCCCTTTCCGCAGCCACGCAAACGGTGAGCGGCATGCGCACCGCCCCCTGCAATGCCTCCACCGCCTGTGTATCGGTGGGCTCGGACATGGCGATCTGGAGGGATTTACCGATCTGCCGCAACGGGAAGGCCAGATACTTCTTGGCCACCTCGAAGGGCATCAACTGCAAAGCCTCCGGCTTGGGTGGTTCGCGGCTGATAAACACGGCCTGGTAGTTGTGCAGTCGACTCAGGAAGTTGAGAATGGTGTCATTTTCGATGTAACCGAGGCGGAGCAAAACACTGCTCAGTCGACCGCCTGATTTTTTCTGGACGGCCAGGGCCTCATCCAGCTGGTTGCTGCTGATCTGGCCAGCCTTCTTGAGCAATTCGCCGATCTTGAGCTTTCCGGCCCCGGATTGGTCCTTTACCGTGGAACGCAAATTTGATTTACCGTCTTCTGCCATGGATGCGAGGCTATCCCGAGATATTGTTATGGGCGAAAAAAAGACACCTATTATTCAATACTATATCCTGGCTGGTACTGACAAGCATATCTGTCCCGAACAAACAAAAAATGGTGCAGGGATCGGGAAGGATCCCATGGCAGGCACGATCCACCAGTAAACAATTACCGTTTCCCCGCCTGCCGGGCATAAAAAAACACCGGTCAAAAGACGGAAGTCCTTTGACCGGTGCTGGATACTACGAGGTTAAAACGGTTACTACTAGAACAACCCTGAAACCTTCCCGGATTCAGGGTCGACATCAATACGGCGGAAGGCCGGATTCGAGCTGGTGCCGGGCATCAGGCTGATCGTGCCCGCACACGGGCAGAGGAACTTAGCGCCGGAATAGATCAGGATGTCCCGAACAGGCAGACGCCATCCCTTGGGCACACCTTTCAAGGTAGGATCATGGCTCAGGCTCAGGTGGCTCTTGACCATCATGGTGGCATAATCGGCATACTGGGGATCTTTCTCCAGCATCTCAGCCTTGGCATTAGCCTCAGGTGACCAATCAACACCATCACCGCCATACACTTCCTTGGTGATCATCTCAACCCGGTCGCGCAGTTTCATCTCCAACGGGTAGAGGAACTTGAAGTCGTTCTCTTCATTGCAGGCATCGATAACCGTGTCGGCGAACTCGAGTGCACCGTCACCGCCCAGTTCCCAATGCTTGGATTCGGCGCAACGGGCACCGGCTGCTTCGGCGATCCGGCGCACAACCTTGCACTCTTCGTCAGTGTCGGAATAGAAGCGGTTGATGCAGACAACCGGGTTAATGCCTGCCTTACGGATGACATTGATCAGATGGACCATGTTCTCGCAGCCCTTCTCGACCAGTCCGATGTTCTCCTTGGTATAGGCGTCATCAAGGGGCTTGCCCGGAACAACCTTGGGTCCGCCGCCGTGCATCTTCAGGGCGCGAATCGTGGCGGTGAGGACCGAGACATGCGGCTTGAGGCCGGAGTAGCGGCACTTGACGTTCCAAAACTTCTCGAAGCCGATGTCGGCGGCAAAGCCGGACTCGGTGATGTTGTAATCAAAGAGTTTCAGGGCAACCCGATCGGCGATGATGGAAGACTGGCCGACCGCGATGTTGGCGAAAGGTCCGGCATGGACCAGGCAGGGGTTATACTCGGCGGTGCACATCAGGGTCGGGTTGATGGTGTTGCGCATGAAGGCGGCCATGGCGTTGCCGACTTCCAGGTCGCGGCAGGTCACCGGCTTGCCGCTCTTGTCAAAGGCCACGGTGATGTTGTTGATCCGCTCCTTCAAATCCGCCAGGTCGGTGGCGATGGAGAGGATGGCCATGAGTTCCGAGCC
>JBAYUD010000133.1:0-4118 GCA_041675265.1 Desulfurivibrionaceae bacterium | reverse complement strand
TTTCCGGCAGAAAGCTGATCTCACTGAGTCTTGCAACCAGCGCTTCCCGCAGGCCAGGTGGCATGCCCAGCGGAGTAAGATTGCTGCTCAGATCAACAAGATCGCTCACGCCGCAGCCCAGCCGCTTGGCCATGGAGAGAATATCCCCGCCGTGGACGCCCTGGGCGTTGATGGTTTTCGTATCCATGTTCAACCCTTGAGCCGCAGGGGCAGACCGGCTGCCACCAGAACCACCTGCCCGCAGACCATGGCCATCTGCTGATTGGTCCACCCGGCCAGATCGCGAAAGCGGCGGCCCATGGATGATTCCGGCACGATGCCCAGGCCGACCTCGTTGGCAACCAGGACCACCGAGGTATCGAGGCCGGCCACGGTTTTGCCCAACCGGGCAACCTCCCCCTGGATTTTCTCGTCGCTGAAATCCTGCATCATCATGTTGGTAAGCCACATGGTCAGACAATCCACCAAAAACACCTCGGAGCCGGTCTGGTTTTTGTCCAGCACCCCGGCCAGATCCAGCGGCTCTTCCACGGTCAGCCAGCCGATGCCCCGGCTCTGCCGGTGCAGGGCGATGCGCTGATCCATCTCCGCATCGTTGCGTGCTTCCAGAGTGGCGACAAAGACCATGTCAGAGAAGTTTTGGGCAACCCATTGCTCGGCGTAGCGGCTCTTGCCGCTGCGGCAGCCGCCAAGCACCAATTTTTTCGTGGGGCGCTGCATAGCCCCTTTAGTCCGCGTCATAATTCTTTTCCCGAATGTACAGCCAGGGCAAGGTACCTTGTTCCCTGGGCAAAGAGCAACCGTTTTGCCGCGAGTTCCTCAAGAAAAGTTGCCAGCTGCGCCCTGCCGAGCTTGGGAAACAGCCGGGCAAGCGCCTCGAACTCGACCACTGTGTCACAGGCCAGATAGATGGCCCGGGATGTCCCGCGCAACCGGTGATGCAGGGTCGCCTGTCCGGGCAGTTCCTGACGGATGATCAGCAGGTTGCCCCCATCACGGTAGGAAAGCGGCGGGACCAGATGGGCCGGGCTGCGCCTTGCCTCGTGGAACCGTTGCCAGGCCCGGATCTTTTTAACCACCGGCTGCCAAAGGTTGCGTTGGTGCGCCCGATCCCCGCGATAGTCGTTGATCAACAGGGTCAAGCCCTGAAGCTGTGACGGCGGGAAGAGCTTGCGATTATTGGGATGCTGGACAATGGCGCGAATCCCGTAGTCACCGGGTTTTTCGGCAACCTCGCAGCCATGGCCGAGAAAAAAGGTTGCCCCGGTCAAAGGGGTAAAGGGCAGGACAAAATCAAGATTGGCCAGGGTCTCTTGCACCTCCGCCTCGGTGGACAGGGGAAAGCAGGTGATCAGGTTCCCGTCCAGACGGATGCCGAGAGCGACACTCTCCTTCATCAGGGCCAGATTCTCCATGACCGTGGCCCCCTTGCGCATCCTCTCAAGCAGCCCCTGGCTGAGCGCCTCGATCCCGGCCTGCACCGCCACCAGCCCGCCCTGCCGGTACCCCTTGAGCACCTCTCCCCGCTGATTGACCCGGATTTCGGCAAAAAAACGAAAATCCTTTTTGCCTTGGGCCATCCGCGCAAAAAAATCCGGCGCTTCCCGGCCAGGCAAAACGTTATCCGTAAAGCTGAAATCCAGACAGCCATGCCGCTGGGAAAGACTTAGCACCTCCTGCTCCATCTGCGCCGCGGTCTTGCCACGGTAGCCGTGCCATTGGAGATTGAGATTACAGAAGGTGCATTTCCCCCACCAGCAGCCCCGGGAAAATTCCACCGGCAGCTCCGGCACGAATGGCTCCCCGGAAAACTCCCGGCGCAGGTCAAGAAAATAATCATCGTAATCAGGGGTCGGCAAGTCGGAAAGGGACTTGAACTGGCAGCCGGTGAAGGCTTCTTTTTGTCTTTGCTGGTTGCGAGCCAAGACCTGAGGCGCCAAGGCGGTTTGGTGCCCAGCCAGCACCCGGCAGAGGTTCGCCAGCGGTATCTCTCCCTCGCCATGCACCACATAATCGAGCCAGGGAAAAACGTCGAGCAACGAGCTGCCCATTTCCGCCACGCAGGAAGAGCCGCCAAAAACGATGGGCAGATGCGGCTGCAACGCCTTGAGCTGCTTGGCTGCCAGAAGGGAGGCCAGCAACTGGTTGAAGCAGACGGAAAACCCCACCAGCTCAAACTGGTTCCAATCCTGCCGGGCAAGCCACTGCTTCAGATGTACATCCACCTTCTGCCAGAGACTCTCTATATCCTGAGCGCCCGCCCCCTTGCACTGTCTGAGCCTTTTGGCAAGAAACTCTTGCAAGACCCCGCGCTGTTCCGGAAAAAGCAGCCCGGCGTAGAGCCCCTCGCACAGCCAGACATCCTGGGATATCTCCCGATAGAAATCAAGACCGATGGACTTGGCCAACCCCAGATAGGGATGCAGGCAGGCAACCCGCACATCCGGCTCGGCCTGGGCCAGATACCCCTTGAGCGCCCCCAGTTGCACCGAGGGCCGGTTGAACAACGCCCAAGGCATGGAAATCAGACCCAGGCGAAACAGGGGATGCGACTGATCTGTGTTCTCAACCATTTCTACTGCTCTTATTCATCAGAGAAAAATTTCGCCCCTGAAACAAAAACCGTTCGGCAGCGCCGCTTCGCTGCTGCCGCAGATGCGCGAAAGAGGTCTGCGAAGTGTGCTAGTGCACACGAGCAGGCCGATGACAAAGCAGATGTGGTGCTGCCGGACGGTTTTTTATTGTTCGATGATTTCCGTGCCCAACGGCGGAGTGAAGACAAAGGTCTCCGGCGAGACCGGTGCGTTGCGGATGATATTGGAAAAAGCCAGATCGGTGATGCTGCCGAAATGGTCGACAATCTCCAGACGCCGCACCATGAAATTCTCGTCAATCCAGACATGGAGGTAATCCACCTGCGGATGCGCTGTCTTGGGCACGAGCTTGATCGCCTTGAGATTCGCATCCGCCTGCCTTTCCGGCGGCAACACCTTGAAATCGCGAACGATATTCCCGGTGCCGACAAAGAAGGCATAGGTGACGTCGGAATTGATATATTCCGAAACCGGCTGCACCACCATCTGGGCTGAATTGGCGATAAACATGGAAACCTTCTTGCCGTCGCTGATCAGCACCTGCTTATCCGGCGTCTGGTAATCCCAACGGATCCGCCCGGGCTTGAAGATGACCACCTTGCCCGCGCCGAGCCGCTTGCGGGTGGTCATGGGCACCGAGGTCGATTGCTTGAAATCGGCGGTCATGGTCTTGGTTTCTTCATAGCGGGCCTGGAGTTTCTGGGCCAGCTCCAGTGGGCTCGGGGCGGCACAACGGCCCAAACCAGGCAAACCAGCCAGAAACAAAAGACCAACCAACAGGACGAGCACGGGTTTAACGAAAAGAACAGTACGGTTCATGACAAATGACTCCTGTTAAAGATGTCCGAGGCAACCTTTTCCAACTGAATGGGCCGGCCAAAGACCTTTCTGGCGATATCGACGGCCGCATCGGTTACATCGGAAACATAATAATGACTTTCCCCATCGAGGTCGAGCTGCTGGGCGATGGCCGGATTGGCCTCCAGAAAACGGGCCACGCTTTCCGCCACCACTTCGGAAGAGTCGATGATCGTCACCCGCTTGCCGATGCGCGGCTGAATCAGATCCTTTAAAAGCGGATAATGGGTGCAGCCCAGAACAAAGGTATCCACCTGCCTGAGCCGCAACGGCTGGAGATAGCGGCGGATGATCATCTTGGTTTCCCGCTTGTGCAGCCAGCCTTCCTCCACCAGGGGAACCAGAAGAGGACAGGCCTGGGAATACACGGTGTATCCCGGCTGCTCGGCCAGGATCTTTTTCTCATATACCCCGCTCTTGATGGTGGCTCGGGTGCCGATGACCCCGATGCGGCCGGAACGGCTGGTGGCCACGGCCTTGCTCACCGCCGGAGTGATAACCTCGAAAATGGGCACGGAAAACTCCTGCTGCAGAATCTCGGAAGCCACGCTGGCTGCGGTATTGCAGGCGATGACGATGATCTTCGCCCCCTGGCCGAGCAGAAACTCCGTATTCTGGCGGGCATAGGCGATAATGGTCTCCGGGCTCTTGGAGCCATAGGGGGTT
>JBAYUD010000132.1:0-4434 GCA_041675265.1 Desulfurivibrionaceae bacterium | reverse complement strand
GGAAAAAATCAGGCCGGCATCATCCTGGGCCGGGACAATGTCTTTATTGTTTCCGAAGAGCGCAAGGACGACCTCCTCAAACAGATGGGGCTGTCGCCGAACTCCCCGCATCTTCTCCACGACATGTTCGCGGCCTTTAAAAAGTTCTTTTCCGAAAACATCAAGGATCAGAACGTCCAGGAGGTCAAGGATCTGCTGGCGGAGTTCGAGGAAACACAAAATAGACTACGGAAGATAGCCGGTCTTGAACCTGACACCGAACCGGAAAAAAGCACTGCCGAGACTGCGGCGCCCGAGGGAGTCAGCATTCCGAACGCAGAGGAAAAAATCGAAGAGGATGCCTCTGTTGAAACCATTGAACTCCTTGACGGAGATGAACTTGAGGTCATTGAGGAGAGCGAGGAGGTAGAGGTTCTCGACGAGGGCGAGATCGAAGAATTAGCGGGCGCAGGTTCCGAGGCAACCGAACTCCTGGAAGAAGAGGTGGAAATCCTCGAGGAAGACCAACTGGAGGAGGTGCTCGACGAGGACGCCGTCGAAGAGGTTGCAGGCGAAGCGGTTGAGGAAACCGAGCTGCTGGATGAAGAGGTGGAAATCCTCGAGGAAGACCAGCTGGAGGAGGTGCTCGAGGAAGAGGCTCCCGTGGCCGAAGGGGTAGGTCCGGAACAAGGCGGCCTCACGGAGGAAGAAGCGCTCACCGAAGAGTTCGAGGTGCTCGACGAGGACGCCGTCGAAGAGGTTGCAGGCGAAGCGGTTGAGGAAACCGCGCTGCTGGATGAAGAGGTGGAAATCCTTGAGGAAGACCAACTGGAGGAGGTGCTCGAGGAAGAGGTTGCCGTGGCCGAAGGGGTGGGTCCGGAACAAGGCGGCCTCACGGAGGAAGAAGCGCTCACCGAAGAGTTCGAGGTGCTCGACGAAGAAGCCGTCGAAGAGGTTGCAGGCGAAGCGGTTGAGGAAACCGCGCTGCTGGATGAAGAGGTGGAAATCCTCGAGGAAGAGGCTCCCGTGGCCGAAGGGGTGGGTCCGGAACAAGGCGGCCTCACGGAGGAAGAAGCGCTCACCGCAGAGTTCGAGGTGCTCGACGAGGACGCCGTCGAAGAGGTTGCAGGCGAAGCGGTTGAGGAAACCGAGCTGCTGGATGAAGAGGTGGAAATCCTCGAGGAAGACCAACTGGAGGAGGTTGAAGAATCAGCGGCACCCTTGGCGGAAAAGCCCCATCAGCCTACCCCCTTGGAGGTTCTCTCAAAGTACATCGAAGCGGAGGAGGCGGTGAACCAGGGAGACTTGCTCCGGGAGACCCAGGAAGAGTTTATCAATCAGATCCTGGAGCGTTTCATGCCGAAATTCATCAAGATTCCGGCCAGTGTCTATCTGGTGGGCAGCGCCAGCCCCAAAGGGTTGGAACAACCCCTGCGCAAGGTCATGCTCCACGATTTTTATCTTGGCCAATCACCCGTGACCAATGACCTCTTCGACATGTTTGTCCGGGAAACAGGATACTCGACCGACGCGGAGGAAGCGGGCTACGGCATTGTCTTCGAAGGCCGCTGCACCAACCGGACAGACCCGGAGACCGGCAGGGAGATCTTCAGCCTGACCAGGGGTACCCTGGCCAGGCATGTGAGCGGGGCAAACTGGCGCCATCCGGACGGACCGGGCAGCAGCCTGGAAGGGAAACACAACCACCCGGTGGTGCAGGTCAGCCATGACGATGCCATGGCCTTTGCCGCCTGGGCGGGAAAACGTCTCCCCACCGAGGAGGAATGGGAAGCAGCGGCCCGCGGCGCAAGCGGCCGGCTTTTTCCCTGGGGCGATACCTGGCAGGCCGATCTTGGTAATTTCGAGGCAGCCTGCCTCGGCGGGACAACCCCGGTCGAGCATTTCGGGCGCAAGGGCATGAGCCCCTTTGGCATCCATGATCTGCTGGGAAACGTTGCCGAGTGGACCTCCACCGTCCATGCCGGACAGGCAGACCCGCGGCCGGGTCGCTCTGCGGAGAAAATCTACATCCTCAAGGGCGGCTCCTGGATAACCGGCGGAACCGTGACCGCGGCATGGCGGCAGATCGAACGGGGGAAATACTGGACAAACACCATCGGCTTCCGTTGCGCAGTATAAAAAGAAGGAGCAAGGTTAAAGGCTAAAGGTACAAGGAAGAGGTGAACTTTTTCCTTTCGCCTTTCTCCTTTTACCTTTCACCTTGCTCCTAATATTTCATCAATCAGCTCCTCGCTCACCGCATCGGTGATCACAACCTTGCCGATCTCCGTGGGCAGGACAAAAAATGGCCGGCCACCCACGGTTTTCTTGTCTGTTTTCAGAAAGGACTTGATCTGCGGCGGGGAGAATTTCGAAGGAATCTCCGTTGGCAGACCATAGTCGGCGATAAGCCTGCACACAGAGTCAGCCTGATCCTGGGGAAAGATCCCCTTGCCCACCGCCAATCGGCAAGCCGCCACCATGCCCAACCCAACCGCCAGGCCGTGGGCCATGGCGTAATTGGAGGCGGCCTCCACCGCATGCCCCAGGGTATGACCGAAATTCAAAATACGCCGCAGATCGGCCTCGCGTTCGTCCGCCGCCACCACGGCCCCCTTGATCTCGCAACAGCGACCGATCACCTCTTCGAGCACCGCCAGATCCCGGTCCAGAATGGCCTGCCGCTTCTCGGCCAGATACCGGAAGAACCCGGCGTCATGGATCACGCCGTACTTGATCACCTCGGCCAGCCCGTTCAACAGCTCGGACAGAGGCAACGAGAGCAGAACACTGCTGTCGATGTACACGCAGCGGGGCTGATAGAAAGCGCCGACCAGATTTTTGCCCTCCGGGATATCAACCCCGGTCTTGCCTCCCACCGAGCTGTCCACCTGGGCCAGAAGCGTGGTGGGAATCTGGATAAAAGGGATACCCCGCATATAGATGGCGGCAAGAAAACCGGTGATATCCCCGGTCACTCCACCCCCCAGGGCGATGAGCGCGTCTTTCCGGTCCAGCCCGAGCTGGGCGAGTTTGCTGGCCAGCTCGGCAACCGTGGCCAGATGCTTGCTTGCCTCGCCCCGGGGAAAGGTGATGAGTTCCGCGGAAACACCTGCCGCCGCCAGGGAGGCCATGAGCTTGCCCCCCAGAAGTTCCGCGACATGGGAATCCGCCACGACAACATACCGCTTGGCTATGGAGCGCTGCTTGAGATCCGCGCCGATTGACGCCAAGATGCCGTTTTCAATCAAGATATCGTAAGCCCTGTCGCCCAGGCCCACACGAATTGTCCGCATATTCTTCCGCCTTTCGGAGTCTCGACTCCGTCTCGCTTATCCGACTTCTTGCTTCCCAACAAACCGGACTACCCTATAAAAAATCGCGCAATATTGCAACCTTCTTGACAAGCCGGGCAGGATCACTAGACTGAATACAGAATTGTTCCAGCAGACCACACCGAGTTAGGGGAGGCACAACATCATGGCAGCACAGAAAGACAAATCCGCATTGACCGAAGCAGGGAAAAAGGTGGGCAAGGCCTTGGCCAGGTCGAGCCATACGATGGAAGAAACCGGCCACAAGATGAAAAAAGCAGCGGAGAAGATGGTAAAAAAGGCGGCGAAAAAAGCGGAAAAAACCGTGGAGTCCGCCATAGGCAAGGTGAAAAAAGAAGTGAGCGAGCTCACCCATAAAAAAGCACCCTGCGCACCGCCGGAAAAATCCCTCCTGTTCAAACCGGAGAAAGGCATGACCGTGGAAGGCCAGATCGGCTTCCTGGCCGGGGACATCCTTGAGTACCTTTCCGAAAACGGCCCGACCCCGCTGACAAAAATCGCCGGCGTCATGAAAAACCGGGGCGGTGTTGCGCTCCTTGGCGCGGCGCTGGGCTGGCTGGCCCGCGAGGCCAAGATCTCCTTTTCCAAGGACGGGACCAAGATTTCAGTCCTCTGATTCTTCTGCTTGCCACCAAGAGAGCCACGCAAAACATCCACAAAAAAAGGGAGATGCCTTCCGGCACCTCCCTTTTTTTATATACAAAAATTCAGGTACAGATCTTACATCTTGGCGCCGGAAGCAGCACCCTGCATCTTGACCTCTACCTTCTCGGTCAGACCATGGTAGTACTCCTTCAGGATAACGAGAACCTCGTCGCGGCCGAAATGCGGTACAATCTCGGCGCCCTCGGAAAGGGCCTTACGCAGCTTGGTGCCGGAGAGGATAACGCGATCCTCCTTGGAGTGCGGGCAGGTACGCAGGGAAGCCATACCGTCGCACTTGTGGCAGTAGAAGGTCCAGTCGATCTTCAGCGGCATGCACTTCAGAGCCTTGCCTTCACCCATGTCCTGTGGGATCTTGTCAAAAATGGTCTGAGCCTCGAACAAGCTGTAGAAGTCGCCAACACCGGCATGTTCACGACCTATGTTCATCTTGGTGATGGCGTAGTTCTTACGGAAG
>JBAYUD010000131.1:0-4543 GCA_041675265.1 Desulfurivibrionaceae bacterium | reverse complement strand
CTTCGAGGATGTGGGAGAATTTCCCTTCTGGGTAAAGCTTTGGGAGGCGGCCATGGTTCTGGCCGACCTCATGCTCACCACCCCACCCACAAAAGAGGGGCAGACCCTGCTCGAACTCGGCGCAGGCCTCGGTGCGCCAGGCCTTGCCGCCGCCCTGGCAGGCTACCGGGTGACCCTGACCGATTACGAGCCCCACATCCTTGATTTTCAACGGGTCAGCGCCGCGGCCACCGGCCTCAAGGGGGTGGAGTGCCGGATGCTCGACTGGCTGAAACCGCCTGACCTGCCGCGCTTCGACACCATCATCGGCGCGGAGATCCTCTTCCGGGAAGAATTTTTCACCCCGCTCCTGAACATCTTCCGTTCGCTGCTGGCGGACCAGGGCGTCATCTACCTGGCCCACGATGTCCGCCGCAAAAGCATGCCCAAGTTTCTCCTGCTGGCGGAAAAGGAATACGAGATAGCGGTGAGTACCCGGAAGATGCGCAGCCAGGGCAAGGAGTTGACCATCATCGTCAACCGGCTCACCCGCCGGGGGTAAAATGATAGTCCGCCACGAAATCCACGAAAGAACACGAAAATAAAAGCTTCATTTTTCCGGCACTCCCGCAACACGGAAAAACTCCCTTGTTGCCGCCGCCCCAGCCCGCTCTGTTACGAAAAATTTCGTGTCCTTTCGTGGGGTTCGTGGCAAAATTATCTTTACTATTAAAGAACTCACCATGCGCTATCAAGATATCGACTGGGACACCATGTGGCGGGAGTCCAGAGCCCACAAGTCCTGGAAAAAGAAAAAAAGCAGCGACTGGGACAAACGGGCCGCCGGGTTTGCCGAACGCAACCTCGACTCCCCCTTTGTCGCCCAATTTCTCGCCCATCTTGAGGTCGAGCCGGAGTGGAGTGTGCTCGATGTGGGCAGCGGCCCCGGCACCCTGGCCATCCCCCTGGCCGGCCAGGTGCGGCAGGTCACGGCCCTCGACTATTCCGCCTCCATGCTTGGGGAACTCAAAAAACAGGCCAAGGCCGCAGGGAAGGACAACATCACCACCATCCAGGGTTCCTGGACCGACGACTGGCAAACGCTCGCCATTCCCCGCCACGAGGTGGCCATTGCCTCCCGCTCCCTGTCGGTGGACGACCTGCAAGGGGCGTTGCGCAAGCTGAACGCTTGGGCCAGCAAGGCTGTCTATGTGGTAGACCGGGTCGGGGCCGGACCTTTTGACCCGGATCTTTTTAGAGCCATCGGCCGCACCTTCGAGCCCGGCCCGGATTATATCTTCACGGTCAATATCCTCTACGCCCTGGGCATCCACGCCCGGGTCGATTTTCTCACCCTGGACAGCACAAGAACCTACACCTCCCGGGAAGAAGCCCTCCAGTCGTACCGCTGGATGGTGGATGACCTGACCGCCGATGAAGAAAAACTGCTTACCGCTTACGTGGATGCGCGCCTGAGCCGGCTCGATGAAAGGTGGCAACTCGCCAGACAGACCCCGCCCCGCTGGGCCCTGATCTGGTGGCGCACCCCGGGCTGATTTGCATATTCCCGCCAACCCCGCTATAATACGATACTTTTCAGGGCCACCCCTGAGCGGACAATAAAAGACCCCCAAACCATGCCTAATTCCAATCAATACGACATCATCGTCATCGGCGCGGGCCATGCCGGCTGCGAAGCCGCCCTGGCGGCAGCCAGAATGGGCTGCCGCACCGCGGTGCTCGTGGTCAACGCCGACACCATCGGGGCCATGAGCTGCAACCCGGCCATCGGCGGATTGGCCAAGGGACATCTGGTCAAGGAGATCGACGCCCTGGGCGGGGAGATGGCGAAAAACATCGACGCCACCGGCATCCAGTTCCGCCGCCTCAACACGCGCAAGGGCCCGGCGGTCTGGTCTTCCCGAGCCCAGGCCGACAGGCTTCTCTACCGGCTGCGGATGAAATCGGTGCTGGAGCAGCAGCAGAATCTCCACATCAAACAAGGCACCGCCGACCGTTTGCTCATACAAAACGGGGAAATCACCGGGGTGGTCACCTCCCTGGAGGAAGAACTCACCGCCCGGGCAGTGGTCATCGCCACCGGCACCTTTTTAAACGGCCTGATCCACATCGGCCTGAAGAATTTCCCGGCCGGCCGCATGGGCGATGTGCCCTCGCTCAAGCTGCCCCTGCACCTCAAGGAGCTGGGCTTTGCCATGGGCAGGATGAAGACCGGGACCACCCCGCGTCTGGACGGAACCACCATCGATTACTCCGAACTGGAAGCCCAGCACAGCGACGAGCCCCCCAATCTTTTTTCGTTCAGCAACCGGGGCAAGCAGCCGGTGCTGCCCCAGCGCCCCTGCCACATCACCTACACCAACCCCACCACCCATGCGATCATTCGGGCGGGCACCGATCGCTCTCCCATGTACACCGGGATCATCGAGGGGGTTGGGGCCCGCTATTGCCCGTCGGTGGAAGACAAGGTCATGCGCTTTCCGGAAAAGGAGCGCCACCAGATCTTTCTGGAGCCGGAAGGCCTTGACACGGTGGAGATCTACCCCAACGGCTTGCCCACCAGCCTGCCCATGGATGTGCAGCAGGCCATGCTCCGCAGCATCAAGGGGCTGGAGAACGTCGCCATCATCCGGCCCGGCTATGCCATTGAATACGATTATGTCGATCCGCTGGAGCTGCATCCGTCCTTGGAAACAAAACGGCTTCGGGGGCTCTTCCTGGCCGGGCAGATCAACGGCACCTCGGGCTACGAAGAGGCCGCGGCCCAGGGGCTGATCGCCGGGATCAACGCGGTCAAGTATGTGCGTGGGGAGGAACCCCTGATCCTGGACCGCTCCCAGGCCTACACCGGGGTGCTGGTCGACGATCTGGTCACCCGGGGCACCAAGGAGCCCTACCGGCTTTTCACCTCCAGGGCCGAATACCGGCTGCTGCTGCGGGAAGACAACGCGGATCTGCGGCTGGGGGAGATCGGCCGGGATCTGGGGCTGGTGGAGGACGACACCTACCGCCTGTTTCTGGCCAAGAAACAGGCCATCGAGGAAACAATCGCCCTGTTCAATACCACTCAAATCCGGCCCAAGCAGGAACTCAACGACCGGTTGGTGGCCATGGGCAGCGCCACCCTCAAAACCGCGGTGTCCGCAGCCGACCTCCTGCGCAGGCCGGAGATGGATCTTACCACCGTGGCCCAGCTCCTCGGACTCACCCTGCCCCGCCCCGGAGAAGAGGTGACCCGGGAGGTCGAGCTGGCCATCAAGTACCACGGCTATATCGAGAGGCAGAGCGAGCAGGTGGACCGCTTCCGCCGCATGGAATCGGTGCTCCTGCCCGAGGATCTTCCCTACAAAGCCATGCCCGGCCTTTCCCGTGAGGTGGTGGAAAAACTCAGCAAGATCCAGCCCCGGACCCTGGGCCAGGCCGCGCGTATCTCCGGGATCACCCCGGCCGCCATCTCCATCCTCCAGGTGCATCTTAAAAAGGAGAACCTCATTTGACGGTAACTATCCAGCAGCACCGCATCTGCTTTGTTATCGGCCTGTTCGCATACTGGAGTATGGCTCTCAGGCCTCTGTCGCGCATCTGCAGCACTGCTGAACAGTTCCAGGCCCGAAACTATCTGGATTTTTTTCGCCTTGAGCAGGAGGGTTGCATTTGAAGAGGATCGATGCATGGCTCGGGCAACTCGGCAAGGCCATGAAATTCCGTCTCAGCTTCAAATTCATCGTCGGCTGCAGCCTTACCCTGCTTGCCACCCTCGGCGCCACCTTCTACGTTTTCAACGAACGCCAGGAGCAGCTCATCATCCGGCAGGCGGAGAACGAAGCCCGCGCGGTTTTCCGGCAGATCGTTTTGATGCGCCGTTGGATCGCCGACCACGGCGGGGTCTTCGTGGAAAGGCTGCCGCGCTCCCAGCCCTCCCCTTACCTTCCCGACCCCGAGATCCTCGACCGCGAGGGGCGGCGTTACACCAAGGAAACCCCGGCCATGGTCACCAAGGAGTTGTCCAAATACTCCCGGGAAGAGGGGTTGTTCTGGTTTCACATCACCAGCCTCAAGCTGACCAACCCGGAAAATGCGCCCGACCCCTTCGAACGGAAGGCCCTGCTGGCCTTTGAGCAGGAAAATCTCCGGGAACTCACCGCCATTGAAGACATCGACCACCAGCCTTACCTCCGCTATATCTCCCCCCTCTATGTCGAGGAAGCCTGCCTGAAATGCCACCGGGAACAGGGGTACAAGGTGGGCGATGTGCGCGGCGCCATCAGCGTCGCCCTGCCCATGGACAAAACCCTCACCGAGGCCGCCCAGAACCGGCGGAGGATGTTCGCCTCCATGCTCCTGGTGGTTGGAGCCCTGAGCGGGGCGATGATTTACATGATGCGGCATCTGGTGCTGGCGCCGATGAAACAGCTCACCACTGCCATCCAGGCGTTTTCCCAGGGCAATTACCAGGCAGCGCCGATTCTGCCGACCGGGGACGAATTCGAGGATCTCTCCCGCGCCTTTGCCGAGATGGCGGCCCGGCTCACCGGATACCACG
>JBAYUD010000130.1:0-4651 GCA_041675265.1 Desulfurivibrionaceae bacterium | reverse complement strand
TGGCAGCCCGAAGAAACTGGCTGGCAGGGATCTGCATCTCCGGCGGCGAGCCGACCCTGTCCCCTGGTCTTCCTAAAATGATCGCCCGGCTCAAGGCAGAGGGCTGGGCGGTCAAACTCGACACCAACGGCACCAGGCCCGAGGTGCTGGCCCAGCTGCTTGGTGATCATCTTCTCGATATGGTGGCCATGGATGTCAAGGCCCCCCTGGTGCAGGAAAAATACGACCGCTGCGCTGGTGGTCCGGTGGACTTGGATGCGATCCGGAAAAGCATCGGCCTTTTGCGGCACAGCGGTATCCCCCATGAGTTTCGCATGACCATTGCTCCCAGCCTGCACACGGAAGAAGATGTCGTGGCCTGGGCCAAGCAGTTTGACCGGGCCCGCTCCCGCCTCACCCTGCAAAATTTCAACCCCAAGACCACCCTGGATGCCCGGTATGAAAAAGAGCAGGGTTTCGGACCGGAAATATTTTCCCGCCTTTCCGCCCTGGTTGCCTGAAGCGGCTGCGGAGGGGGCTGAAAAAAACAGTGTCAAATCAGCGGGTTTTGCGCTACGAATCCGGGAGAGAAAAAAATAAAACCCTCTGCTTGACAAAGGGGGAAGCATATAGTAATAAGTGGCATCCTGAATTAGCGAATACGTTACATTTCACAATAATTTAGTTAAAATTTTACTGGAGGAGAATAAATATGCCTACGATCGAGCATAATGGTTCAAGCTTCACCGTTGACGAAGACGGCTTCCTCACCAGGGGCATGGAAGAGTGGAACGAGCACTGGATTGACTATGTAAAGGCTGTTGAAGGCATCGGCGAGCTGAGCGACGAGCATCGCAAGGTTATCGATACCCTGCAGGACTACTACAAGAAGAACGGTATCGCTCCCATGGTCCGTATCCTCTCCAAGACCACCGGCTTCCCGCTGAAGCGGATCTACGAGCTGTTCCCCTCCGGTCCCGGCAAGGGCGCCTGTAAGATGGCCGGTCTGCCGAAACCGACCGGTTGTGTGTAATCACCACGCCAGTCGATTCGTTCAGGATTGAATGAAAAAAGGAGAAGGCTTTTGCCTTCTCCTTTTTTTTGTCAAAAAAACACATCTCTCAACCGGTCAAGCGACAGCGTCCGGTTCTTCCGTTAGAAAAGCATCTCCAGAAAGTGGTTGTGGTACTCGGAAAGATCCTGGTTGCACTCGCCGCAAAAGAACTTGATCTCCCCCAGAACCTGTGACTCGTCGCCTTCCTGGGTAAAGCTTCCATCGTCATTCTGTTGATAGCGGGTGGTCAGGACAACCCCGTCGGCGATCTCAAAAAAATCGTTATCGTTGCCGCAGTGCGGGCAGCGGATACGCGCCCGGCTTTTTTGCGGAACCCTGCGGGGGGCTGTTATCTCGGTTTCCATGCTGCTCCTCGCCAGAAAAAAGGTATCCCCTTCTCGGGATAAAGGGGTCGATTCTACGGTAGATGGTGAAAAAAGTCAATCAGGATGGTCTGTCCGATGACCACTGGACGCCGGACGGGCGGCACAGAGTCGCCTGTGTCCCGTCTCAGTTGTACCGGATGGCAAAGGCGGTTTTGTCGCCCAGGGGCTGCTCCTCGGTCACCAGAACCTCGCTCACCTCGGCCTGGGGCGAGCCGATGTGCAGCCAGGCAATCATTTGCCCGACCTGTTCCGCCTCGCCCTCCAGCACGGCCTCGACCGTGCCGTCCGGGCGGTTCCGCACCCAGCCGCTCAGCTCCAGGCTCCGGGCTTCCTTCTGGGCGTAATCGCGGAAATAGACGCCCTGTACCACCCCTGTAACCCTTGTCACTACCCGTTTTCGTGCCATACCCCGCTCCTTTCCCTGCGTGTGCGATAATCAGATTATGATCAGCGGCCGATAAGCCGCAGAAATTCGTCCTCGGTGATAACAGTCAAGCCCAATTCCCGGGCCTTTGTCAACTTGCTTCCGGGGCTCTCCCCCAGAACGACATGGGTTACCTTGCGGCTGATGGTCGAGGCCACCTGGCCGCCGAGTTCCTTGATCCTGGCCTTGGCCTCGGATCGGGAAAGGCGGGACAGCGCGCCGGTAAAAAGAAAGACGCTGTCTGCCAAAGTCCCGCCGGAATCGGCAGCCGGTTGTTCCTCCTGCACCCGGACCCCAAGGTCTTCAAGCCGGGCCAGCATCTCCCGGACCGCCGGGTCGTGAAAGTACTCCACCAGGCTGGCGGCCATCTGTTCGCCGACCCCTTCGATGTGCAAGAAATCAGCTTCTCCTGCCTGGGAAATCCGGGCAAGGGAGGCGAAATTCCGGGCAAGGAGTTGGGCGGTGACCTCACCCACATGCCGGATGCCGAGGGCGGCAAGGAATTTGGCCAGGGAGGGGGTCCGGCTCGCCTCAATGGCGCGCACCGCATTTTCCGCCGATTTCTCGCCCCAGCCGTCAAGGCCGGCCAGGGGTTCGGTTGCAAGCTGGTAGATATCGGGGATATCCTGGATAAGCCCCTGGCTGACAAGCTGCTCCACCGCCTTTTTGCCCAAACCTTCGATGTCCATGCCGCTCTTGCCGGCAAAGTGGATCAGCCCCCGCACCCGCTGGGCCGGGCAGTCCGGGTTTGGGCAGCGGGTTATCGCCTCCTGTTCGACCCGGACCAGCGCAAAGCCGCATTCCGGGCAGGTGGTGGGCATGATCACGGGCTGTTCTTGCCCAGTCCGGTTCTCGAGCACCGGTTTGACCACCTCCGGAATGACATCGCCGGCCCGCTGCACCAAGACGGTGTCGCCGAGCATCAACCCTTTGCGGCGCAGTTCATCCTCGTTGTGCAGGGTGGCCCGGCTCACCGTGACCCCGCCGATTTTTACCGGTTCGAGGATGGCCACCGGGGTAATCGCCCCGGTCCGCCCCACCCCGAATTCGACGGCGAGCAAGCGGGTGGTGGCCTGGGAGGCGGGAAACTTGGCGGCTATGGCCCAGCGCGGACTGCGGGCCTTGGCGCCCAACCGCTCTTGCAGGGTGAAATCGTTGACCTTGACCACCATGCCGTCGATATCATAGGGCAACGCGGGCCGTTTCTCTTGAAGCAGGGCGAACTGGGAGACCACCTCCGCGATGGAGCGGCAGATTCGGACCAGGGGATTGACCTTGAAGCCGAGGCGGCCGAGGTATTGGAGCAGCTCGTGTTGCGTGGCGCACGGCAAGGCGGCGGTGTCGCTCACCCCATAGACGAAAAAATCAAGGGGCCGGGTTGCGGTTATCTTGGGGTCAAGCTGGCGCAGGGAGCCGGCCGCGGCATTTCGGGGGTTGGCAAAAAGGGTTTCCCCTGCCGTCCCGCGCTCGTCGTTGAGTTTTTTGAAATCCGCCAGGCCGATGAAGACCTCGCCCCGCACCTCGATCCGCTTGGGCATGGTCTCGCCATTTGGGGCCAAAAGCCGCAGGGGGATGGTCGGGATGGTTTTGAGGTTTTTGCTGATATCCTCGCCGGTCAGGCCATCCCCACGGGTGGAGCCGAGGGTGAAGAGCCCGTCTTCGTAGACCAGTTCCACGGCCAAGCCGTCCAGCTTGGGCTCGGTCACATAGGAGATCGGTTCCCTGCTCTGTAAAAACCGGAAGAGACGCTCTTCGAAATCCACGAGGTCATCACCGCCAAAGGCGTTCTCCAGACTCAGCATGGGCACGGCGTGGGGCACCGTGGCAAACTGGGCAAGGGGAGCACCCCCCACCCGCCGGCTGGGAGAATCCGGGGTGATCAGCTCGGGATACTGCCGCTCCAGAGCCACCAGCTCTTGAAACAGCCGGTCGTACTCGGCATCGGCAAGGATGGGGTCATCCAGCACATAATAGCGGTGGGCGTGGAGATTCAGCTCCTGCCGCAGCGCCTGCAACCGTTGCCGGGCACCGTCCTTGCCGGAGATGTTCAGCAGGGAGAGTTGGGCCATCAGGCGGGTTTCTTGAGAAGCTTGCCGCCCTTGGCAATATTCTCATGCTGTTCCTCGTCCACGAAGATCAGGATGGAGTCTTCGGGTTTTTTGGTCACCTCGGCAATCACCCTGGTGACCCCGGCGCACATCTCCTCTTTCTGTTCGCGGGTCAACGTGCCCGCAAGGCGGATGCTCACATACGGCATGGCGGTACCTCGTTCTTGTTTTTTTGCTGATACTCCCGGGAAGGGGATGATTTCCGCCACTATACCGCACGCGGAATGAAAAATGAAGAAAGGAGAGGGGAAGGAGTGCGGAAAATTGTTCCGGGGGCGGGGATGGTCCTGATTCCGTTCAGGGCGAGGACAGGGGGGCGCCTGTCTGGTCCGCCACGGTCACGGCATGACCGGGTATTTTCTTGGAGAGGTACATGGCTGCGTCGGCCTTTTTAACGAGCAGATCCCCGTCCCGCAGATCATTCCAGTTTTCCACGGCAATCCCGATGCTGAGGGCAACCTGCATCCCAGCCAGACGAGGTTCATTGTCAAAGGCTTGGATCAGCCGCTGCGCTACCTCCTTGGCCTCGGGAACGCCGCTATGGGGGAGGAGGATGCAGAATTCGTCCCCGCCGTATCGGGCGGCAATATCCTCGGCGCGGACAATCGGGCGGATTATATCGGCGATCGCGAGGAGGATCTCGTCTCCCCGGCGGTGTCCCAGGGTGTCGTTGACCTTCTTGAAACCGTCCAGGTCCAGG
>JBAYUD010000129.1:0-4665 GCA_041675265.1 Desulfurivibrionaceae bacterium | reverse complement strand
TTGCTCTACTTCGGCGGCAACGCCGAGGACGTCTCCCTCAGTCTGCCCTTGTTTTCCAGGGATTTTCCGGAGCACGCCATCTATTTGCTCCACTACCGGGGCTACGGCGGCAGTTCCGGAACCCCGTCGGAGGAGGCGATCCAGAAGGATGCCCTGGCCTTGTTCGACACGGTCCATGCCAGGCATCCCGAGGTCGTCGTGGTGGGGCGCAGCGTTGGTGCAGGCGTTGCCGTCCGCTTGGCCAGCCAACGGCCTGTGTCCCGTCTGGTGCTGGTGACGCCGTACTACAGCCTGGAAGAGATTGCGTCCCGGTTGTACCCCTACGTTCCGGTACGGTGGCTGCTGCGCGATAAATTCGAAGCCTGGCGCTACGCCCCCAGGGTGGTCGCGCCCACCGTTCTGGTGGCGGCCGGAAACGATGAGGTGATCCCGCGCTCAAGCACGGAACGGCTGCTGGCCTGCTTCGGCAAGGGTGTCGCCACGCTCGAGGTCATAGCCGGGGCAACCCACAACACCATCTCCGAGAGCCCCCGCTATTTCGAAATACTCAAAGCCGCCCCATGAATGGAGAAGAATGGGGGGATCGGCCCCGGCAGGGCCGTCACTCCGGGTCGCTCGCAAGCAGGGGGATCTTGACCGTGAAGGTGGTGCCCCTTCCTTCCTCGCTTTCCACCAGGATATCGCCCTTGTGGTTCTTGACCACGATGTCGTAGGCGATGCTCAAGCCCAGCCCCGTGCCCTTGCCCACCTCCTTGCTGGTGTAGAAGGGTTCAAAGACCCGTTTGATCTTGTCCCGGGGGATGCCGCAGCCGCTGTCGGTGATGCTGGCATAGACCCAATCGGGGTCCGCCCAGGTCTTGATCCGGATATCCCCGTGCTTTTCAATGGCCTGGGCCGCGTTGACCAGGAGGTTCATGAACACCTGGTTGAGCTGCTGCGGATTGCAGATGGTGCGGGGCAGGTCACCGTACTCCTTTTTTACCTCGCATTTGTATTTCAATTCGTTCCAAACGATGCCAAGGGTGCTGTCCAGGCATTCGTTGATATCGGCGGCCAACCGTTCTGCCTGGTCGGCCCTGGAGAAATTCTTGAGCCCCTGGACGATCTTCTTGACCCGGTCCGCGCCGTCCAGGGATTCCGTCACCAGCTGCCGGGAGTCCTCGATGATGTAGTCGATCTTCAGTTTTTTGCGCAGGACGTTGAGTTCCTCATCCTGCTGCTGCCGGGGCAGCCGCTTTTCCAGTGCCTCGATGAAGCCGGTGAGCCGCTCCAGGTATTTTGCCAGTGAACCGAGGTTGCTGGCGATGAACCCCATGGGGTTGTTGATTTCATGGGCTACCCCGGCCGCAAGCTGGCCGACCGAGGCCATTTTTTCCTGTTGCAGAATCTGGCTCTGGGTTTCCTTGAGTCGGGTATAGGCCTCTTCCATCTCCTGGTTTTTCCGCGCCAGTTCGTGTGTTCGGTCCAGCACCCGTTCCTCAAGTTCGTCATTGAGACGGCGGAGTTCTATCTCCGTCAGCTTGCGCTCGGTGATGTCGGTGATGGTACCGACATAGCCGCTGACCTCGCCCTGTGCGTCCCTCTCCACCGCCGACTGCCCCATTACCCAGCGGACCGAGCCGTCCGGCCGCTGGTAGCGGTATTCGATATTGCATGGTTGCTGTTTCCGTATCGCCTGATTCCAGATGGCCTCCACCCGCTCCCGATCCTCGGGGAACAACCCGCGCTTCCAGCCTTCCCCTTGTGCCTCGGTATCGCTCAGGCCGACGATTTCGCACCAGCGTTCGTTGACATAGAGGCAGTTGCCGGCCGGACTGGTCCGGAAGATGCCCACCGGAGAGATCTGCGACAGCGAGCGGAACAGCCGTTCGCTGTCGAGCAGGGCTTCCCCCGAGCGGACAAGCGCCTCTTCCCGCTGGGCGAGCATGTCCAGCATCCTGTTGAATTCCCGCGCCATTCCGGCTGCTTCGTCAATGCCGGGAACCCTGGGGCGGACCTGATTGTTTCCCGAGCGGACCTCGTCCATGGCCGCTTGAATCACATACAGCCGGCGGGTGATCCGTCGCGCCATCAGCCAGGCCAGGAGCGAGCCTATGGCAATGGCGACCATGGCGTAGACCAAGCCGTTATGGAAGATCTCGTCCAGTTTGCGGACGGCCAGCTGTTGGCCGATACCCACCCGGGCCCAGCCCACATGCCGATCGGCAAGCATTACCGGAACCATGACATCGACCAGTTCCAGGCTCCGGTTCAGCTCCTTCGGGCGGATCGCGGCAGGCAGGTTGCGCACATAGAGGCCGAGCCGGGCGCGATCGGTGTGGGCCAGCACCTGTCCCTGCCTGTCGAGCAACATGGCAAACCGGAGTTCCGGGTAGCGATGCTGGGCCTCGGCCAGTTCCTGAAGGCCGGAGATATCATGGGAGGCGATCCAGCCGGCGGAAGAGGTGGCGAGGGAATGCCCCAGATACATGGCCTGTTCCACCTGGCGCGCCAGGATGAACGCCCGCTGGTTCGTGACCAGGTCCCAGACGAAAAGGGTCATCATGATCGCATGCACCGCAGCCACGCCGATGATGAGCTGGCGTCGCAGGGTGCCGAAGAAGAATCCGTGCAGGGCGCTGATCATCGTTTCAGTTCAACCGGCCTTACTTTTTGTTCAAACCGCGCAATGTATCGCCGTACGATCTCGTAATCCGCATCCGTGGCAGGCAGGAAGCGATTCGTTTCCATGCCGGCCAGGATGGCGCGGCCCGCCGGGGTATCCTGCAACCGCAACAGGGCGAGGCGGACCTGTTCGCGGACCTGGGGGGGGATATCGTCCCGGGCCATGACCGAATTATTGATGAGCGAGGGGGTTTCCCAGATCACCTGCAGCTCCGCGGCCTCGCGCGGATGGTCTTTCTGGAAGGCCCGCCAGGGTGGGGGCCAGGTGGCGCCGGCCGCGGTCAGCTCGAGATGGACGTTCATGATCGAGGACTCCTGGGAGCCGACATACCGGTTCTCGATCTCGGTGTTGACCTTGAGCCCATGCTCATACAGGAAGTACTGGGGCATGATGCAGGCGGCCAGGGCGGTGGGCGACGGATAGCTCACCGCCTTGCCCTTCAGGTCGGCGGGCGCCTTGATGCCGCTGTCCCGCCGCACCAGGAAAAGCCCCTTGAAGTCCTCGGGCTGGCCGGCCATGGCGATTACCGTATAGCCCGCCTTCATCGCCTCCAGGGTCTGCCAGGGATTGGGCAGCAGGAACTCCGGCTCCCGCGCCCGGAACTTCTCTTCAAAATTTCCGTAGTCGCGGGAGGATTCCATTTCCAGCCTTGCGTTCTGCACCTGGTCGTTGAGGTACTCGATAAGCGGCTGATAGTCATGCTGGAGTTTGATGGGGTTGTGCAGGGGATGGATCGCCAGGTGATAGGTGGGGGATGGTTGCGCCAGCGGCGCGCTGCCGTATTCCGGGCCCTGCCGGCTGGGTTTTTGCTCGCAGCCGGACGCCAGGAGCGCCAGGGCAAGGACGATGAGGCGAAAGACGGGTAGAGGCATAAGGCGAGTCCTCCCATGGGGGGGAAAGGGGGCGGTTATCACTCCCTCCGATGGTGCTTCATGTTATATGATGCGGCAAAGAGGGGTAGAAAATCAAGGAGAGAAAAAGCGGGCCGGGTTTTTCTTCGAATCCCGCCTTTCCCGTGCCGGTTTTTTTCTTGCAACCGGCGCGAAGAGAAGCTGTTTTTTGCCCACCATCGTGGTAGAATACAATCGAAAGCTCTCCAATCGGCTGCCCCCTGCGGGCGCCAGTTTAATCACTTGTGATGGAGGAATTGCATGGAACTACAAGTTGAAGGACGGAACCTGGAAATTCGTAAGGCTTGGCAGGAAAAAATCGAAGAGGAAAAGGGGCGGCTTGATCGCCACCATCCCGGGCTTGTTCATCATCTCCGCATCTCCATTGAGGAGACCGCCGGGCACAAGGCGGGCGGTCACGAGGTTCGCGTGGTTGCTTCCGTTCCCAATGACACCGTGGTTGTGAAAAGAAAGGGGGAGACGGTGCGGCCCCTGCTGGTTGAGGCGTTCGACACCCTTGGCCTCCAGTTGAAGGAGCTGCAACGCAAGCGGCGGCAGACCACCAAGGAGCCGGAGGGTGCGGTGGCCGGCCCGGCCATGGGCACCATCAAGAGCCTGTTCCCCTATGAATCCTACGGGTTTCTCATGACCCCGGACGGCCAGGAGGTGTATTTCCACGAGAACGCCCTCAAGGACGTGACCATGGCCCAGCTGGCCGAAGGCGACGAGGTTCGTTTCGGCGAGGGCGAAGGGGACAAGGGGCCGACCGCGGCCTGGGTAAAGCTGGTTAAATAATAAAAGAGCGAACGCGGAGTCGCAAGGGGCGCAAAGATGCCAGGGAAAGAGGTCTTTGCGCCTTGGCATATCCGCAGCACATAAAGCAGTAGATAAGTGGTTCGACAGGCTCACCACGAGCGGAAAGGGCAATGATTTCAAGATGACCACCGTTCGCCCTGAGCCTGTCGAAGGGTGGTTTTTTAGATTATTCGGGAGTGAAGACAGACCAATGACCGTGTTGCAGCAGGTTGAGCTTGGCTCGGAATACCTGCAGGAAAATGAAGACGTAATCTGCCAAAAGATTGCCGCCCGCAAGAAAGAGCTGGGCGGCAA
>JBAYUD010000128.1:0-5132 GCA_041675265.1 Desulfurivibrionaceae bacterium | reverse complement strand
GGAAAAACCCGGCACCTTCTCTTTGGTTTGGTTGTAAAGCAAGCATTGTGCCGCGAGGCTTTTAATATGTATAACACTATATGTAAATTATCGGTAATTCAATGTATTTCTGGAAAATAACCCGGGGGAACGGTCTTTTTTGGGCAGGGATGTCCGGGGATATTCGTCATAATCTTGACTTCCACCGGGCGGAGCGTCAAAAAAATATCGATGCATGACAGGCAAAGCGGGACGGCAAGGGGGCGGGATGGAGATTAAGGCATGTGAGGTCGGGTTGGTGGCATGCGGCCGGTATGACCGTAAATTGTTGAAGGATCGGGTGGAGGCGTTGTGCGCCGCCGTGGGCTTCCGGGTTTCTCCGGGAAGCAGGGTGCTGCTCAAGCCCAATCTGGTTTCCGCCGTGCGGAATAAAGGGCTGGCTTGCACCCACCCCGAGGTTGTCGCCGCGGCGGCGGAGTGGTCGACCACGGGGCCACGGTGCGGGTCGGCGATTCCCCGGCCTTTGGCACGGCGCTGGGCGTTATGGAGGCCTGCGGGATCAGGGCGGCGCTCAAGGGTTTGCCGGTGCGCCTGATCAATTTCGAGGGGGCGCAACCGGTCCGCCTCGCCTCCGGCTTGTCCGTGGGGGTGGCGCGGGCGGTGCGCGAGTGCGATCTGCTGGTCAACCTGCCCAAGATCAAGGCCCACGGCCAGCTCTATATTACCCTGGCGGTGAAGAATTATTTCGGGACGGTGGTCGGGTTTCGTAAGCCCTGGCTCCATGCCCGGTATGGCGATGTCGACAACCGGTTCGAGGAGATGCTGGTCGATCTTCTTGGGGTGCTGCCAGGCGGGATCACCCTGGCCGACGGGGTAATGGCCATGCATGTGGACGGGCCGGTGGGGGGCAAGCCTTTTCCCTTGCATCTGCTGGCGGGAGGGCTCAATCCCGTGGCCCTGGATACAGCCCTGCTTGAGGTGCTGGGTCTTCCTTGCCAGGCAAGCCCAGTTTGGCGGGAATGCCGACGCCGCAATCTTGCCGGGAGCAACATGGAGGAGCTGTCATTTCCGTTGGCCGGGGTGGAAGAGGTCGCGGTCCAGGGGTTTCAACCCCCGGCCCGGATGAGGCCGGTGACTTTTCATCCCTGGCGGCTCTTGTTGGGCGCCTGGAAACGGCTCCTGGCCGAGTAGCGGAGGGATGTCGATCCGGCGGGAAAGTCTTCTTTACATTCCCGCCTGAAAATTTTATCGTGGGCAGCACGTTGAAACACTCAAACCCTTTACAGGGACAGCTATAACGAGGAGCAGGAGTTATGTACAATCTGCGGGGGAAAGTAGGCTTGGTAACCGGAAGTTCGCGGGGGATCGGCAAGGCGATCGCGCTGCGGCTTGCGGAAAACGGGGTGGATCTAGTGGTGAACTACGTGCGCCACCGGCAGGACGCGGAGGCCACCGCCCGTCTCATCGAGGAGAAAGGGGCGCGCTGCCTGGTGGTCAAGGCCAACGTGGCCAACGACGAGGATCTGCAGGCCATGTTCGCTCTGATCAAAAGCGAGTTCGGCCATCTTGATTTTCTGATCAGCAATGCCGCCTCCGGCGTTCTCAAGCCGGCGCTGGAGTTGAGCAGCCGCCACTGGAACTGGGCCATGGAGATCAACGCCCGGGCCCTGCTCTCTCTCACCCAGCAGGCCGCGCCGCTCATGAGCAAGGGCGCCAGGATCATGGCGGTCTCCAGCATGGGGGCGGTGCGGGCCGTGGAGAATTACACGGCCGTGGGCGCCTCCAAGGCGGCGCTTGAGTCGCTGGTCCGCCATCTCGCCGTGGAGCTGGGGCCCATGGGGATCAATGTCAACACCATCAGCGCCGGGGCCGTGGATACCGAGGCTCTGAAGAAATTCCCCAACCGGGAACAGATCCTCGACGGCGCCCTGCAACGCACCCCCATGGGGCGGCTGACCACCCCCGAGGATGTGGCCGATGTCGCCCTATTCTTATGCAGTGATCTGGCCGCCATGATCCAGGGGCAGACCATCGTCGTGGACGGTGGTTACTCCATCCGGGCCTGATCCCGATTGCATGGAAGCCTTCCGGACAGAGGCGCGGCTGATCCTGGCCTCGGGTTCGCCCAGGCGGCGCGATTTTCTTGCCGAGTTGGGTCTTGCCTTTGAGGTGGTGGTCGCGGACATTGACGAGACCCCGCGCCCCGGTGAAACCCCCGTCGATTTTGTCGCGCGCTTGTCCCGGGAAAAGGCCCAGGCTGTGGATATTCCTGGTGCCTGGGTGCTGGCCGCCGACACCGCGGTGGTGGTGGACGGAGAGATCCTCGGCAAGCCAGGCGATGAAGCCGAGGCCGCCGGAATGCTCATGCGGCTTTCCGGCCGCTGGCATGAGGTGTGGACCGGATTTTCCCTTTGCCGCCGCGCGACCGGCGAGCAGTGCACCAAGACCGTCTGCACCAAGGTTCGTTTCCTGGAGCTGACCCCGGAGTTGTGCCGGGCATATGTCCGCACCGGAGAACCCCTGGACAAGGCAGGGGCATACGGGATTCAGGGCAAGGGGTGTTTCCTGGTTCCGGAAATCAGCGGTTCGTACACCAATGTGGTGGGCTTGCCCATGGCCGAGGTACTGGAAACATTGCTGCATTATAAGGTAATTGCGCTGATGGATGGTTTATGAGAAAATCATCACAGCCATGGACACCTCTCAGCCGAATATCTTCGTTGCCCGCCAGCCTATCTTCAAGAGGAACAAGGAGGTCTTCGCCTACGAACTCCTCTTCCGTTCCGGCCTGACCAATTACTTCGACCCCTTGCAGGACGGGGAAGAGGCCACCTCCAAGGTCATCACCAACAGCTTTCTGCTCATCGGCATCGCCACCATCACCGAAGGAAAAAAGGCGTTCATCAATTTCAGCGAAGAGATGCTGCTCAAGGGGTATCCCTCGCTTTTCCCAAAAGAGATTGCCGTGGTCGAGGTGCTGGAGACTGTCGGGGCCACGCCCGAGGTGGTGCATGCCTGCGAGAAGCTGGTGGGGGCCGGGTACGTCCTGGCCCTGGATGATTTCCTCTACGAAGAGCGATTCCTGCCGCTCATCAAGCTGGCCAGGATCATCAAGTTTGATATCCGTCAGATGAGCCGTGCCGAGCTGGAGCGCCAGGCCAAGGTGGTGAGCCGCTACAACGTGAAGTTGCTGGCGGAGAAGATCGAGACCATGGAGGAGTTCGAGGCCACCAAGAACCTGGGCTTTGACCTGTTCCAAGGCTATTTTTTCAGCCGCCCCCATATCATGGAGGGACGGGATATCCCCGGCTCCAAGCTCCACTATCTTCAGGTGTTGAAACTCATCCAGGATGAGGATTACAATTTCGCCGAACTTGCCAAATTTGTCAGCCATGATGTTTCCCTGGCCTACAAACTACTCAAGTATGCGAACTCGGCCTATTTTGCCAGAAGCCAGAAGCTGCACACCATCGAGATGGCCGTGGCCATGCTGGGGCAGCTTACCTTGCGGAAATGGCTGTCGCTGATGATGCTTTCCTATATCGCCGACGACAAGCCGTCCGAACTGCTGCGTTTGGCCGCCTTTCGGGGCAGTTTTTGCGAACTGATCGCCGGCCAGTTGTTGGACCGGCGCAGGGAGGCGGGGATGTTCCACACGGTGGGAATGTTCTCGCTGCTCCCCGCCATGCTTGATAAAGCCATGGCGGATATCCTGCCGGAGCTGGCCCTGCCCGCGGAGATCCGGGAAGCGCTGCTCGCGGAGGCCGCAACCCCTCTTGGCCGGACGCTCAATCTGGTTACAGCCTACGAACGCGGAGACTGGGAAAAGACCGCCAGTCTGGCGAAAAAACTTGCAGTCGCCCTCGACTCCCTGCCCCTGCTCTACGAGCAGGCCATTGAAATCGCCCAGGCCCAGCTTACGGATTGATGGCGTTCATCTTCGAAAAATCGCCGATCTGTAAAAAGAGCTGCGCGATGGCGGTCAGCAGGTTCAACCGGTTGGCGCGCACCTTCTCATCCTCCGCCATGACCATGACTTCCTCGAAAAAGGTGTCAACCGGCTCCTTCATCTTGAGGATCACCCCCAGGGCCTTTTCGTAATCGCTGGCTTCCAGCAGGGGCGCGGCTTCCTTGCGGACAGCCAGGTATGCCGCATGGAGTTTCTGCTCGGCGGGTTCGGTGAGCAGCTCCGCTTGCACCGTGGTTTCGCTGTTTTCCTTAATGATATTGATCACCCGCTTGAAGGCTCCGGCCAGGATGGGGAAGGCTTCTTCCTTGCTGATGGCCATGAGGGCGTTGATCCTGCGCTTGCAGTCCATCGGATCGTCGAAGGAGACCGAGGTGACCGCTTCCACCGCTTCGGCTGGGATTCCCTGGCTGGTGAGATCGTTGCTGAACCGGCCCTTGATGAATTCGAGCACGTTGCGGCGGGCTTCGTCCTTGGGAACGGTCAGCTTGTCTCCGTACAGGCAGAGCGCTTCGTCCACGAACTCGGCCAGGGAGAGGCCAAAGCCCATGGCGTTGATGATATTGAGCAACCCCAGCGAGAGGCGGCGCAGACCAAAGGGGTCGGTGGTGCCGGTGGGGATCTGGCCGATGCCGAAGCAGCCGGTGATGGAGTCTAGCCTGTCGGCCATGCCCACCAGCGCCCCGGGGATCGAGGCAGGCAATACGCCTCCTGCCCTTACCGGCAGGTAATGCTCGCGGATGGCCGTGGCAACCTCCGGAGCTTCGCCGCCGAGTAGGGCGTAATCGTGGCCGATTGCCCCTTGCAGGGTGGGGAACTCGCCCACCATGTCGGTGAGCAGGTCGGTCTTGGCCAGGTGGGCGGCACGTTCGGCGTGGGCCAGGTGTTTCGGCGCCAGCTTTTTGGCCAGCAGTCCGGCCAGGGTGGTAACGCGTTGGGTCTTGTCGAGCATGGTCCCCAGTTTGTGCTGGAAGATAACGCCCGAGAGATCCTCGAATCGATCCGCCAGAGTCTTCCGTTGGTCTTCCTTGAAAAAGAAGAAGGCATCCTCCAGCCGCGCCCGGATCACCCGCTGGTGGCCATCGGCGGCAAGCTTCGCATCCCGGGTGTTGGTGTTGTTCACCGCGATGAAGTTGGGCATGAGTTTGCCGGCGGCGTCAACCACGGCAAAGTATTTCTGGTGCTC
>JBAYUD010000127.1:0-5150 GCA_041675265.1 Desulfurivibrionaceae bacterium | reverse complement strand
GATAAATTCCTGCTGGAACACCGGGATTTGGCTGTTTTTTAAAAATGTTGCATACCAGGTCACCGGCAGTCCGCCTTTGGTGATGGGGCGGGCCGTAATGCCGGTTGTTTCAAGGGAGCTGTTGAGCGCCCATCGTGGAAAGATGCCGAGACCGAACCCCGACGCCACCATTTCGACAATGGCGTGGGGTTGGCCGACCGTCATGACCCGTTTTGGCTCCAGGCCCCTTGGTTTGAGGGCAAGCTGGTAAAACCGGCTGGCTGCCTTTTCGGAATGGGATATCAGGTTAAACCTGCCGAAGTCCTCGTACTGTACACAGGCGCGGGCGCGCAAGGGATGATCGGCGGGCATGATGCAGACCAACTGATCGGCAAATAACGGCACATAGGTATATTGCTCATCCGGCACGGTTGCCGCGGTGATGATGAAGTCAAATTTCTTGCTTTCCAGATCAGTGGCCAAGTCAGTGGAGGTGCCGATCTCGAACTCGATGTTGGGAAATTTTTTTTGAAAAAACCGTATGGCGCCGGGCAGCCATTTGTAGCAGAAGATGCATTGGATGCCGACCTTGAGTTCTCCCTGTTCGCCGGAAACGATCTTGGCGATCTCAAGCTCCGCATCCTCGAGCGTCAGGATGACCTGTTGCGCCGACTCCAGAAGTTTTTTGCCGATGGGGGTGAGGAGCATGACTTTCCGGGTCCGGAAAAACAGGTCGACCTTCAGCTTGCTTTCAATATCCTTGAGCTGTTGGCTGAGCGCGGATTGGGAAATACACAACCTTGCCGCCGCCTTGGTCATATTGCCGGTTTCCGCAAGGGTGCAGATCATTCGGAGATGCTTGACTTCCAGATGGTTCATACGGGAAGATTAACTGTCCTTATCGATATGATTATTTAAATTCATTTTACTTATACAACCGGCCGCCGTATTTTCCAAGCATAATCAACGGAGTCTGCCGGTGGTTGGCACGGGCAGCCTATTCCCCTTGTCTCATACGAAAAAAAGGAGACCCACATGGCGCTGATCAGCACGGTTCCACCCGAAAACGCGGAAGGTATTATCAAAGAAGGCTACGACATGTACATGAAAAGAATCGGCATCATCCCCAGGCCCTTGGAGATGATGAGCGCCAGCCCGGGCCTCTTCGAACTGCAGCTCCGGAGAGTCGAGTATTTCGCGAAGCATCCCAGATTGAGCTTTGCCTTGCTGGCACACATCCGTTATCTGGTGGCCCATAATCTTGGCTACGGTTTCTGCCTGGATCTCAACAGACATATCTTGAAAAAGCAGGGGGTCGAGGAGGCTGATATCCGCAAAATGGAGGCTGACCCGTCCCAGTCACTGCTCGAAGAGAACGAAAGCGCCATGCTGGCCTTTGTCGTCAAGGCTGTCAAGGCCCCCGGCTCCGTGTCCGCGGAGGAGGTCCAAGGTCTCAAGGCCATGGACTAGGAGGACAGGGATATGGTGGACGCCCTGGCGCATGGAGTCAGCATGCTCGATCACGCCATTATGATGCAGGTTTTTCAGATGGATCAAAACTGCATGGTTGGTTGAGGGAAAGCCACGAATGAGCGGGATGTCATTTTCTTCCCTGGGCCGATTGGCAGCATGCTTTCAAGTAACCTGACGTGAAATTAGGGGGCTGCGCGAGTCTTTATTCGCGCAGCCCCGCTTGCGCGTCGGGTTAGAGGTAATGTGCGTATGCCCTCGTAACTTTACCGTCTTGGTTGAAATGAAATACCTCCGCGGCTGGGCCACTGACACCGTTGTAGTAGAGGGTGATGCTGTTCACGCCGACAAGCGTGGCAACCAACTCGAAACGAAGATTCGGAACCAGCTGAAGAGCCTTGGCCCAATAGGAACCCACGGCTTCCTTTCCCTGCAATGTTCCTGACGGTTCACCTGCCACCTTGATGATTACTGGTGACGACATTTCAAAATCGTCGGTGTAATGCGACAGAACCCGGGCAAGATCATGCGTGTTCCAGGAATCTATCCAGTCCGCCGCAAAATGGTCGGCAAATGCTTTATTGATCATGATTGTCTCTGGATCGCAATGTTAGACAGTTACCACACATGTGCAGCAACCCAGACCCCGGAAGAAAAAAGCCACATTGCTAAACAAGCCCATAGTTCTTGCCAAAAAACGGTTTTTCCCCATTCGATTTTTTCCCAGCGTCGTACCTTTGAAGCTTGGTGACAAAGCACAAAAATACAAAACGTAGTCATGACAAGTAGAGATATGCCGCCCACAGCCTGTAATGCTTGACGTGCCAAGTCAGGTTGAGCAGTGTATCTGTCAATGCGTATGTATCCAAAGGCAGCAACTAAACCAAGAGTGACTTTCAGGTACATCTCGAAGTCTTTGTAAATCCGTTCGCTATGTTCTTTTGTGTCGCCACCAAGGTCAGTGGTGGATCGTGCCTGCCACGGCAAAAGAATGCCCGCAAACAACACTAAAAACACAAGAATTGCTATTGGTGTGCCGTAGATCATGCAGGTGCTCATTATAAATGCCTAGCGTAGAAGATTAGAGAAAATTAGGGGAACTCCCCATTTTTTCGTTGGTTCCAATATCGAGTGATTCTATGTGGCAGGGCATGGAAAGGCAAGGAGAAAATCGGTCGAGACCCTGCCTGTATCCCGGCCCATGGCAGCAATGATTCTCCAGGTGTGGTCCATTTTTTTAAACTTGTCCCTTCAGTCTTGGAGCAGCTCTTTTTTATGTGTTATGCTGAAGACTGGACAAGGTGTCTTTCTGTCTGACGCAGAGCGCAACCATCAGGAAATCCATGAGGAGCCACCACGGGCCATGCGGATCAGCTGCGTAATCCCCACCAGAAACAGGCCGGAGATGACCTGCCGGGCCATTGCCAGCGTGGTCGGGCAGGATACCCCGGTGAGCGAGATCATTGTCGTGGACGATGGCTCGACGGACCACACCGCTGCCCTTGTGGCCGCACGCTTTCCCGAGGTGCGGCTGTTGCGGCGTTCCGGTCTTGGCCCGGGCTTGGCGAGAAACGTCGGGGTTGGCGCGGCCTGTGGCGAGGTGGTCATGTTTCTTGATTCCGACGATGTCTGGCTGGAGGGCCACGTCGCAAGCCTGGTGCGGACCATGGCCCGCGGTTATCCGGTGGCCTATGGGGTGACTCGAAACAGCGATCAGGTTGGGGGCGGAGAGTTTTGCATCCCCGAGCCGGGCATGGCCATTGAAGGGCAATGCCTTGCCGACTTGGCCCGCTGGTGTTTTCTGGTTCCCTCGGCACTGGGTGTGGAAACCGGGGCTTTTGCCGAGGTGGGCGGGTTCGGCCCCGGAGAACTGGGCGAGGACTGGTCTTTCTTCATCCGGCTTGCCCAGCGGTTCCCTTTCGGTTTTTGCGGGGAGGAGCCCATCACCCTGCGGTATCTTCACCACGGCAGCCTGTGTAATGGCGTGAACAGTGGGCGACTTGAGACCCTGTTGGCCTCGGTCTCCCTCGCCCTGGCGGAAACCGGGGCCCCGCCCGAGGATGTGCGCCGTTTTCAGGCCCTGGCCCACTGGACCAGGCAACAGGGGGATTGGCAGACCATTCAGCAGTGGTATATTTCCTTGAAACAGGAGGAATTTATTTGAAACCATCCATATCCCCCCGAGACCATGCCCGGGTTTTGGCGGAGGGGATTGATATCCCCCAGCAACGCCCCTCCTTTGCGCTGCCCCTGCCCGAGGTCGGCATCTGCGGTAAAACCGTCTGGGTCAGGCTGCCCGAAGGGCTGATCCCTCTTGCGGCCAGATTGGAGGTGAACCTTGCCGCGGAGGTCCGGGGCATCCACATGTCCCGCATGGAAGAGGTGATCGCCTCCCTGTATGGTCGGGAGTTTGCCGATCTCCGCGAGTATGGGATGCAGCTCGGTCGGGAAATGATGGCGCGTCAGGGCGCGAGCACCGGCAGGGTTCGGCTTGCGGGCCAGCTGCCGCTTGTCAGAACGGCCACGGTCAGCGGCGGGCAATCGGTGGATTCCATTGCCATCAGCCTTGATCTGAGGCTGACCAAGCAGGGGGAGGGGATCAAAAGCATGGTCATGCTTGGGGTAGGCGTGGCCCACATCACCGCCTGCCCCTGCACCCAGGCCTACAACCAGACCCTGTTTCGCAAGGAGGGGGAGGATTGCCCCCTGCCCACCCATTCGCAACGCTCCCAGACCACCCTTGCCCTGCAGTCGGCCGGGCTTTCCCCGTCCATCGGTGAGCTGCTGACCTGTCTAGAAGAGGCCCTGCATGTGACCCAGGATCTGCTGAAAAGAACCGACGAGGCCCAGTTGGTCTACGCCTCGCACAGCCTGCCGCAGTTTGCCGAGGACGCGGTGCGGGAGGTGGCCAGGCGGGCAGGAGAGCGGTTCGGCACGGTATTGCCGCCGGAAACTCTGGTGGTGATCGAGTCGCTGAGTCTGGAGAGCATCCATATCCACGATGTCTGCTGTAGGTTGGAAACCACCTTGGCGGAAATCGTCAGGCATTTGTAAAGGGTTCTCGTCCTCCTTTCTTTACTAAAGGGCAGAAGTATAAGTTCCCCCCTTTAACAAAGGGGGGCCAGGGGGGATTTAAGGATTCATGCAACGCTACAACCCAAAACTTAAGAAAAACTCACGCTCACTCAGAACCAACATGACCGATTCTGAACAGGTGCTATGGCAGCATATTCGACGTAAGCAGATACATGGTGTGCAGTTCTATCGGCAAAAGCCATTGTTCGCATTCGTCGTGGATTTTTATTGCCCGGCAGCGAAACTGGTGATCGAACTCGACGGCAGCCAACATTTTGCAGAAGAACACCAGGCCAAAGACCAAGAACGTGATGCAGTATTGGCCGGATCAGGCTTACGGGTATTGCGTTTTGACAATGGGAAGATTTTGTCGGAAACAGATGCGGTGCTGGAAGTGATCGAGAAAATCGTGAAGGAACGGGTGAGTGTAAATCAAAATCCCCCTCAATCCCCCTTTGTTAAAGGGGGAGGCGCAAGAGTTCCGCTTCGGCGGCTCATCAGTTAGATGACCTTCCCCCGGTTTAGTGGACACCGGATTAGGCTGCAAGTTTAAAATAAGTCGCTTCGTACAGGGCCGGACTTTGAAAGCCCAAGGTCGAGTGAAGACGACGGCGGTTATAGAATCG
>JBAYUD010000126.1:0-5196 GCA_041675265.1 Desulfurivibrionaceae bacterium | reverse complement strand
GTGCTGAACACCACCAGCTATTTCGCGGCAAGCCATCTTTTTGCCGCGGGCCACGAGATCCTGGCCATGACCACCATCGGGGATGAGCCCGGGCTCATCGGCCGCACGCTGCAGCGGGCCTTGCAGCGTGCGGATTTTGTTGTTGTCACCGGGGGGTTGGGCCCGACCACCGATGATCTGACCAATGCCGCCGTCTCCTCGGCTTTTTCCCGTCCCGCCACCCTGTATCCGGAAATACTCAAAAAAATCCAGGCCCACGGCAAGAACCTGCCGCCCGGCCAGCGGATCTCCCTGGAAAAACTGGCCTGGTTGCCGGCTGGCGCCCATGCCTTGCACACGGAAGCAAAGACGGCCGGGTATTTTCTGGTCCAGGACGGCAAGCCCATCTTTTTTCTGCCGGGGGTGCCCCAGGAGATGGAGGATCTGCTCCTGGAAACGGTGATCACCCGGCTCGCGGTCTGGGAAGGCGAGGAGGTCCGCCAGGTGCGCCAGAAGGTGTACAAGGTGGTGGGCTTGGCCGAGTCCGAGATCAACCGGCGGCTTACCCATCTGGAGGGTCGTGACCCCAGGGTCCGGATCGGTTATTACCCCGTGTTTCCCGAGGTGCATGTCAGTCTTACCGTTAGCGGCGCGACAAGCAACGAGGCCGAGGCGGCGCTGCAAAAATACGATGGGAAGATGGCGGAGTCTCTTGGCGATTGCTGTTACGGCTCAGGAGGCGACACCCTGGAGTCCGTGGTGGGAAGGTTGCTTGGAGACCGCGATCAGACCGTGGCTGTGGCGGAATCCTGCACCGGCGGGCTCATCGGCCATACTCTGACCAGGGTCGCCGGGAGCTCCGGGTATTTTCTCGGCGGGGTGGTCGCTTACAGCGATGCCTTGAAGGAGCGGCTGCTCGGGGTGAACCGGGAGATTCTTCTGCGGTCCGGCGCGGTCAGCGCCGAAACCGCACGGGCCATGGCCGAGGGGATGCGGCGGGTGACCCCTGTTGATCATGCCCTTGCCGTAACGGGCATTGCCGGACCGGGCGGCGGCAGCGAAGACAAGCCGGTGGGCACGGTCTATTTCGGCTTGGCCAGTCCGGACAAAACCCAGACCTTTCATTTCCGTTTTTCCGGGGACCGCAGCCAGGTGCAGGCCCAGGCCGGCCAGACGGCGCTTGACCTTTTGCGCCGTCACCTGCTTGGGCTGAATAGCTTGGTCTTGATAATGGAAGCAGGACAGAGTAAAAAGAACCGACTATAATTCATCCTACTGAGGGAGACATACACCATGGCCGTTGCCGACGAAAAGAACAAAACCCTTGATACCGCGATTTTTCAGATCCAGAAGCAGTTCGGCAAGGGCTCGATCATGCGGCTTGGCTCGGACGAGCGCGAGGCGGTGGCGGTCATCCCCACCGGCACCCTGAGTGTTGATATCGCCACCGGCATCGGCGGCATTCCCCGGGGGAGGATTACCGAGATCTACGGGCCGGAGTCTTCCGGCAAGACGACCCTAGCCCTGCATGTTATCGCCGAGGCCCAGAAGGGTGGGGGCAGCGCCGCCTTCATCGATGCCGAGCATGCCCTGGACATCGGCTATGCCGAACGCCTCGGGGTCAAGGTGGACGATCTTTTGGTCTCCCAGCCCGATTACGGCGAGCAGGCCCTGGAGATCGCCGAAATCCTTATCCGCAGCGGGGCGGTGGACGTTATTGTTATCGATTCGGTGGCGGCCCTGGTGCCCAAGGCGGAGATCGACGGCAATGCAGGGGATTCCCATGTCGGGCTCCAGGCCCGGCTCATGTCCCAGGCCATGCGCAAGCTCACCGGGGTGCTCAAGCGCACCAATACCGCGATTATCTTCATCAACCAGATCCGGATGAAGATCGGGGTCATGTTCGGAAACCCGGAAACCACCACGGGCGGCAACGCTCTCAAGTTTTACAGTTCGCTTCGTATCGATATCCGGCGCCAGGCCGCGATTAAGGACGGGGTGGAGGTGATCGGCAACCGGACCAAGGTCAAGGTGGTGAAAAACAAGATGGCCCCGCCCTTCAAAGAGGCCGAGTTCGACATCATTTACGGCGAAGGCGCCTCCAAGGTTGGCGATCTGCTCGATCTGGCCACGGCCCAGGACATTGTCGAAAAAAGCGGGGCCTGGTACTCCTACAACGGCGAACGCATCGGCCAGGGCAGGGAGAACTCCAAGGTCTTCCTCAAGGAGCATCCGGAGATGTGCGAGGATCTTGAAAGAAAGGTGCGCCTCGGGTATGGTTTGCCCGCGGTCGGAGAAAAAGCACCGGTTGCAAAGGCCGCGGCCGCCGATTGATCTGATTCAGGCAACACATATCATTATTAAGAAGCGGGATGCGCAGGCGTCCCGCTTCTGTAATTTGAAGGAAGGCACCAATGACCGGAAACGACATACGCAAACGATTTTTGACCTATTTTGCCGACAAAGGCCATACGGTGGTGGAAAGTTCGGGTCTTGTCCCCCACGACGACCCGACTCTGCTGTTCACCAATGCCGGCATGGTGCAGTTCAAGCGGGTGTTCATGGGCGAGGATAAGCGGGATTACGTCCGGGCTGCCACCAGCCAGCGCTGCGTGCGGGCCGGCGGCAAGCACAACGATCTGGAAAATGTCGGCTACACCGCGCGCCACCATACCTTTTTCGAGATGCTCGGCAATTTTTCCTTTGGCGATTATTTCAAAAAAGACGCCATCCACTATGCCTGGGATTTTCTCACCAAGGAGATCGGCCTGGACCCGCGGAAGCTCTGGGTCTCGGTGTTTGACGACGATGACGAGGCCTTTGCGCTTTGGGAAAAGGTCAAGGATCTGCCCCAGGGACGTATTGTCCGGATGGGGGAAAAGGACAATTTCTGGGCCATGGGCGATACCGGCCCCTGCGGCCCTTGCTCCGAGATCCATATCGACCAAGGCGTCGAGGCGGGTTGCGGCAGGCCCGATTGCCAGCTCGGCTGCGACTGCGACCGGTTCCTGGAGATCTGGAATCTGGTGTTCATGCAGTTCAACCGGAGCGAGGACGGCAGCATGACCCCGCTGCCCAAGCCGAGCATCGACACCGGCATGGGCTTGGAGCGCATTGCCGCTGTGACCCAGGGGAAATTCACCAACTACGACTCCGATCTGTTTACCGGGATCATCGCGGCCATCGCCAAGGCTGCCGGAGTCCGGTACGGCGAGGACGCTGCAATCAACACGGCCCTGCGGGTTATTGCCGACCACAGCCGGGCCACCACCTTCCTGGTGGCCGACGGGGTGCTGCCCTCCAACGAGGGCAGGGGGTACGTGCTCCGCCGCATCATGCGGCGGGCCATCCGTTTCGGCCGGACCCTTGGGTTGAAAAAGCCGTTTTTGACCGGGGTGACCGAGGCGGTCATCGCGGAGATGGGTGAGGCCTATCCCCATCTCCACGGGGCGCGGGAGCTTTTGGCCAAGGTGGTGCACAACGAGGAGGTGCGCTTCCTGGAAACCCTGGACAACGGGTTGGCCATGCTCCATCAGGAGATGAGGCGGCTGCAGGAGGGTGGGGAAAAGGTGGTGCCTGGCGATTTTATCTTCAAGCTCTACGACACCTTTGGTTTTCCCGTGGATATCGTCAAGGATATCGCCATTGAAAAAGGGATGCTGGCGGATGAGGCAGGATTCAACGCGGCCATGGAGGTGCAGCGCAACCAGTCCAAGAAATCCTGGAAAGCCACCTCGCTTGCCGAAATGGGGCCGGGGATTCGCGCCCTGCTAGACCAAGGAATGCGCAGCCGCTTTGTCGGCTATGAAACCCGGCGCCACCATGGCGCCGTTAGCGGTCTGGTGAGCAGTGGAGGTGCAAGCCTGGAACAGGCAGGCACGGGGGAGCAGGTCTCCCTGGTCTGCCCGGAAACCCCATTTTATGCCGAGTCCGGCGGGCAGAGCGGCGACCGGGGCATGATCATCGGGCCGCATGGCAAGGCCAGGGTGGAAAATACCGTGGCTGTTGGGGATGGGCTCATCCTCCATCAGGCCGAGGTTATCGAGGGCAGCCTGTCCCTTGGCGAGGGTGTCGAACTCAAGGTGGCGGAAGGCAAGCGCCAGCGCACGGCCAACAACCATACCGCCACCCACCTCTTGCAGGCCGCTCTGCGCGAGGTGCTGGGCGAGCATGTCAAGCAGTCCGGCTCTCTGGTCAACCCGGACCGGCTCCGCTTCGATTTTACCCATTTTTCTCCCCTCAGCCGGGAGGAGCTTGGCCGGGTGGAAAAGATCGTTAATGACGGGATCCGGGGTAATGCCCGGGTGTCCACCGCGGTGCTTGACAGGGAGGAGGCCATCAAAGGCGGGGCCACGGCCCTGTTCGGCGAAAAATACGAGACCAAGGTCCGGGTTGTTTCCGTGGGGGAGATCAGCAAGGAGCTGTGCGGCGGCACCCATGTGGGGGCAACCGGAGAGATCGGGCTGTTCAAGATTCTGAGCGAAAGCGGCATCGCCGCCGGGGTGCGGAGAATCGAGGCGGTCACCGGCCCCGGGGCCATGGAGCGGTTCCAGCAGGTTGAGGCGCAGCTGGGAATGCTGGCGGCCAAGCTCAAGACCACCCCGGAGGAGCTGGGTGGCAAACTGGACAAAATGCTGGCCCGCCAGAAAGAGCTGGAGCGGGAGGTAAGTCAATTTACCGCAAAAACGGCTACTGCTGATATTGCTACTGTCCTGATGGAAAAAGCTACGACCGTTGCCGGTGTGGGGGTGGTAGCACTGGCGATCCCCATCGATTCGCCAAAAACCATGCGAGAGGCGGGCGATACGGTACGCGACTTAGTGCGTGATAAACTGGGTAGCGGTATTGCAGTGTTGGGCGGAGTTTTTGAAGGAAAGGTCAGTCTGTTGGTTTTGGTCAGTAAGGATCTCGTTGGCCGGTTTCATGCCGGCCGGATTGTCAAAGAGGTGGCGGCCGTGGTGGGCGGCAGTGGCGGCGGTCGCCCGGATATGGCCCAGGCCGGAGGAACCATGGCGGATAAATTGCCCGAGGCGCTCGCGGCTGTGCCCGACATCATCGCTGCTCAGGATGCAAAAGCTTCTTCTTAAAAAGATGTACCGTTGAAAAATAGCCGGTTGGGCTTTGTTTATGTAGAAATACCCAGGCAAAAACAGGAAAAAAAGCAACCGGAAAATGTATTGACAGGCAAAATAAATTCGATTAGAACCGTTCAATTGT
>JBAYUD010000125.1:0-5327 GCA_041675265.1 Desulfurivibrionaceae bacterium | reverse complement strand
GTGAACGCCAGGTTGGGGGGCAGGCGGTTTTTTATGCTCACTCACGGTCCGCTGGTCCGTTACACGGCGCTGGCCCTGATTCTTGCAGCCACCCTGCTTTTCGGTTTTCCCCTGGCCAGCCTGCTTTCGGCGCCGGGGATCATTTCGGTCCAGACCGCCCGGTTCATCTACGAAGGAACCGTGGGTCTTGAACTGGCGTTCATCGGGTGCATCATCCTGGCCGAACTCTTCCTGGTCCGGAGGGTCTGGTGCAACCACCTCTGTCCGGTGGGCAGCATGCTCAGCCTGTTTCGCTTCAAGAAGACCATGCGGGTCGCCATGGTCGAGGAGGGGGAGCACGCCTGTATCCACTGCCGCGAATGCGCCAAGGCGTGTCAGCTCGGCCTCAATCCCATGGGTGGCGAACTTGCCCCCCAGTGCCACAACTGCGGCGCCTGCATCGATGCCTGCCGGAAAATGACCGGGGAACGCAGGCCGCTTTCCTTCCGGTTTTAGAGACGATAGCCCGTTCTGGGTTTCCCTTTTTTCTTGCCCGCTCCTCGCAAAATGATTAGACTTGAACCATAAATATTTTTCTGGTTCAAAAGGAGGCCGGCCATGAAATCCATCACCATTCACAATCTCGATGATCCGCTGAACACCCTGATCCGGGAAAAGGCAAAAAACGAGGGGTTGAGCCTTAACAACACCATCAAAAAACTGCTGGCCGAGGCCCTTGGCCTCTCGCTCAAAAATGGTGAGGGTCGCGGGAAGGATTTCCTCGATCTCTTCGGGGTTTGGTCGAAAGAGGAGGTAAAGGAGTTCAACAAACAGGTCGGTGATCTTGAAAAGATTGACCGGGAAGACTGGGCGTGAAGAAAATCGTTCTGGACACCAACTGTTACACCGCATTTTTGGCCGGTGACGCAAGGGTGCTCGCTGCCCTGGCCGACGCGGAGATCGTCTTTCTCTCGGTTTTTGTCCTGGGCGAGCTTTTTGCCGGGTTCAAAGGCGGCAGCAGGGAGGCGGCAAACCATGAACTCCTCGAACGGTTTCTGAAAAAACCCACGGTGCAGGTACTGAACGCCACCGCCGAAACCGCTACAGTTTTCGGCCAACTCAAGGCCGCCCTCAAAAAGGCGGGAACGCCGCTGCCCATCAACGATGTGTGGATCGCCGCCCATGCCGTTGAGACCGGCGCCACCCTCGTGAGCTACGACAACCATTTCGAGAAGATCATCGGGCTCAAAATCTGGCAACCCCGCACCGCTTGATCAAGCTGCGAAAATAGCGAGGTGTCCCGCTTTTCCCTTTTTTGTCGGTCGAACTCTTCCTGGTCCGGAGGGTCTGGTACAACCACTTCTGTTCGGTTGGGCAGCATGCTCAGGGTAGGTCGGGTAGAGCAAAGCGAAACCCGACACGATGGCCTCGCGAAACACCACAGATATATTAATTGCAGTCCGGTCAAGCATGGCTTGGTAAATTCGCCAACAGCTTTACCGCATTCCACTGGCCATCGTTTTGTGAAGCAGGAGATTGATCCTGGTGATTGGGGCGCGGGTGAGGAAATGTCGGGTTTCGCTTTGCTCTACCTGACCTACCGGCTGCGGCGCCTGTATCGATGCCTGTCAGAAAATGACCGGGGAACGCAGGCCGCTTTCCTTCCGGTTTTAGAACCGGTGGTCCGTCCTGGGCTGCCTGCTACTCCTCAAAACGATAACCGCTTTCCTGGGTTGACAATCAGTCAAGGAGTATGGGATGCTCCTTGAAACTGTTTGGGTGGCAAATTTCAATTTCAGTTAGCCCGGTAATATTATTGTTATAAACTCGGAGTTATCATGGTGTCTCCACGATTAGTAGCAAAAATTGAGTCCGAAGAACCAACTCTTCGATTGGCAGTTTTAATTGACGCTGACAATGCTCAAGCTACTGTTATTGAAGGGCTTCTTGCAGAAATTGCAAGATTTGGAGAAGCAACAGTGAGGCGCATTTATGGAGATTTCACCGCTCCAACGAGCGCCTCATGGAAAAAGGTATTGCAGCGATACGCCATTAAGCCGGTTCAACAGTTTGCATATACAACCGGAAAGAACGCTACGGATAGCACTCTGATTATCGATGCGATGGATTTGCTATATACCCGGAAATTTGATGGTTTTTGCCTAATCACAAGCGACAGTGATTTTACAGGTCTTGCGATGCGATTGCGTGAAGAGGGACTCACTGTTCTTGGGTTTGGTGAAAAGAAAACACCGGAGGCGTTTCGCAATGCCTGCCACAAATTTGTGTTTACTGAAGTCCTTCGTCCAGGGACCGCAGTCAAGTCAGCCAGTCTGCCGTCAAAAAATGAGAGTGGGAAGAAGCCTGTGTCATCTCAGGCACCTGCCGAAGCAACAGAGTCGACGCATGAATTTCCAAAAGAATTCGTCCTAACTGCTCTTGAGCAGTCAACCGATGATGCTGGATGGGCGCAACTTGGAACCTTCGGGAGTTACCTTACAAAATTACAACCCGACTTCGACTCTAGGCTATACGGCTACAAGAAGCTTTCTGATCTCGTTAAAGCAAAGACAGAACTCTTTGTAACTGAAGAACGGCAAGCATCAGGATCAAATCAGAAGGTTTTGTATCTGCGTGCGAAATAGTTTTCTAACCTTTTTTTTCAGTCGGTAGGTCGGGTAGAGCAAAGCGAAACCCGACACGATGGCCTCGTGAGACACCTTTGACTATATGCATTGCAACCCGGTCAAGCACGGCTTGGTAAATTCGCCAACAGCTTTACCGCATTCCACTGACCATCGTTTTGTGAAGCAGGAGATTTATCCTGGTGATTGGGGCACGGGCGAGGAAATGTCGGGTTTCGCTTTGCTCTACCCGACCTACCGACTATAAATTCGTCTGAATATTTATATGGAATAACCATAAATAATCACCCAACAATGCAATTCAGTGGAAAACTTGGCCTCCGGCCAATTTTCAACTAATCTTTTTCGTTAGGCGCCCATGTGCATTCATTCGGTTATTCATAAATGCTGAAGTTCAACCTGATCGATAACGCACGAGATAGTCTTGAACACGCTATAGGACACCTGACAACCTGTAAAAACTTCGGCTGCGGGGATTACAAAAGAGCAATCCTTGATCTCTCACATGTCGCAGAGCTTCTTTTTAAAGAACGCCTCCGCATGATCCACCCCGCATTTGTGCTGTCGAATGTTGACAAATATCCCTCTACGGCAGCTCACACGGTCAGTGCTGCCGATGCCCTAAGTAGGTTGGAAAATATTGCTGGTGTCGAGTTTAAAAATTCAGATCGAGCGGCCTTGAAAACCATCCGTGAGAAGCGTAACGAAATTGAGCACTATGAGTTCTCGATAAGCGAGGATGAGGCCAAGGTTGTAATCGGAAATATTTTGGTATTCATATTCCGATTCTCTTGTGATGAAATCGGTCTTGATTGGGCAGACCGCCGTTTAACTGATCCTGCTTGGGCCAAGTTAAACGAGTATGCCGCATTCTATGAGGCTCAGCGCGCCCACGTCCTGGAAATACTAGAAGGCTCGGGCTTGCCGACGGTTAATTGCCCGATGTGCCACAACGATACTTTTGATCTTGAATCTGAGGTGTGCCTTCTTTGTGGACATCGGGAAGAAGTCCTGAAATGTGTCCGCTGCAAGGCAGACTATCTGTACTCTGATGTGGAATATGAAGATGCGGGAATTTGCTCAAAATGTGAATGGCTAGACGGCTATGCAGCAGCACATTGCGAAAAGTACTAAATAAGAAACGTCCAACAAACGGCTTCACCGGAAATTTTGGCCTGCGGCCAAAAGTGGGCGCATCGTGCCGGAAGTAAATCGGAAGGAAATCAGGGAAATAATTTTTGGGAATTATCGGATCGTGTATCGCACCGGGCCAGAAAATATTTCAATCCTTACCATACGGCACGGCAGGCACATACTTCCTGTTGATGAAATCGTGGCGTAATCCCCCTCACTCCTCAAACCGATACCCACGCCCCGGCACCGTCACAATGTAGCGCGGTTCTGCCGGGTTGATCTCGATCTTCTGGCGAAGGTGCTGGATGTGCACGTCGATGACCCGGCTCCAGGAGTAGAGCTTGGCGTCGCTCCAGAGGCATTGCCGGATCTCCTCCCTGGTCACCAGATTGTTGCGATTCTCCACCAGGCAGGCGAGAACCTGGAATTCCTTGGGGGTGATGGCAACGACCGTGCCCCGCACCGTTACCACCTGATTGCGCAGGTCGATGGAAAGATCCCCGGCATCAATGGTGTTGGGTTGGGGGGGCTGGGGTGCCGTCGGCCGCAGCCTGGCCCGGATGCGGGCCAGAAGCTCGCGGGTTTCAAAGGGCTTGACCATGTAGTCGTCCGCCCCCAGTTCCAGGCCGATGACCTTGTCCGAGACCTTGTCCTTGGCGGTCAGCATGATGACCGGCAGGTTGGGATGGATGGATTTCAGGGCGCAGCAGAATTCCAACCCGTCACCGTCGGGCAGCATCAGGTCGAGGAGCACCAGGTCGGGTTTGTGGTCGGCGAGGATGGCCCGGGCCGCGGCCAGGGAGTCGGCGGTGAGCAGGGTAAAGCCGTGCAATCCGAGGTTCGCCTTGAGAACCTTGAGAATGTCGTGGTCATCGTCGATGGCCAGTAATGTGGCAGTAACTGCTCTGGTCTCCATCATTCCTCCCCGGCCGGCAGCCAGAAATAGAGGCAGGCCCCCGGCCCCTGGCTGTCCGCCACGCCGATGACCCCGCCGTGGGCCGCGATGATGCTCCGGCAGATGGTCAGCCCAAGGCCGCTCCCCTCTTTATTGCCCAATTTGTAGAACTTGTCAAAAACCTTTTCCCGTTCCGCCTTGGCAATGCCGACCCCCTGGTCCAGAACCTCGACCACGGCGAACGCATCCTCCAGAAAGGCGCGGATTGTGACGGTTGATTGGTCGGGCGTGAACTTGACCGCATTGGCCAGCAGATTGGTGAGCACCTGCCTGATTTTGTCCTCGTCCGCCCACAGCACCAGGGTCTCCGGCAGCAGGGCGGCGATCCGTATCCCTTTCTCCTCCGCAAGGCAGGCAAGGCCGGTGATTGTTTCGCGGATTACCGGCACTAGGTCAAGCCGGGTGGTGTGCAGGGCCGTGGTTATTCCCATCTCGATCCGTTCGATATCGAGCATGGTGTTGACCATGCGGATGAGCCGGTCGGTGTTCTTGTTGATGAGCTGCAGAAAGTCGCGGAGCTCATCCAGCGGGCAGGAGCCGATCTCCTGGGGGGCAAGGTCGGCCAGCCGGGCGGTGACGTACTCCATGGAACCCTTGATGGAGGTGAGCGGGGT
>JBAYUD010000124.1:0-5493 GCA_041675265.1 Desulfurivibrionaceae bacterium | reverse complement strand
GGGTTTTGGTTTTATCGAGCAGGACGGCGGCAAGGATGTATTCGTACATCATTCCGCAATCCAGGCGCAGGGCTTCAAATCCCTGCAGGAAGGCGCCCGGGTAACCTTCGACGTTGTCGACGGACCCAAGGGACCCTCCGCAGCCAATGTCGTTCAACGCTAAAACCTGTTGAATGATATTTTAAAGCCCCGCTTCGGCGGGGCTTTTTTTTTGCAAAAAAAAAATGGCCTACGGAATTATCCGTAAGCCATTTATGTTACTGGAGCCAACGAGGAGAATCGAACTCCTGACCTACTGATTACGAATCAGTTGCTCTACCAACTGAGCTACGTTGGCGTTATACCTTGCGGGATAACGATATTTTTCGTACTTTAAATGATGCTCTGCATCTATCAACTTTACCCAAAAGTGTCAAGACCTTCCCGTATCCCTTGCGGCAAAATACCTAAAAACTCGCCCCAGGCCCGTTGGCAATAATGAAAAAGAACCGTCCGGTTTCCATTCTTGTCGTCGATGACGACAAAACCCACCGCATCATGCTGAAGACCATGCTGAAGCAATGGGGCTGGCAGATTGAAGAGGCGGATGACGGAACAACCGCCATCGAGGCCGTGCACCGCACGCCTTTTGATGCCATCCTCATGGATGTCCGCATGACCAAGCTGGACGGCATGGAAGCCCTGCGCCGCATCCACGCCTACAATCCAGCCATTCCCGTAATCATCATGACCGCGTACTCCTCGGTGGATGCCGCGGTGGAAGCCATCAAGATCGGCGCCCACGACTACCTGACCAAACCCCTTGACTTTGACCGGCTCAAACTCACCATGGCCCATGCCCTGGATCACCGGCAAGTCCAGGAAAACAAAGAGGCCTCCCGCAACAATACAGGTTCGGCCATGGATGCCGTGGGAATTATCGGCAACTCAGGCCCGATGCGCGAACTTATGGAAATGGTCTCCTACGTCGCGCCAACCGAGGCAACCGTTCTCATTTCCGGAGAGTCCGGCACGGGCAAGGAATTGATTGCCGCCGCCCTGCACCACAACAGCACCCGGAAAAATGGCCCCTTTGTCAAGGTCAACTGTGCGGCCCTTGTTGAAAATCTTCTGGAATCGGAACTGTTCGGCCATGAAAAAGGCGCCTTTACCGGGGCCGATCGGCGGCGGGAAGGGAAATTCGCCCAGGCAAACAACGGCACCATCTTTCTTGATGAAATAAGCGAAACCTCGCCGGGCATGCAGGCAAAACTGCTGCGGGTCTTGCAGGAACACGAAGTCCAACGGGTTGGCGGGCAGGAAACCCTTGCCGTTGACGTGCGCGTTCTGGCGGCCAGCAACCGCAACCTTGAGGAAGAAGTGGCGGGGGGCGCTTTCCGGGAGGATCTCTACTACCGGCTCAACGTGGTGACCCTGCACGTTCCCCCGCTCAAGGACCGCCGCGAGGATATCCCACTCCTGGTCGAATACTTTGTGGAAAAATTTGCCAGAAAAAACAACCGGCAGGTCTCGGGCATCACGCCACGCTGCATGGCCCTGCTCATCAACTATCCCTGGCCCGGAAACGTGCGGGAACTTGAAAACGCCATTGAACGGGGCATTATCCTCATGCGTGGCGACTACCTCGACGAGGAGTCCCTGCCCATCCCGGTGAAACGCTTCGCCATGAAAAACGAGCCCCCGCCATCCGCCTCCGCCCCCCCTGGTTCGCTGGAAGAGGCGGAACAGAGCGTCATCAAGAACATCCTGGCGGAAACGGGCGGCAACAAAAGCGAAGCATCCCGCCGCCTGAACATCACCCGCAAAACCCTGCTCAGCAAGATGCACAAGTATGGCCTGAGCTGAAGTTTTTCAGCTTACAGAGACCACCCCTGGAAAAGTTCATCACCAAGAGGCCCCGCCTCCAGACGACGTTCCTCTTCCCTGGAGGCAAACAACACCGTTGCCCCAGCTGATGCTTCTTCGGCCATTTTTTTCCCGAAACGAACAACGAGCCCGGCTGCAGCCGCAAAATCCTCCGGGTGTTCCGCACCATGCAACACCCCCATCGGCCCGGATCGCTCCGGCATATGCACCAGAAAATCGCCCGGAGCGCAAAGCGCCTCAAGCCGCCCGTTTTCGGCTTCATCGCGCCCCAGGACAAGCCAAGCCCCATGGGGCAACTGGAAATGACGGCCAAAGAGGAGCAAGCGGATATCATTGAGCCTGACTTGGGGATAACGGGAATAATACCAGGCAACCCGTTTTGCCTGGTACTGTTCGGTAAGGACACACCCCCCGGCGGGACGGGGATAGTCGTGAATGCCAAACTGTTCAGCCAGTTGTATTTGCGGCTGCCGCCCCCTGCCGTTAAAATCAAGGAGCAATTCCCGATCCACCAGCCCCTCACGCTCTGCCAGGGTGGGCTCCAGGTTTTTGGCGCACAACGGCCGCAGGAGGATGCCGGTGCAACCGCTGTCCCGCTCGATCACCCGCAGGGTATCGCGGCGCTGGGACATGGGCCGCTGGCCGATCACCTCGCCGGTAATGAGAAAGGCGGCGGAGAACTCCTCCATCAATCGTTTCGCCTCGGTCAACAGGAGGATCTTGCAGTCGATGCAGGGGTTGAAATTCTTCCCGTAGCCATGGGAAGGGTTGCGCAGCATGGCAAAATAGGGCTCGCTCACATCCCGGAGAACAACATCGATGCCGTAGCGTTCCCTGACCATGCGGACATATTCCTGCTCCCTGGCCAGAAGCTCATAGCCGAAAAAGGGAGTGACAAACTTCACCGCCTGCACCGCGATCCCCTGCGCCGCCACCACCCGGCAGGCAAGAAGGCTGTCCAGCCCGCCGGAAAAAAGAGCCAAGGCCTTGGTCATAAAGCACCCTTCCGCTCCATGAGCGTGCGCACATAGGCCAGGGTCTGTTCGCTGACCGAATCACCATCCAGCATCCTGGCGAGCTCATGCTCCCGTTTTTCAGGAGACAGCGGGATAATGGAGGTTTTGGTGCGCGCATCGACAACGGATTTTTGCACCAGGAAATGCTCGTCGGCCAGGGAGGCAATCTGCGGAAGATGGGTAATACAAAACACCTGATGATGCCCGGCCAGCTCACGGATCTTCCTGGCCACCGCCTCGGCCGCCTTGCCACTGATCCCGGCATCGATCTCATCGAAAATAACCGTATCGACCTGATCCTTCTGGGCCAGAAGCGTCTTCAAGGCCAGCATCAAGCGCGACAACTCACCGCCGGAGGCCACCTTGGCCAGGGGCTTAACCTCTTCGCCCTGATTGGCGGAGAACATGAATTCCGGACGGTCCCAGCCAAGCCTGGAGATGTTCCCCTGTTCCGAACCCTGCTCCCCCTTGAAACAGATCTCGAAAACCGCCTGTTCAAAACAGAGCGCAACCAGGGAAGCACGAATCTTGCCGGCCAACTCCAGAGCCGTGGCCTGACGAGCCTTGGACAACACACCAGCCGCCTCGGTCAAGGCGGCTTCGCTCTGGCGCATTTCTTTCTCCAAGGCAGCCAGCCGCTCATCCAGCGCCTCGATCTCGGCAAGCTCCTGCTTTGCCTCCATGCCAAAGGCGATGACTGCGTCAAGCTCGCCGCCATATTTTCTTTTAAGCCGCTGCAACAGATCAAGGCGCGCCGTCACCACATCGAGACGGGCCGGATCGCTGGCAAGGGTCTCCACATAGTTGCGGATCGCCTGAACATGATCTTCCAGCTGAAAACAATTCCCAGCCACCTCCTCGGCCAGCCCGGCAAGGCTTGGGTCAAAGGCAGCCATCTGCGCCAGATTTTTCCGCGCCACCGAGAGCGGGGTATTGACCGCCTCCGCCAAAAGATGCCAGCTTTTTTTGCCAAGGCCGATCAGGTCATCGGAGGCGCGCAATCTGTCCCGCTCAAGAACCAGCTCCGCGTCCTCGCCAGGGCTGAGCGCAGCCTCCTCGATCTCCCGGGCCTGAAAGGTGAGAAAATCCCGCCGCTGCTCCTTGTCCCTCTCCCTGGCCACGAGTTCCTGGTATGATTCCCTTGCTGCTGTCCATTTGTCATAGCAGTGGGAAACGGTGAGCCGTTGCGGCCAGAGACCGCCGACCGCGTCAATGCAATCAAGATGGCTGCGGGGCTGCAACAGTTGCTGGTGATCGTGCTGACTGGCAACGCTAAGCAGGTTCTCCATCACCTCGCCCACCGCCTTGGCCGTGGCCAGACCGCCGTTCATGAAATACCGGCTGGCCCCCTTCAGGGAAACGACCCGCTTGACCACCAGCTCGGCCTCGGGCTCAAATCCCATTTCCGCCAGTTTTTCCTGGATGATCCCATGCTGGGGATTGAGTTCAAAAAGCGCCTCAACCGTTGCCGTTTCCGCCCCGCTTCTGATCCAGGTGGCTGCGGCCTTTCCGCCTCCCAGCAGATGAATGGCCTGCAAGATGATGGATTTCCCGGCCCCGGTCTCTCCGGTAAGAACCGTAAGCCCTTCGGCAAAGGAAACATGCAGTTTCTCGATCAGGGCAAGATTGGTGATGATGAGTTCCTTCAGCATATGGCTCTCTATACAAGATTAGGGGCCGTTACGAAATAAGCATTCCGTCCATGGCCATATTTCATTGCGGCCCATCATGCCGGTCACGGCATCTCGATATTCCCTCGCGCTTGCACAACGGATTGCCGGAGATTGCAATGGGTGACCTGCCCCGAGCGGTAGAACGGAACAAATGGTGGCGCAAATGATTGATCATCATTATATTATTATAAATACGTGGAGATGGAATCAGAGAACTCCCCCAGAGCAGGCATCCGAATATTTCCCATGAATCATAACACAACCTTCCGCCGCCTCACCGCATCCGTCATCTGCGCGTTTTTTTTACTCGGCAATCTGCCCTTGGCGGGTTTTTCCCCGCCCCCGGCCCGGGCTTTCAGCGTTGGCGAAGAGCGGGAAGTCGGGGAAAAGCTCCTCTCCATTATCCGCAAGGAATTTACCCTGCTTGATGATCCCGACCTTACCGAATATGTAACCAACCTCGGGCGGCAAACCCTGCTCCTCGCCGGCCCACAGTTCTTTGATTATCATTTTTTCATCATCGACAACAAGGAATTCAATGCCTTCGCCGCCCCATCCGGCCTGATTTTTTTTCACTCAGGCCTCATCGACCTGTGCGACACCGAAGGAGAACTGGTCAGCGTCCTTTCCCACGAAATCGGCCATGCCGCCAGTCGGCACATCGCGGACCGAATCAGCAAATCGGGCAAACTCAATGCCACCACCACGGCCCTGATGCTGGCAGGCCTGCTTCTCGGCCAGGGAGCCCTTTCCCAGGCCCTTGTTACCGGTTCCATGGCGGGCGGCCTTACCGCAAACCTCAAATTCAGCCGTGAGGATGAAGAAGAGGCCGACCGCTTGTCCTACAAATGGATGTTGGAAGAACAACGCGACCCGGCGGACATGGTGAATATGCTCAAAAAAATGCGCCGGGTCAGCCGTTACCACCGAAAACAGGT
>JBAYUD010000123.1:0-5675 GCA_041675265.1 Desulfurivibrionaceae bacterium | reverse complement strand
AGCGGTTTTAATGGCCCGGGTTTCCACCACATCGTTCAACGGGGTCGAAGTGCCATGGGCGTTGATGTAGTCAACGTCTTCCGGGTTCATGCCCGCGTCCTTCAAGGCCATTTTCATGCAGCGGACCGCGCCGTTGCCATCCTCGGGAGGGGCGGCCATGTGATAGCCGTCGCCGCTCAAGCCGTACCCGGCAATCTCGGCATAGATCTTGGCGCCGCGAGCCAGGGCATGCTCCAACTCTTCAAGGATGAGTACGCCGGCGCCTTCGGAGATAATAAAGCCGTCCCGATCCCGCTCAAAGGGGCGCGAGGCTTTTTCCGGCTGGTCATTGCGGGTGGACAGCGCCTTCATAGCATGGAAACCGCCGACCGCCAAGGGACAGATCACCGATTCGCTGCCGCCGGTAATGACCACATCACATTCATCGTTGGCAATGGAGCGAAACGCCTCGCCCACCGCGTGGGTTCCTGCTGCACAGGCGGTGGTAAGGCAGAGATTCGGACCCCGGGTGCCATAGATAATGGAAATCTGCCCGGCGCCCATATTGGGAATAACCATGGGAATGAAAAAGGGCGTGATACGCTTGGTTCCCTTTTCCAGAGCCACCTGATGGTATTTTTCAATGGTGGGCAGACCGCCGAGCCCACACCCCATGATACTGCCGACCCGGGGCGCATTTTCCTCGGTGACTTGGAAGTCGGCATTGCGCAAGGCTTCCCCGGCAGCCGCGACAGCATACTGCACAAAGAGGTCGAGGTGCTTGGCGACCTTCTTGTCGATGTGATCCTCGACCTGAAAATCCTTGACCTCGGCGGCGATATTGACTCCAACCTCGCTGGCGTCAAACCGGGTAATCGGGCCGATACCGCTTTTGCCTGCGCACAGCGCGCTCCAGGTCTTCTCCACGCCTGTTCCCAGGGGGGTAACCAGTCCAACTCCTGTGACCACTACTCTTCTGCCCACGCTGATCCTCACAATCTGGTTGCAGAGAAAGAAAGGCCCTGGCAGGGAAAATCCCGCCAAGGTCCGTCCTCAGTTGTTCCTGCCAGGTGCCTGTTGCCGACAAAAAATCCGATCAGCCGGCAACCTTGTTGACATGATCAATGGCGTGCTGCACGGTGGTGATCTTTTCCGCGACATCATCGGCGATCTCGATATCGAAAGCCTCTTCCATGGCCATGATCAGCTCAACCAGGTCGAGGGAGTCAGCGCCCAGATCATCAATAAAAGAGGCACCCGGCACAACCTTGTCCTTATCAACACTCAGCTGCTCGGCAATGATATCAATGAGTTTTTCCTGTACAGACATGTCTTTTCTCCTTCCTTGTTTAGGTGCCGTTAAAAAACAACCTATGCTTTCTTGACCAGTTGGTTACGGCACCTTATGCCGTTCGCTGGGTCATAATTATTCAAGTTATTTTTTAACAACGGCTTACGGTAACATCTTACCAAGTTTAGCTTTTACAATATATCACATGAACATGCCGCCGTTGACATGGATAAACTGCCCTGTCACATAGCGCGCATCGTCAGACGCCAGATAGGCCACGGCCCCGGCGATATCCTCGGCCTCGCCAAGCACCCCCATGGGGATCTCACCCTTGATCGTATTGGTGACCTCTTCGGCGAGATCCTTGGTCATGTCGGTGACGATATAACCGGGGGCCACCCCGTTCACCGTTATCCCACGGGAGGCAAGCTCCTTGGCCACGGATTTGGTAAAGCCGACAATCCCTGCCTTGGCGGCGGCGTAGTTGGCCTGTCCGGCGTTGCCGGCAAAGCCGATCACCGAGGTGATGTTGATGATCCGCCCCCAACGCTGCTTCATCATGGCGCGGCTCACCGCCTTGGTGCAGAGAAAAACGCCCTTGAGATTGGTGTTGAGCACCTCGTCCCACTGCTCGTCCTTCATCTTCATGAGCAGACCGTCCCGGGTGATCCCGGCGTTGTTCACCAGGATATCCACCCGGCCGTGCGCCTCAAGGATTTTCTTGAACGCCGCCTCGATCTCCCCGGCAACCGCCACGTTGAACTGGATCGCTTCACCCTTGCCGCCCGCATTCCGGATGGACTGCACCGTCTCTTCCGCCGCTGCCGGATTGCTCACATAGTTGACGATTACCAGAGCGCCGAGCGCTGCCAGCCGCTGACAGATAGCCCGGCCAATGCCCCTGCTGCCGCCGGTGACTACGGCTATTTTTCCGTTCATACTCATGCGCCCTTCCTATCTTTAAATTTCTCGATAAGCTTGGGCACGATCTCAAATACGTCACCGACGATGCCGTAGGTGGCCACGTCAAAGATCGGCGCATCGGCGTCACGATTGATGGCGATAATGGTGTCGGCGGACTGCATGCCCACCAGATGCTGGATGGCGCCGGAGATTCCGCAGGCAATATACACCTTGGGGGCCACGGTCTTGCCGGTCTGGCCAACCTGATGCGGATAGGGAATCCAGCCGCTGTCCACCGCGGCCCTGGAAGCGGCCACCGCCCCGCCCAGCACATCGGCCAGTTCGCGGATCATGGCAAAGCCCTTTTCGTTTTCCAAGCCCCGGCCGCCGGCCACGACAATATCGGCCTCGGAGAGGTTCACCCGGTCAAGATCCTCAACCACCGAGTCAAGCACCTTGACCCGAGGCTTGAGGGTGTTCGAATCCAGATTGGCAGCGATGATTTCCCCTTTGCGCCCAGCATCCCTGGCAAGGGGTTTCATCACCAGCGGCCGCACCGTGGAGATCTGCGGACGGGTGTGCGGGCAGACAATGGTGGCCATAATGTTGCCGCCGAAAGCCGGCCTGGTCTGAAGCAGCGCCCCATCCTCATCCCGGATCGCCAGATTCGTGCAATCGGCGGTAAGGCCGGTGGCCAGGGTGGTGGCAACCCGGGGGATAAAGGATCTGCCGATGGCCGTGGCGCCGGCGAGAATGATCTCGGGCTTATGTTTTTTGGCCAGCGCACTCAAGGCATTGCCATAGGCGTCATCGGTAAAGGAGGCCAGGGCCGGATCATCGACCACATACACCGTGTCAGCGCCGTGGGCGATAAGCTCTTCGGCCATGCCATCGAGCTTTGCGCCCAGAAGAACCGCGGAAAGGGGAACCCCTCTTTTCTCGGCCAGCTTGCGCCCGGCACCCAGCAGTTCCAAGGCAACGGGGGCGATCCTGCCATGCCGGCATTCCGCATAGACCCAGACCCCGGACCAATCACCCAGATTGCCCTGGGTTGCCTTTTCCTCCCGCTTGATGGAAAGGGCGCCGACCTCGCAGGCATCCACGCAACTGCCGCACAGGGTGCAGCTATCGCCGACCACGGCGACACCGCCTTCAACCTTGATGGCCCCGAAGGTACAGGTACTTTCACAGACACCGCAACCAATACAGGCTTCTACATCAATCTGTAACATGGAGAATTCCGTTTGTTTAAGCCGTCGTTTAAAATAACCGTAATATTAAAATGTCGTCATCCCGGCATAAGGAGCCGTAACGAAATGACCAAAAAATCTAATAGTTATTTCGTAACGGCTCCTAAAGTCTACAGAAGAGGCGACAATTTCTCATACAGCTGGGCAACCTGCTCATCGGGCGTACCACCAAGCATGGCCCGCTCCCCTTTCAACTCCGGAGAGAAGACCCTGACCACCTGGGTGGTGGAGCCTTTGAGCCCCAGCTGCTCCGGGTCTGCCTCGATATCCGCCGCGGTCATCTTGGCGATATCGATCTTTTTCGCCTTCATCTTTCCCTTGAGAGAAGGAATCCTGGGCTCATTGATCTCTTTGACCACGGTGAACAGCGCGGGCAGAGGCACCTCAAGCAGATCGTAGCCGTCATCCATCAAACGCTCGGCGCGGATGGTGTTGGCGGTGCAGTCGTTGATCTTGCGCACATAGGCGACAAAAGGGATATCAAGACGCTCTGCCAGACCGGGGCCCACCTGGGCGGTATCCCCATCAATGGCCTGCTTGCCGCAGAGGATCAGATCAAAATCATCGATCTTTTTAATGGCTTGGGACAGGGTATAGGTGGTTGCCCAGGTGTCCGCTCCGGCAAAGGCGCGATCCGAAACAAGCACTGCCTCGTCCGCCCCGCAGGACACGGCCTCGCGCAGCATCTCTTCCGCCTGGGGCGGCCCCATGCTGACCACGGTTACCGTGCCGCCGTGCAATTCCTTCAGACGAACCGCCTCCTCAAGGGCATGGCGGTCGTAGGGGTTCATGATGGCCTGCACCCCTTCCCGGGAAAGGGTGTTGGTCTTGGGGTCCAGGCGGACATCCTTGGCGTCCGGCACCTGTTTTACGCAAACGATGATCTTCATTAGGACCTCGTATACTCCTTGTTGAGTTCCTGACCAATAACATTCCGCTGAATCTGATTGGTGCCCTCGTAGATCTGAAGGATCTTGGCATCCCGCATCATCTTTTCCACCGGATATTCACGCATATAGCCATAGCCGGCCAAAACCTGCACCGCATCGGTGGTGACCTTCATGGCCATGTCGGTGGCGAACACCTTGCACATGGAAGAGGCCTTGGACATGTCGTTTTTATGGGCGTCGATATGCTTGGCAGCCGCGTAGACCAGGGCGCGGCCCGCCTCGGTCTGGATGGCCATGTCGGCCAAAATATGCTGCACGGCCTGGAAGGAGATGATGGGCTTGCCGAACTGCACCCGCTGCTTGGCGTAATTGACCGCCTCATCCAGGGCGCCCTGCCCCAGGCCAACGCCGAGGATGGCAATGCCGGGACGGGATTGATCCAGGGTCTTCATCACGGTGATGAAGCCCATGCCGATCCGGCCGATGACCCTGTCCTTGGGAATCCGGCAATCCTTGAAGATCAGTTCCCGGGTGGAAGAGCAACGGATACCAAGCTTCTTTTCCTTGACCCCGTAAGAAAAACCCGGGTCGGTATCCTCGACCACGAACATGGTGGCGCCGCGGGGCCCCTTGCTTTTGTCGGTGATGGCAATGACCGTATAGATCTGGGCCTCTCCGGCATTGGTGATCCACTGCTTGGTGCCGTTTAAAACCCATTCGTCGCCATCAAGCACGGCGGTGGTTTGGATGCCCGAGGCATCGCTGCCGGCATTGGCCTCGGTAAGGGCAAAGGCCGCCAGTTTTTCGCCGCTGGCGATGAGAGGCATGTATTTCTGTTTCAGCTCTTCGCTGCCGGAGATGAGAATCGGGTATGCGCCCAGGGCGCTGGCGGCAAAGGCGGTGGCCACCCCGGTACAACCGCGGGCAAACTGTTCAAGGGCCAGGACAATCTCAAAGCATCCGCCGCCCAAACCGCCGTATTCCTCGGGGATATAGAGGCCATACAGATCGGCCTTGGCAATGGCGGTTAAAATATCACGGGGATAATCTTCGGTTTCATCCAATTCCGCCCGTTGCGGAACAATCATTTCATCGGTAATCTGCCGAGCAACATCCACGATCATCTGCTGCTCTTCGCTCAAGAAATAATCCACTGTGCCCCCTTGTCGCTCAATTACTTTGATCTGCGGTTGGGTAATAAACTTGACCGAATATGCCTTACCACCTGACCAGGGCTGCACCCCAGGTAAAACCGCCGCCAAAAGTGCAGATGAGAAGCAGATCCCCCTGCTGCAATCGGCCTTCCCGGTTCGCCTCGTCCATGGCAATCGGCACGGTCGCCGCCGATGTATTACCATATTT
>JBAYUD010000122.1:0-5687 GCA_041675265.1 Desulfurivibrionaceae bacterium | reverse complement strand
TGATCGCCGGCGCGGTCCCGGATTTCGAGGCGGCCATGGCCAAGGTGACCTTCAACGCCCCGGCCACGCCGGTCCTCTTCAACGTCACTGCCGCTTCCGAGAGCGACCCTGCCGCGATCCGGCAGATCATGGCGCGTCAGATCGCCTCCACCGTCCGCTGGTTGGAGATCGTGGAACGGCTGATGGCCGAGGAGGTGCGGGTCTTTATCGAGGTCGGCCCCAAGACGGTGCTTACCGGGCTTTTGGGCAAGATCATCCCGCCTGACTACGAACACCGCTGCTTCCAGTTCGACACCCCCGAGGGGCTGGCCAGGATGCTGGAAGAGCTGTAAGAAAACCGCAAGTTTGAAGGGAGAAAGGCGGGAAATCCTGTTCGGGTTCCCGCCTTGTCTGTCTATCCATTCCAATACTCCCCTGTTTCTCTCCGGGCATACCAGTAATATCCGTATTTTTTCTGCATTGACAATCTGTTAGGTGCATGCGATTGTAGCTGACGGTGCATATGTTGCCCAGAAATTGCGGCGAAACAGCGGACGAATAAGAATTCGCACGATTTATCCGTATTCCGCATACCATCTACATTGCTCCGCAATCAGGAAAATCCAAGCAGACAATGCGTCAGGGTTGGCCTTGTTTACCCTTTCTTGAGGTAAACAAGACGATGGTCCGGGGCAAAAGAGGAAATACGTATAATATTAATGTTAGGTGCTAGAAGCAACACACTTCGGAGAACATCATGGGTTTATTTAGCATCTTGAAGCAGGACAAAATCGAAAACGAGAATAAATCAAAACCTTTCCATAAGAATGTTAATAATGCTGAACGGAAAGATTGGTTTTCGAGGACACGGCCTTGGCACAAAATAGATCCGAGAATAATTGATGCCCTGATAGCAAAATACAACGATGACCCAATGTTTGAAGTGTTCGTCATCACCTCAATGGAAAATGGATTGGTGAAAGAATATGAAGATATTGGCCTCAAGGGCATAGACCCTGGAGTAGCATGCTCAATTATTTCTGGGATTCTCTCCAAGCATGGGACGAATGCGTCTGCTCAAGTTGGCAATATTTTTAGCAGTGGCAATATAAATGAAAAAAAGTTGTCGAAAATTTACGGTGATGCATTGAACCTGCTTGAATCATCAATAATCCTCGACTCAAATCAGATAAATTCATACATCCAGTTGGCAGGCCTGAAAGGCATGCTTAACAAAAATGATGAAGCATTAAGGTTTGTGCAACAAGGCCTAATGGCGATTAATCGAATTAAAGAAAGCAAAGCTCCATTTCATAAAAGTAATATTCCGGAAATTCAGAACGCCGCTCAGTTGCTAGATAATTCTGAAGAGATTTTATTGGCATTGGAGAAAGATTTCTCTTGAAGAAAACACCTAACATGGCGGTCAAGCGGGACGTTATGGCCTCAAAACAGGAGAACGCTTTGGAGCAAGTTGAAGCGAAGAATTTTGCCGAATTCATTAATACAACAGACGTCTTCGACTTGCTTGCTGAGCTCGTTGTATTCCGAGGACAAGCCAAGAAGGGAAATCTCATCCCAAGTATTGCTAGGCCAAATCCGAACGCTGACACCACCGAGCACGAGAAGCAGGTGTTAGAGCAACTGCAATTACTGGGCGCGTCGTACCTCAATGGTTTAGAGCATAAACCTCTCGATCTGCTCGTTTTAGCCCAACATTTTGGCCTCAAGACACGTCTGCTTGACTGGACAAGCAACCCACTTGCTGCCTTGTGGTTTGCATGCTCCGACAGAGAACCCGGCGATGCTTATGTGTATGCACTGATCGCCGATGATTTCCAAGACAAAGATGTCTATTCAAAAGACCCATTCGCGACAGATCTTACGCGCGTCTTTCAACCACGCTTGAACAATCCAAGAATCATTGCCCAACACGGGTGGTTCACGCTTCATCGCTATTCAAAAAAGGCAAGCCGGTTTACTGCTATCGAGCAGAATAGAGAGGCCAAGACAAAACTCACCGAGATACGCATTCCATCCAGCCGGCGAGATGACATTCTTGGTTCGTTGGAGCGTCATGGAATTAGCAGAAGAACACTATTCCCCGATCTTGAAGGTCTTTGCAATCATCTAAATTGGAAACACAAACTGGCATAACACATCATTCCACCGGACCTGCGCGAAAAGCCGTGCGGACTAAGGGGTCAAATCTTTATTCTTGACAGCCGCTCGTTCTCTTTTTCAGTTTCAAGTGCCAAGAATAAAGATTTGACACCAGAAGACGCAGACAGAAGACGCGCTAGAAGATGCATGCCCCAGAAGACGAGAATCTATTCTCACCCGTAAGGAAATTTTCCACAATGGACATCCCACGGATATTCAACATCACTGAGAGTGCTCACCGCATCCACAACCCGATCACACCTGAAAAGCTTGCCACGCTCGGCGCGGCGTTGCGTCTGGAGTCGGGGGCCCGGGTGCTCGACCTCGGCAGCGGTTCGGGGGAGATGCTGTGCACCTGGGCACGCGATCACGGCGTCATCGGCACCGGCATCGACATGAGCCAGTTGTTCACCGAGCAAGCGAAACTCCGTGCTGAAGAACTCGGCGTCGCCCATCAAGTCACGTTTATCCATGGCGATGCTGCCGGCTATGTCTCTGACGAGAAGGCCAGTGTGGCAACCTGTGTCGGTGCCACTTGGATCGCCGGGGGAGTCGTCGGCACTATCGAGCTTCTGGCGCGGAGCCTGCGCACCGGGGGGATCATCCTCATCGGCGAGCCCTACTGGCGGCAGTTGCCGCCGACGGAAGATGTTGCCAAGGGGTGTCTTGCCAACTCAATCTCCGACTTTCTCATGCTTCCGGAACTTCTCGCGTCTTTCGGCCGCCTTGGCTACGACGTCGTTGAAATGGTTCTGGCTGACCAAGACGGCTGGGACAGATACGAGGCGGCAAAATGGCTCACCATGCGCCGATGGCTTGAAGCCAATCCCGGCGACGAGTTAGCCAAAGAGGTTCGCGCCAAACTGACCTCGGAGCCCGAGCGCTACGCCGCTTACACGCGTGAATACCTGGGCTGGGGCGTGTTCGTGCTGATGCCTCGGTGATGGATAATTCCGGGGGACGCCTTCAGTAATGACCATGCCGGTTCCGTCGCCTGTGTCGCAGAACCAGCAGATTTTTTTTGCTTGTCCAACTCATGATAAAATATCACCTTCTCATGAAGGAACTGTGTGCGTGATGCTACGGAGGAAGTCATGGCAAACCTGCAAGTAAAAGGGATTGATGACGGTCTGTACGAACAACTGAAAAGACTGGCAACGGCTGAAAACAGATCGGTGAGTCAGGAGATCATCTTTCTGGTCAAGGCGCATCTTTCTTCGCAGAAGACTCGCCGTGCCATGCCGTCTCCGGCCGAGGTGCTGCTGCAATTGTCCGGTTCATGGGAAGACTCCAGGCCAGCCGGTGAGATTGTCGCCGAAATCAGAAATGCCCGCGAGAGGAAAAGGAGGGAGGCTGCTTTTTGAAAGGGTCAAAGGGCAGAGGGTCAATCCGGTGACATAATACCTATCCCCACGTGAACAGCACTAAAAAGCTCATCCGGAACAGTACGGCAGGAAGTAATTCCGGTGATGCAATATATCAGGAGATTAGCCGTCTGCTTGAAGCGGCGTAGAACGCATTGAAGGTTGAATTCATGCAGGTGTTGGGTGGCAGGGCATGAATGACGGCAAAAACAAACTGATCCGCAACAGCACGGCGGAATTCCTTATCTTCACCGGCCAGGCGGGCGGGCAAAGTATTGAAGCCCGTTACGAGGACGAAACCATCTGGTTGTCTCAAAAATTAATGGCAACCCTGTTTGATGTGGATGTCCGCACCGTCAACGAGCATCTGAAGAACATTTATGCCCAGCAGGAACTCATGCCTAGGGCAACTATCCGGAAATTCCGGATAGTTCAACGTGAAGGCAACCGGCAGGTTTCTCGTGCAGTCGATTTCTACAACTGCGGTTGATTTTCTGGGCAGATTTGGTGCTTGACAACCTGCCCTGAGCACAGTATCTTTGTCCGTTTTCCGGCCCGGAGAGGGTGAGGTGTGTCTTTTTTCAGGAATTATCGCGGCTGTAGGGCGTTACCCCGCAGGCTGCTTGAGTGATTGATAGAAATGTTTGAGTCGCTTTCAGACCGGTTACATGATGTTTTTAAACAGCTTCGCGGCCACGGCAGGCTGACCGAGGAAAACATCCAGGAGGCGCTGCGCGAAGTGCGCATGGCCCTGCTGGAAGCCGACGTCAACTTCAAGGTCGCCAAGGAGTTTGTCGCCACTGTCGCCGAGAAGGCGATTGGTCAGGAAGTTGTCGGTTCCCTGGCCCCTGGCCAGCAGGTGGTCAAGGTCGTTCACGACCAGTTGGTCGAGCTGTTGGGCGGACAGACCGCCACCCTCAATCTCAGTGGCCGCCAGCCCGTAGTTATTATGATGGTGGGCTTGCAGGGTTCCGGTAAGACCACCACCTCCGGCAAGCTGGCCAAGCTGTTGCAGGGCAAGGGGCGCAAGCCCTACCTGGTGCCGGCTGACGTGTATCGGCCTGCGGCTATTGACCAGTTGACCATTCTGGGGCAGAGCCTTGGGGTGCCAGTGCATCCCTCAGCCACCGATCAGGATCCGGTGGCCATCTGCCGCCAGGCTGTGCATGCCGCCCAGAGCGGTGGCTTTGATACGCTGATTATCGACACCGCTGGCCGGCTCCATGTGGATCAGGAGCTCATGGGTGAGCTGGCCCGGATCAAGGAGGCGGTTGAGCCCGCCGAGATCCTGTTCGTGGCCGACGCCATGACCGGCCAGGACGCGGTGACGGTTGCCGAAAAATTTAATCTCGATCTTTCCATCAGCGGCGTGGTCCTGACCAAGATGGATGGCGATGCCCGCGGCGGCGCGGCCCTGTCCATCAAGAAGGTGACCCAGCGGCCCATCAAGTTCGTCGGCATGGGTGAAGGGCTTGACGCCCTGGAGCCGTTCCATCCGGACCGCGTCGCCTCCCGGATCTTGGGCATGGGCGATGTGCTCACCCTGATCGAAAAGGCCGAGGCAGTCGTTGATAAGGACAAGGCGGAAAAACTCGCCAAGAAGCTCAAGAAAGAGGGGTTTTCCCTGGAGGATTTTCTTGAGCAGATCCAGCAGATCAAGAAGATGGGCAGTCTGGAGCAGATCATGGGCATGATTCCGGGAATGAGCCGGATCAAACAGCTCAAGGACATGCCCAAGCCCGATGAGAAGGAACTGGTCAGGGTGGAGGCGATCATCAACTCCATGACCATCAAGGAGCGGCGCAACCACGCCATCCTCAACGCGAACCGCAGGACGCGCATCGCCAAGGGGAGCGGGACCACGGTGCAGGACGTGAACAAGGTCATCAAGAGCTACACGGAAATGCTCAAGATGATGAAACATATGAGCGGCAAGCCCGGCGGGCTGGGCGCTTTTGTCGGCGGACAGAAAAAGAAGAAACGGCCCAAGGGGCTGTTCCGGTAGGTCCGTGGCCGGATATTGAGAATATGCACAGGGCGCACATGTGTGGCCTGTCAAAAAAAGTTGAATAACCCACAGGAGGAAACAACACCATGGCTGTAAGGATTCGTTTGACCAGAATGGGCCGCAAGAAGAAACCCTTTTACCGCATTGTCGTAGCCAACGCCGAGGCGTGCCGC
>JBAYUD010000121.1:0-5691 GCA_041675265.1 Desulfurivibrionaceae bacterium | reverse complement strand
GGCTGGGTATCCATGGAATCAGTCCGGGCAGCGATCAACGGATCGATTCGACACGGGGCACCACCAACCGCAACCCCGGTTTCAACTGGGCGAAGTCCACGGAGGGGTTGTATTTTTTGAGCAGCCAGAAAGGCAGCTCAAATTCGGTCTCACACAGGGACCAGATGGTGTCCCCCTGCTTCACCCGGTAGATGCGGGTGCCTTCCATCAGCCGGTAGGCGGCGAAGAAATCCTCCACCATCTCCTTGTGGAACTCATACCGCTGGGCCTCAAACCGCTCCTTGCCCCCCTTGGCAAGGGGGATCTTGAGTTTCTGGTTCACGGTCAGGGATTGTTCGTAGCGCAAGTTGTTCAGGTGGCGCAGATCCCAGGCCCGGATGCCGAGCCAGCGCGCATAATGGCCCAGGGTTTCCTCGGCCTCCACCCGGATGACGCCATAGGTTTTGCCCTGCTTCTTGTTCTTTACGACCTGCTCCACCCCGAGATTGCCCAGCACCTTGGCAGGGTTGAGGGGCGGACACTGCGCGCCCTTGGCCGGGGCCGGTTCCGGCTCCGCAGCCTTGGTTTTTGCTTGAAGCGTGGCCGGTTCCGGCACGCCCGCCAATTTCACCAGGGACACCACCTCGCCCCCGGACTGCGGGGCCGGCTTTTCGCCGGGAACCACCGGTGTCAGGCCGGCTGGGCGCTGGGGCTCGATCTTTTTCCCAACCATGGCAACCAGCGTTCCCCGTTCACCCGCGCCTGGAATGCGCAGGTTCTGACCTGGGCAGATCACCGCCTGGTCATCGAGCCCATTGCCCCGCAACAGATCAGCCACGGTGATGCCATGCTGCCGGGCGATGGAAAAGGCGGTATCTCCCTGGCGTACCTGATAGATGGTAGTTTGCGCCTGATCCTCCTTGAGGATCTGCGGCGGGATATTGTCCGCCAAACGCACAGCCTTGCCCTGTTGCGGCACCCGGACCTCATAGCCCTTGGGGATCAGTTTCTGACCGAGGTACACCGGTTCGCGCAGGGCCGGATTCAAGGCCTTGAAGGTGTCCAAATCGACCTTGAGATGCTTGAGCAGATCATTCACCAGGGCATAGTTGGGCAGAACCACAGCCTTGCTGTTGACCGGCGGCTCGATGGGGAGCGGGCCGAAATAGGCTTGGTAGTTCTTGGCAACCTCCCTGGCGGCGAGAAACTCCGAATAGAAATTTCGCGAGGCAAACTTGAACAGCTCGCTTTCATGTTCCTGGAAGATTCGCTCATAATCCCCCTTGGCCGCCTTGGCCCGCATCATGCCGTTGATCCCGTGGTTATAAGCGGTTACCGCCAGAGGCCAGGTGCCGAGCTTCTCGTAATTATGCCGCAGCATTCGTGCCGCCGCATGCGTGGCCTTGAGCGGGTCGCGCCGCTCGTCAATGGCGTAATCCACATCCAGATTGAACTGCTTGCCCGAGGATTCGGTGAACTGCCAGATCCCGGCCGCGCCGAACTTGCTGTACGCCTTGTAGTTGAAGGATGATTCCACATGGGGCAGATAGGCGAGATCCTCGGGCACCCCGTAGCTCGCCATGATCTCCTTGATCTCCTCCAGATAGGCGCCGGAGCGGATCAGACCTTTCCGGAAATTATCCTTCTGGCCGGCCTGGAAACGAATATTGTCCTGGGCCAGCCGGAAATCCTCCGCCGTGGCCCGGGGGCCGAAGAGCCCGGCCACCCGTTTTTCTTCCCTGCCCTGGGGGGGAGCGCCCGAAGCCAGGGATTTGAGGATATCAAGATACCTCTCCTTGACTCTTTCTATCTTCTGCCGGTCCCGTTCCCTGGCCCCGGTTTCCCAGGTTCCCTCGACATCCAGCACCTCATAGATAATGTTCAGATCCCGCTTGTCGTGGAGCACCCCCTGGCTGGAGGGATACTTGCCATAGATATCGCGCCAGAAAACGACATTGGGCGTGATGCAGTCGTACTGAGGAAAGGGATCCTGGCCGGCCCGCGCCGGGGAAAGAGTCCCGCCGAGCGCGCAAAAAAACAGCGCCGACACCAGCAATAAACGAAGAGGTCTCATAACAGCTCTCATGAATTTCTTACAGCCTCTTGCAAAATGAAGCCACCCCGGCGAAAGCCGGGGTCCAGGGCTGGAAAAACCAGCAAAAATGCCTGGATTCCGGCTTTCTCCGGAATAACGACCTGAAACATCCCTTATTGTGCAAGAGGCTCTTTATCTACCCAGTATTCCCAACGGACAAGGAAATCATTATACCCCCTCCCGCCTCTCTGCGCCGCTAAAATCACCGGACCTGCGCGGATGGGCAAACAAGGAGCACGCATGCCGCACGGATCACCCGGCAAGCGCGCTGAATTTTTCCTCAAGATAGGCCAGGAAGGGGCGAGCGGAGAGCGGTGCGCCCGTTACCCGCGTCAGCAGCTCCTCGGGCGGATAGACGCTGCCATGGCCATGGATCTCTCGGACCAGCCATTCCTTGATCTTTGTCAGGTTCCCCTCGGCAAGGGTTTGAGTGAAAGCGGGGTCATGCTTCCTATAGGCCTCCCAGATCTGGGCCGAAGCCAGATTGCCGATGGTGTAGGTGGGGAAATAACCGAAGCTGCCGTGGGCCCAGTGGATGTCCTGCAAAACCCCGTCGGCGTCGGATTCGACCTCCACCCCGAGGTACTGCCGGTATTTGTCCCGCCAGACCCGGGGCAGATCGGCAACCTCCAGACTCCCCTCGATCAGCCCCTTTTCAATCTCGAACCGGATCAGGACATGGAGGTTGTAGGTCACCTCATCGGCGTCCACCCGGATCAGGCCGGGGGTCACCGCGTTTATCCCCCTAATAAAATCATCAAGCTCGGTGTGCGCAAACTGGCCGGGAAAGGAGCGCTGCAGTTCCGGGAAAAACCGCTGCCAAAAGGGTCGGCTTCTCCCCACGACATTCTCCCAAAAGCGGGATTGGGACTCATGGATGCCCAGGGAAACCCCGTCATCGAGATGGCTGTTGGCCAAACGCTCGTCAATGCCCTGCTCGTAGAGGGCGTGCCCGCCCTCGTGCAAGGCGCCGAAGATAAAATCCAGGCTTCTGGGCGCATAGCGGTTGGTGATGCGCCGGTCGTGGTGCCCCAGGGTGGTGGTGAAGGGATGGGGTGAGCGGGCCAGGCAGCCCCGGGAAAAATCAAACCCCATGGCCACCAGAAGGTGTTCGGCAAACTGTTCCTGGCCGGAGGAAGAAAAGGGCTCGCCAAAGGACAAAGGGGCCAGACGGCCGGAAAACCTTTTGACCATGCCAACCAGGGGCGCTTGCAGCTCGGTGAACATCGCCTCCACCCGGGCGGTGGTGAGCCCCTCTTCGTGGAGATCGAGCAGCGCGTCATAGGGGTGGGCGGTGTAGCCCAGATATTCGGCCTGTTGCCGGGACAACACCACCAGCCGTTCCAGCAGGGGTTGAAAAATGGCGAAATCGGACTGCTCCCGTGCTTCGAGCCAGGCCATCTGGGCCTGGGAGGTAAGGCGGGAAAACTCGGCTACAAACTCCTCGGGCAGCTTGGTATTCTGGTCATAGCTGCGGCGCATGACCCGCAGCAGGGCGCGGTCCTCCACGGAGAGGGACTCTTTTTGCGCCTCTGCTTCGGCCAGCAGGGCGCCAAGCTCCGGAGACACCTCCCGGCGATGCGCCAGCGCACTCAGGGTGGCAAACTGCCCGGCCCGCCCTTCCGCTGCCCGACGGGGCATCCGCACCTCCTGATCCCATTGCATGAGGGCCAGGGTATGGTGCAGGTCGACCAGTTCGGCGGAATATTTTTTCAGTTGTGCGAGGATGTGCATTGAGTCCTTCCTTTTTTCCTTTGATTACGACACCCTCTCAACCAAGGGCGGAAAAAGCCTAGCACCTTGTAACTTTTTAATCGACATCAAATGAGTTCCCTCCCTCCTTGCGGGGGAGAGTTAGGGAGAGGGGGGAAGTTGCCATTATCTCAGCAGGTTGTCGCTACCCCCACCCCCAACCCCTCCCGCAGGGGGAGGGGAGTTTTTCAAAAATATTAAGGGTTACGAGGTACTAGACTTTAAGCGCCTTTACCAGCAGGGCAATCCCGCTGCCCAGCAAAATCATGCTCACCAGCCGGACAAAGGCGACATGGCTGATCCGCACATGCACCTTCCCGCCCAGCCAAAGGGCCAGGGCGGCAATGGGTATAATCCCCGCAAAAAGCGCCATGATCCGCAGGGTATAAAAACCGCTCAGGGAGAAGCCCACGATCCGGCAGAGCCCGTCGATCACGAAAACCGCGGCGATGGTGGTGCGGAACTCGGTTTTATCGAGCTGCCGCAGGGTCATGTAGATCACATAAAACGGCCCCCCGGTGCCGAAAAGGGCGCCCACCGTGCCCCCCAGCACTCCGGCGGGACCGGCCAGCCACCGCCCTCCGTGCAGGGACGGAAACGGTAGCAAGGCATAGGCCGCGTAGAGCATGATAAAGATGGAGAGGGCGAAAAGCAGGCTGGCCGGGGCCAGAATGGTGTGCAGATAAAGGCCGGTGGCAACGCCCAGCACGGTAAAGGGCAAAAGCGGCAACAGATCGGGCCAGCGGATAAGCCGCCGGTTGGGCAACCCCTGGCTGACCGAGGCCAGCCAGTCCAACAGACCGATCAGCGGCACCACCTGGGAAACAGGAAAAAAAAGGGCCAGCAACGGCACGGAAATCAGCGCCGAGCCGAAGCCGGCGATGCCGCGGATGAAATAGGCGAAAAACAGCACGCCCGCGGCAAAGAAGATCTCGGGTTGCACCATGGGAATATCAATCATGCCGGGTCAACCCCCCTTTTCTGGCCACGCAAAAATTCTCGGAACCGGATCTACACCGCCTCTTTATACGGAAAATCAGGATGATCGAGCAACTTTGCCATCCGCTGCTTGGTCTCGGTGTGGGCGTCGTGGAACTCCACCAACTCCGCCACCGCAGCCACCACCCCCTGCTCATCGAGATCCCGAAGAATCCTGCGGCCAACCCGTGGGCTGGGGCCGCCCTTGCCGCCCACATAGAGATCAAAACCCTTGCGGGTGGCCATGATGCCGATATCCGTGGTCAGCACCCCCGGGCACCCCAGGGTGCAGCCGGAGATGGCGATCTTGAACTTCTGCTTGGTTTTTTCCCGATCCTTGAACTTTTCGAGGATCAGACCGGAGATCCGCTCCGGATCGCCGACGCCCATGGAGCAGTCGCGAACCCCGATGCAGACCCGAGGAATCGGGAACTTGCCCGGCCCCTTGAACTGGGCGCCCAGCGCGGCCAGTTCCCCGCGGATCGCAGGGAGATCCTCCTCCCGGATGCCCATGAGCCGCAAATTCTGCATGGTGCTCAGGTAGATTTCCAGCTGATATTTTTTCGCCAGTTCATTGGCCTTGTCCATGATCGCCAAGGGCAGACGGCCCGCGGGCAACAGGATGGTCAGCCGTGTTGAAGCAATGGTATTTGTCATCTTTCACCTCTAATGTCACAGAAGAAATCAGTGCCGGGCACGGAAAAGCAATACCCCTCTCCCCGGTGTTTCATAAAACATTTTTTCCCGAATGCAAGAATTCTCTTATATTTACCCTTTCCCTTTATGGAATTTTCCGTTATTTAACTACAGATTCATCCAACAATATTCGGCACAAGCGCGGGAGAAATAGAAACATGGGCAGTCACAGCAGACCTCACAACGACACG
>JBAYUD010000120.1:0-5721 GCA_041675265.1 Desulfurivibrionaceae bacterium | reverse complement strand
GGATGCACAAAGTCGAAGGCCGAGAGGCCGAGACATTCCTCCGGTTCCAAGCCGAAGATTTTCTGAGCGGCATGATTGACAAAGAGCAACCTGCCTTGCGAATCCACCTGGGTGATCAAGTCTTCGGTTCCCTCGACAACCTCCCGGTATCTTCTTTCGCTCAGGGATAATTCTTCTTGGAGATCCTGGCCGCGGGCAATGGCATCCAACAGCATTGTATTGGTTGACTGCAGGTCGATAGTCCGCTCTGCGATCAATCGTTCCAATCCGGCCTGGTATTTCGTCAGCGCCGTCTCAGCCTGCTTGCGGGCCGTGATGTCGTGAAAAATCCCGACCAGGCCGACCGATCCTCCTTCCCCGGAGACAATCGGGGCTTTGACCATGTGCACAGTCCGTTCTTCTCCCCCGACAAGATACATCTCCTCTGTTTCCTCTGTCTTGCCGGAAGTCATGACCCGCCGGTCGTCCGCCCGGTATTTTTCCGCAAAATCGTTGGGAAAGAAGTCAGTATCCCTCTTGCCGACTATCCCGTCAGGAGTGATTCCCATATCCCGGGCAAAATTTTCATTGCAGTACAGATAGGTTGACTCGACATTCTTCACAAAAATCTTCTGAGGAAGATTTTTGAACAGCAGCTGCAGAAAAAGTTCTTTCTGAAACAACTCGGTCTGCAACCGTTTGACCTCGGTTATTTCGACCACAATCACTCCTGCCCCGACAATATCCCCCTGGCAATCATGGACGGGAAATTGGGAATGCAACCAGTGACGCACCCCTCCCGGCACCCCGGGCAGCTCGGTGCTGATCTCTCTGTTGCAGGCCGCCTCGCCGGTTGCCAATACCCGCTTGAGGCCCTCTTCGATTTCCGCGGCAGCAGAGGCAGGCAACAACTCACGGGGTTGCCTGCCGAGGTGATCCGCAACACTGCGCCCACTAAATTCGGCAAGGGTCTCGTTGATTCCGACATATCGGCATTCCCTGTCGAACAGGGCAAGCCCGGCCGGCGCCTCCACGAAAAACGAATCCATGTTCACGGAGAGCAGGGAACAACGATCTTCCAGCTCCTTCACCTGTTTTTCCAGTTCCGCGTAGGTCGGCTTTCCAGGCATGGACATCCTCATGTATCCGAATTGGAAACCGTGACAACGTTTCCGGCAACACCTGTAAAAAAGTATCGATGAAAAAAAACATGCTGTCAAGGTGTGACAGGCAACCGGATACCCGAAAAGACAGGGAGTTAAAACCACTTCCCCTTCCGACGCGTATCATTCCTGCGCAATCCCCCTCGGTATAAATACGTATCTCCTCGTATATATTTTTCCTTTCGTCTTTCTCTACAATCAAAACATCACCGAACCCAGCACCCGAGTATCCACCAAAAAAACATAAGATCAAGCCGGAGCCACTTTCGGAAAGGAGGACCAATGCATTCCAGTAATCAACAGTATTTGCTTACCATGCGCCTTTTCGGGTTGTTCATCAAATGCCCCTTTCGCGAGGCAACCCAGGATTGCCCCTTTATTGATATCCGCAAGCTGCGCAGCCTGGAGCTGAAATTCCAACTGGCCGAGCAGATGGCCGGCCACCCCAGCTGCCGGGAGAATGTCCGCAAGACCCATGAAGCGTGTTACCGGAATCGGATGCAGCAGGTGATCAAGGCCTGCCGGGGAATATCGATCGACCCGGCAACACAGCGGACGGTTTCCCCATTATGCCATCAGGCGGCCGTTGGCCAACCTTAAGGAGCTTGTTGACCATGGCCTTCACCTTCTTCATGCGCGATCAGCCCACCCTGGAGCACGCAGTCGATCAGATGATCCCCTACGCCAGCGGCAGGAGCAAAATCAAGATCTGGGATGCAGGCTGCGCCCTGGGACAGGAAACATATACCCTGGCCATGATCCTGGCCGAACGGATGAACCGCTTCGGTTTCAAGAACGTGCGGATCGATGCCACCGACCATGACAGCGCCAACCGCTTCGGCGAGGTGGTCAGCGAGGCGATCTATCACGGCGATGAGCTGAGGCGGACGCCTGCGAACCTGCTGGGCAAATATTTCGAGCCTGCCGCAAAACCGGGGCATTACCGGGTGCGGGATGAGCTGCGCAGCCGGGTGCGGTTCCGCTACCATGATCTGCTCTCGCTCACGCCGGCGGAGAATGACTACTGCCTGGTGGTCTGCAAGAACGTGCTCCTGCATTTTCAACCCAAGGAACGGGTGGAGGTGTTCAGAATGTTTCACCGGGCCTTGGCGCCTGGTGGATATCTGACCACGGAGAACACCCAAAAGCTGCCCGGTGAGGTGGCCGGTCTGTTCACCCAGGTGGTGCCTGACGCCCAGGTCTACAAAAAGACAGAGTCATAAGAAGGTATCGTAGCTGTTGTGGAGCGACTTCGCGCTCACCACAGTCTGCTGCTACCTTCACTAAAAAAGAGAGGGTATCCGCCATGTTCAAGACCATGAGACTAGGACAAAAAATCATCTCCGGCTTCTGTCTGGTAACCGTTATTTCCGCAGCCATGGGCATCTTCGGTTACTACGGCATCAACCAGCTCATGGGATTTCAGGAGGAAATCTCCGTGGTTCGTCTGCCGAGTATCCAGAATCTGCTGATCATCCAACAGGCACAGACCGCGGTCAAGGCGGCGGAGCGGACCTTGAACACCCCCGATCTGCCGATGGCCAGAGTCGAGCGTGAGTATAAGCACATTACCGACGAACTGGCAAAGGCGGAGCAAGCCTATAAAATATATGAACCGCTTCCCCAGACCACGGAAGAAGCTGCACTGTGGAAAGAGTTCGTCCCGGCCTGGGAGGCATGGAAAAAAGACGCCCTGGAAACCATCCGCCTGAGCCAGGCTTACCGCGCCGGGAACGAAAGCGCGGCCTACAAACAACTGAGCCACCACGCACTGGAGGTTTCCGGGGTAACCTTCCGTACTGCCGAAGACCTGTTGCATAAGATTACGGATATCAATCAAAAAGTCGCGGAAGATGCCGCCCTGGCGGCAGAGACCCGGTCCGGTCTGATCAAAAAGAGCATGATCGTCGTTGTCATTACGGTGATCGGGCTGGCTCTGGCCATCGGTTTTTATCTCAAGGGCAACATCGGCGCCATCCTCAAGTCGCTGCTTGACGAGTCCAAGCGCCTGACCGAGGCGGCGGTGAAGGGACAACTGGCCACCCGCGGCAACGTGGAGAAGATCAACTTCGAGTTCCGCGGGATCGTGGAAGGAGTCAACCAGACCCTGGATGCGGTCATCGGCCCCTTGAACGTGGCCGGCGAATATGTGGACCGCATCAGCAAGGGCGACATTCCACCCAAGATCACCGACAACTACAACGGTGACTTCAACGAGATCAAAAACAACCTCAACGGCTGCATCGACGCGGTGAACAGTCTGGTTGCCGACGCCTCGATGCTCTCCCAGGCGGCAGTGGAAGGCAGGCTCGCCACCCGGGCCGACACCTCCAAGCACCAGGGGGATTTCCACAAGATCGTGGAGGGGGTCAATAACACCATCTCCCGGTTGGTCGGCTTGCTGGATGTCATGCCGGCCCCGGCAATGATCATCGACAATGACTTCACCATTCAATACATGAACGAACTGGGCGCCAAGGCAGGCGGCAAGACCCAGGCCCAGCTGATCGGCAGCAAGTGCTACGATCATTTCAAGACCTCGGATTGCAGAACAGACAGATGCGCCTGTGGCCAGGCCATCAGGGACGGGCGCGTTGCCGACGGCGAAACCGACGCCCATCCGGCTGCCGGCGTGGATTTGGATATCGCTTACAGCGGCACCCCGCTCCGTGATGAGGCAGGCAAGGTCATCGGCGCCTTTGAGGTGGTTTCCGACCAGACCGCGATCAAAAAGGCCACCCGCTTGGCGCGGAAGGTTGCCGATTACCAGAACGCGGAGACGGAAAAGGTGGTTAACAGCCTGACAAAACTCTCCCTCGGAGAGACCACCAACACCCTCACTCCCGCCGAGGGAGATGCCGACACCGCCATGGTCCGCGATACCTTCCAGACCATTGCCGGTTCCTACAACATCTGCGTCCAGGCGATCAATGCCCTGGTCTCGGACGCCAACCTGCTCTCCAAGGCGGCGGTGGACGGCAGGCTCGCCACCCGGGCCGATGCCTCCAAACACCAGGGCGATTTCCGGAAGATCGTCGAGGGGGTCAACCAGACCCTGGATGCGGTCATCGGCCCCCTGAACGTGGCGGCCGAATATGTGGACCGCATCGCCAAGGGCGATATCCCCCCCAAGATCACCGACAACTACAACGGCGACTTCAACGAAATCAGGAACAACCTGAATTCCATGGTGGAGAATCTGACCAATTTCGCCGTTCATTGCCAGGAGGCGGCGGAACAGGTTGCCGCGGGCAGCGGGCAGATAAGCGCTTCCGCCGCGAGCATGAGCCAGGGCGGAACCCAGGCTGCCGCTTCGGTGGAGGAAATCTCCAGCGCCATGGAAGAGATGAGCAGCACGGTGGCGCATACCGCTGACAACGCCAGGGAAACCGCGGCAATAGCAACCAAGGTCGCCGCCGACGCCAAGGAGGGCGGCGAGGCCATGGTGGAAACCGTTGCCGCCATGCGGAACATCGCGGAAAATATCCTGATTATCGAGGAAATTTCCCGGCAGACCAACATGCTGGCCCTGAATGCCGCCATCGAGGCGGCCCGGGCCGGAGAGCACGGCAAGGGCTTTGCCGTGGTCGCGGCCGAGGTGCGCAAGTTGGCGGAAAGAAGCCAGAGCGCGGCCAAGGATATCGGCAGCATGGCCGGTTCCAGCGTCGAGATCGCGGAAAAGGCCGGAACGCTTATCGCAAAGATGGTTCCGGAGATCCAAAAAACAGCGGATCTGGTGTCGGAGATCAATGCTTCGGCCAGTGAGCAGGCCCAGGGCATCGCCCAGAACGCCAAGGCTGTCGAGCAGCTCGATCAGGTGATCCAGCAGAATGCCTCGGCAAGCGAGGAGATGGCCTCCACCAGCGAGGAATTGGCCAGTCAGGGGGCGCAGCTCATGGAAACCGCGGGATTTTTCAAGATGGATCGCGGCGCGACCATGAGAAAGCCCGCAGCCCGGCCACAGGCGGAAACCCGGCCTGCCCCCCGCTTAAGGGAGGTGAAAAAGGGACTGCCCAAACTCCGGGAAACCGGGGCTGTATTCCTTGCCGAACAGGTTGTGGATGAAGACAAGGGCATGAGCCAACCCTCTCATCCCCCTGCCGGTTTTCGCGTGGCCCTGCAGGAAACAGCGCCTGATGCCGAATTTGTCAGGTATTAAAACGGTTGAGCACGGCATATAAAAAAACGTTGCTTCCCCACCTGCAAAGGAGAACGTCATGATCGCTTTGAATCCCGATGAAAACAAGAGCAACCAGTATCTGACCTTCACCCTCCGCGATGAGGATTTTGCCATCGACATCGCCAAGGTGCGCGAGGTGCTGGATATGTCCACCATGACCAAGATTCCCAGGATGCCCTCGTATATCAGCGGGGTAATCAACCTGCGCGGCAATGTGGTGCCGGTGCTGGACCTGGGATGCCGGCTGGGCATGGAACCTGTTGTCCAGACAAAGAGCACCTGTGTGATGATCGTGGAAACCACGATCGATGAGGCAACGGTCGCGATGGGCACCGTGGCGGATTCGGTGCAGATGGTCCTGGATCTGCAGACCTCGGAAATCGAAGGAGTGCCGCGCAT
>JBAYUD010000119.1:0-5723 GCA_041675265.1 Desulfurivibrionaceae bacterium | reverse complement strand
ATTCAAACAGGGGGGCGAAACGGGTTCGACGGGGATATGTAAGCTCAGGTTGCATGCCGAGGTTTCTACCAACCTCGTAAAATAGGTAGAGCAAAATATAGTCGCAGACGACTATTCTTACGCTGTAGCAGCTTAAATGCTACCGGTCTTCCGGCCTACTCCTGCGCGGCCGGAAAGAACGTCGACTAGCGGGATAGCCTACGGTGCGCGCCTGCCGCATCGATGGCGAAATTCAGTAGGATAGTGCCGAAAGCCTCTTGTTCTGGAGGGGATGAGGCACGATAAGCAGCTAAACAGAACTAAGCATGTAGATATCGGGAGGGGAGTATTTTCGGACGCGGGTTCAACTCCCGCCGCCTCCACCATTTTCAAGGTTCAAACAAAAAGGGCCAGCCTGGAACTTCAGGCTGGCCCTTTTTGTTTGCTCGAAAAAAATAGCTAAAACTTCCAGGTAAGCCCGGCAAGCACGGTGCGGTCGGTTTCGGGATCGTTGAGCCCGTATTTTATCCCGCAATCGAGATCAACCTCCTCAGACAGGGCATAAACCAATCCCGCCAGGGCGAAAGCGGGATCGGTGCCGGCGAGTTTGTCCGTGTTGCTTTCAACCCCGAGGTTGGCAACTGCGGTGAGCTTCTCGGTTAAAGCAACAGTGGAGGCGATGGACGCATGCCAGATGTTCTTTTCTTCGTCCAGAGTGTTCTCGTTTCTGATATAGCCGAAGTTCAGGTGGACGGCCCATGGGTCCATTTCCTTGGTGGTGATGAAAAAGAGACTGTAGGTTGTCTTGCCGGCGCCCAAGCCTTTGTCGTCATCCCCTGTGGGCAGGGTGAGCCCTGGCTTGATGGCAAGGCTTAGGTCGTCGTGCTCATAAAATCTCCACTTTACTTCTATGGCGGTGTCGGAGAAGCCATTTTCGCTGACAGTGGCGTCCTCGGTTTTTTCCCGATAATGCAGGTAGGGGAGATCGATAACGAGATCCACCGATTCGCTGAGCCCATAGGAGAAACAGGCGTCGCCCTGGGTTGTCTTGGTGGTAACGCCATCTTCTTTGTCATGTCCATATTCGCCATTTATTTCCAGCTGGGCCTTACCTGTGCCCATGGTGCCCGTGTCGTCTGTGATCAACGGGTGGGCGGCAAAAGCGGTGGGCGAGCAGAAGAGGATGCTGAAGAATACAACCGGGGCTGACAGATGGTGGATACGAGATGCAGGGCGGAATTTCATAGGCTTCTCCAGTGTTACATTAATAATTAACGTGTTACCGAGTAGCATACCGGGTGTCTTCCTAAAAAGCAAAATAAAATTTCACCGCAGGGGTCAGCGTGCGGTCGTACCGGGTTGCTTGGCCAAAAGTTGAATCAGTTCCGCGCCGTGGTCCTCGTAGGCGGCACGGATGATGCTTTTGAGCTCCCCCTTGATGCTCGCCAGGGGCGGCAGCGACTGGATAACCGGTAGAAAGTGTTCCGGCGGCAGCTGCGGGGTGATGTGCATCTTGGCCTCCATGTTCTGGGCCATCCCTACCTCCATGCCGCCTTCCATGCTGCCCGCCTTGTTTGGGTCGCCCAGGGTTTTGAGGAACCCCATGATGGAGCCCAGGTCGTTCTGGCGGTAGAAGGTCTCGATTTCTTCGTTGATTTCCTCGCGATATTTATGGAGTTCGTCAAATCTGGCCCGGTATTCGGCCACATGCACCTCAAGGCGCTTGTAGCAGTCGAATACCAGGTTTTTAAAGCGCCAGGCATGGAAGAGACCGTGGATGCGCACCCCGGAGAAAACCCTTTGCCGGATGGTGTTGGATTGGGTCAGGTAGGGGTCGTAGAAAAGATCCTTGGGCAGGCCGGTAAGCGATAAAAACCGCTGGATGAGCTCTTCGTTTTTAAGGACGATGTAGATGCGGATCAGGTCAAAGCTGATGCGTTTTTCCAGGATAAAGGAGTATTGCCGGGTTTTTTCGGCAAAGTCGAGTTTGTCGTCCTCGATGAGTTTGCGAAAGCCGAAATACCGGTCCGCGATCTCCTTTTTAATCTCGTAGGCAAGCACCTCATGGATGTTCGGGCTATCCGGGCTCATTGTATGCCTTCCTGGTTTGTGTTTCCCGGCAACGGCGGGTTTTTCGCAGGCAATTCAAGTGTAGCATGGAAGCAAGCCGGGCAAGGAACAAATTTTCAGCCCAGGATCAGCCCTTGGGCAAAGGAGATCAGGGGGTGCATGATCCTGGGGATGATGCCGGTGTAAAACAGAGCCAGCAGGATGATGAAGCCGAGGGGCTCCAGCTTGTTGTACATCCTGGCCATCTCGCGGGGGAGAAGGTTGCTGAGCACCTGGCTGCCGTCCAGGGGGGGGATGGGGATCAGATTGAAGATCGCCAGCATCACGTTTATCCAGACGCTGGCTGCGATCATTTGGATGAGCGGCCAGAAGATCGCCATGGGCAGCAGATTCGCGAGCGGAATCAGCAGCCGGGCCGCAAGGCCGCTGGCCACGGCCAGAGCCAAGTTGGCGGAAACCCCGGCCAGCGAGACCCAAATCATGTCCTTGCGCGGGTTTTTAAAATAGCGGGCATCCACCGGCACCGGTTTGGCCCAGCCGATCTTCATGATCAGAAAGGCCAAGACCCCGAGGGGGTCAAGATGCCGCAAGGGATTGAGGCTGAGCCTGCCCAGCCGTTGGGCCGTTGGGTCGCCGAGTTTGTAGGCGACAAAGCCGTGGGCAAACTCGTGGACCGTGAGGGCCAGCAGAAACGGGGGGGCAAGGATGGCGATTTCCTGAATGAGCTTGGGGAGGTTCATGGGCGGTTAGTGTTCCGGGGGAGAAAAATGTTCCTTGATAAAGGCGGTTTCCGTGGCCCGGTCATGCACCAGGCCATCCAGCCGGGCGTTGAGCAGGCAGCGCAGGATGGTACCATAGAGCGGCCCCGGCAGATAGCCCATTTTTTCCAGGTCGTTGCCGTCGGTTTCCGGCTTGAGGTGGCTCCACTCCGTAACATAGAGGGAAACGGCTTTTTTGCCGGATTTCTTTTTCGTGATTCCCATGAGATGCAGAAGCCCCTCCGGGGAAAGATCCTTGAGCAGGTGATAGAGCCCGCTGGCACTTTCCGGTATGGCGCGTTTCATGATCTGGGCAATGCGGGTGACAGCGACCTTTTCCCGGACAAGAAACTGCCGGTGCCGAAGCGGCACCTCGAAGCGCTCGCAAAAGGCCGAGACCTCCCGGGTGGTGAGGCTGGTCATGAGGGCCAGCAGGTAGACCTGCCATTGGCGGCACGGCTGGTCAAGGTAGAGGAGCCGGTGCCAGGCAAGGGCCTGCCGGGTTTCCTCCAAAACCGTGGTGAGCTTGGGATCGATGCGGAGGGTGGGGTGAAGGAACCGCAGCAACCCCAGGTCCGCCATGCGGTTGATGGCCGGGAGGGGATTTTCCTCGGAGAGGATGGAGGTGAGTTCGTTGAAAAACCGGTGGCCGAAGAAGCGGTCGAACAGCTCCATCTTCACCGCGTTTTTGATGAGCTTTTCCGTGTGCCTGCCGATCTTGAAGCCCATGCGCTGCTCAAAGCGGATGGCGCGGAAGATCCGGGTGGGGTCTTCCACAAAGCTCAGGTTGTGCAGGATTCTGATCTGCCGGTCTTTCAGGTCGTTCTGGCAGTTGAAAAAGTCCACCAAGGTGCCGAAGGTGTCCGGGTTGAGGTGGATGGCCATGGCATTGATGGTGAAATCGCGGCGGTAGAGGTCGAGCTTGATGGAGCTCAGCTCCACGGTGGGCATGGCGGCCGGATATTCGTAGTATTCCAGCCGGGCGGTGGCGATGTCGATCTTGAGCCCGTCGGGCAGTTTCACCACGGCGGTGCCGAATTTCTCATGGGTGCGCACCCTGCCGCCCAGTTTTTTTCCCAGTTTCTTGGCATAGGCCAACCCGTCGCCTTCGATGACCACGTCGAGATCGAGATTTTTGATGTGCAGCAGCAGGTCGCGGACAAAACCGCCCACTGCATAGGCATGGCAGCCGGTCTCCTGCGCCACTTCGCCAAGGGTTTGCAGCAGGAGGATGATCTCGCGGTTTAGAACCTCGGCCATCAGGCCGGTCAGGTTGCGGTTGCGGGCCGTGGAGGGTTGGTCGGTCTCGGCCAGCAACCTCCGCGGGATGTGGGCCGGATCGTTGACCAGCAGGTGGAGCAGATCGGTGCGGGTAATGACCCCCAGAACCTTGCCTGCTTCCACCACCGGGATGAAGCGCTGGCGGTTGCCGATGATCAGTTCCTGGATATCGGCCAGGGTGGCGGTGGGGGGCAGGGTGGCGAAATCGGTGGTCATGTAGTCGTTCACCGGGGAGTCCCCCAGCCCCAGGTGGATGGATTTGCCCACCACCAGACGGGAGATGAGGCCGATGGCTTCGTGTTGCTCATTGACGATGAGCAGCACCGTGATGTTGTAGCGGTTGAGCAGCTCGTCCGCCTCGTTGATCGTAAGCGTCGGCGGGCCGGAGATCACCGGCGAGGACATGAGTTCTCTAGCCATGCGCTGCGGGCGGACATGTTTGTGCAGGAGCTGGATCAGCCGTTCTTCCGCCTCGATCAGGGTGAGATCCTTGATGGTGGCCGAGGCGGCCGAGGCATGGCCGCCGCCCCCGAAATCGCGGGCAATGGCGCCCACATTCACCTCCGGAATCCGGCTGCGGGCAATGAGTTGGGTGCGCCCACCCATGTGGGTCAGGGCAAAAAGGGTGTCGAGATTCTCCATCACCATGAAACGCCGGACAATGACGGAAAATTCATCAACATATTCAGGGAGTTCTATCTTGGCCACCACCAGATCCAGGCCGTGGATGGTGTAGGTGTGCGCGGATTTCATCAGGGCGTGGAGCAGGGCGACTTCCTGGGTGGTGAGTTCCTGGGCGATGAACTGGGAGATGGCGTTGAGGTTCGCCCCCTGACCAAGCAGCCAGGCCGCGGCCTCCAGATCTTCCGGGCTGGTGGTGTCGAAGGCGAAGTTGCCGGTGTCCTCATAGATGGCCATGGCCATGACGGTGGCCTCGTCCCGGGTGAGCGGGAGGGATTTTTCGCGCAGGAGCTGGACAAAGATGGTGGTGGTGGAGCCCACCGGCCGGACATGTTCCACCGAACCGTGCAGATCGCCGGGGGTGTCGGGATGGTGGTCGTACAGGTGGATGTCCAGGCCGGGGTTGTTCAGGCATTGGCTGAAATCGCCGATGCGGGAGGCTTGGCGGGTGTCCACCACGATGAGCCGTCGGATCTGCTCCTGGGGGATGTTTTTCAGCCGCTGGAAGGTGTAGTGGTATTGCACCGATTGGGCGAGGAAGTCCCGGAGGTTTTTTTCCTGAGAGCCGGAAAAGGCGAGCACCGCCTCGGGGTAGAGCTTGTGCGCGGCGATCATGGAGGCCAGCCCGTCGAAATCGGCGTTTACATGGGTGGTGATGACTTCCATAGCTGGTAATGCCTCCGCAGGGTGTGTGCCCATTCCTTTTTCAACTATAGACCATCGGGGGCGGGGTGACAATGGATGGAGCGGAGGGGGACGGGAAAATCAGCCCCGGGGGTGGAATTTCTGGTGGGCGGACTTGAGGCGGTTGCTGTCCACATGGGTGTAGATCTGGGTGGTGGCGATGTCGGCATGGCCCAGCATCATCTGCACGGAGCGGAGATCCGCGCCATGTTCCAGCAGGTGGGTGGCAAAGGAGTGGCGGAGCATGTGGGGGCTGATCTTCTTGGTGAT
>JBAYUD010000118.1:0-6188 GCA_041675265.1 Desulfurivibrionaceae bacterium | reverse complement strand
TGTGGAGCGGATAGAGAAGATGATAGAGCATGGCGGCTGTCCTTAGCCCTGCTTCTCAAGCAGATCGTGAGTGATTGTTTCCATCCGCATCCCGCGCGAGCCTTTGACCAGCACCCAGTCCCCAGGCCGCAGAGCGCCGGTGGCGATGCTTTCGCGCAGCCAGTCGCTGACCTGCTCCTTTTTGGCAAAAAAGAGCGCCTTTTTCTTGTCCATCCCACCCTTTCGGGCGGCACCGACCAGGGTTTCGGCAAATTCTCCCACTGCCAGCAGCCCGTCGAAGCCGAGCCGCGCCACTGCCCTGCCGATGTCCTGATGGGCTCCGGCACTCTGTGCCCCAAGCTCAAGCATGTCTCCGAGGACAACCACTTTTTTATGACTGCGATCCATCTGGTGCAGGGTCTCAAGCGCGGCCAGCATCGAAGAGGGGTTGGCATTGTAGGCGTCGTTCACCAGCCTGATCCCGCCAATGAGCTTCTGCACCTGGAGCCTTTTTTCAAAGGGCGCGAAACTCTCAAGCCCGGCCACGATATCCGCAAATTTAACCCCAGCCGCATGGGCCATGGCAGCCGCAGCCAGTCCGTTCTGCACATTATGCGCCCCAAGACCACGGATTTTCACCCGGGCCTCGTTGACGCCGATCTGCAGAGTAAAGGCCATCCCGCGTTCACCCAGGCTGCGCAAGCGAAGACCGCGGATATCCGCCTTGGGGTTGCGGCCAAAGGTAATTTTTTTCTGGCTGCACCGCCGGGCGATGCCCCGGACCCTTTTATCATCAATATTGACCACCAGCTTGCCCCAGGCCTTGATTCCGGCAAAGAGCTCGCCCTTGGCCCGAGCCACTCCGGCGATGTCGCTCAAGCCCGCAAGATGAGCATCCTGCACATTGGTGATGCAGGCGATGTCCGGATCCGCAATCTCGGTGAGCCGGGCGATCTCGCCGGGTTGGTTCATCCCCATCTCCATCACCGCGAAATCGTGGTGGAACTCCACCGGCAACAGGGAGAGCGGCAGCCCGATCAGGTTGTTGAAATTCCCTTGCGTCTTCAGCACGTTGTATTCCCTGGACAGAATCGCGGCGATCATCTCCTTGACCGTGGTCTTGCCGCAGCTTCCGGTTATCCCCACCACCTGCAGATCCGGCATCAACGATCTCCGGTAGGCGGCCAGATCCCCGAGGGCTCGGAGGGTATCCGCAACCAAGACCACCGGCACCGGCACCATCTTCTCAGGCGGGGTATCAACCACCAATCCGGCTGCCCCTTTTTCCACGGCCTGCCCGAGATACGCATGGCCGTCAAAATTCTCACCGCGCAGAGCCACGAACAGATCCCCCGGCTGAATGGCCCGGCTGTCCGTACAAACCCGCCGGAATCCCGCCTCGGTCCTGCCGGAGAGAAACCTGCCTCCCGTGGCCAAAAGCACCTGGGACAGCGTCCAGACCGGATTCTGCATGACGCCAGAGCCGGAATTCTTTTCCGTTCTTCCGTTTTTCATGCCGCAAGCACCTGTTTTTCGCACCATTGCCAGATCCATCATGCCTCCCCCTCTCTGAGAGCTTGCCTACTTCTTCCGACCATCACCAGTTGACCACCGTAGCCTGGGCCGCGGCTTCAAGCCTGTCATCGAAAAAAAATCTCCCCTCCGGGGTTATCTGATAGGTCTCGTGTCCCTTGCCGCACAGCAGCACCACATCTCCTGACCGGGCATGGCGGATGGTTTCCCTGATCGCCTCTCGCCGGGAAGGCACAATATCATAGCCCTGCATTGCTGCCTGTTGAAGGAGGGCCTCAAGACGAAGGCGCGGCAAGGAGGTTTCCAAGATCCCCGCCTCGATGTCCCGCAGGATATCGGCAGCCCGTTCACTCCGGGGATTATCCGACGTGAGCACAACCACATCGGCCATTTCTCCGGCAACCTTGCCCATCAGCGGCCGCTTCCCGCGATCGCGGTCCCCGCCGCAACCGAAAATTACGATCAAGCGTCCTGCGGTCAGACGGCGCATGGTTTGCAATACATTGGCCAGCGCATCCGGCGAGTGGGCAAAATCCACGAACACACTGACCCCTGCCGGTGCCGGAACCCTCTCCAATCGTCCGGGGGCTGCTGGGGCTTGCTTCAGCCCGGCAACAATCTTTTCCCCGGAAATGTTCAGCGCCACCGCCACCCCGACCGCACCGAGGAGATTCTTCAGGTTGAAGGTGCCAACCAGATCGGAACGGAGCTCCAACTCCCCCGCCGGAGTAGTCAGCCTGGCCTCTGTTCCGGCCAGGCTCTCATGGACCTCCCGCACGGACACCGTGGTTCCGGTAAAGCCACAGTCAACCAGGGTTCGCCCTTTTTTGCCCGTGTAGCCCAAGGACTTGTCTGCCCGCAGTTCTGCGAGCAACCGCCGACCCCAGTCGGTACCGGCGTCGTCATGGCTGTCACAGATGATCACCGCCTTGCCGTTCTCCTTCAGGTACTCGGTGAAGAGCATCTTCTTGCTCGCGAAATAGCTGGTCATATCCCCGTGAAAATCCAAGTGATCCCGACTCAGATTGGTAAACAGCGCCGCATCGAAAAGGATGCCGGCCACCCTTTTCTGCTCAAGGGCGTGGGAGGAGGTTTCCATGATGACATGGGTGACGCCGTTATCCGCCATTTCAGCCAGAATCCGGTGCAGGCTTACCGGATCCGGGGTGGTGAACGGGGCGGGAATTTCCACCGCGTTGTACCGGTAATTCACGGTGCCGATCACCCCGGGATTGCCCCCCGCCTGTTTGATGATCGACTCCAGCAGATAGGTGGTCGTGGTCTTGCCGTTGGTGCCGGTGATCCCGATCATGCGCATCCGCCGGGCAGGGTGGCCATGGAAACTTGCCGCCGCCTGCCCCAGAGCCTTTGGCGTATCGGCAACCTCCAGACAGACGACCTTGCCATGCTTCCAGCCCCGGCAGCGACCCTTGCCGACCAGAACCGCGGCGCACCCTTTCTTTACGGCAGCTTCAAGATAGTCATGGCCATCCACGGTCAGCCCGGGGATCGCGACAAACAACGCGCCCGGACCCGCTTGGCGGGAATCGGCGGTGATGCTGCGTATCGCTGTGTCCGGCAACCTCTCCAGGTTCACGATTTCCATCTCCTCGGCCAATTTCCGTAAGGATACCGCGGCAAGGTTGTTGTTTTTCCCCATGTCCGTACCCGGTCCGCTACTGCATCGTTTTCAGGTGCAACACGCACTGCTCAACGCCCCGCAAGGCCACGCCGGCCAAGGGATACTGGCTTGCCACCTGCCCCGACCCGGCAATCTGCAAGCGCACCCCATACGGCTGCAAAACCTGCATCGCCTTGCGGCCGCTCATGCCCCGCACATCGGGCATGACAAGCCCCTGTGGTCCTTGCGCCAAAGCAGCGGGCAGGGCGGATTGCGTCTGAACCAACTCCATTTTCTTGTAATAGCCGATTTCACGCACCGCCAGTTCCTTGGCGGAGGGAGGCTTCACCTGATGCTGCAAAGCGGTTCTGGCCTGCGGCATCATCTCTTCGGCAAAATCCCGAACCGGCGACTTGGCCTGCGGATCGAGAGGCGCACCCTCAAGCACGACAATCATGGCGATCTCGGGATTTTCCAGCGGGGCCAGCCCCAGAAGAATGCTCTCCATTACCACCGGGCCCATCACCGCCTTTTCACCAGCCTCGTTCGCCGGCTGCGGAGCACCCTCGGCAGCCGGTTTTACCTGGCTCTGCGGAACAAGATCTTTTTGCAGCAAGGATTCGATGACGAAACTCCCTCTGCCCGAACCCGCAGCCTTTCTCATTTCATCCCGCATGCCGGCGCTTACCTCGGGCCGCACGGCAAACTCTCCGATCCCCCGCCGGACCGGCACATCCCACACCTGTTCATCCTGCCACACGGCACGAAGAACATGGGGAGTCATCACCTGACCTCCATTGATCAACCGGCAAAACGCCGACAGCAACGCCAGCGGGGTTGCCGTCGGAACAGAATCCTTGTCAACGTGCGGGGCCATCACCTTTGCCGGCGGAGTGGGACTTACTGTTTGGCCCCCTTCGGCCATCCTGTTCGCCGGGCCGGCACTCAAATCCTTTAGGGCAAACATGGCCTCGGGCAAATCCACCTCTCCCTTGACGGTCAAGCCGATTCTGTCCGCAAATGCATTGAAGTCGTCGCGCCCCACCACGGTCTGGGCAAAGCCAACCCCCTCCGGAGAGATATACCTGCCCTCCTGCACCACATTCCAGACGGCACGCTGGATTGCTTCCGGCTCAGGGACTGGTTCGCCGCCTCCCGCCAACTCGCTTTTTCCCTTACCAAGCCTGTTATCCATGGCAGCCGCCGCTTGAAACAGACGATCCATTGCGCCAAGATCAAGGACATCTTCAATGGCCCGGTTCCTGCGCGCCTCCGTGCTGAATTCCCAGAACCGATTGGGATCATAATCCGGCAGACTGGCCAGACCGATAATCTCACCGGTGGCCGGGACCATGAGCACCGCCACCCCGGCCTTGGCCCCCGTGCTGAGCGCCAACCCTTTAAGTTTTTGCTCCAGGATATCCTGCAGATGGATATCAAGGGTGAGGATGAGGCTGGCGCTGTCACTCCCTTCGGCTATTTTCCTGCTCACCCCGGCGGCGGCCAGTCTCGGGTCATACACCCCCCCGCCCCGCAGAACACTGTCATAATAAAACTCGACCCCGGCCAACCCCTGCTCATCCTTCAAGAAACCGATGACATGGGCGCCAAGTTGATTCCCCGGATAAAACCGCTGCACCTGATTGATGCGATACACCCCTTTCAGATTGAGGTCGGCGATTTTCACTGCCTTATCACGGCTCAGATCCCTGCCCAGCCAGGCAAAACTTCTTTCCCCCTTCAGGGCGGAGAGAATGCTTTTCTCGTCAAGCTCGAGGATCTTTGCAACCTTACGGGCAACATCTTCCGGCGCATCGAGCTCCAATGGCCTGGCATACAAGGAACTCCGCTGGAAACTCACCGCCAGCTCCATGAAATTCCGGTCATAGATATTTCTCCGGCCACCACCCCGCACAGCGCTGACCTGTTCCTCCTTTTGCCCGTCACCTGCTCCCTGCTGCCCGCTCTCATCAAAAAACTGACTTCTTATGGCAACCACGGTAAACACCGCCGCCACCAACAAGAGAATTCCGCCCACCATAACAGGCCGTCGGTCCCGCCCCTCGATTGCCCGCTTCTTCATACCGGGCCTATGGCCTTCTCATCTGCTTGGCAGAAGGCGGGAACAACCCCAGCCCCCCTGCGGCAGCTTCCATTTTTTCCTGCTGCAGCAACGCGTCCCTTTCCGCGGAGAGCGCCGCATTGGCTGCGGCAAGTTCGACTTTTTCCTGCTTGCCCTTGTCAAGCCTGCCGAGTCCGTCCCGCAAGGCAACGCCGAACCAGAGGCTGCCCGCGACCCCCAACAGCATGGCCCCGATCGCTACTGCCCCGATAATCTTGTAGGGACCATCCTGATCGGACCCGCCCGCCCTTCTCCCGGAAACCTTCTGCCGATTGCCGGCCGCGCCGGAATATTTTTTCGCGTAATCCCGCATCTCAGCTTCGTCCTCTTGCCGCAACCCGCAACTTGGCGCTTCTTGCCCTGGGATTGCGCAGACATTCAGCGCGGCCAGGAACAAGGGGCTTCTGGGTGACGACCTCAAGCAGGGGGTTTTCCCGAAAAGCCTGTTTCACCAGGCGATCTTCCAAGGAATGGAAGGAGATGACACAAAATTTGCCCCCTGGCGCGAGCAGGGCAGCTCCATCGGCCAAAACCTGCTCAAGGCTGTCAAGCTCGCGGTTGACGGCGATGCGCAATGCCTGGAACACCTTGGTGGCCACATGGATTTTCTTGGGATGAAACCGCTTGGGAATGGCCTGATCCACCAGGGCGACGAGCTGATCCGTGGAAACGATCCTTTCCTTCCGCCGCTCCGCCACAATCCGCTCGGCAATCCTTCTCGCCTGGCGCTCTTCGCCATAGTAGAAAAAGATGTCCGCCAACTCTTCCTCGGAGGCTTCGTTGACAAGCTCGGCAGCCGTGGTCGTCTGGCGCTGGTCCATCCGCATATCAAGCGGCTCGCTGCCTTTAAAGCTGAAACCGCGGCCGCTTGCATCCAGCTGCAAAGAAGAAAGACCCAGATCGAGCAGCAGGCCGTCAATTGTGCCAATGCCA
>JBAYUD010000117.1:0-6577 GCA_041675265.1 Desulfurivibrionaceae bacterium | reverse complement strand
TTGCGCGGTCATCAGTATCAATATCGGCTGCGGGTTGGCCGTTATCGGGTACTGTTTGACCATGATTCCGGGATAAAGGTTGTATCCATTCAGGAGGTGAAAAAGAGAGATGAGCGCACATACTGATCCGCAGATCATCACGCAGGGCGGGAAACCGGCCTTTGCGGTTATCCCCTGGGATGAATATCAGCGGTTGACCGGAAAAGGTGAGGCAGATGTCTGGTTCCCCAACGATGTGGTCAAGGCGAACTCCAAGGGCGACAGCCTGATCAAGGCTTGGCGCGAGCATTTCGGCATGACCCAGGAGAAGCTCGCGGAGCTGGCCGGGATGAAGCAGTCCGCCTTGGCTCGGCTGGAGCAGCCTGACGCCAACCCGAGACGATCCAGCCTGGAACGGTTGGCGTTGGCTATGAATATCAGCGTGGAGCAGCTGGAGGATTGATGTCATCCCCCCCTAATCCACCCCAAGAACACCACCGGATTGCGGTGATCATGCCCCCATTTGATTTCAAAGAATTTCTCCCCACCGTTCCCCTACAGCCCGGCGTCTATCTGATGAAGAGCCGGGCAGGTGAGGTGCTCTATGTCGGCAAGGCCAGGGAGCTGCGCAAGCGGCTTTCCTCCTACGCCCGCATCGATCAGGCCCAGCACGGCAAAACCGCCATGCTCCTTTCCCAGGTGCGCCTAATTGAGACCATTGTCACCAACACGGAAAAAGAGGCCCTGATCCTTGAATCCTCGCTGATCAAGCAGCACCGGCCCAAGTACAATGTCATTCTCCGTGACGACAAGAGCTACCCGCTCCTCAAGGTGACGGTGCAGGAGCAGTGGCCCAGGCTGGTGATGACCCGGCGGCGCGTTAAGGACGGGGCCCGGTATTTCGGCCCCTTTTCCTCGCCCTCGGCCATGTGGGAAACCATCCGCTATCTCAACTCGCTCTTCCCCCTGCGCCGCTGCAAGGAAAAAAGCCTCAAGCCCAAGTCCCGCCCCTGCCTCAATCACCAGATGGGCCGCTGTCTTGCCCCCTGTGCGGATAAGGTGAGCAGCGAGGCGTACCGCGAGCTGGTCGATAATGTCCTCCTGGTGCTAGAGGGGAAGAATCAGCAGCTGGTCAAGGAGTTGTCCCGGAAGATGGCGCTGGCTGCCGCAGCTTTGCATTTTGAGGAGGCGGCCCAACTGCGGGACCGGATCAGTTCCCTGAACAAGACCCTGGAAAAGCAGCAGGTGGTGGCGGCCCATGGCAGGGATCAGGATGTGCTGGGCTTTGCCCGGCAAGATGCTTCCGTGGCTGTGGCCTTGCTCTTTATCCGCAAGGGAGTAATCACTGGCCAGCAGGCCTTTTTTCTCGCCGAGCCGGTGGGCTCCGACCCTGAGGTGCTCACCGAGGTGCTTTCCCGGTTTTACGGCGAGGAGGGGCGCTACCTGCCCCAGGAGATTCTGCTGCCCTTTGCGGGAAGTGATGATTCTTTGCTGGCGGAATGGTTGAGCGAAGAGAAGGGCAGTGCGGTGGCCATTGCCTGCCCGCAGCGGGGGGACCGGGTGCGGTTGCTGGAGATGGCCGAGACCAATGCCCACCAGGTTTTGAATGCGAAAAAGACCAAGCAGACCTCCTGGCAGGCCCTGGCCGAGGGGCTGAAAAAGGCCCTTGGTCTGGCAAGGATGCCGGAGCGGATCGAGTGCCTGGATATCTCCAACCTGGGCGGCAAGCAGGCGGTGGGTTCCCTGGTCTGCTTTGTGGGCGGGGAGCCGGCCAAGGATCGCTACCGGCATTATGGAATCCACACCGTGGAGGGGCCGGATGATTACGCCATGATGGGTGAGGTGCTGGGACGGCGCTTTGCCAGGGGGGTGGAGGAAGGGGATATGCCCGATCTGCTTCTGGTTGACGGCGGCAAGGGCCAGCTCGGCGTGGCCATGCATGCTTTGGCGGAGCTTGGCGGCGAACCAGGCGCGGATGCGGTGGAGCTTGCGGGTATTGCCAAGGAAAAGGCAGGGGAGGGGGAGAAGCTGTACCGGCCAGGGAGGAAAAATCCCATCATCCTGGCCAACCATTCCCCGGTGCTTCTCTATCTCATGCGGATCAGGGACGAGGCGCATCGCTACGGTATAACCATCCACCGGAGATTGCGGGGCAAAGAGAGCCTGACCTCTTCCCTAGAACAGATTCCCGGGGTGGGCAAGGGGCGGAAAGAGTTGCTGCTGCGGGAAATCGGCAGCATGCGCCGCATTGCCCAGGCAAGCGAGGCGGAACTTGCTGCGGTGGCGGGGATTGGCCCGGCCCTGGCTGCCCAGATCTGGGCGCATCTGCATGGCGGGGAAAAATAAGGGGAAAGGTGCAAGGGGAAAGGCGCAAGGCGGAAGCCCAAGGATTATTGTTGCTTTTTGACCCTTGAAAAACTAAATTGCTGAGTTCTGTAACGGACCAGTAATGTCTGGTTGGAAAATCGCAGAGTGCAGGAAAGTCCCCTCTCCCCTTGCGGGAGAGGGTTAGGGTGAGGGGGAAGGTGCATGAGGTGAGGCGGTCGGCAAGTTCACCCACCCCCCAGCCCCCTCCCGTCGAGGGAGGGGGAGCTTAAAGGACGATGAACTTGGATGGCGTGTGCGTGCGGGGTGTTTGGCCGATGCACGGCCTGCCTCTTTTGCTTTGATTGCCTGGAGAAAATACTATGTGGGAATATACGGACAAGGTTCGGGATCATTTCATGAATCCCCGGAATGTGGGCGAGATTGAGAATGCGGACGGGATCGGCGAGGTTGGTTCCCTTGCCTGCGGCGATGCCTTGACCCTCTATTTCAAGCTGGACGACACCGGCAGGATTGCCGACGCTAAATTTAAAACCTTTGGCTGCGCCAGCGCCATTGCCTCTTCCTCGGCGCTTACCGAGATGATCAAGGGGATTCCCCTTGAGGAAGCGGAAAAGGTTACCAACGAGGATATCGCCGAGTACCTGGGCGGCCTGCCCAAGGAGAAGATGCACTGCTCGGTCATGGGCCGCGAGGCGCTGGAGGCGGCAATCGCTTACTATCGCGGTATTCCCCTGCCCATGGCGGAAGGGGAGGTGGTCTGCGAATGCTTCGGGGTAACCGATCTTGAGGTGAAGCGGGCCATTGCCGAGAGCAACCTGCGCACCGTGGAGGAGATCACCAATTTCACCAAGGCGGGCGGCGGCTGCGGCAAGTGCCATGAGCGGCTGGAAGAGCTTCTGCGCGAGGCCCGGCACGAGGTGCAGCAGATCATCCCGGACAAGCGGCCCAGCCGGTTGACCAATATCCAGAAGATCAAACGGATCGAGGAAGTGCTCGAACGGGAGATCCGGCCCGCCCTGCGCAAGGATGGCGGCGATATCGAGCTGGTTGATGTGGACGGCGATTTCGTCATCGTCTCCCTGCGCGGGGCCTGCGGCTCGTGCAAGAAATCGCAGACCACCTTGAAGGAATACGTGGAAAAGAAGCTGCGCGAGCAGGTGCTGGACACCCTGATCGTCGAGGAGGGGAAATAATGAATACGGTGTATATGGACAATAACGCCACCACCCGGGTTGCCCCGGAAGTGGTCGAGGTCATGCTCCCCTATTATTCCGACCTGTACGGCAACCCTTCCAGCATGCACACCTTCGGCGGCCAGGTGGGCAGGGCAGTTGAAGAGGCCCGGGGCAAGATCGCCTCGCTGCTCGGCGCCCAGCCCGACGAGCTGATCTTTACCAGCTGCGGCACCGAGTCCGATTCCACCGCCATTCTCTCCGCCCTGCAATCCTTTCCGGAAAAACGGCACATCGTCACCACCCGGGTCGAGCATCCGGCGGTGAAAAATCTCTGCGAAAGCCTGGACAAACTCACCGGTCACAAGCACCGGATCACCCAGTTGCCGGTGAACAGCGACGGCACCATCGATCTGGCGCTCTACGAAGAGAGCCTTACGGACGAAACCGCCATTGTCAGCGCCATGTGGGCAAACAACGAGACCGGAGTCATCTTTCCCATCAAGGAGATGGCTGAGATCGCCAAGAGCCGGGGCATCTTGTTTCACACCGATGCGGTGCAGGCGGTCGGAAAAATTCCCATAAACCTGTCACAAGTACCGATTGATTTCCTCTCGCTTTCCGGGCATAAATTACACGCGCCCAAGGGAATCGGCGTTCTCTATGTCCGCAAGGGTACGCCTTTTGTCCCCTTTATCATCGGCGGGCATCAGGAACACGGCCGCCGGGGCGGCACGGAAAACGTCGCCTCCATCGTCGGCCTGGGCAAGGCCTGTGAGATGGCAGCCAAGCAGATGCAGGATGAAAATACCAGGGTGAAGGCGCTGCGGGACAAGCTTGAGGATGGATTGCTGGCCAGCATCCCCAGCTCCCTGCTCAACGGGCACAAGACCCTGCGCTTGCCCAATACGACCAATATCAGCTTTGAGTATGTGGAGGGCGAGGCGATTTTGCTCCATCTCGACCGCTTCGGGATCTGCGCTTCCTCGGGCTCGGCCTGCACCTCCGGGTCGCTGGAGCCTTCGCATGTCATGCGGGCCATGGGCGTGCCCTTTACCGCGGCGCACGGCTCGATCCGCTTGAGTCTCAGCGTGTACAACACCGAGGCCGAGGTGGATTTTGTGTTGGAAAAATTGCCGCCGGTCATCGCCCAGCTCCGCGAGATGTCGCCGTTCTGGCAGGGTGAGCACAAGGGCAAGACCGGCAACAGCCAATGCAAGTGCAGTTGTTCCTAAAAGTAGCTCGATAAGGATACACCATGAAGGTTATACCGGCGTCGTTTCAGATACTTGAGGAACTGGACCACCAGTCCCTGGCTGTGCGCATCGAGGCGTGCGGGCGTTTGTGTTACAAATCCGAGGACAAGATCACCGAGGCCTCGGCCGAGCCTTTTATAAAGGGGATTGTCAAGCACGGCCACAATTCGGTCATGGAAATGGCGGCCCTGACCCTGCGGGTTGAGATCGACAGCGAATCCCTGGTTGTCCAGTTTTTGAGCGTTATCCCGAAATACGTCCAGTTTGACCGGCTGGAGAAAAAGGAGCTGCTCATCACCGGGACGATCCGAGCCTTTCGGGAACTGGCCCGCGATTACGGCAAGGTCAAGCTGATCAAGGGGATAGCCGGGTATCTTGCCGGCCTGTATCCGCTTTTCTTTGCCGATCTGGCGCCGAAGCGCGGCTGGCTCCCCCAGGACGGGGTGGTGGTCACCGGGCTATCGCTTACCGAGGTCGATGGTCTTTCCGCGGATCTTTTGGCAAAACACCGCCATGTGGCGGTGCGGATTATAACCAACCGGGCCGTGACCCATGAGATCGTCCGGCACCGGCCCTGTTCCTATTTGCAGGAAAGCCAGCGCTATTGCCGCTATGCCGACGACAAGTTCGGCAATGAGGTCACCTTTATCAAGCCCATGTTTTTTGACGAGGGAACCAGTGAGTACAAGCTCTGGGAAAAGGCCATGCTGGACACGGAGAAGATCTATCTCAAGCTTCTTGCCACCTCGTCGCCCCAGGCCGCCCGCACCGTGCTGCCCAACTCCTGCAAGACCGAGATCATTGTCTTTGCCAATTTGCTGGAGTGGCTGCACATTTTCCGGTTGCGCACCCCCAAGAATGCCGAGCCTTCCATGCGCGAGGTGATGATCCCCCTGGCCAAGGCCTTTCAGGAGCGATTCCCGGCTGTTTTCGGGGATGCTTCCTTTGCGGTGGAGTAGGGAATGAGAGAAAATCCGGGGTGCGGGCTGGAGCCTGGCGCCCCATGTTTTTGTTGATACAGAGAAATCGAGAACAACTTACTTCAAGAAGGAGAAAGAGATGGCTTTTGATGCGGTGAATATGGCGGATTGGCAGATTTCCGAGGCTGCCGAAAAGAACATGCCCACCCCTGAGGAGTGGCGGGACAAATTGGGCCTTGAGAAAGACGAAATTCTCCCCATGGGCAGGTTGGCCAAGCTCGATTTCCTTAAAATTATGAATCGTCTCAAAAACAAGCCGGACGGCAAGTACATCGAGGTTACCGCGATTACCCCGACGCCTCTTGGCGAAGGGAAGTCCACCACCTCCTGCGGCTTGATGGAAGGGTTGGGCAAGCGCGGCAAGAATGTCGGCGGCGCCCTGCGTCAGCCCTCCGGCGGCCCGACCATGAACGTCAAGGGGACCGCGGCAGGCGGCGGCAACTCCCTGCTGATCCCGATGACCGAGTTCTCCCTGGGCCTTACCGGCGATATCAACGACATCATGAACGCCCACAACCTGGGCATGGTGGCCATGACCGCCCGCATGCAGCATGAGCGGAATTACAACGATGAGCAGCTGGCCAGATTGACCGGCATGCGGCGGCTTGACATCGACCCCACCCGGGTGGAGTTCGGCTGGATCATCGATTTCTGCGCCCAGGCGCTGCGCAATATCGTCATCGGCCTCGGCGGCCGTACGGACGGCTACACCATGCAGTCCAAATTCGGCATCGCCGTTGGCTCGGAACTCATGGCCATCCTCTCCATCGCCACCGACCTGGCGGATTTGAAGGAGCGGATCAACAACATCACCGTGGCCTTTGACAAGAGCGGCAAGCCGGTGACCTGCCGCGACCTGGAA
>JBAYUD010000116.1:0-6588 GCA_041675265.1 Desulfurivibrionaceae bacterium | reverse complement strand
CGCCATCCTTTCCCGGGGCATCGCCGGGATCAGGAAACAGAGCCTGATCATCAACCTTCCGGGCAGCAAAAAAGCGGCCAAGGAGAACCTGGAGGCGGTGCTCCCCGCTTTGCAGCATGCCATTTACAAGATACAGGGCGGCACCAAAGACTGCGGAAGCTGACCCGTAACGAAAAAGGCCCACGGAAAAACCGTGGGCCTTGCAAAAAACTCTACAACGGATAGATCAGCCGCAATCAACCTCAACGGCCATGGTGTCTTTCTTCTTCATGGCGTCAATCTCCCCGATCAGATACGGGGATTCGCCCAAGGCAATCAGTTGCTGCATGCAGTCATCCACCTGTTTCGCGTCAACCACCACAACCATGCCAATGCCGCAGTTGAAGGTCCGGCACATCTCATGGGCCGAGATTTTTCCATTTTTCTGCAGAAAATCAAAGATCGGGAGAACCTGCCAGCCCTTCTTGTTGATCACCGCCTTGCAGCCATTGGGCAAAACCCGCGGGATATTATCAATAATGCCGCCGCCTGTTATGTGAACCAGCCCCTTCACCTTGAAATTCTTCACCAGATTCAGCAGGGTTTCACTGTAGATCCTGGTCGGCCGCAACAACTCCTCGCCCAGGGTGCAGCCAAGCTCATCGATTCTATCGTTGACGCTGAGCCCCATCTCCTCAAAGCATATTTTTCGCACCAGGGAAAAGCCGTTGCTGTGCACCCCGCTTGAGGCAAGACCGATCAACTTGTCGCCGACGCTGATCTCGGAGCCGTCGATCAGCCTGTCCCGCTCGCAGATCCCGACCACAAACCCGGCGATGTCATAGTCCCCGGCCTGATACAGCCCGGGCATCTCCGCCGTTTCCCCGCCGATCAGGGAGCACTTGGCAATCTCGCAGCCCTTGGCGATTCCCTTGACCACGTCGGTGGCAACCCCGAGATCAAGCCCGCCGGTGGCGAAATAATCAAGAAAGAAAAGGGGATGCGCGCCGCAGACGATGATATCGTTCACGCACATGGCCACCAGATCGATGCCGATGGTTTCATGTTTGTTGCACATCTCGGCGATCTTCAGCTTGGTGCCGACCCCGTCGGTGGACGACACCAAGACCGGATCCTGGAACTTGCCGCCGCCCAAGGCGAACAGGCCGCCAAACCCGCCAATGCCGGTAAGCACTCCGGGCCGGAAGGTAGAGGCGACAATCGGCTTGATGGCATCGACAAAGGCATTACCCTTATCGATATCAACTCCAGCTTCCGCGTAACGAGAAATCTCTTTCTTAGCCATAATCGTTTTCGGTAACCCCAAATTCTCAATCTTATAAAAAAAGCCGCGGACAAAAAATCCGTGCGGTGCGTTCGTAATCCCGAGCCGAAAATTTCTCGACCTGTGACCCGATGGCTCTGATTCTTCTTTTTTTTACGAGACCATCTTTAATTGCCAGCCCCGTAAAAGTCAACCAGTTTTCCGGCAACACCTTGAGAACACAAGGCTTGCGCAAGGCAACGGGATCGAGGACAAACTCCCGCGTCACCCTCTCCTTGATTGAAAGTGTACCCTGTTCAGCCGGATAAACTCAAGCGCATTTCATCCCCGCCACGCGAATTGCCGGGAAATGCCCAGCCGGCCCGGATTGCCTGGAAAAATCACTTGCCTTGGTTGACCTCCTTCACATTGTGCATTATTCTTCCGCTTATGAAGTTTTTAATGAAATACCAAGTTTCCCTTATTGTGTTCCTGCTGCTCCTTGGCGCGTGTTTTTTCGTCTTCGGCTTTAAAACCACGTCCCCAGCTTCCTGAGCTGGCAAAGCAAAAGCGCCCCAGGTCGGAGCGCCAGTAACCCGGTAACCCCCACTGATACCAGAAGCCATGCGCTTACGGAGGATATCACCATGAACATTGAACGATGCATCAAGCTTGCCAACGAAGAACACTACTGCCCGTACTGCAAGGGACGGCTTTCCTGCTGCGAGGCCCCGCCATTCCACATCGGCGATGGCCTGGGATGGGGATCGGACATCCTGTTCATCTGCCTCAACAATGACTGCCCCATTTTCGCCAACAGCTGGGAACAGTTCGAGGAGCGCTATGGCCACAAGGCTTCCTGCCGCTACATGCTGCTACCGGGAGAAGATACCGGCATGACCATGATGGTGGGCGGCGCCGACGCCTTTACCGGCTCGATAATCGACATTGACGCCATCCAGAAACAAAGCGAACGCCACCGCAAGGAAAAAACACACACCGAAGATCTGGAAACCTGCGTGGCTGAGAATAATCTCACCCCCGCCCTCTGTCTCGTCCTTGACAACTGCGCGGATCTCGCGACACGGAAACGGGCCTGCGAACTCCTGATTGACCTGAACAACCTCGACTGCATCGACCCGATCCGCAACCACGACTTCGTCCATGGCGACATCGAGATGCAGGCCAACCTTTCCATCAAGCAACTCCTGGAAAACAACCACCGAAAGGAATGCCCCTTTTGCATGGAGATCGTCAAATCCCAGGCCAAGGTGTGCAAGCATTGCAGTAAAGATTTATAAGCCCCGGCCCCCCGACTTTGCCCTTGCGAAACGGAAACCGATTGATTATATAGGGGGCGTTGGTTCCGGGGAGGATATCCCCACCATATGGTGAGCGTAGCTCAGCTGGTGGCAGCACCGGGTTGTGGCCTCGGAGGTCGTGGGTTCAAGTCCCATCGCTCACCCCACGAAAAAGATAAGGGTTTCGCATCATTGCGAAACCCTTTTTTTTATTGCCCACGGGCAGCGCCATGGAAGCGGCCCGGTTGTCAGGGTGTGCCTTTCCCCCGATGCAGCCAGGAAATCTTATCCCACAGGCCACGAAGAATCTGCACCTCATGTTCGGTCAATCCCTGGCGGGCAAGCATCCGCCTAAACGCGCGGACCAGATGCTCCGGGTTCTGCGGATTGAGAAAACCCACCTCAAGAAGCACCTGGCGCATCTGGGCAAACATGGCTTCCAGATTCTTTCCCAAGGCCGGACGTTTCCCACGCGTCTTGTCCTCGGCTGGGGCGGAAAATTGCAAGGAGGTCTCATACAGGCAGACCGCCACGGCCTGGGCAAGGTTCATGGAGGGCAAGTCGGCGTGGGTGGGAATGGTCACACAGTATTGACAAAGGTCCAGATCCTCGGTCTTGAGCCCGGTATCCTCGGGGCCGAAAACAATAGCCGCTTTGGCGGTTTTTGCCAGGCCGACAACGGTCTTAGCCGCCTCCGCCGGATAGAGCAGTTCCTCCCGATATTTCCCGAATCGCCGGGTCGTGCCCAGGGCAAGGTTCCGGTCCGACAGGGCAAGAGCCAAATTCTCATACACCCTGGCCCGCTCAAGAAGATCAACCGCGGACACCGCCATATTGCGGGCTTCCGCGCCGAGATGACTCGCGCGCGGCTGCACCAGACGCAGTTCGCCAAAACCGAAATTCTTCATGACCCGGGCAACCGAACCTATATTGCCGGCCCCTTTCGGCTCCACCAAAACGACACAAAGATGATCACAGGACAGAGACATAGACATAGAAAGAAAACCTGTTGGACATGCCAAGACATCATCATTCTTTCGGCAGGGCAGTATCCGCCGGAAAAAATTTTCCTGAAATTCAGTGAACCTGCAGGTTATCGACAACTCCCCGCACACCCTCCATGGAACGAATCAGATTGAGAACCTTTTTCTTCGTTTCCTGGTTTGGCACCGTGCCGGTAACATTGGCGGAGCCCGAATAAACATCCACGTCGATATTGAGCGATCTGATGCCGGGCTCTTCCATGAGCCTCGCCTTGATCTTCGTGCCGAGCACCTTATCATCGAAGCCCTGGCCCATGGTGCGGGAGCCGATCCGGAGCTCATTTTTTACCCGCACGACCCCGGACACTGATTTGGCGATGCCGCCGGCCCGGTTCGCCTCCTGCTGCGAGTCGACATAGCCGGAAAGAACCACCACCCCGGCCACGGTATCCACATCAATATTGCGGGCCTTGACGTTTTTCTCCCCGATAAGTTCACTTTTCACCTTGGCGGTGATCGCCGCGTCGTCAAGCATCGTTCCGGAGGACCGCTCATCCGAACCCACCGCGTACCCGCCTGCCGCGCCTCCACCCACTACGGCAGCGGTACAACCCAAAGTCATCAGCATGCAACCGCAACAAAGCGCTCCGGCTAAAAAATTCAGCAATTTCATTGGGGAAACCTCATCCTTTTTTTGTTTTTCGTGGTGTTACCCTTGCCAACCTATCCACCCTGAAGAAGATCAAGAAATCAGCACATTCCACACCGGCCGAGACAATCCTCTTCCGTGGCCCACTGCCGGACACCATGTAACTATACCCAAAGACGCCCCCCATACCCACTCCTTTATTCCTTTCCATGTTTTTTCTATTGCATTAAAAGAAAAGGTGAAGTATGTTATTAAAATTAAAATAAATTTAAAAAGAAGTAATACCTCTTCATGATATCCATCCAGCCGTGTTATTTCCCTGCTTCGTCAGTCTCCTCAAAGTTTCTGCCGACAACATACTTCGTTAAATAACAGAAAATAGAGTGGAACATCCCTGGACGGACGCATTGTCGATTTTACCCCTTGCCGCACCCAAGCATCATTCCTGCCCCCTTCCGGCACCCACACCAAAACAATGGACATATCTCGGTGCTCTCGAAAAAGACACCGTCTACGCGATGCAGCTTGACTTTTTTGCCATTACATTGCATCGCTAATTGAACAAAGGAGTTCTAATGAGTTTTGAAGAGTTTCAGTTTCACCCCCAGATAATCGCCGGCATCAAAGCCTGCGGTTATACGTCACCAACCCCCATCCAGCGCGAGGCCATGCCTCCCATTCTCGCCGGCCGCGATATCCTTGGCCTCGCCCAGACAGGCACCGGCAAGACCGCAGCCTTTGTGCTTCCCATGCTGCAACGCCTACAGGCCGGACCCCGCAAAAAAGTACGCGCGCTCATCGTTGCTCCTACCAGGGAACTTGCCGAGCAGATCCATGAGAATATCGGCAAAATGGCCGGGCAGACCAGATTACGCAGTGTTGTCGTGTATGGCGGCGTGGGCAAGCCGGGTCAGATCAAAAAAATCAGGGAAGGCGCCGAGATCATCGTTGCCTGCCCAGGACGCCTGCTTGACCACTTGAATGACAAAGCCATCAACCTCCGCGAGGTTGAGGTTCTGGTCCTCGATGAAGCGGACCACATGTTCGACAAGGGCTTTTTACCGGACATCCGGCGGATCATGAAGCACCTGCCGACCCAGCGTCAGAACCTTGTTTTTTCCGCCACCATGCCTGCGGAAATCCGTCACCTGGCCGAAGATATCCTGAATGACCCGGCGACTGTCCAAATCAATCACACCCAGGCCGTGACAGCCATCTCCCATGTGCTCTTCCAAGTCGCAAAAGAGAATAAAACATCCTTGCTGAAAAGCATCATGGCCCAGGAAGAGATGGCAACCACCCTGATCTTCACCAAGACCAAACACAAGGCCAAAAGCCTGGCCCTGGCCCTGGAAAAATCCGGATACAGCGCCACCTCTCTGCAGGGCAACCTGTCCCAGCAGAAACGCCAGCAGGCGCTGGACGGCTTCAAGAACGGAACATTCAAGGTTCTGGTTGCCACGGATATCGCCGCCCGCGGGATTGACGTATCCGGGATTTCCCATGTCATCAACTTTGATGTCCCGGATACGGTTGAAGCATATACGCATCGGACAGGACGCACCGGCCGGGCCACCCGGACGGGCGAAGCCCTTACCTTGGCTGCCGGAGAAGACAGCAAGATGATCCAGGCCATCGAGCGCACTCTGGGCAAAAAGATGGTCATCAAGAGCATCGCCGGTTTTGTTGCCGACGCTCAGGATCGTGACGAACCAATCAAGTATCGGCGCGAAATGCCGATGAGAAAAAAACAAACCCCTGCCGGATCGGGGAGAAACAAGCGCACCAGGGCCTCATCCTTTGATTTCGGCATCCCGGTTCCCGCTCAACGACAGTAAACCGGTTTGGGCAACCAAACCTCCAGTCGGCATGTTAATCGATATGCCGGCTTTATAACAAAGTGGTTCCTACGTGGAACCGAGTACAAAGGAGTAGTACAAGATGGCAGAAGGCACAGTGAAATGGTTTAATGATTCAAAGGGATTTGGTTTTATTGAGCAGGACGGCGGCAAGGATGTATTCGTACATCATTCCGCAATTCAGGCCCAAGGATTCAAATCGTTGAAGGAAGGCGCCCGCGTGACCTTCGACGTTGTCGACGGACCCAAGGGACCCTCCGCAGCCAATGTGGTACAACAGTAAAACCCCAGGTTTGGGCAACCAAACCTCCAGCCGGCATATCAAACGAGATAGTTCGGCTTTATAACAAAGTGGTTCCTACGTGGAACCGAGTACAAAGGAGTAGTACAAGATGGCAGAAGGCACAGTGAAATGGTTTAACGATTCAAAGGGTTTTGGTTTTATCGAGCAGGACGGCGGCAAGGATGTATTCGTACATCATTCCGCAATCCAGGCGCAGGGCTTCAAATCCCTGCAGGAAGGCGCCCGGGTAACCTTCGACGTTGTCGACGG
>JBAYUD010000115.1:0-6783 GCA_041675265.1 Desulfurivibrionaceae bacterium | reverse complement strand
TGTGCGGCCTTGACCTGCCCACCGATGCGAACCTGATCGCGGGCGCGGCAACGGGCGAGGATGCCGGGGTGTACCGTCTCAACGACGATACCGCCCTCATCCAGACGGTGGATTTTTTCACCCCCATTGTTGACGATCCCTACCAGTTCGGCCAGGTGGCTGCGGCCAATGCGCTTTCCGACGTCTACGCCATGGGCGGCAAACCGCTCTTGGCCATGAACCTGGTGGCCTTCCCCATCAAGGAGTTGGGCAGGTCCGTCCTGCAGGAGATTCTGCGCGGCGGGCTGGACAAGATCAAGGAGGCCGGGGCCTTGCTGGTGGGGGGGCACTCCATCGAAGACGCCGAATTGAAATACGGCCTTTCCGTTACCGGGGTGGTGCATCCCAACCGGGTGATCCTCAACTCCGGGGCTAAAGCGGGCGATCTCCTGCTCCTTACCAAGCCTCTGGGTACCGGGATTCTCTCCACCGCCCTCAAGGGTGGGGTGGCCGCACGGGGCACCGAGGCCATGATCACCCAGGTCATGGCCACCCTGAACCGGGAGGCGGCCCAGCTCATGCAAACCGTGGGGGCGCATGCCTGCATCGACATCACCGGTTTCGGCTTGGTGGGGCATCTCTACGAAATGGCCCTTGCCTCGGGCGTGGCCATGCGCATCGACTCGCGCTCGGTGCCGGTGCTGCCCGAGACCCTACACCATGCCTCCATGGGCATCATCCCGGAAGGGGCTCACAAGAACAAGGCGTTCTACGCTCCGCATATGAAAAGCGCGCTGGAGGAGCTGGATCCCATGGAGATGGTCCTTGTCGATCCGCAAACCTCGGGCGGCCTGCTCATTGCCGCCTCTCCCGAGGGGATCAACTCCATTGCCGAGCGGTTGGGCAAGCGGGATTACCCCTTGGATTTCGGCATCATCGGCGAGGTTGTGACGGGGAAACCCGGAACCATTGAAATCATTTGATGGACAGGGTATAGCATCCGGTATGCTCACATTTTTTCTGGATCACAGCCACAGGGAAAAAGAGTGCCGCGGGCCGGTTACGGACGAGCTGCTCCGGCTGGTGCTTGATTCCGGCTACTCCAGCAATATTACGGCGTTTATTCTGGCCATTGCCTTGGGCATCATGGTGCGGCCGGTGATTGCCCCCCAGGTCTTGCAGGGCTGGCTGGCCGGCATGACCGCGCTTTTTCTCATCAAGCTTGGCGCCATCTTCTGTTACCACAGAAAGAAGAAACAGAGCGGGCCCAGAACCCTGACCAGCGTGCGGGTCTATATCTTCATGGTCTTGCTCACCGGCATCATGTGGGGGCTGGGCGTGATCTTGTTTTTCAAGCCCGATGCCATCATGGAACAGATGGCGGTATTTTTTATTATTGCCGGGCTCACCGCCGGCGCCATTCCCATCCTCTCCCCCCTGCGCAAGCTCTATTATGCGTACCTTCTCTGTCCCTTGTTGCCCTTTGTCTGGCTGCTGCTGCGGTTTGGCGGCCAGTATTATACCATCATGGCCAGCATCGCCGTGTTGTACACCCTGATGCTCATCAACTCGGCAACCCGCGTGCAGGAATCCCTGGTCTCCGCCCTGGAGATGCGCTTTGCCAACGATGCCCTGGTGGCAAACCTGAGGCAGGCCGGCGAGGAAAGCGAGGCCCTCAACCTGGAGCTGATTACCGAGAACGAACGGCGCAAGGCCACGGAAGATGAGCTGATTCAGGCCCGTGACGCCGCCGAGGCAGCGAGCCGGGCCAAGGATGAGTTTCTCGCCAACATGAGCCATGAGATCAGGACGCCCATGAACGGCATCCTCGGCACTCTCCAGCTTTTGCAGGACACCAAGATGGATGGCGTCCAGATCGACTACGTGAAAACGGCCTATTCCTCGGGTGAGGCGTTGCTGTCCATCCTGAACGATATCCTTGATTTTTCCAAGATTGCCGCCCGCAAGCTGCTGCTGGAGGATATTCCCTTCAGCCTGCGGGCGTTGGTGGGAGAGCTGGTGACCCTGCTTTCCAGCCAGGCCCAGGCCAATAATCTTGCCTTGACCGCGGAGATCGACCCCCAGCTGCCGGAGATGCTCTTGGGCGACCCGACCCGGATGCGGCAGGTGTTGACCAATTTCATGACCAACGCCATCAAGTTCACCCATCAGGGCGAGGTGCGGGTGCGGGTGTTGTGCCTGTCCGCCTTTGCTTCCCGGGTGATGCTGCGGCTTGAGGTCCGTGATACCGGCATCGGCATCCCCGAGGAAAAACAGAAAGACCTCTTCCGGAGCTTTACCCAGGGTGACGGCTCCACCACCAGGAAGTACGGCGGCACCGGTCTGGGTCTGGCCATTGTCCGTCAGCTTGTCCTGATGATGGGCGGGAAGATCGGGGTGGAGAGCGAGCCGGGACGGGGTTCCACCTTCTGGTGCGAGCTGGATTTTCCCGTGGCGGCCATGACCGCGGAGAGCGAGGAGCAAAAAGAGGCGGAAACCCAGGCGGAAGGCGCCTTGCAGGGCCATGTTCTGCTGGTGGAGGACAACAAGGTCAATCAGATGGTGGCCTCCAAGATGCTCGGCGCCATGGGGTTGACCCTCGATCTTGCCGAGAACGGGGAAAAGGCGCTGGCCGCCCTGGCGGAGAACCGCTACGATTTGGTGCTCATGGATTGCCAGATGCCGGTGCTGGATGGGTACCAGGCGACGAAAGCCTTCCGGAGCCGGGAGCCCCAAGGGGAAAAGCGGCTGCCGATCATCGCCATGACCGCCCATGCCATGGAGGGAGACCGGCGGAAATGTCTGGAAGCGGGCATGGACGACTATATTGCCAAGCCGGTGAAAAAAGAGCTTTTGCGCAAGCTGTTGGGACGATGGCTTCCGGTTGCTTCTGCGTAACTTGTTGTCATTATGTGTAAAATAGTGAAAAAGCTTGAGTGTTTACCCCAATCCGTGCTATAGACAAGGGACGGAACCGGTTGTTTTCTCGTTTTAGAGGCGTTGGCTCCGTGTGACATTGCCTGAAGATGTGTGATGAGGGACCGCGCACCGGTCCCTTAATTTTTTTGCACGTCTCCGGATGGGCCAATTGTTGGCCGTTGCGCTATCCGCCAATTCTGTGCGTTGGGTTTTTTGATAGCGGTTGTTATGCATGCACATGAGGGAGGATGTATCAATGAATATGTATATCGGCAATCTTGCTTTTGGGGTCACCGAAGAAGAGCTGAAAGAGCTTTTTTCTCAATACGGCGAAGTCGCCAGCATCAGTCTGGTCAAGGATCGGTTTTCCGGGCAGTCCAAGGGTTTCGGCTTTATCGAGATGCCCAGCAACTCCGAGGCGGATAAGGCGATCAAGGCTCTGAACAAGATGCCGCTCAAGGGCCGGGATCTCAAGGTGAACCAGGCCGAGGTGAAGAAAAAAGACAAGAAACGCCGCCGTCCCAGCTATTGATCCGGGCACGGATTTTCGGCAAGGCGAGGTATTCCCGAAGCAGGTTGGCCCAAACGGACCAACCTGCTTTTTTTGTGGGCAACAGACGCAGGGCTTGACCCGGACGACATTGAAGAGACGGCGCAAGGAGAGCGATGGATAACCGGATAGAAGCCTTGCTGGAGGCAATGAAGAAGCTGGAACAGGAGCTTCTTGAGGAATTTGAAAAGAAGGAGGCGGAGTTTTACTACCGCGTGGTCGGCCGCAAGGTCCGTTTCGAGGCGGAGATCAAAAAACAGCACCGGGCCCTGATGCAGCGGTTGTCCCGCTATCTGGCCGAGGCACCCCTGCTCAACATCCTCACCGTGCCGTTTATCTGGTTCATCCTGGTCCCGGCCCTGTTTCTGGATCTGTCGGTCACGGTTTTTCAGGCGGTGTGCTTCCGGGCCTACTCCATCCCCAGGGTGAAGCGGCGCCGCTATATCGTCATCGATCATCAAGCCCTGGCCTATCTGAACTTCATCGAAAAGCTCAACTGCATGTATTGCAGCTATGTCAACGGGCTGATCGCCTATATCCGGGAGATCGCCGGCCGCACCGAGCAGTATTGGTGCCCGATCAAGCATGCCCGCCTCCAGGCCTCCATGCACAGCCGGTATGGAAAATTTTTGGAGTACGGCGATGCCGAGGGCTATCGGAGCCGTTTGGAGAAGATCCGCCGTGACTTCAGCGACTTGGAGGACGAGGATTAGCATGGGCGCGCTGAGTTGGGCGGTTGTGTATCTGGCGGCCCTGATCTGGTCCGGTATTGCGCCAAAAGATTTCTACACCTGGTTTCTGGAGGTGTTTCCCGCCTTGATCGGGGGTGGGGTGCTTGTCGCCACCCGGCGCCGGTTTCCCCTGACCCCCCTGGTCTATATCCTGATCCTGATCCACAGCCTGATTCTGATGCAGGGCGGCCATTACACCTACGCCGAGGAGCCGTTTTTCAACTGGCTCAAGGAGGTGCTCGGCTGGCCGCGCAACAACTACGACAAGGTGGGCCACTTCGCCCAGGGGTTCATCCCGGCCATGGTGGCCAGGGAGATCCTGCTCCGCAAGGCGGTGGTCAGTGGGCGGGGGTGGCTCAATTTCCTGGTGATTTGCGTCTGTTTGGCGCTCAGCGCCTTCTACGAATTGCTGGAGTGGGGGGTGGCGGCGCTTTCCGGCACGGGGGCCGATGCCTTCCTCGCCACCCAGGGCTATGTCTGGGATACCCAGTCGGACATGGGGCTTGCCCTGTTGGGTGCGATCCTGTCCCTGCTTGTGCTGGCAAAAACACATGACCGGCAACTGGCAGTGTTGCGAAGCCAAGGCTGAACGGGATCAAAAAAGGTTCCGTCCACGGTGCGGTCAGATGGAGATCTCGCTCCACTCCCTGCCCTGCGCTTCGGCAACCTCCCGGTTGACGAGTTTCCCCTGGTGCACATTCACCCCCCGCAGTAAGGCGCGGTCTTCCCGCATGGCGCGGTCGAACCCCTTGTCGGCCATGGCCAGACAGTAAGGCAGGGTGGCGTTGGTCAGGGCAAAGGTGGAGGTGCGCGGCACCGCGCCCGGCATGTTGGCCACGCAGTAGTGGATGATGGAGTCCACCGTGTAGACCGGATCGGAATGGTAGGTGGGGCGGGAGGTCTCGGCGCAGCCGCCCTGGTCGATGGCCACATCGACGATGACCGAACCCGGCCGCATCAGGCCGAGCATCTTCCGGCTGATCAGTTTTGGCGCGCATGCGCCCACCACCAGCACCGCGCCCACCACCAGGTCGGCCTTTGCCAGCTCTTCCTCGATGGCCTGTTGGCTGCCGGCCAGGGTTGTCACCCGGCCCCGGAACAGGCTGTCGAGTTCCGCGAGCTTGGGCAGATTGCGGCCCACGATGGAAACCTCCGCGCCAAGCCCAACCGCCATCTGCGCGGCATTGACCCCTACGGTGCCGCTCCCCAGGATGGTGACATGCCCCGGCGCCACGCCGGGCACCCCGGCCAGCAGTACCCCGCGCCCGCCCGCCTCCTTTTCCAGAAAATGGGCGCCTGCCTGGATGGCCATCCTTCCCGCCACCTGGCTCATGGGCGCAAGGAGCGGAAGTGCGCCGTTGTCGAGCCGCACGGTTTCGTAGGCCACCCCGGTCACCCGGGCATCGAGGAGCACCTGGGTCAGTTCCGGCAGCGGGGCCAGATGCAGGTAGGTGTAGAGGATCAGGCCGGGCTTCAGCAATGGATATTCCGGCCGCAGCGGTTCCTTGACCTTCATGACCAGGTCGGCCTGTGCCCAGACCTCGGCCGCCGAGGGCGCCAGCCCGGCCCCGGCCGCGCGGTACTGCTCATCCGCGATGCCGCTGCCCGATCCGGCGCCCTGCTCGATCAGCACCGTATGTCCTGCCTGCACCAGGGCCTTGACCCCGGACGGCACGATCCCCACCCGGAACTCCTTTTCCTTGATCTCTTTGGGTACGCCGATGATCATGGCCTGTTCTCCTTATTCCACCACCATGACGGCGCAGTGTTTGGCATGATGCAGGATCTTGCTGGAGGTGGAGCCGAAGACGAATTCCTCGCTATGGGAGATGCCCCGGCGGCCCACCACCACGATGCAGCAGCGGAGCTTTTCCTGCTCCTCCAGGATGGCGTCGCCGATGGAGGTGTTGCTGGGCTTGAGGGAGAGGCGGGTCTCGATCCGCGCCGCCTGAAAGCCCGCGCCAAGAAGCATTTCCTTGTATCCGGCCAGGGTCTTGTGCATGGACGCCTCTTTTTCCGTAAGCCACTTCCGGCGTTCTGCCTCGGCGGGGAAAAAATCCTCGGAAGGCTCCGGGAGAATGGAGAGCAGGGTGACAAAGACATCCGGGTTGGAGCTGAAAAAATCAGCCAGATACATCACCGCCCTCCTGGAGTTGTCGGATTCGTCCACCGCCACCAGCAGATGGCGTTCCGTGTCCCTGCGGCTGAGATCGCCGAAATCCTGTTCGCTCATGCCTGCCTCCCTGTAAGCTTCACCATGTCCGCCCGGACGCCGGCCAGATCATTCAGCATTTGGGCGGTGGTTTCGTAAAAGATGTTCGCGCCGAAGGAAAAATGCAGCAGCACCCGGTTTAAGGAGTCCGGGATATAGGGATAGATCTTCTTGAGGTTTGCCACCCGGTTTTTGTAGGCGATGCTCAGATCCTCGCCCCAGAGGGTGTCGAAGAGTTCTCGCTGGTCGTGGTAGAGATCCCCCACCAGCACATCGCCGCGGCCGGCCAGAAAGATGAGGATGTTGCCCAGCCCCTGCAGGTCGAAGCCGAACATGGATTCGCTCTGCTCATAGTTGTAGTCGAAATCGATCCAGCGGTTTGCCTGGGTCTC
>JBAYUD010000114.1:0-6803 GCA_041675265.1 Desulfurivibrionaceae bacterium | reverse complement strand
TCGGGCATGATCCGGGAAACAACACCCTTGTTTCCGTGGCGGCCCGCCATCTTGTCGCCCACGGAGAGCTTGCGTTTGGTGGCGACATACACCTTGACCATCCGGATAACCCCGGGGGGCAGATCATCGCCCTTCTTGAGCCTGGAGATCCGCGCCTCGTAACGGTCCCGCACCAGTTTAACCTGGCTTTCATACCGCTCGAACAGAAGCGCCACCTCGCCCTCGAACTTGTCCTTTTCAGCATAGTCAATCATCTTGATCGCAGAAAGAGACAGCCGCTCAATCACCTCGCGGGAGATCTTCTTGCCCTTGGCAAGCAGAGCTTCGCCTTTTTTGTCCTTGATCGCGCTCTTCACGGTTTTCCCGTCCAGAAGATCGGCCAGACTGTTGCGGACCCCCTTCTTCAGACAGTTGACCTCATCCTCCATATCCCGCTCAAGGGTCTTGATCTCAAACTCGTCAATGGCCAGGGTGCGCTCGTCCTTTTCCACTCCCTTGCGGGAAAAGACCTTGGCGTCGATGACCACCCCCTCCGCTCCCGGGGGAACGCGCAGGGAGGTATCCTTGACATCGCCGGCCTTTTCCCCGAAGATGGCGCGCAACAATTTCTCCTCCGGGGAAAGCTGGGTTTCGCCCTTGGGAGTCACCTTGCCCACCAGGATGTCGCCGGATTTGATCTCGGCCCCGATCCGGATAACCCCGGACTCGTCGAGATTGCGCAACGCTTCCTCGCTCACATTGGGGATGTCGCGGGTGATTTCTTCCTTGCCCAGCTTGGTATCCCGGGCAACGGTTTCGAACACCTCGATATGGAGCGAAGTATAGGTATCCTTTTTCAGCATCTTCTCGCTGATCAGGATGGAGTCCTCAAAGTTGTACCCGCGCCACGGCATAAAGGCGATGGTCACGTTCTTGCCCAAGGCCAGTTCGCCCTGATCGCAGGCCGGGCCGTCGGCAAGGATATCGCCCTTTTTCACCCGCAGACCGGGGTTTACCAAGGGCCGCTGCGTAAAACAGGTGTTCTGGTTCGATTTCTTATATTTCTCCAGGCGGTAGATCCCGATGCCGGTGGTAAAGCCGTCTGTTCCGGGCTTGTCGTAACGGACCACGACCCGGTTGGCGTCAACCTCTTCGACAACGCCATCGCCGCCGGCCAGCAAGCAGACCCCGGAATCCTTGGCAACCGTCAACTCAAGGCCCGTGCCGATCAGCGGGGCCTCCGGCCGCAACAGGGGAACGCCCTGTCGTTGCATGTTGGAGCCCATCAGAGCCCGGTTCGCGTCGTCATTTTCCAGAAAGGGAATAAGCGAGGCGGCAACACTCACCAGCTGGTTGGGGGAAACATCCATCTGCGTTACGGCGTCGGCCTCGGTGGAGAGAACCTCGCCGTCCTGCCGGGCAATAAGGGTATCCGGCACGATCTTGCCTTTGCCGTCCAGTTCGGTCTTTGCCTGGGCAATGACATGCTCCTGTTCATCCAGGGCAGTCATGTAGGCAATTTCCTTTGTCGCCTTGCGGCCCTTGACGTTGCGGTACGGCGTCTCGATAAACCCGAATTCATTGACCCGGGCATAGGTGGCCAGCGAGACAATAAGGCCGATGTTCGGGCCCTCCGGTGTTTCAACAGGACAGATCCGCCCGTAATGGGTCGGATGGACATCGCGCACCTCAAAGCCGGCCCGCTCACGGGAAAGACCGCCCGGTCCGAGCGCGCTCAAGCGGCGCTTATGCGTTACCTCGGACAAGGGATTGGTTTGATCCATGAACTGGGAAAGCTGGCTGGTGCCGAAAAATTCCTTGATCGCGGCGGTAATCGGCTTGGGATTGATCAGGTCATGGGGCATCAGAGCCTCGACCTCTTGAATGCTCATCCGCTCGCGGATGGCGCGCTCCATGCGGACAAGTCCCATGCGGTACTGATTTTCCACAAGCTCGCCGACGGTGCGAACCCGACGGTTGCCAAGATGGTCGATATCGTCAATGGGGCCCTGGCTGTCCTTGAGCCGCACCAGATAGCGGACCGACAGCATGATATCGTCCTTGGTCAGGGTGCGGTGCTCGATATCGGTGCTCAGCCCCAAGCGGGCATTGATCTTGAAGCGGCCGACCTCGGAAAGGTCATAGGTGTCGGCGCTGAAAAACAGATTCTCGAAAAAGGCCGAGGCGATCTCGTGGGTCGGCGGGCTGCTGGGCCGCAGTCTGCGGTAAATCTCAAGCAGCGCCTCTTCCGGGGTATTCACCTTGTCCAGGGCCAGGGTTTTGCGGAAAGAGTCGGAGACCTTGATACCGTCAATGAAAAGCACTTCAAACCCGGAGACCTTTGCCGCGACAATCTCTTCAAGCATGGATTCGGTCAGCTCGGTGTTGCAGGGAAGGATGACCTCGCCACTCTTCGGATCCACGATGTCGCGGGCAAGAAACTTGCCGACCAGGCTCTCCGCTTCGATGTCGAAATGGGTAACCCCGGACTCGAAAATCTTCTTGGCCAAGACCTTGCCGATCTTGCGGCCTTCCTTGGCAATAATCTCTCCGGTTTTCGGGTCAACGATATCATGGGTTACTTTTTGTCCGACCATGACATCGGGAGAGAATTCCTTCTTGAATTTCTTCCGGCTCACGGAGATTTTTTCCGTGTCGTAGTAATAGCGCAGCAGTTCATCCCCGCTGTAGCCAAGGGCCTTGAGCAGGGTGGTTACCGGGAATTTGCGGCGCCGGTCGATGCGGACGTAGAGGATATCCTTGGCATCAAACTCGAGATCAATCCAGGAACCGCGCACCGGGATAATCCGGGCCGAATAGAGGAGTTTGCCGCCGGAATGGGTTTTGCCGCCGTCGTGGCTGTAAAAAAGGCCGGGGGAGCGCTGCAACTGACTGACGATAACCCGCTCGGTCCCGTTGACAACATAGACCCCGGTCTTGGTCATCAACGGCATGCTGCCCAGATACACAGCCTGCTCCTTGATGTCCCGGATATTCTGCACGCCGGTTTCGGCATCGGTGTCGTAGGAAACAAGACGCACCGTAATCTTGACCGGAACCTCGTAGGTCATGCCCCGCTGGATACACTCATCCACGGAATATTTCGGATCTCCAAAGTTATACCGCACAAACTCAAGAGAACAGGTGCCGTTGAAATCCTGAATGGGGAAAACGCTTTTAAATATCCCCTGCAGCCCGCTGTCCGAGCGCTGATCAGGCTCGGTGTCCATTTGGAGAAACTTTTCGTAGGACAGCCGCTGCATCTCAATGAGATGTGGTATATCAACAACACTCTTGGTTTTGGCGAAACTTTTCCGAACTCGTTTGATAGTTTGCATGCAGCAATACCCTCATCTGTTTAGCGGTAGCGGATGGGAACGGGCTCCCCGGTGTGGAGCGTCAGGAGATAACATTGTGCCATAAATCATGGAGGCCAAATCTCTCCCTTTGATAAGAACGCAAGAACGCTACGGGGTTTCCCCCGTAGCGTCGCTGCATCTCTTGTTGATCCCTGGGGCTTGGTCAGCTCCAGAAAATGCTATATTTTTCCGGCGGAAAGTTGAGAAGAATCAGCCAGAAAACAGAACGGTGTTCACACTACTTGATCTCTACGGTTCCGCCAGCAGCCTCGATCTTGGCTTTGATATCGGCGGCTTCCTCTTTGGAAACACCTTCCTTGATCGGGCTGGGTGCGCCTTCAACCATGTCTTTTGCTTCCTTGAGACCAAGAGAGGTGATGGCGCGAACTTCCTTGATAACGCCGATCTTCTTGTCGCCGGCGGTAACAAGAATTACGTCAAACTCGGTTTTCTCTTCCGCAGCCGCGGCAGCTTCGCCGCCGGCAGCAGGTGCGGCAGCCATTGCAACCGGAGCCGCGGCGGAAACACCAAATTTATCCTCAAGTTCCTTGATGAGCTCGGAAAGCTCAAGAACGGTCATGTTAGAAATAAAATCAATTACATCTTCCTTTGAAACTGCCATTGCAATATCCTCCAAATACTATTTCTTGTTTAGTTGTCGCCCTGATTTTTCTGGTCCTTAATTGCCTGCAATGCATACAACGCTTTTTGCGGTACAGCGCTGAGCACCCGAACAAAACTGGTCGGAACCGCGAGCATAACTGCAAGCAGTTGGGCCCGGAGTTGATCCTTGCCAGGCAATGCGGACAATGCTTTCAGATCGTCTGCCGTAAGCAATTTGCCATCTAACACAGCCACCTTGATCTCAAGCTTTGGGTTGGTTTTGATAAACTCAACCAAAACTTTAGCCGGCGCCACCGGATCCTCATCGGCAAAAGTAACGGCCGTTGTCCCTTCCAGGAACTTATCCATGGGCTCAAAGGGGGTTCCTTTGATGGCCCGGCGCAGCAAGGTGTTTTTTGCGACGCGGATTTCGGCGTTGCTCTGCTTGAGTTCACGGCGGAGTTGTGAGATGACAGGCACGGTCAGACCACGATAATCGGAAACAACGGCAAACTTGGCATGGGCCAATCTGCTGCTGAGTTCCTCGATTATCGCAACCTTATCGTCTCGATTCAATTCCTCTACCTCCTTTAAACTAACAGAATATTAGGGTTAGCGAGAAGCAGTCGAGGTCGACCGGAACAGACGAATGCGTTCTTTCCATCCTGTGCGCTGACGGAAAGAACCCATGTGACGACACTGCGAAAAGCAATGACATTTCGCCTCGGCAGGCCAGCACATTGGCAACAACAGGACCAATGCGCCAATTAAACCTTTTGGTACCCACGGTCTTTGACGACTTAACTGCTTAAAACAAAATATATAAAAACGCTGGATGCATCCAGCGGGAACACCGCCTATTAGGCATGTTTACAGAGAACCCGCAACTCCATGGGATCGAGCCTCAGCCCGGGGCCCATGGTGGTGGACAAAAAGACCGCCTTCAAATAAACACCCTTGCTGGAAGAGGGCTTCAGCTGAATAACCTTGTCAACAAAGGCCAGGATATTCTCCTGCAATTTCTCGGTGCCGAAGGAGGACTTGCCGATCATGCAGTGGAGAACCCCTGCCTTATCAACCTTGAAGTCAACCTTACCGGATTTGATTTCCTTAACAACCCGACCGACATCGAAAGTAACCGTGCCAAGCTTCGCGTTAGGCATCAGGTTGCGGGGGCCGAGAATCTTACCGATTTTGCCGACGGTGCCCATCATATCAGGGGTGGCGATGGTTTTGTCAAATTCCAGCCAGCCGCCCTGAATCTTCTCAAGAAACTCATCGCCACCGGCATAATCCGCGCCAGCGTCAAGAGCCTCTTGAACCTTCTCGCCCTTGGCAAAAACGAGAACGCGCTCTGTTTTGCCGGTACCGTTCGGCAGGACAACACTGCTGCGCACCATCTGCTCCGCATGGCGAGGATCAACGCCGAGATTGAGAGCCAGATCCACCGACTCATCAAATTTTGCGAACTTGCCCTGCAACGCAAGAGTAACAGCTTCCTCAAGGTTATAAGCCTTCATCGGATCAAGCTGTGCCACACTGTTTTTATATTGCTTGCCTTTCTTTGCCATGGCGCTCTCCAAACATTGTTGAAATCGCAAAAAACCGCGATTTCAACGGTTATTGCCTTGTAACTTATTGATCTTGTGTACGGACCTGTGGCCTTTAAAAGTCGGACTCACATCAGTCGACGATTGTAATTCCGCAACTCCGCGCCGTCCCTTCGATAATCCGCATTGCGGCATCGATGTCGTAGGCGTTCAGATCGGGAAGTTTTCTCTCGGCGATCTCTTTAATCTTATCGCGGGTAATCTTAGCCACACGATCCTTCTTGGGGTTGCTCGAACCCTTACCGAGATTGCAGGCTTTAAAAAGCAGCGTTGAGGCAGGAGGAGTCTTGGTGACAAAAGTAAATGACCGGTCGGCATACACGGTAATCACGACAGGGATAACTGTATCACCCTCTGCCTGGGTTTTCGCATTGAACGCCTTGCAAAACTCCATGATGTTGACGCCACGCTGGCCAAGGGCCGGTCCAACCGGTGGCGACGGATTCGCTTTACCGGCGGGGATCTGTAATTTGATGTATCCTTCAATCTTCTTAGCCATCGCTGGAACTCCCACATGCCGGATACTGTTTCCCCGCCCGTTATGCAACGGCAAGGAGCCAGACAACCCGGCATCATAAATTTAGCGGAACAAACTACCTCTATATGCTACGCAATCCGTGTAACAATTGCAAAAAAACGATTATCCTTTGCTCACCTGGATATATTCAAGTTCGACCGGGGTTTCCCGGCCAAAGATGGAAACCATTACCCGAACCCTACCCTTATCCGGAAAAACCTCGTCCACAACACCTTGAAAATTGGTGAAAGGCCCATCGATAACCCGGACAACATCGCCAAACTCAAAAGAAACTTTCGGCTTCGGTTTGAGAGCGCCATCCTTGATCCGGCCGATGATCTTCATGGCCTCTTCGTCGGATAGCGGCACCGGACTCATGTCGTTTCCGACAAAACCGGTGACCTTCGGGGTATCACGCACGGTATGCCAGGTTTCGTCATTGAGATCGACGTTTACCAGAATGTATCCCGGAAAAAATTTACGGGAGGATGTTTTCCGCGAGCCCTTGACCATCTCGACAACTTGCTCGGTGGGGACAAGAACTTCCCCGAACATCTCTTCCTGGCCAGCAGTTTTAACGCGCTCAAGCATGCTGGTCTTCACCTGCTCTTCAAAGCCGGAGTATGTATGAACAATATACCAGTGACGTGCCATAATGCTGTCTCTCTCCCGGCTTACGCTGGTTTCCTACCGCAAAACATAACCGATTATTTTCCCCAGCAGCAGATCAACAGC
>JBAYUD010000113.1:0-6815 GCA_041675265.1 Desulfurivibrionaceae bacterium | reverse complement strand
CCGGTGTTGTCGCCAAGACTGGGAGGGGGCGCGGCAACGGCAACGGCGCGCACCAGGGGGGTCAGCATAATCGGGCAACTCCAAAAATGTTCTCCATGGGCAACTGCATTCTGCCCGATATACTATGTCGCCTGAGGGGAAAAGTCCCTAAAAAAATGTGCCGAGCCCTGACAGCGGCGAGCTTGACGTCCGGGATGGCCAATGGTAAAGAGCCAGGAAGGCATTGCGTCACAAAAAGAAACGGCCCGCCATAGGAAAACGAAAAAAAACATGCCCTTATTGCTCTACACTTATATCGCCACCGAGATCCTGGCCCCGTTCTTTGCCAGCTTTCTCATCATCAACGCCATCCTCTTCCTGGGCAGGCTTGTTCCCCTGCTCAACGTGATCTTCGATTTCGGCGTCGGGACCGGCGATTTCCTCCGCCTCTGCGCCTACATGCTGCCCAAGCTGATGATGTTTTCCATCCCCATGGCCAGCATGACCGCCGTCATCGTCGCCGTCACCCGGATGGTGAACGACAACGAGATCATGGCCCTGAAGGCCACCGGCATCGGCCTGGTCCGCTTGCTGCCGCCGGTGATCGTCATCGCCCTGTCCACCTCCCTGCTCACCTATTTTTCCGCGGTCACCCTGATCCCCCAGGGCACCCTGGCCATGAAATCGCTTTTCCTGCAGATGGCCAAGGAAAAGATCGACAAGGGCATCCAGCCCGGACAGTTCAGTGAAGGGATCTCCAATGTGGTGCTGTATGTCGATGCGGTTGACCCGGAAACCCGGCAATGGCAGGGGGTGTACGTTTCCGACATGCGGCACGGCGACGCGCCTCTCACCATTGTCGCCAAAACAGGCAACCTCACTGCCCAGACCGAAAACATGCTGATCACCCTCACCCTGGCGGATGGCACCCTGCACCGCGCCAACGAGAATATCACCCAGACCATCCGTTTTGACCGCTATCAGGTCAACCTGCCCATCAAAACGCCGACGGAAATCGGTGGCACCTCCATTGCCGAGGTGGGAAAAAACGGCCTCAACCAGAAGCAGCTGCTGGAACAGGTAAAGAACCATGGCCCGAAAAGCCCCATCGGCCTGAGCATGCTCATCGAGTATCACACCCGCATGGCCCTGCCGGTTGGCGGCTTCGTCCTGACCCTCCTCGGGTTGCCCCTGGCCATGCTGGCCCGGCCTGGCCGCAGGCCGCTGGGCGTACCCCTGGGCCTGCTGCTTTTTGTCATCTACTACATCCTGTTCACCGCAGGCAGGGCCAGCGCGGAGAGCGGCAATCTGCCGGTGGCGCTGGGCATCTGGCTGTCCGATATCCTGATCGCCGGGTTTACCATTATGCTCACCCGGCAGGTGGCCCGGGAAATCACCCCAGTCTTTCTTGCCCGACTGAGCGAGCCGGTCCTGGCCTGGCTTGCCAGACTGCCGGGAATAAAAACCGGAGAAAAACAGCCATGAAGCTGCTGGATCGCTACCTCATGGCCCAGTTCGCCAAGAACCTGGCCCTGGTCATCTGCTCCCTGATCGCCATCTACCTGCTGGTCGATTTTTTCGAACGGGTGGACAACTTCCTGGAGGCAAAAAAAAGCATCGCTCTGGCGGTTAAGTATCTGCTGCTCAAGCTGCCGTTCATGTATGTCCAGTTGATCCCGGTCTGTATCCTGCTGGCCGGGGTCATCACCCTGGGCGTCCTCAACCAGCATTTTGAATTCATGGCCCTCATGGCCAGCGGGATCAGCGTTATCCGCATCATCCGCCCCCTGCTGGTCGCGGCCGCCCTCTTCACCCTGCTCACCCTTGTCATCGGCCAATGGGTACTGCCCGCCACCACTTCGGCCACCAACCGGATCTGGTACGAAGAGGTCAACCGCCAGATCCCCAAGGGCATCATCCGGGATGGCCGCACCTATTTTCGCGGTACGGAGGGGATCTTTTCCTTTGTCCGTCCCACTCCCGGGAAAAACGAGTTCTTTAATTTCTCCTTCGCCGCCTATGACGCCGAACACGGCCTGACCACCCTGCTCACCGCCCAAAGGGCCACCTGGGAAAACGGGGCCTGGCTGCTCACAAACGGCCAACAGAAGCAACGCACCGACAATGGCTCCTTTTCGGTAACGCTCTTCCAGACCCTTGCCCCTCCCTTTGCCGAAGCGCCGGAAGAATTCTTTGTCCCGCCCTACAAACTCGAGGAGGTCTCATACACCAAGCTGCTGCGGCAGGCCCTGGACAACAAGGTTTCCAACCACGAATCGCTGGTGGAATTTCACCGCCGGTTCTCCTACGCCTTCCTGGGCATCCCCCTGCTCCTGCTGGGGATTCCGGTGTTGCTGGCCGTACATAAAAACAGGGGCCGGGATCTGGCCCTGGCCATCCCGGTGAGCTGCGGCCTGGCCTTTGCCGCCTGGGGCGGCTGGAGCGCCAGCCAATCCCTGGCCAAGACCGCCACCCTGCCGCCGGGCATCGCCTCCTGGTCCATCCATCTGCTGACCATCGGGATTGGCTGCTTTCTTCTGAAAAAGCATAACCAGTAACGCCCGCAATGGCCCTTGACCCCGCATCCTTAACCGCCACCATGAGCCGTTTCCGCAAGATCGGCATCATCGGCGTTCCGCCCCTGGACGTGATCCGGGGGGCCAACGAACACGGCCTGATCATCCATGACCTGGACGAGCCCCTGGTCCGGGAGGATCTCGAAACCGCCAGCCCCTTTCTGCCCCGGGTTTACTGCGCCATCCTCCGCACCGCCGTGGTCAATGCCCTGCACCTTGAGCTGGACGCCATCTATGCGGACACCGGCCCGGGCAAGTGCGATTGCGCCCTGCATACGGCCACGATCCTGGCCGAGGCCCTGCCCATTCCGGTGATTTGCACCAAGAATACCGATACCGCCGGCTTCGGCACTCCACTCTGTCAGGCCCGGCTGCCCCTCATCGACAAAATGCTGGCCATCACCGCAGGGGTCAAATCCGCGGCCCCCTACCAGAACCCGGAGCCTTTCTGCACGCCCACCGCCGGTTTCTGGGGGGTGCCGCCCAGGGATTTTTCCATCCTCGGGCTCTTCCCGGACACCACCCACGTCCATGGCTGGGCCCGCTGCATGGAAAACAAGACCCCGGCCGACCACGCGCTGGAGGCCCAGTTCAACCCCGAGGTGCCCACAGTGTTCTTTGCCCAGTCCTTTTGCGCGAAAACCGCGCTGGCCCGGTATCTGGCGAAAAAACATCCCCACGCCCTCTATCTGGATGTGGATGTGCATACCACCAGCAGCGCCCGGGCCAAGGTCCAGGCCTTTCTCGAACTTTCCGGGGTGCGGCCATGATCCTGGGCGACTTCGGCACCTCCTACTGCAAATTTCTCGACCTCGATACGCCCGGGGCAAAGCCGACCATCATTGCCACCAAGGAGCTGCCCAGGGAGACACGGGTGGATCTGGCCACCGGCCACAACGGCAAACGGTTCGCCGACCGCTATGTCAACGAACTCATCGCCCTGGCCAGGGGCGGCGAGGCCTTGATCCGGGAAGAGGAGTATGTGCTGCTCGATTGCGGCAGCCGGGACATCAAGTTCATCAAGTATGCAAACGGCAAGCTGGCGGACATGGGCTGGAACGCGGAATGCGGGGCCTCGATGGGCTTCACCATCGAGCTGTTGGAGCGCTATTACGAACTGGACTATGGTCACCTGCGGGTACCGGAGCAGACCTTTTCCGTAACCTGCGGGGTGCTGGGGATGAGCGATATCTTCGACGCGGTGATCTCCGGGATACCGGTGGCCGAGGCGGTGGCCCGCTTTGTCAAGGGGATCGCCATCAACGCCTACCGTTTTGCCGGTTCGCCCGCCAAGCTCTACCTCTCCGGCGGGCTGTGCGACAACCCTCTTTTCGTGGGCAGCTTTCCCTGCCAGATCACTCCACTGGGGCGTTTTGTGCTGCTGCGCGGCCTGGAGGCCGAGGCGCGACAACCCGACAAACCAGGCCCCCCAATCATTTCCTGAGGTGAACCCGGTGCCTTCCCAAACCCCGGAGCGGCCAAACTGCCTGGCCTGCCGCCATTTCTACATCACCTACGAACCAACGCACCCTTACGGCTGCAGGGCCTTGAACTTCAAGTCCCTGCAGTATCCGGCCGTGGTGGTCTTTGCCAGCTCCGGCATCCATTGCCAGGCTTTCTCCGCCAAGGAAAAAACCGGCCAGAGCTGAGGATTCGCCCAAAGAATCAGGCCTGTTCCTTCCAGCCCCGCTGCAAAAAAACAGCCGCGACAACGCCCCAGACCAGGGTGAAAAACAGGGCCCAGGCCGGCGCGCCCGCACCCAGGGCAAGGCCGAACATGCCCGCCTGCATCTTCATGGGAAAGATGACCAGCAGCATGACCACCCAGAGCGGCAGGCTGAGCACCAACCCCTTTTGCAGCAGCTTATCCCCCCAGAAGGGCAGCAGAAACAGCAGCCCCCAGAGCGCGCTCATCACGATCCGCGGCATGAGCCATGGCATGCTGAACTCCGGCGCCAGCGAAAACCCGAGCGCCGGGGTAATGCCAAGCACCCCGAAGCCCCAGAGCGCCACACTGTTGACCAGACCGCCCAAAGCCCCGGCAGCCAAAACCCGTATCACATTCGTCACCATCTTCATCGTTCTCCTCCTTGCATGCGATATGCATCCGGTACAGGAAGCGATAGTAAACGAGGTGCGACAATTTGTCCAGATGATGTTCGAGGGCTTGCGGCAGCGGGGTGTTCAGGCATCCGCCGCCACAAGGCGAAAGGTTTGGCGGGGGTGGCTGGCGCCAAACACCGTTTCCACGCCATGGAGAAGCCCCAAGGCGGCGAGCCGTTTGACATTCCCGTTGCCACACCCCCGGTAGATGGACTCGTCCGCCTTGGCAAGACAGAGACGGTGAGACTGATACGGCGGGCGAGCGGAAAGCGCGGCGCGGACCGAGTTGAAAAAAAGCCGGGAAAGCACCAGCTCGCCAAAGGCCGGATGGTACGGCCCGGCCAGCACGGTTTTTTCCAGCGCGGCCGAGGGTTGCAACCCCATGCGCACCACGGGGATCCCGGACTCCTCAAAAATCCGCCAGAGCCGTCCGGCCAGGGCCACGGCCCGAGGCAGGCTCATGGGCTGATAACGCCCTTGCCGGTAGAGCTCGGCCAGGGGGCTGCCGGAGATAACCAGACAGGGGTAGAGCCGGACCAGATCCGGGCCAAGGGCTGCCGCCGCACGACCGCTGGCCAGGGTTGTGGGTGTGGTGTCGCCGGGAAGTCCCAACATGAGCTGGAGCCCAACCCGCATCCCCGCCTCCTTCAGGCAGGCCACCGCCGTCCGCACCTGGGCCGCGGTGTGCCCCCTCCCGCTGGCCGCCAGCACCCGATCATCCAGCGACTGGGCGCCCAACTCCACGACCCTGACCCCCTGCTCCCGCAAAAATCCGGCAATCCCATCGGTTACGTAATCAGGCCGGGTGGAGAGCCGCAGCTCCCGGACCTGGCCCGAAGCCAAAAAGGGCTGCGCCGCCCCAAGCAATTCCCGCTGCCGTTCCATGGGAAGGCCGGTGAAGCTGCCCCCGTAAAAGGCCACCTGCACCGGGGCTTCGGGATGACGGCGGGGCCAGGCCAGCTGGGCAAGGATGGTCTCCCGCACCTCGTCGGCGCCGACCATGCCCTCCGGGGCGCCGGTGATGCTGCGCTGGTTGCAGAACAGGCATTGATGGGGACAGCCCTGATGGGCAATGAAGATGGGGATGACAAAGGGGGATGGCATTGCTTGAGAAGAACCGCGTTGGCTCACTGGCCGCCCTGCCGAGGCCCGGTAAGAAGCCTGAGCGCCATGGCGGCGGCCTCCTGCTCCGCTTCCTTCTTGCTGCGGGCGCTGCCCTGGCCGAGGGTTTCCTCCCGAAAACGGACCGAGACATGGAAGGTCTTGTTATGATCCGGGCCTTCGTCCCCCTCCAGCACATACCGGGGCCCTTCGTTGAATCGCTCCTGAAGCAGCTCCTGGAGCGAACTTTTGGCGTCGGCCAGAAACATGGTCTGCTGGCGGTCGTCAAACCAAGGGGTAAAATGGCGTTCGACAAATTCGGCAGCCGCAGGGTAGCCGCCGTCGAGAAAGATGGCCCCAGCCACTGCTTCATAGGCACAGGAGAGGATGGAAGACTTTTCCCTGCCCTGGTTCGTATCCTCACCCTTGCCCAGCAACAGATATTTGCCCAACTCCAGATCCTTTGCCATCCGGGCCAAATGCCGCTCGTTGACCAAGGCCGCCCGCAGCCGGGTGAGATCGCCCTCTTTCATCTCCGGAAAATGCCGGAACAGCGCATACCCCACGGTGAGATCGAGCACCGCATCCCCCAGAAACTCCAGGGTCTCGTTGTCCTTCTGCATCTGCCTGCCCTGCTCAAAGGCGTGGGAGCTGTGGATCATGGCTTTGTGCAGATGGGCGAGGTCGCGAAAATGATAGCCGAGCTTTTCTTCGAGCAGGTGCAGGTCTGGCTGCGATGTTTGGGCAAGGGGATTGGTAGTCACGGTCAAGCTACGGGTAAGGGGTAATCTGTGAGGGCCGCGGCCCTCCTGCCAGAAAACACCATACCCCAGCCGCTAAAAAAGGGCAACGGATCACCCGCCCGGCGCGGGGTTTTAGCCCCTTTTTCCTTGCCAGCCGCAGACCAGCGCGGGGCGCACATTTTCCCTTGTCAAAAAACCGATCTGCGTTTAAGATTGCCCCCACTCAAAAAGGCGGCGTAGCCAAGTGGTAAGGCAGTGGTCTGCAAAACCATTATTCAGCGGTTCAAATCCGCTCGCCGCCTCCATTGAAAAT
>JBAYUD010000112.1:0-6829 GCA_041675265.1 Desulfurivibrionaceae bacterium | reverse complement strand
GGCCCGGGTGGCAAACCCCTTGAATCTGGCGCCCTGAAAGCCGATGACCTGGGCCTGGGCCTTGGGCCAGTTATCGTAGATGCCAGGCACCCGCCCGGCCAGGATTGCGTAGAATTTCTTTGCTGCCATTTCTGAGTTGTCCTTTTTTTGCTGATTATCAAGCAATCCCAACAGGTTTTCGGTCCTTAAATCCCATTGGCACGCAGCCGAGCACCGGAGAGGCTGCCGAAAAAGGGCTTTGCACTGTTTGAGCGCAGCGAGTTTGCAAAGCCCCGGCAGCATCGAGGAGCACAGGGCATCCCGCCTTCGGCGGGACAAGGGACACGGGTGCCCTTTCTTTGGTTCGTTTCTTTGGGCACGCAAAGAAATGAACATACTGATTTCTTGCCGCATTCCCCAATTTCAACTATGTTGCCCAAGCAAGAATACACCATCGCCGCAAAGCCGCAAATGGCGATGCGCTCATTACCTTCGCAACCAGGTGAAAAAAATGAAACTTTTTGTTACGCCCAAGGGCGACCGTTGGCTCTGCTCCGAATGTGAAAAGGAGTTCGCCGAGACCATCACCAAAGAGGGGTGGCGGGTGGCCTTTTCGAAAATCGACCCCATGCTCCGCTGCTCCGAATGCAAACATGGCGACATCGAAATCTTTGATTGATCCCGCTGTCCTTGAAAAAATTCAAGAAGATATATATCGAGATCACCAACCGCTGCAATCTTGCTTGCAGCTTCTGCCACAAAAGCGACCGGGCCAAAGCCTTCATGCGTGCGGAGGATTTCCGCGCCATCCTCGGTAAAATCGAGGGGTACACCGATCATCTTGCCCTGCACGTGCTGGGCGAGCCCCTGTTGCACCCGGAGCTTGCTGAAATCCTCGCCCTCTGCCAGGAGCACTCCCTCAAGGTCAACCTGACCACCAACGGCACCCTGTTGCCCCAGCGCCAGCCCCTTTTGCTGGCCAGCCCTGCCCTGCGCCAGGTCAATATCTCGTTGCACAGCCTCAGCGAACAGGATGGTGATCCAGCCCGTTCCGGCTATCTCCCGGGAATCTTCGCTTTTATCCGGGGGGCCGAGGCCAGCGGGATGCTGATCAGCCTGCGGTTATGGAATCTGCCGCCAACCGGCGCCAGCCTTCCGTCTCCCAACGACCCCATCCTGAAGGCGCTTGAGGATTTTTTCGGGCTGCCCGAACCGCTTGTTACCCGGCTCACCCCCGGCCACGGCATCACCCTGGCCCCGAAAGTTTTCCTGAGCCAAAACAATCGCTTCACCTGGCCCCATGGTCCGGCCCCGGACCTGGGCGACAAGGGAACCTGCCGGGGACTCAAGGATCATGTCGCCATCCTGGTGGACGGCACCGTGGTGCCCTGCTGTCTTGACGGTGAGGCGGATATCCCCCTGGGCAACATCCATGCGCAATCCTTGGCAGAAATCTGCGCCAGCCCCCGCGCCGTGGCCATGCGCACCGGCTTTTCCCAACGACGGCTTACAGAACCCCTCTGCCGCCGCTGTACCTTCCGCCAATCCTTCTAGCCCTTGCCTGCCAACTGGCCGCAGGCCGCGGAGATATCCGCGCCCCGGCTCTGCCGGATAAAGGTGTTGAACCCCGCGTCGCGCAGCACCTTCTGGAAAGCCAGGGTCTGCGCCTCGTCCGGGCAGGCGTACTCCGTATCTCCGGAGCCGTTGTAGGGCAGCAGGTTGATCCGGCTGGGGATGCCTTGCAGCTTCTCCGCCAGCAGGTGCGCGTCGGCCAGGGAGTCGTTGATCCCCTTGAGCATGATGTACTCAAACAAAATCACCTTCTTTTTGCCCAGCGGATACCTGCGGCAGGCCGCGAGCAGCGCTTCCAGCCCGTAAGTTTTGTTCACCGGCATCAGGCGGCTGCGCACCGCGTCATCGGCGCTGTGCAGCGACACGGCCAGATTGACCCGGATGTCCCTTCCCAGATCGTCCATCCTCGGCACGATGCCGCAGGTGGAAACGGTGATCCGCCGTTCGGAAAAGCCGAGGCCATGGTCGTCCATGAGGATCTTGAGCGCGGTCAACAGATTATCGTAATTGGCCAGGGGTTCGCCCATGCCCATGAAGACCAGGTTGTTGAGCAGCTCCCGAGGCGTGGCCCGCTCGATGCCATTGGCAACCATGTGGGTCATCACCGCCAGCACCTGGCCCACGATCTCGGCCGGACGCAGGTTGCGGGTAAAGCCCAACCCCCCGGTAAGGCAAAACCGGCAGCCCATGGCGCAGCCCGCCTGGGAGGAGACGCACAGAGTATGGCGGCCATCCTCGGGGATGAGCACGCTCTCGATCATGGCGTTGTCCGCAAGCCGGAAGGCGAATTTCTCGGTACCGTCCGCTGATTTCTCCACCGTGGCAGGGACAAGGCTGCTCATGAAGGCATGGCCGGCCAGGAGCGTTGTTACCTCTTGGCTGATGCCAAGCTGGGAAAAATCGAAGATACCGGGACGGTACAGCCGGGCAAAGATCTGCTTGGCCCGCTTGGCAGGCAGCCCCAGGGACACGACATACGCGCGCAATTGGTCGAGGGTGAGGTCGCGCAGATCGACCTGCCCGCGCTCCGGCCCGATCGGCTCCGGACTGCCCGTTGCCTGTTGTTTTGACTCTATATCCATGCACCCTCTGTAACACATTTCCGCCCTGTTTCAAAAGATGATGCACTTGCAAAACATGGAAAAAGGTCACAGGCCCGTAACACAGGCACATGAAGTGGCGAGCAATACCTGTTGAAATCGCGGCTTTTTTTGCGATTTCAACAGGTATTGCCGGAGAGAACCCCGCCCAAAAACCCCTTGACTCGGCCGGGCAAATAAATCAAATATACATTTAACTTATCAGCCAAAGGAACCATACGTGCGAAAACAACGAAGCGACGGCCAGGAAACCCGCCAAAATCTGCTGGCGGCCGCAGGCGAAATCTTTGCCCGCAAGGGCTTCCGAGATACAACCATCGCCGAGATCTGCAAGCAGGCCGGAGCCAACACCGCCTCGGTCAGCTATCATTTCGGCAGCAAGGAAGCCCTGTATGTGGAGAGCTGGCGCTACGCCTTCACCCGATCATTAAGCATCTACCCCCCGGATGGAGGCATTCCGGCCTCGGCCCCACCGGAAGAGCGTCTGCACGGGAGAATCCTCGAAATCATGCGCAGGATCATCGATCCGCAAAGCCATGATTTCGACATCTTCCACAAGGAGATGGCAAACCCCACCGGCCTCCTGGCCAAGCCCATGCAGGAATCGGTGGAGCCGATCTTTAAAGGCCTTACCCTCCTGGTCTCCGAATTGCTGGGCAAGGAACCCCAGGAACCCGAGGTGCGGCTCTGCGCCATGTCCATCCGGGCTCAATGTTTCGGCCCCTTGCTCCACGCCCGCCGCCGCAAGAGTGCGCAGGAACTGCCAACCACCTGCATTGAACCCCTGCCTGATGACGTGGAGGAGCTGGCGGACCATGTCACCCGCTTCAGCCTTGCCGGTATCCGGGCCCTGCGCCCCCAACATCCGCAACAATCCAATAATGAGGTTGGCTCATGAAACACCCGGCCAAGAAATCCCTTGCCGCGCTGATCGCCCTGCTGCTGCTCGGCAGCCTGGCAGCCTGGCAACTCACCCGCAACACGGAAAAGGGTGCCGCCTACCGGACCGCCGAGCTCAAGCGCGGTGATCTGCAGGTTACCATCAGCGCCACCGGCACCGTGGAGCCGGAAGAGGTCATCGATGTCGGCGCCCAGGTGGCCGGGCGCATCATCTCCTTTGGCAAGGACGCCAAGGGCAAAACCGTGGACTACGGCTCCGTGGTGGAGGCGGGCACGGTGCTGGCCCGGATCGACGATTCGCTCTACGCGGCCGATGTGGCCCAAGCCGAGGCCCAGCTCCTCTCGAACAAGGCCGGGTTGCAGAAGGCCAAGGCGGATCTTGGCCGGACGGAACAGGATTGGAAGCGGGCCCAACAGCTCGGCCCCTCCGAGGCCCTGTCGCAATCAAGCTTTGACGCCTACGAATCGGCCCATAAAACCGCGCTGGCCCAGGTGGCGGTGAGCGAGGCCTCAATCCGCCAGGCCGAGGCATCCCTCAAGCGCGCCCAGCGCAACCTCGGCTACTGCACCATCACCTCACCGGTCAAGGGCATCATCGTTGACCGGCGGGTCAACACCGGCCAAACCGTGGTGGCGAGCTTGAATGCCCCCAGCCTCTTCCTGCTGGCCAAGGATCTCACCCGCATCCAGGTCTGGGTGGCGGTGAACGAGGCGGATATCGGCAAAATCCACCCCGGTCAGCCGGTGACCTTCACGGTGGACGCCTTCCCCGGCGAAACCTTCCGGGGCGAGGTGGGCAAGATCCGGCTCAACGCCGCCATGACCCAGAACGTGGTGACCTACACGGTGGAGATCACCACCGACAACAGCGACGGCCGCCTCCTGCCGTACCTCACCGCCAATGTCCAGTTTCAGCTGCTGCAGCTCGCTAATGTTCTGCAGGCGCCCAACGCGGCCCTGCGCTGGAGCCCGCCCGCCAAGGAGGGCGAGAGCGAACAGGACGCGAAAAAATCCGGGATGGAGCGGAGCAAGGGACCAGCCTCGACCAAGACTCCGGCCAAAACCAAGGCCGGCGGCACCCTCTGGGTGCTGGACGAGAAACGGAAGCCCCGCAAGATCGAGGTCCAAACCGGGGCCAGCGACGGAATCAACACTGCGGTAGAGAGCGCGGAGCTGCGCGAGGGCATGCAGGTTATCACCGGGATGCTCCTGGCGGATTCCGGCAAGGGCAAGAATGGAGGAGGCAACCCCTTCACCCCGCAGTTCGGCGCAGGCAAGAAGAACAACGGAGCCAAATAGAGCAGCCATGGAACTCATCACCCTGCGCGGGATCGAAAAGACCTACCAGATGGGCGACATCGCCGTGCCCGTGCTGAAAGGCATCTCCCTGGCCATCCGGCAGGGGGAGCTGGTCGCGCTCACCGGCTCGTCCGGCTCCGGCAAATCCACCCTGATGAACATCCTGGGTTGCCTGGACCGCCCGACCGCAGGCGAATACTGGCTGGACGGCCAGGAAATCTCCACGCTCTCGGCCGACGAGCGGGCCCTGCTCCGCAACCGCAAGCTGGGCTTTGTTTTCCAAAGCTTCAACCTCCTGGCCAGAACCAGCGCCATCGAGAACGTGGCCATGCCGCTCTCCTACGGAGCCGCGCATTTGAGTGAACGCGAGGCCAGGGAGCGGGCCGAAGAAATGCTCGTCCGGGTGGGGCTGGCCGAACGGCTGGACCACCACCCCGCCCAGCTTTCCGGCGGCCAGCAGCAACGGGTGGCCATTGCCCGGGCCCTGATCAACCACCCGCCGGTGCTGTTTGCCGACGAGCCCACCGGCAATCTCGATTCCAAGACCAGCGAAGAGGTGTTGCAGATGTTCGAGCGGCTCAACACCGAGGATAAAATCACCATCATCATGGTGACCCACGATCCCAAGGTGGCCGGCCACGCCAAACGGGTGATCCGCATGCAGGACGGGGTGATTCTCGACGATGCGCCCCCCGTTGCCAAGCCAAATCAAGGAGGCGGGGCATGATGCTCTACACCACCGCCCGCACCGCCTTTCGGACCCTACGCCGCAACCCCATGCGGGCCATGCTCACCACTTTGGGCATTGTCATCGGCGTGGGCGCGGTCATCGCCATGATGGAGATCGGCGCAGGCGCCTCGGCGGCCCTCAAGAAAACCATCGCCAGCATGGGGGCCAATGTCCTGGTGGTCCGCCCCGGCACCGCCTCCAGCGGCGGGGTCTCCTTCGGGGCGGGCTCCACCACCACCCTGACCCCGGAAGACTGCCAGGCCATCCTGCGGGAATGCCCGGCCGTGCGCAACGCCACGCCCATGGTCCGCGCCCGCACCCAGGTGGTTTACGGCAACCGCAACTGGGTGCCCAACGCCATCTACGGCACCACCCCGGCCTATCTCGATGTGCAGGACTGGTCCATCCTGGCCGAGGGCGAGCCCTTCCGCGACCGGGATGTGCTCAACGGCAACCGGGTCTGCATCCTGGGCCAGAGCCTGGTCCGGGAATTGTTCGATAACGAATCCCCGGTGGGCAAGGAGATCCGGATCAAGAACATCGCCTTTAGGGTGATCGGGGTTCTCACCCCCAAGGGCGCCAACATGATGGGCTTCGACCAGGACGACGTTATCCTGGCGCCTTGGACCACCATCAAATACCGGGTCACCGGCGCCAGCCTCTCCAATACCAACCAGAGCACCGCCACAGCCAGCGATGCGGTAAATTCCCTGTCCAACCTCTACCCTGCGGTTAAACGCGGCCTCTACCCGGAGCAATCCAGCGTGCAGCAGGCCGACAACCCCATGCCGGTGCGCTTCGCCAATATCGACCAGATCATGCTCGCGGCCAACAGCTCGGCGGAGATCCCCCTGGCCGTCGAGCAGATCACCGGGGTGCTCCGGGAGCGGCACCGCATCCGCGCAGGCGAACCGGATGATTTCAATGTCCGCGACATGGCCGAGCTGACCCGCACCCTCTCCACCACCACCAAGCTGATGACCAACCTGCTGCTGGCCGTGGCCATGATCTCCCTGGTCGTGGGCGGGGTGGGGATCATGAACATCATGCTCGTTTCCGTTACCGAGCGGACAAGGGAGATAGGGCTGCGCATGGCCGTGGGCGCACGGGGCAAGGATATCCTCCGGCAATTCCTTGTGGAAGCGGTGGTGCTCTGCCTCACCGGCGGGGCTATGGGCATCGTCCTCGGCCACGGCGGCTCCCTGCTGGTGCAGGTTCTGCTCAAATGGCCGGTGGAGACCTCGCCCGC
>JBAYUD010000111.1:0-6849 GCA_041675265.1 Desulfurivibrionaceae bacterium | reverse complement strand
CTGAATACCCGACCGCGCAAGTCGTTGGGCTTCAGGTGCCCCGCTGAGTTGTTCACCCCGGACGCTTTCGATTTCAAGCAGCATCATGCTGCGCTTTTTGCACTTGGTCATTGAAACCGCCCTGATTGGTGAAAGAAAGAGTAGGGTCTGAAATTTAATTGGGGAGTGTCCCTTATTTCTAAGGTATTGGAATATTCGATGGCAACAGATCAAGCGCGTTGGCACTTCGCTCATGTTGATTCGAGAAACAACGAAGTGGGCGAGAACGTGCTCACTATCAACGCCGTTGAAGATATGGATGCGGATGCGCTATCGCACTACCGAAGGGATAAACGATCCATAGCCGCATATTTTGAAAGCATACGATTAACCCAAAGCGTTCGGCTTAACCTACAGGAGTTTCTTGAGGCTATCGTCCACTACGGCGGGGAGTTTCTGGAAACTAGGCAGATGGGCGAACAGCAACTCGATGAAATATCACTAAATCTATCGAGACTACTACTCAATATCTTAAGCATGTTCCGCGCCCTGTTGGATCACTCTGCAACTTCGCTATCCAGAGAGTTCGGAAAGAATTCGAGCCAGCTTGATCAATGGAAGTCGAAGCTCTCCAAAATCTACGATGAATCTATCGAATATCGCTTCTTCTACAAGCTTCGAAATTACGCGCAGCACGTTGGCGTGCCACCAATCCGAATTTCTTTCTCAGATTCCGCCAAGGAGTCCGGAATCTCATTCGGCCTTGGGCTATCTCGTGACGTACTACTAGAACAACATGACGTATGGGGCGCAGTGGTTCGAGCAGAGTTAGAGAGTGGCCCAGACACGATTCCCGTCATCAATTTCTTGCAGGAATGGAGTATCTCGTTCAATGAGCTTGAAGCGCTACTCCTCGACATTAAACGTGAAGCGGCAGATCCAGCAGCTACGCGCATTGCCAACCACAGAAATCGGCTCAAATTGCCTCAAAGCGGTCAGGTCTGTGTTGTTTGCATTCCGACAACTGAAGACAACCCCAAGAATCTTGACCTAAATCTCGATTGGCTACCCGAACAAAAAGCATTACAGATTTTGGATGTCGCCTCCGCTGAAAGGCATGCCGCCGATGCCTAACATCTCGTTCAAGAGGGACGCTAGCCGGCAAGCTGGCTTCGCGCCCTTCAACTCAAACGTTATGCTATAGGCGCCTGGGACATTATGGATATATTTTCTATAATTAAGGACATTTTCGTAAATATATTCGCAGGCTTTATTACGTCTTCTGCCACCAACCCCAAAAATCCAAATATCATTATAAATTGCCCCCACAAACACGATCAAAATAAAAAAGAAAAATCATCCACAACAAATAATGAAACAAATAAACTCTCCGCACGATTCCAAAAGGTTTTACATTTAATGAATGAGGGACAACGAGAAAATTACTTTAACATTCCAAAACTATCAAAAATATTAGGACTAAAAAAAATCAGTGACCTAGAGAAATACTTCCAAGGCGAGCAGGACCCTACCTTTGAGTTCATGGAAAATTTTTCAAATCAATTTGGTATAAACCCAAAATGGTTACAGTTTGGCGATGGTCAAGCATTTGAGTCTCAAGCACCTTGGTATAATGATGCGATGGATTATTTGGATCATATTTTAAATAATAACCCAGAGGCGATATATTTTGTCCAATCTAAAAACACCGAACGGCAAAGCTTTTTGTTACTTAAAATCTCAGAACACAAATATGAAGTCCTTCCAAAATATTGGCATATAAGCAGTTGTGTTGGTGCTGGTGGCTCATGGCAAATTTACAGATTTTACCAGTTTGTACAAAATATACGGAAAACCAAGTACTCGACTAAATGTTGGGGGATCGTTCTAGGCAAAGATGATTTTTGGAAGTTGATGCAAGGGGAAGTTTTCCCAGCAGCTATCTTAGACAACAATAGAACATCTAATTTTTGGTGGGATGACTTTACAGACTTACACTACAAAATTCGTTCACGTAAAGCATATCAAGAAGATTACGGAACAGAATTTACCTCTGCACAAGGAATCGCATTGTACATTCTTACAGAAGAAGACAAAAAATCGCACAACAAAGCGTTTCACTCGGAAAAATAGGAGACAGGGATAAAGCGATGCAAGACGAGCTTGAGAACGATACGGCAGGAAGAGGCGATGACTCGGGGTTGACGCACGCGGTACCTTCGATTCAGGGATTTGAGAGGGCATTGGTTGATCAGGACACCGAGAAGAAGTGGGTTCCGGTTTCCGATCGTAAGATCCGGGTGGGCATCATTGGCTATGGTGTGTGTGGATTCGGTGCGGATTTCTCTTTCCAGGATCACCCGAATGTAACGGTCACAGCGGTTGCCGATCTGGTGCCCGAGCAGTGCGCCGCGTTGGCAAAAGCCTGTCGCTGTCAGAAGATGTACGGGACGGGCGAGGAACTTATCCGAGACGAGGCGGTCGAAGCTGTTTTCATTGCCACGGATGCGCCCAGCCACGCGCGCCTCGCCATCGCGGCTCTCCAAGCTGGGAAGCACGTTGCCTCGGCCGTGCCGGCCGTTTTCGGCTCCTTGGAAGATGCCGATGCGCTTTTCGCCGCGGCCAGGAGCTCTGCCGGGAAGTACATGATGTTTGAGACCTCCTATTTCCATGGCGATCTCTACTGCATGCGCGAGATGTACAGGATGGGAGCGCTTGGCAGGCTGATTTACTCCGAGGCCGAGTACCTGCATTACCTGGGAACACCTCTGCCCGCGTACGGGGCATGGCGTACGGGCCTGCCGCCGCAATGGTATCCAACCCATACGAATGCCTATTACGTGGGGGTTACAGGCGGTTCATTCACGGAAGTGTCGTGCATGGGCATGCCCAGCGCCATTCCACACTTGCAGGCCGAGAACAACCGCTTCGGCAATCCGTTCGGCACCGAGATCGCGTTGTTCCGCACCAGTGAAGGGGGCATGGCTCGAATGGCGGTCAGTTGGGAGATACCGGGCACCGGTGACGAAACGGGTCGAATCTGGACCGAGCAGGGAATTTTCGACCGTGTTTTCAAAGGCATGGATGGCAAGGAGGCGCCCTTGATCAAACGGCCGCCTCTGCCGCCGGGAGTTCAGCCCGCTGGCCACGGCGGATCGCACGGCTATCTGATGAGTGAGTTCATAGAAGCCATACTGCTGGACCGTACGCCGCTTGTGGACATTGCCCAGGCATTGAACCTGACGGTGCCCGGCATTGTAGCGCACCAGTCGGCGATGCGGAATGGGGAATTGATGAAGATTCCGCAGTATGTTTTTTGAGTTGCAGTGAAGAATCAGCGGCCAGCAAGGCCGATGCTGGCGACATTCGACAGCGCGCCTGAACGCTGATAAAGCACCCTTCGACAGGCTCAGGGCGAACGGTAGCCATCTTGAAGTCACTATAGTTTCTTCCGTTCATGCTGAGCCTGTCGAAGCGCAACAAAGCATTTTGCAAGAGCCTTATAGGGCCCTTCGGTAAGGAGATGAAACACGGGAGCTTTAGCTCTCAGCCTTTAGCTTACCCTTGAACGGCCGACTGATGAGGATGCCTGCCTCGTACAGCCCGAAAAGCGGCACGGCAAGCAGGATGGCGGAGAGCATGTCGCCCGCGGTGAGCAGAAAGGCAAGAACCAGGATGGCGAGATAGAAGTATTTCCGCTGCCTGGAAAAATAGCCCTTGGTGACAATCCCGGCCTTGGCCACCATGACCATGAGAAACGGCACCTCGAAAGCCAGCCCGAAGGCAAGCGAGGTCCGGGCCACAAAGCTCAGATAGGCGTCAAGCCGGAGCAGGGGCTCCAACTGGGCATCGGCAAAGCTCAGCAGAAACGAAAGCGTCCTCGGCAGCACCACCCAATAGGCAAACACCACCCCGCCGACAAAAAGAGCGGTGGCCCAGAAAACCACGGTTCTCGCCAGCCTGCGTTCATGACGGTGCAGCCCCGGCGCGATGAACATCCATAATTCATAGCAGCAGACCGGAAAACCGAGCATCAGCCCGACCAGCAGGGAAATTTTCAGATAGCTGACAAAGGCCTCGGTGAGGTTGGTGTAGACGAGTTTGGCGAGATTGGGGTGGCCCGTGATCAGAGGGACCATGAGAAAACGGACAAGATGCTCGGAAAAGGCATAGGCACCAAGGGTGGCCACCAGGATTGCCAGAAAGGACACCAGCACCCGGTTCCGCAACTCCCGGAGATGCCCGGAAAAATGTCCGGCCAGCGCGGTCATCCTACGAGTTTCTCTTCTTTGACCTCGGGTTGGGCGGGGGTCTCGGGTTCGGCGGCCGCCACGGCCGGGTTGGCATCGGGCGGCGACACTGCATCAACCTCCACCGCGCCGGACTCGGGAACCGTAGTGGAGGGCAGATTGGGGTAGGCATCTCCCAGCTTTTGCTGCCAGGGATCCTGTCCCAACTCCTCTTTCATCTCCTCATGCAGGCTTTCCTTGAGGGATGAGGCTGTTTTTTTCAGATCCAGCACCACCTTGGCAATGGACTTCGCCATTTCCGGGAGTTTTTCCGGGCCCACCACGATAAGCGCGATGCCCAGGATCAGAATCAACTCGGGAAGCCCTATGCCAAACATGCAGTTTCCTCGATAGGTCCGCAAAAAAGGTCCAGTCTGCCGCAAAAAAATCAGCGACGCCTCACATCCATACTATGCAAGCGGCAATCTACGGCATTTGCCCGAGGGTGTCAAGCCAGGTGCCGCCCGGAGAAAGAGCGGGGCATCACCGATTGACTTTTTATTTTCCTTTGGCTATGGTGCCTGGTGCTGTATCAGGCAAAATAAAAAACATGAGCCCCATACGCGGCTCACTGACAACCTTTTTTCGGATGATTGCGGAGGAAAAGCAAGATGGCCAATGTGGTGATTATCGGGACGCAATGGGGCGATGAGGGCAAGGGCAAGATCGTCGACCTGTTGACGGAGCACGCCGATTTCGTGGTGCGCTTTCAGGGCGGCAACAACGCGGGCCACACCCTGGTGGTGGACGGCAAAAAATACGTCTTCCACCTCATCCCCTCCGGCATCCTCTACGAGAACAAGATGTGCTTCATCGGCAACGGCGTGGTGCTCGACCCCGGCGTTTTGCTTGAGGAGATGGACAAGCTCGCGGCCAGCGGGTTGCCGGTGAATCCGCAGCGATTGATGATCAGCGAGCGCGCCCATCTGATCATGCCCTACCACCGGCTCCTTGACGCATGCAGCGAATCGGCCCTGGCCAGCGGCAAGAAGATCGGCACCACCGGCCGGGGCATCGGCCCCTGCTATGGCGACAAGATCCTGCGCAAGGGCATCAAGGCCGGGGATCTGCTGGACTCCGGGTCGCTCATGGAAAAAATCCGCGAAAACCTCGAGGAAAAGAATTTCCTGTTCACCAAGAAATTCAACACGGAGCCGGTTTCCCCCGAAGCGGTGTACGACGAGTACATGAAACACGCCCAGCGGCTTGCCCCTTATATCGATAATGTTTCCGTGGCCCTGGACGATGGCCGCAAGGCAGGCAAACACATCCTTTTTGAAGGCGCCCAGGGCACCCAGCTGGACATCGACCACGGCACCTACCCCTTTGTCACCTCCTCGAACACCGTCTCCGGCAACGCCTGCACCGGCAGCGGCTTCGGCCCCTCCCACATCGACTGCGTCATCGGCATCCTCAAGGCATACACCACTCGGGTCGGCGAGGGGCCTTTCCCCACCGAGCTGTTTGACGCCATTGGCGACGAATTGCAGCAGAAAGGCGGGGAATTCGGCGCCACCACGGGCCGCAAACGCCGCTGCGGCTGGCTGGACGGCATCATTGCCCGCGAAGCCGTGCGCTTAAATGGCATCAACGGCCTGGCCATCACCAAGCTCGACGTCCTGAGCGGCCAGCCGACCCTGAAACTGGCCACCAGCTACGAGGCTGACGGCAAGAAAATGACGGCCATGCCCGGCAATATCAAAACCTATGCCAAGATGCAGCCGGTTTACGAGAGCCTCGCGGGCTGGAGCGAGGAGATCAGCCAGGCCCGCAGCGTGGACGATCTGCCGGCCAAGGCCCGTGATTACGTAAAAAGAATCGAGGAGTTCACCGAGACCCCTGCCTACATCCTCTCCGTGGGCCCTGGGCGTGAACAGACCATGCTCCTCAAAAACCCCTTCCTGAAATAACCAAAAGGAACAGGCATGAGCACAGAGCTGCGACCCGACAGTTATGCCCGGCATACCCTGGAACGCTATACCGGCTCCAGCGTCAAGGACTTCGGCTCCCACATCCTGCTCTGCAACTTCCACCGCTACATCGACGACTTCGCCCGCATCACCGGCAACCCGGTTCAACGCGGGCATTGGAGCGTGGTCCACGACCGCAAACGGGACCTGAGCATCATCAACCACGGGGTCGGTTCGCCCTCGGCAGGCATTGTCATGCACTGCCTCTCCTTTCTCGATGAAATCAAGTGCGTGCTCATGCTCGGCATGTGCGGCGGCATCGATGATGCGCTGGAAATCGGCGACATCATCGTCCCCACCGCCAGCATCCGGGACGAAGGCACCAGCCCGCACTATCTGCCCAAGGATGTCCCGGCCCTGCCCTCGATCCACGTCAACCGCATCTGCGAACAGGTCATCACCAGCGAGCTGAAGATGGTTCCAAAGTCAGGCATCCTGATGACCACCGACTACCGGATGTGGGAGTTTGACCACGAATTCATCCAATACATCCGCAAACACCGGATCATGGCCATCGACATGGAGATCGCCACCCTGTTCGCGGTGGGCTACGCCCTCAATGTACCCACCGGCGCCATGATGCTGGTCTCGGACCTGCCCCTGAAAAAGGG
>JBAYUD010000110.1:0-7102 GCA_041675265.1 Desulfurivibrionaceae bacterium | reverse complement strand
GGCGGGATCAAGTACTCCGGCGAGATCGCCAAGGCCATCGGCATCGGCGCCAGGGTGGTGATGATCGGCAGCCTCTTTGCCGGCACCGACGAATCCCCCGGCGAGACCTTTTTGTACCAGGGGAGAACCTACAAGGGCTACCGGGGCATGGGCTCGCTCGGCGCCATGAAGCAGGGCTCCAGCGACCGCTATTTCCAGGAAGGGGTGGAAAGCCAGGCCAAGTTTGTGCCCGAAGGGATCGAAGGCAAGGTGCCCTACCGGGGCCCGCTCTCCGACATGATCTACCAGCTCATGGGCGGTCTGCGCTCCGGCATGGGCTATCTGGGCGCGGCCACCATCGAGGAGCTGCGCCAGAAGGCGAAGTTTGTCAAGATCACCGCCGCGGGCCTCAAGGAAAGCCATGTCCACGACGTGATCATCACCAAAGAGGCCCCGAATTATCGGTTGGGTTGAAAATAGTGCAGAGTACTGAGTGCAGACACCAAAGGTGAACAATGGATATCCACGGCGAAAAGATACTGATTCTTGATTTCGGCTCCCAGTACACCCAGCTCATTGCCCGGCGGGTGCGGGAGGCCGGGGTGTATTGCGAACTCCATCCCTGGGACATGACTGCGGACGAGATCCGGGCTTTTGGACCCCAGGGGATCATCCTCTCGGGCGGGCCGCAGTCGGTGCATGAGGCCGAGACCCCCCGGGCCGCCGAGGTGGTTTTCACCTTGGGCGTGCCGGTGCTCGGCATCTGCTACGGCCAGCAGACCATGGCGGCCCAGCTCGGCGGCGAGGTGGAGCCTTCCGCCCACCGCGAGTACGGCTATGCCCAGGTACGGGCCCGCGGCCACTCCCGGCTGTTGGCCGACATCGAGGACCACGCCAGCCCCGAGGGATACGGGCTGCTCGACGTCTGGATGAGCCACGGCGACCGGGTCAACAAGCTGCCCCAAGGCTTCGTGGCCATCTGCGAGACCGATAGCGCCCCTCTCGCCGGCATGGCCGACGAGTCCCGCCGCTTCTACGGTCTCCAGTTTCATCCGGAGGTGACCCACACCCGCCAGGGCAAACGGATCATCGAGCGCTTTGTCCACGATATCTGCGGCTGCGGCCGCCTCTGGACCCCGGACAACATCATCAACGACTCCTTGGAGCAGATCCGCGCCAGGGTGGGCAGCGACGAGGTGCTGCTGGGGCTTTCCGGCGGCGTCGATTCCTCGGTGGTCGCCGCCTTGCTGCACAAGGCCATCGGTACCCAGCTCACCTGCGTCTTTGTGGACAACGGCCTCCTGCGGTTGGACGAAGGCGAACAGGTGATGGCCACCTTTGCCAGACACATGGGGGTCAAGGTAATCCGGGTCAACGCCGAGGAGCGGTTTCTGACCAAGCTCAAGGGCGTGGAAGATCCGGAACAGAAACGCAAGATCATCGGCAACACCTTCATCGAGGTCTTCGAGGAGGAGGCGGCCAAACTCAGCAACGTCAAGTGGCTGGCCCAGGGCACCATCTACCCGGATGTCATCGAGTCGGCCGGGGCCAAGACCGGCAAGGCCAAGGTGATCAAGAGCCATCACAACGTGGGCGGGTTGCCCGAGCATATGAAGCTGGGGCTGGTGGAGCCGCTACGCGAGCTTTTCAAGGACGAGGTGCGCACCATCGGCGTCGAGCTGGGGCTGCCCTCGGAGATGGTCTACCGCCACCCATTTCCCGGCCCTGGCCTCGGGGTGCGCATTTTGGGCGAGGTGCGCAAGGACTACGCCGACACCCTGCGTCTGGCCGACGACATCTTCATCGAGGAGCTGCGCAAGAACGAACTCTACGACAAGGTCTCCCAGGCCTTCACCGTCTTCCTGCCCGTGCGCTCGGTGGGCGTGGTGGGCGACAACCGCCAGTACGCCCATGTGGTGGCGTTGCGCGCCGTGGAGACCGTGGATTTCATGACTGCCCGCTGGGCCCATCTGCCCTACGAATTCCTCGACCACGTCACCCGGCGCATCTGCAACGAGGTGCGCGGCATCTCCAGGGTGGTCTACGACATCACCGGTAAGCCGCCGGGAACCATCGAATGGGAGTAGCCCTCAGTTGCCGCTTTACCCCGCCGGATTTTCTGTGATACCATGCAAAAAGCAAAATGATTTTTGCAGGGGAACCGGATGAGTAACTGTCCGGCAGTGGTGCAGAGGCGCGGAAGAGGTCTGCGAAGTGTGCTTGTGCACACGAGCAGGCCGATGACAAAGCAGCTGCGGTGCTGCCGGGCAGTTACGATTGTTGCCGACTAATCTCTAAGGGGAAAGGGGCTGCCGTGAAGGGTGGAGAGAAAAATTTGCGGGATCTGGAGCTGGCCAACCGGCTTCTGGACAGTTTTTCCCAGATTGCCGGGGTGATCAACACCCCTCGCCTGAATTATCCAGCGCGTTTGGGCCGGATTCTGGAGGTTATCCTCGAGTATCTGGGGGTGGAGCAAGGCTCCCTCATGGTGCTGGAGCGCAAGAAATATCTGGTGGTCCGGGCGGCAAGCCGTGCCGAGATCATCGGCCATGAGCAGCGCATTGACGATGAGAGCTCCGTTGCCTCCTGGGTGGCCAGGCACCAGGAGCCCCTTTTCATCAAGGATATCTGCAAGGACAAGCGCTTTGGCGGACAGTGCCGCAGCAACTACCGGCGCAATTCGCTGCTGTCCATGCCGATCCTCCACAAGGGCAAGGTGCTGGGCGTCATCAATGTGACCGACAAGATAGGGGACCGGGATCTGCTCAAGGAGGATATCACCCGTCTTTTCGACTTCAGCAGTGTCATCCTCTCCCTGCTCGTCCAGGAAAACCTGCAACAGGATCTCCGCCGGCAGCAACGCACCCTCCGGCAACGCAACCAGGAGCTGCGGCATCAGGAAACCCTGCGCGCCGAACTCTCCCGCATGCTGGTCCATGACCTCAAGGGCCCGCTCTCCGAGGTGGTGGCCAATCTCGATATCCTTTCCTACACCGTTTCCGAGGAAAACCGGGAGTTTCTGGAGTCGGCCCAGATGGGGTGCGACCGGGCGGTGCGCATGGTCTCCAATCTGGTGACCATCGGCAAGATTGAAGACGGCAAGCTCGCGCCCATCATGGAGGTTGTCGCGCCCACCCCCATGCTGGCCGAATGTTTGAGCAGCATCAAGGGCATGGCCAGGATCAAGGATGTGGAGCTGATCTTGGAGGCAGAGGCGGATCTGCCGCAGATTGCCTTGGACCGGAGCCTCATCCTGCGGGTGTTGCAGAATCTGCTCACCAATGCCCTTGGCTATTGCGCGAGCAACACCACGATCCGTTTTGGCTGCAGGCAGGTGGCGGGCAAAAAGCAGCTTGAATTTTATGTGCAGGATCAAGGCCCCGGCATCCCTGCGGCGAAGCAGCATGCCATTTTTGAGAAATACGCCAGAATTTCCGACAAGCAGGATGCCCTGGTCGGCACCGGCTTGGGCCTCTATTTCTGCCGTCTGGCCGTGGAGATTCACCGGGGCAGGATCGGAGTCGAGAGCGAACCGGGAACGGGTTCCCGGTTCTATTTCAGCTTGCCCCTGTAATACAGCGCTGACAGCTTTCAACAAAGGGAAGAAAAGCCGAATGAAACTCAAAGCCCCCAAAGACATGGTTTTTCTTGTTGTGGACGACATCGACAACATGCGCCGGTCCGTCAAGGCCATGCTGAAGCTGGTCCATTTCGGCAAGGAGTTTTACGAGGCGGCCAATGGGAGGGATGCCTGGAAGCTTCTCCAGACCGAGAATATCGTCATCGATTTTATTATCTGCGACTACAACATGCCCTATATGTCGGGCACCGAGCTGTTGGGGTTGATTCGTGCCACCAAGAAATGGCGCGACATCCCCTTTCTCATGGTCACCGCGGAAGCCAATATGGATATTGTCGCCGAAGCGGCCGAGCATGATGTTGATGCGTACATGACCAAGCCCTTTGTCACCGCGACCCTGGAGCAGAAGGTCATGGAGCTGCTGGGCCAGATCAATAACCCTTCTCCCTTCAACCAACTGTTGCTGCAGGCGCGGACCCTTGATGAAAAAGGCGATCTTGACGGCGCCATCGGCGCGGCCACGGAGGCGGCCAAGATCAATGACCGCTCCTCCAAGCCCTACCGGGAACTCGGAAGGCTCTTCGGCAAGAAAGGCGACTTGAAAAAAGCCCAGCTCTGCTTTGAAAAGGCCGTGGAGATCAACCGGCTTGATGTCAGTTCCTACCATGCCCTGGGCCAGATTTACTACCGTCAGGGCAAGATGGAAATGGCCATGGAAAACTTCAACCGGGCCATGGAGATCAGCCCCAGGCACGCGGACCGGGCCATGAATTTCGCCAAGCTGCTCATCAAGAAGAATCAGTTGCCCGAGGCGGAAAAAGTCCTGCGGCTGGTGTTGAAAACAAAGAGCAACGATATCGACTTCAAGGAAGATATCGGCGACACCTGCAATGGTTGCGGTCTCGGGGATCTGGCGGTTAAATGTTACCGAGAGGTGCTGAAGGCGGACCCGGAACGCATCTACCTGAACAAAAAGATCGGCATGGCCCTGTTCACCGCGGGCGAGACCAACGAAGCGGTCAAGGTGCTGGAAAAGGCGGCGGAGAAAATCACCGATGATATCGAGCTCTTCCTGGTTCTGGGCAAAGCCTATTATGCCATGAAACAGCTGGTCCGGGCCGACCAGTGGGTCTCGAAGGTGCTCCGTATTGATCCCGGTCACAAGGAAGCCCGCGCCATCCTTGACAAGTGCCTGTAAGCCCGGGTCAGACTTTTTTTACAAGGACTAGACTATTTCATCCATGGCGGAATTCACTTTTCTCCTCGCCCTTCAGGCTCTGAACTACCAGGGGCAGAATGTCCTGGGAGAAAGCTGGGCGGATTTTTTGTTGGATCTGCGCCATGCCCTTGCCGTAAAAGGGAAAGAAGATCCCGCCAGTACGGAGTCCCTCCTTCTTTTTCATTTCACCCAGCCGGAAACCGCCTGTGTCACGCTGCTGGAAAGCTTGGCCCGGTTGAAAAAGGTGTATGAGTGGAAGGAGACCTTTGGCCCCCTGCCCCTGCATATTGTCCTGCACCTTGAAAAAGAGGGCGAGCCGTCCGGCCCGGAGCATGACCCTGTCGCAAGCTTCTGGGATCTTCTCCAGCACGAGCAGCCCCATGCAACCCCCAGCTTGAAACAGCAGTGGCCGGAAGGCCAGGCCGGGGAAAATTTGTTGTCCCACTCCTATGCCGAGGCCGGCAACGGTTTGTATCTGCTCTCATTGTCCATCCCGGAAATCCCGCGCGTCGAGATTTTTCCCCACCGCGCCCTTCCCCTTGCCGGTCCGCTTCCCCCCTGTTTTTATTGCGGTATGGCTACCCACCGGCCTGCGGAATGTCCCGGCAAGATGTTGACCATGGCCACCCAGGGGATCGCCCTGGCCGGGTATCTGCCCATCGAAACCTTGAGCGAACTGTTCGGCAAGGCCATGTCTGCCCAGGAGAAATTGGTCAATACCATGGCTACCGGGCTCACCGTGTCCCAAGTCCGGCAAAGCCCCATTCTTCAGGTGTATCTGGCCTATTTTGATCTGAATCTGATCTATCAGCCCAGGTTTTTGTGGAACATTGCCTTTAACAGTAGTTCCAAATGGGAGGAATTGCTCAAGCCGGACATGGTCTCGGTGGACAGCCACAGCCTGCATCTTGGTCTTGATTGCCTGCGGGTGGGCCAGCACGCCCAAGCCGAGGATCTCTTTGTCGAGGAGAGCAGGCGGCCAAAAGGCAAGCAGTTTTATGCCACCATCGGCCGCGCCTTTGTCGCCCTGGAACTCGATCGGGACAGCGATCTGGAGCATTTTCTGGAGCATGCCGCGATCATCGCGAATTCCGACAAGGAAAAGATCTATATCGCCCTGCTGCAATCCCGGTATTACGCCCTGCGCGGTGATCACTGGAAGGCGGGACATTCCTTGGACGGTGTTTTCAGCCTGCGCCGTGATCTTGCCGAGGCTCTGTACCGGCAGGTTCAGCTCATGGTTCAGGGCGACATGGGGGAGAAAGGCCTGAGGCAGCTCCGGGCCCTGGTTGCCGACCGCAAAGAGTTTTTTCTGGCTGCGCTCATGGACCCGCAATTGCTTGCTGTCGCCGGGCCGGTTGAAGACCTCCTCTCTGTCCGGCTGCAGGTTCAGAGGCAGGAGGCCGAAGAAAACCTCTTCAAGGCCCAGGAAGTCTGTCAGGATCTCCAGACCTGGTTTTCCGAGGAGGCAAGCCCGGCAGCCCTGTTTGCCGACCTAGCCTCCATTGAAAAGCAGTTTGCCCAGGGCAGCTACTACGACCTTCTTGAGGTGGCGCACAAGGCGCAGGCGTTGTTGCGCGCCTGCTACCGGTTGCAGGAAAATACCCTCGATGCCATGAAGGCCGATATCGAGGAGATCCTGGCTATCTGGGAGTCCTTCCGGCGTTACTGGCAGGGGTATCCGTACCAATCTTTTTTTCCGAATTTTCAGGAAATACTCCAGGACGCCCGGAAAACGCTCAGTGAACTGGAAGGTCTTGCCCAGCAGAACATGCATGGCCAGCTCTACCAAACTGTCCAGAAAAGGCTGGCCCAGGTCCGGGAGAGTTGCAACGCCTTGAAACCGCTCGCGGCAAGGATGGCGTGGGTAAGGATTTTATGTGACGGGGCAAAGCTTTTCAGCCGGAAGTTGCTCATCACCGAGATTGTGCTGCTGGGGGCGGGGGCTTTGCTCTTTCCCCTTCTGGCCTTCTGGCTGAGTGGCGATTCCGGCGGGATGATCGAGCTTTTGACCAATTCGTGGTTGCAGAGGCAGGTGCTGCTTATTGTCACCCTGTTTGTCGCGCCGCTGTTCGCCTTGGCGCAGACTCTCTGGCAGATGATGGAGACCTAGAGGGCCGGTTGTTAAGCAAGATAACGTGCTGAGTTTTCGTAATTTGACAGAATAGAAAATATTTATTGGGACGCACCTGGGACACTAGACTGGGCGGTTTCAATGACCAAGTGCAAAAAGCGCAGCATGATGCTGCTTGAAATCGAAAGCGTCCGGGGTGAACAACTCAGCGGGGCACCTGAAGCCCAACGACTTGCGCGGTCGGGTATTC
>JBAYUD010000109.1:0-7301 GCA_041675265.1 Desulfurivibrionaceae bacterium | reverse complement strand
GATTCTATAACCGCCGTCGTCTTCACTCGACCTTGGGCTTTCAAAGTCCGGCCCTGTACGAAGCGACTTATTTTAAACTTGCAGCCTAATCCGGTGTCCACTAAACCGGGGGAAGGTCATCTTTGTCGCCCATATGGCCGGCTCCACGATCTCGGTGGATGCCTGCCGATACAGTAGAGAACCGCGGAAACCGGCATCCGGCAAGTTCATGCTGCGAGTGCAGCCGGAGGTACACGCGGCAGCGTTACGAGCTGTGGCGTTGGCAGGTGAAAGTCTCAATCAATGGGTGGCAACAGTCAGCAAAGAGGCGACGCAGGTGTAGCGAGGAGGCGACTCCCTCTTCCCCGGAGTCTGCGCTTACCTGGCGGGAGAGGGTTGGGGAGAGGGGGGACTAGCCGGGATGAGGCATGTCTGCACCTTCACCCACCCCCTGCCCCTCCCGTCGAGGGAGGGGAATTTTAGGAAGATTACCGTACCATCTGAATCAGTTTTTCGTACAGTTCATCAACGGTGGAAAGACTCTTGGCGTTGGCTTGGAATGCCCGCTGGGTGGTAATGACGTCCACCATTTCCCGGCCGATGTCAACATTGGACATCTCCAGGGTGTAGTTGGTGGTGGCCCCGAAGGACGGTTGGCCCGCAGTTCCGATGGTCGCGGCCCCTGCCTCATCCGTGGCGACGAAGTTGTTGCCGCCCATGTCCCGCAACCCTTGCAGATTTATGAAGTTGGCCAGCACCAGCTGGGCCTGTCTGATGTCCTGGCCGTTGGAATATTGTCCGGTTATGAAGCCCTCGCTGTCCACGTTGATATCCTGCAACCTGCCCTTGCCGTATCCGTTCTGGCTTTGATACAGGATGGACGAGGGATTCGCGTAGTTGGTGGTGGTCAATCCCGATGTCTGGTAGAGATTTTCGAGGTCAACGGCAAAGGTTGCATTCTGATTGCCGAAGATCTGGGCAATGGTCGGGTCGGTGAGCGGAGTGGCTCCGCCTGCGTTGGTGTGGGTAATCGAGGAAATCGCCAGCTGGCTTGACCCGATCACGGTATCGGTGAGGGTGAGCTGGCCGTTGTCGATTCCCGCCGTGCAGGAAAACTGCGCTTCTATTCCGGCAAGAAAATCCTGTACCGTTTGGGCGAAATCCACCGTGTACGTGTAGGAGGCAGGGGTTCCGTCTCCGGTCGTGCCCTGGAGGGTGATCGTATCCCCTGCCTTAACGGTATTTCCCAAGCTGTCCGAGACGGTGTCCCAGGTGGCGGTGGCGCTGATGCGTCCCGAGGTGGTGGCGGAGCTGAATGCCGCGGCAGGGCTTATCACCGTCTGCGGCATCGGGGCGTTGCCGAAGCTCAGGGTTGAGGAATTGTTTGCCGCAGTACCGGTAAAGTTGAAGTCGAAGCTGTAGTAGGAGTCGCCCCTGCCAAGGGTAAGCAGATTGGTGGTGGTGGCCGGGTCCACGTTGCCGTCGGGCGGCACGTTCCAGCATTGGATGTTGGTGAGATCGCCGCTGTTGGAAAAGGAGAGCACCCCGTAGAGCAGGGCGCCGGCTCCCTTGTCCGTTGCGCTGTCGTAGCGGGTGCCTCCGGCGCTCAAACGTTGATCCATCGAGGGATCGCAGGTGACGATAAATTCCTGTTCGTTGGGGTTGCCCGTGGCGTCGAAATACACGGTCAGGTCGTAGGTGGTCGAGGGCGTCGCAAACCCGGCGGTTTCATCGCCAGGCCCGTAGATGGTCAGCGAGGTTTTGTAGTCGTAGTTGCTTGTGTCGATGGGCTGGGCTGTGTTGGTCCCGTCCCAGCTGTCGAACAGGGTAATGGGGCTGGCTGCGGGTTCTTGCAGCGCCGGATTGTTCTGGATGTTCAGCACCAGCTCCACCTCGCTGGTCGCCGATTGGGGCGCGATGCTCTTGACCAGGATGTCGCCTACCACGGTGGGGGAGACGGTGGAGGCGCTCAGGCTGTAGCCCTGCACGAATTGGCCGGTGGCGGTGACCAGATTGTAGGCGTTGGGCTCCGCGCCCAGATGGTTTGCCAGGTCGAAATTTCCGGAACGGGTGTAGGTGTCCGCCGTTGTGGCGTCAGGCGGGCGCACCATGAAAAAGCCCGGACCGTTGATGGCCATGTCTGTGGCTTTGCCGGTGGTTTCGAGCATGCCGTCGGTAAAGGAGGTTCCGATGCTGCCAAGCTGGACGCCGTGCCCCAGGGAAAGGGAGCCGAGGGTGGTTTCAAAGACATCGGCGAACTGGGTTTGTCCTGCCTTGAAGGCGTTGGTGTTGACATTGGAGACGTTGTTTGCCGTGACGTTGAGCTTCTGGCCCATGGCGTTCACGCCGCTTAACCCGTTGTAGAAAGATGCCAGTAAATCCATAATGCGCCTCGCGTTATATTCTGGATATGGAGCTGCCGCACTTAAGCAAAGCAAAACTCGTGCCAAAAGGCATGGCGAGGCGACTTCGGTGTAAGTAGAGTTAGTTCGCTAGTACTTTATAACTCTTGAAAACTCCCTTCCCCTTGCGGGAGGGTTGGGGGTGGGGGTTGTTGCAACATGCTGATATACTAGCAAGTTCCCCCTCTTCCTCACCCTCCCCCGCCAGGGGGGAGGGGATTAATGTACTGTCGGTAAAAAGTTGCAAGGTGCTAGGTTGTTCGTGGTTGGCGCAAGGGGATCGCTTGTTCCGGGGCCGGGAAAATTTTTCCGAAACCGGAACAGGGGAGGCAATGTTGTCCTATTGCAGAAACGCGTCGAAGATGGCGAAGGCTTTTTGCAGCACAGGCACTTCCGCTTCGAGCTTTAGATACGACTTGCCCGCGATTTCCTGGGCAACCAGTTCGTTGCTTGCAGGCAACAGACCGCCCAGGGGCAGATCGGTGGATTCCACCGTTTCCTTGATCTTGGCCAGCAACTCTTCACTGGCCGGCTCAGGCACCCGGTTGACGATGAGGCATTTTTTCTTGATGGTAACCCCCAGCGGGCCGGTGAGTTCGGCAATCCGCTTGGCGGTCATGATCCCTCGGGCCGAGGGGTCGGAGACCACGATGAGGTAATCGATATCCCGCAGATTCATACGGCTCAGGTGCTCCATGCCCGCCTCGTTGTCCACCACGATGTACTTATAATTGTCGGCGAGATGATCCATGGTCATGGCCAGATGCTGGTTGGCCGCGCAATAGCAGCCCGGGCCGTCGGGCTGGCCCATGGCCATGAGGTCGAAACCGGAGGCTTCCACCAGGGCCTGGTGCACCTTCATCTCCATGTACTGGTCCCGGGTCATGTTGGGCGGCATGTCGCCCTTGAGTTCCTTTCTGATCTGGCCGATGGTGGAGCCGAGCTCCAACCCCAGCAACTCGTTGAGATTGGCGTTGGCATCGGCATCCACGGCGAGGATGGGGGTCATGTTCCGTTCGGTGAGGTATTTGATGAGCAGGGCCGAGATGGTGGTCTTGCCGACCCCGCCCTTGCCGGCCAGGGCAATGATTTTTGGCATCTGATTTCTCCAGTGGGGAATTCTTTTAACGCAAAGGCGCAGAGACGCAGAGAGAACGGCTCTATCTACAGGGAAAAGAAAACTTAGCGCCTTTGCGCCTCTGCGTTAATCTTCTTCATTTTTGATGAATCAACCCAATATAGGAATCAGACCGGGGAATGTCAAACCCAAAGCCGGTCGGCAGGGCGAACCGCCCGAAATCCCGGCGATTTTACCCTTGCAACTTGCGGGTGAGCTGGTATGTTTGCTTGTTTCAGCTGTCGGCTATCAGCTGTCGGCTATCAGTAATTAATAGATGGAGATCACCCATGGATTACCGGGCGACATTGAACCTGCCTCAAACCGATTTCAAGATGAAGGCCAACCTTTCCCAAAGGGAGCCGGAGTTTCTCAAGGCCTGGGAGGAGGGGAACCTCTACGCCAAGGTGCAGGAACAGACCGCATCCAGGCCCCTCTACATATTGCACGACGGCCCTCCCTATGCCAACGGCCATATTCACATGGGCCACGCCTTGAACAAAATCCTCAAGGACATCATCCTCAAGGCCAGGCGCATGGCGGGCTTTCATTGCCCTTACGTGCCGGGCTGGGACTGCCACGGTCTGCCCATTGAGCTTAACGTGGACAAGGATCTCGGCCCGAAAAAAAAGGAGATCGGCAAGCTCGCCTTCAGGGGCGCCTGCCGGAATTACGCCGGAAAATGGATCAAGAAGCAGAAGGATGAGTTCAAGCGCCTCGGGGTGCTGGGCGACTGGGAAAACCCCTATCTGACCATCGATTACAAATACGAGGCCAGCATTGCCCGGGAGTTCAACCGTTTTCTCCTCTCCGGCGCGGTGACCCGCAGCAAGAAGCCGGTGCATTGGTGTTCCTCCTGCCGGACCGCCCTGGCCGAGGCCGAGGTGGAGTATTACGACCACACCTCCCCCTCCATCTATGTGAAATTTCCGGTGGCCGAGGATTTGGGCGATGTTATTCCCGCCCTGGCCAATCAGAAGGTTTCGGCGGTGATCTGGACCACCACCCCCTGGACCCTGCCCGCCAACCTGGGTGTGGCTTTCCATCCCGATTACCCCTATGTTGGGGTGCGGGTTGGGGGCGAGGTGCTCATCCTGGCCGAGGGCTTGATGGAGCAGGCCCTGGCTGCATGGGGCATCAGCGACTACGAGGTTCTTGCCACCTTCTCCGCCAAGTTGCTGGAAGGCAAGAAATGCCGCCACCCGTTTTTGGATCGCGACTCGCTCATGGTCCTGGCCCACTATGTGACCCTGGACACCGGCACCGGCTGCGTACACACCGCACCGGGACATGGCCGGGAGGACTATATGACCGGGATCAACTACAATCTGCCCGTGCTCTCGCCGGTGGGCAATGACGGCCGTTTCACCGAGGAGGCTGGGCCCTATGCCGGACTCTTTATCTTTGACGCCAACGCGCAAATCACTGCGGATATGGCAGCGCAGGGCTCGCTGATCAAGGAAGCCAAGATCTCCCACAGCTACCCCCATTGCTGGCGCTGCAAAAAGCCGGTGATTTTCCGGGCCACCGAACAGTGGTTCATCTCCATGGAGGGGAACGATCTGCGGAACAAGGCCCTGGCTGCGATCAAAGACGTGAGCTGGATCCCCCAATGGGGCATGGAGCGCATCCTCGGCATGGTGGAGAACCGGCCGGACTGGTGCCTCTCGCGCCAGCGCGCCTGGGGCGTGCCCCTCACCGTGGTCTACTGCGACAAGTGCGGTGAGGTGCTCAACGACGAGACCATCATGGACCGCATCACCGGTCTGTTTGAAAAAGAGGGGGCGGATGCCTGGTTCAGCCATGAGCTGGCCGATTTCATCGGGGCTGACGCCAAATGCCGCAAATGCGGCTCCACCGACTTTATCAAGGAAGAAGACATCCTGGATGTCTGGTTCGATTCCGGGGTGAGTTATGCCGCCGTCTTGGAGGAGCGTCCCGAGCTTGCCGCGCCTGCCGATCTGTACCTTGAAGGCAGCGACCAGCATCGCGGCTGGTTCCAGAGCGCGCTCCTTGCCTCGGTGGGCACCAGGGGCATCCCGCCGTACAAGTCCGTGCTCACCCACGGCTTTGTCGTGGACGGCCAGGGCAAGAAGATGTCCAAGTCCATCGGCAACGTTATTGCCCCGGAAGAGATCATCAAGAAGTACGGGGCCGAGATATTGCGGTTGTGGGTGGCCTCTGAGGATTACCGTGACGACATCAAGATCTCCGACACCATCCTCCAGCAGTTGGCCGACGCCTACCGCAAGATCCGCAATACGGTGCGCTTCATCCTCGGCAATCTCTACGATTTCGATCCGGCCATCAACACGGTGCCGGACAGCGAGATGGACGAGCTGGACCGCTGGGCTCTCTATCAGTTCGAGCTGCTGAAGATGAAGGTACTCAAAGGCTACGAGGTTTTTGAGTTCCATCCCGTGTTTCACGGGTTGACCAATTTCTGCACGGTGAGCATGAGTGCCCTGTATCTGGATGTGCTCAAAGACCGGCTCTACACCTTGCCTGCCAATTCCCGCGAACGGCGGGCCGCCCAGACCGCACTCTATGAGATCGTCGATGGTCTGACCCGGCTCATGGCCCCGGTGCTTACTTTCATGGCCGCCGAGGTGTGGGATTTTCTGCCCGGCGCTGCGAAGCATGAGGACAACGTCTGCGTTGCCCTGTTCCCCGAGTTGAAGCCGGAACGGGTCAGCGATAAGGCCCTTGCCGAGAAGTGGGACAAGGTTTTGCGGGTGCGCGGCGAATTGACCAAGGCGCTGGAGATTGCCCGGCGCGACAAGGTTATCGGCCATTCCCTGGAGGCGGAGGTTGTGGTCGCGGCCAATGGCGAGCTGGGCCAATTCCTGGCCGCAAATTGGGAAACCCTGCAAAGCGTGGCCATTGTTTCAAGGATGGAGCTGATGGCGTCCCTGCCGGAACCGGGCTTTGTCAGCACCGAACTGCCGGACCTTTCCGTGCTGGTGCGCTCGGCCAGGGGTGAAAAATGCGAGCGGTGCTGGCTGCGCTCCGAGGAGCTGGGCAGCGATACCGAGCATCCCAGCCTCTGCCCTCGCTGTACCGCTGTGGTGGTGGCTAATTGAAAAAGTTCGGCTCGCCCATTATTCCCCTGGCCTGGCTGCTGGCAGTGGTTGTCCTCGATCAGGCAACCAAGGGACTGATCATGGAGCGGTTTGCCATGTTCGAGTTGCTGCCCGTCATCCCCGGCTTGTTCAACCTGACCTATCTCACCAACACCGGGGCGGCCTTCGGCATGTTGGCCGGAGCCCAGACCATCTGGCGGCAGGTCTTCTTTGTCGGCGTGGCCGCGCTCGCCCTTGGGGTGATGGCCTTTTCCTACCGCCAGTTCCGCAATCAGGGCAAGATCTTTGCCCACGCCATCGGCCTGATCGCCGGGGGCGCGGTGGGTAATCTCATCGACCGGCTGCGTTTCGGCGCGGTGGTGGATTTCCTGGATTTCTATGTCGGCACCCATCATTGGCCAGCCTTCAATGTGGCGGACTCGGCCATTTGTGTTGGCGTCGGCTTGTTCATTCTGGGCAGTTTGCTGTATCCGCCGCAGGAAAGTGAAAAAGGCCAATAGTCAATAATTCTTTAAGGTAAACCCTCGGCTCTGCCGGGGGACTCATAAAGGTTTGACCTTTACTGCAATCGTGTTCAGGCTGTTCCTGTGAATGTAGTGACCTTCCCCCGGTTTAGTGGACACCGGATTAGGCTGCAAGTTTAAAATAAGTCGCTTCGTACAGGGCCGGACTTTGAAAGCCCAAGGTCGAGTGAAGACGACGGCGGTTATAGAATCGCTC
>JBAYUD010000108.1:0-7323 GCA_041675265.1 Desulfurivibrionaceae bacterium | reverse complement strand
GTTGAAATGGAACGCATTGTTCAAGGTATGGGTATCACCGAGGTACTCAAGATTATGCGGCAAGCGGATGGGTATTATATCACCAATACCGCCCGTGATATGTCGCAGTCGGATTACAAGAACAGGATCCTGCTGCACACGGACCTGCTGGCCGCGCCCTCCCGCGAGGAGGCAGGCTATTTCTCCCTGGAGATCACCGGCGGCGCCTCGGTGCATGTGGATATCCTCCGCAAGCAGGTGGACCCGTTCCTCAAGCTGGAACTGTTGCGGGAGAAGATGCCCAAGACCATGTTCCAGACCCTGTGCCGCGGCATCAACCTTTTCGGCTACCGGCCGTACCCGCAGAATATCATTCGTTTTGTGGTCAAGGAGTTTGCCAAGTATGTTGACGTCTGGCGGGTGTTCGACTTCATGAACCACGTGCCCAACATGCAGGCGGTTTTTGAAGAGGTGCAGGCAGCGGGTAAGATCCTTGAACCCTGCATCTGTTTTTCCACCGGCCCCGAGCACACCAATGAATTTTATGTGAAGAAGGTCCGGGAGATCCTCGATGTAACCGGCAACGAAATCGTCCTCTGCATCAAGAACCATGGGGGCTTGGGTTCGCCCAAGCGCGCCGGCGATCTGGTGGACGCAATCCTCCAGAAATATCCCGACATGATCATCCATTATCATGGCCATAACACCGACGGCAACGACATCGGCCGTATTGTCTCCGCGGCCATGGCCGGGGCCAAGATCGTCGATGCCTCCGATCACGCCTTTACCGGCTACTACGGTCCGCCGCCGATCCTGAGCGTGATCCACACCCTGAAGGAGTATGGCCGCAACGCCGTGGGCATCAACGAGGCGGCCATCATGGAAACCTCCGAGGTACTGCAGCCCGAGCGCAAGTACTACGAGTATTTCGAGTCCCAGATCAAGGGCTTTGACCCGACGGTGCAGATCCACAAGCTGCCCGGCGGCGCCATGGGCAGCAGCCTGGAGCAGGCGGCCAAGGGCGGCTTTCTCGACAAGATGCCGGAGATCCTCCACAAGGAATTGCCCAAGGTGCAGATCGAGCTGGGCAACTACTGGAGCGTGACCCCGGGGTCCCAGATCCTCTGGACCACGGCGGTGAGCAATGTACAGGGCGGCGATCGCTACGGTAACTGCTCCGGCGACCTCAAGAACCTGCTGCTCGGCAAGTATGGCCCGTTTCCCTTCTATCAGCCGCCCGACTGGATCTACGAGAAAGCCTTTGGCCCGGACTGGAAAAAGGTGCTCGAGGAGCAGGGCGGCATGGAGGCCATCGAGGATATCGATATCGACAAGGAGCGCAAGGTTCTGGCCGACAAGCTCGGCTACGCGCCCACCGAACAGCAGTTGGTCACCTATCTCCAGCATCCCAATGACGCGGTGAATTTCTTCCGTTTTGAGGAAAAATTCGGCCGCGTTTATGTGTTGCCGCCGAGCATCCTCTTCCGCAGGGGCGGTTTCAAGCTGGGAGAGATCATTGCCTTTAAGGACCATAGCGGCAAGGAACACATCATCGAGATGGGCCCCAAGCAGGAGAGCGCGGACGGGACCGAGACCAACGTCTATCTCAATATCGATCACCACCAGCGCCATTTTGTTTTTGAAAACGCGGTGGCCGAGGCCGGCGAGGCAAAGGCTATTAAGCTGAGCAAGAAGGAAATCGAGGATCTGGCCAAGGCCGGCGATGTCCGGGCGCCTTTCACCGCGAATCTCTGCGAGATTTCCGTCAATGAAGGACAGGAAGTGAAGGCGGGCGAGAAGCTGGTGGTTCTCGAGGCCATGAAGATGCAAACCCCGGTGAACAGCGAGGTGGACGGGGTGGTCGCCAAGATTGTCGCCAAGGTGGGTGACGCCGTGCAGCCCGGTGACGAGTTGGTGAAGGTGACGCCCGCGGCCTGAGCGCGGAAGCGATTATGCCGAAACGGAAAAGACCCGGCGCACATGGTGCGTCCGGGTCTTTTTTTTATGAACAGCGGGATTTTTAGCGGTTGATCTGGATTACCGAGTTTTCCATGCCAAAGGGGTTGGTGCAGCGGGCGTCATTCTGCGGGTCTGTCCGCCAGTCGCCATCAACGAGGAAAAGGTATTCATAGCGGCCGGGTTTGAGCTGCACCTTTTTCCGGCAGATGCCGTCCTTGAATTTGCGCATCTGAAACCCTTCCATCTGCCAGCCGTTGAAATCCCCCACCAGAAAAACCTCCCTGGCCTCGGGCGCCGTCACCGTGAATTCAATGGATGGCGCGGATGTTCGTGATTTTTTCGCGGCGGTTGCTTTTCCTGCTTTCTCTTTGCTTGCGATTGCCATGGTTTTTCCTCCCTTGCTGTGTGTTGCGGATGAACGCTCTCTTGAATATCATCTTGATTTTTGCAGGGAACTATTTCCATGATGCGGCAAGGACGGGGGAAAAGTCAAATGGAAAATCAGCGGAATGTCAGGCGTCAAAGGTGAGGCGGTTGAATCCTCCCTGGGCAAACCAGGGGCGGGTGGCGTCGATCCCGTCCAGTTCGAGGAGCAAGACTTCCAGGATCAGATACACCTTGGTGCCCTTGCGCACGCAGGCGGTGAGGGTTTCGCCGTGGTGGCCCAGGGCGGCATGGAGGTGGATGCGCGGCTCGGTTTCATCCCAATAGATGGAACCGCTGCCCAGGGTTTCGCGGGCGCCGTTTATCTGTGCCCAGACCGGTTCCGGGGGCATGACCGGTTCCTTGGGCCCGGTGACCACCCCGGCTTCTCGCAGGCCGCCCAGGACATGGAACCAGGCGCAGCGGATATTTTCCTTGATGATGAGCCGGCGCAAGCCATCGAGAAAATCGTCCCCTTCGTCAAAGCGTACGGTAAAGACCCGTTTAATCGAGCCGGTGCGGTATTCCATGGGATAATCCTAGTCTTCGTTGGTTGGCGGGGTGGGCTCGGTGAACTGCTGGCGCTCCATGGCCGCATGCAGCTGTCGGAACATTTCCCGGCGATGCACGGGCTTGCGGGTGGCCGCATAGCGCAGGGCTGACTTTTTCAGAGCATCGTGGTCCAGGGCCGGGAACCTGCGGCAGGCCACGACAATGGTTTCGGAGTGCCAGCTTTCCGTGAGGTGTTCCTGGTTGCGTTGGGCTTCTTCCCGTGCTTGGATCACTTCGGTGATAATGTCTTCCCTTAACCGTTCCAGCTCATGAAATTCCCCGACCTGTTTCAGGTGAGACCCCTTGCGTTCCGTCAGGAAGGCCAGAACCGCATCGGAGCCGGTCTCCCGCAGCATGCCGGCGATGTATTTGATTTGCCGTTTGAGGGCGGGGCCCTTAAGGCCGCGGGAGTTGTGCAATTCCGTTTTCATCAGGTCGTCGGCGGGCAGCTTCTTGATGTGGGCCGGAGACAAGGCCATGAGTTCCTTGGCTATCTCTTCGATGTTTTTGGCCTGCCGTTTTTTTTCCGAGCGGCTCACATAGATTTCTTGCGGGTCGGTGTCTTTGTTGCTTGATTTTTTAGTTGCCATGCAAGTTCCCGCTACAGTAGTATTTCGCGTAACTGTCCAGCAGCACCGCATCTGCGTTGTCATCGGCCTGCTCGTGTGCACTAGCACACTTCGCAGGCCTCTTCCTAGCATCTGCGGCGCTGCTGAACAGTTACATGTCTTGGGCTAGCCTTGGTTTTTGGCTCCAAGCTGGATAGTTACATACGCAGTTATATTCCTGGGACAGTATCATTGCCCGCAAGTTTTATAAACAAAAAAGGGGACCCACCATGCATTCCCAATCCTTTACCGTCACTCAGCCCACCCGCATCCGTTTCGGGGTGGATGCGATCAACGACCTTCCTGCCTTGGTAAAAGAGCTGGGCGGCAGCAAGGTTTTCCTGGTGGTCGATCCGGGCCTTGTCAAAGCCGGACTTGTGGAGCGGATCACCGCGCCGCTGACCAAGGCAAAGATTGGTTTTGAACTCTACGACCAGATTGACCCGGAGCCGGGGCTGAAACTGGCCGACAACGGCCTCAAGCTGGCGAAAAAAGCCAAATGCGACTGCGTGGTCGGCGCGGGCGGCGGCTCGGCCATGGATGTGGCCAAGGCGGTCAGCATCCTGCTCACCAACGGCGGCAAGGCCGAGGATTACCTGGGCCTTGGCAAGATCAAGAAGGCGGGGGTGCCGAAGATCATGATCCCCACCAGCGCCGGAACCGGGGCCGAGGTTACCTTCACCGCCGTATTCATCAATGAAAAGACCAAGTCCAAGGGCGGAATGAACGGCGATCCGTTGTATCCCGAGGCAGCCATCCTCGATCCGGCCCTCACCGTTTCCCTGCCCCCGCATATCACCGCCACCACCGGGGTGGACGCCCTGACCCATGCCCTGGAGGCCTTTGTCTCCACCCAGGCTCATGCCATCTCCGACATGTATGCCCTGGAGGCCATCGAGCTGATCAGCTCCAACCTGACCAAGGCTTATGCCCACGGCGGCAACATGGAGGCCCGCTCCAACATGCTGCTCGGCAGCCTGCTGGCCGGCAAGGCCTTGGCCACCGCCGGGGTCGGCCTGGTGCATGCCATGGCCTATCCCCTGGGCGGCATGTTCGGCATCCCGCACGGGTTGGCCAACGCGGTGCTGCTCCCCTATGTGATGGCCTACAACCTCATCGGCAATCCCGGCAGGTTCGCCATGCTCGCCGAAGTCATGGGCGCCAAGGTCGATGGCTTGCCCGAGCGCGAGGCGGCCGAGGCCGGGGTGGAATTCGTCTACCGGATGAATCAGGATCTCGGCATCCCCGCAAGCCTGGCCGAGTTGAAGATTCCGGCTAAGAAGATCCCGGAGATGGCCAAGATCGCCCTCACCGTGACCCGGCCGGTGGAAAACAATCCGCGCAAGCCCAGTCTGGAAGATGTGATCCGGGTCTATGAAACGGCCATGGAAGGGTGGGGTTGAGAAGGGTGAGGTTGAAGCTCAAGGTGCAAGGTAAAAGGTAAAACGATCAGAGGAGCGTATTATGCCCGGTTTTGAGATATTTGGCGAGGAAGAGAAAAAAGAGATTCTGGAGGTGTTGGACACCGGGGTGTTGTTTCGCTATGAGTTCCCCAACGAGCGCAAGGGGGTGTACAAGGTTCGCACCTTTGAGGAGAAGTTTGCCGCCTATTGCGGGGTGAAACACGGCCAGGCCGTCACCTCCGGCACTGCGGCGCTCAAGGTCGGCATGGCTGCCCTGGGCATCGGCCCGGGAGACGAGGTCATCACCCAGGGTTTCACCTTTGTCGCCACCTGGGAGGCGATTCTGGACATCGGGGCCATCGCGGTTTTTGCCGAGGTGGACGAAACCCTGAACATGGACCCGGCTGATCTGGAAAAGAAGATCACCCCTAAAACCAAGCTGATTATCCCGGTGCACATGATGGGCGCGGCGGCCCGGATCGAGGAGATCAAGGCTATTGGAGACAAACACGGGATTCCGGTGCTCGAAGACACGGCCCAGGCGGCCGGCGCCAGCCTGAACGGCAAACGCCTCGGATCCTTCGGGGCCTGCGGCACCTTCTCCTTTGACCCGGTCAAGACCATGACCACCGGCGAGGGCGGGATGATCGTCACCAACGATGAGAAGCTCTGGCGGGACATGAGCGAGTACCACGATCACGGCCACGATCATGTCCAGAACCCCGGTGGCCGTGGCGGCGAGGGCCGCAGCTTCATCGGCTTCAACTACCGGATGATGGAACTGCAGGGCGCCATCGGCCTGGCCCAGCTGGCCAAGCTCGACGGGATTGTCGCATCCCAGCAGCAGAATAAAAAAGCAATGAAAGCCCTTGTTGCCAAGCTGCCCGGGGTGACCTTCCGGACCATCCTTGACGAGAAGGGCGACAACGCCTCCTTCCTCGCTTTTTTCCTGCCGGACAAGGACAAGGCCCAGACGGTGAAAAAGGCATTGACTGAAAACGGGGCCGGAGCCATCTGCTTTGCGGAAAACACCTGGCATTATTATCCCAAGTGGGAGCATCTGCTGGCTGGGGCCACCCTGGCCAAGTCAGGCTGGCCCTTTGCGGAGCCGGGCGGCAAAAAGCGGGTGGTGTACGATGCCCAGGTGTTGCCGCAATCAGCGGCGATCATGGACCGGCTGCTCGTGTATCCGGTGCCGGTCAAAGCGCTTTCCGCGGAGCGGCTTGCGCAGATCGGGGTTGCGGTGGAAAAGGCGGTTGCCGCTCTTTCGTGAGCAGGCGAAAAGCTGTTTGTTTGAAGGAAAAATCCCGTCTTCCCAGGGTTGGAGCCTGAGAAGACGGGCAGAGTAACCGACCAGCCGGAGCACTTTGTGGGATGGCTCGAGATTTTTTCTGATCGGGGAGCTCTCGCTAAAGAGATTGACAGCCAAAGAAACCGCTTGGGATGGAGGACCATCCCAAGCGGTTTCTTTGTTAGAAGTTCGCCTCAAAGGTCAGGTAGACCTGGTCCATTGAATCGATGGGGGCATAGAACTGGGCAGACAGAGGGTCGTTCTGGATATCGTCGATCTTGGTCGGTGTGCCGAGCCACATGCCGCTGTAGGTGTAGTTGTAGTCATAGTGCTGGTAGCCCAGGCGGATAAAGGCCTTGCCGTATTTTGAGATGGCCTCGCCGGCCGGGAGGTCGTAGATGCCGTAGACTTCATAAACATTGCCGCGGGTCGCCAGCTTGGCGGAATACATATCATCGTGGCCAGGCGCAAAGGCCAGCCAATTCTTGGTTCCGTGGTTGTACTCCGCGCCGATTTTGAGGCTGGTGTCAGGAATGTCGTAGCGTGCGCCGACAAAGAGGCTATACCCGTCTTTTTTTGCTGGAGCTGTCCAGAAATCGCCCAGCAGAGAGATGCCCATCTCGTCCGTGGCCTTGGGATCAGTATGACTCCAGCCGCCTGTTACAAAATAGTTTAGGTTCTGGTACTTATCCATGAACACCGCTGCGGTCTGGAAGATATTGCCCATGTTTATCCGGTCGAGGTATTGATTGTCGGTGGTGCCGGGGTACATTGACTCTTGCGCCAATTCAAGCGGGTTGGGGAAGTAGGTGTCGCCCGGCACGTTGAAGATGTTGAAGGCGCCGAAGGACTGGATATTGAAAAAGCGGCTGCCCTTGCTGTAGACATCCCAGTTGAACCCGGCAAAGTCCACATCGCTGAGTCCGGTATTTTCCTCCTGCGGGCCGGCCTCGAAGCCACGCCCATAGCAAAAACGTATCCGGCCTGGGGCATCGGTCAGGTTGCCCAGGTTGTTGTAGGCATAGCCCAGGGAAACGCCATCAAAGGGGTAATCCATGTAGGCAACCGGGGTGGCCATCCGCTCGTCGCTGTTCATGCGCAGATGGTT
>JBAYUD010000107.1:0-7343 GCA_041675265.1 Desulfurivibrionaceae bacterium | reverse complement strand
GTCCATGGAGGAAATGAAATCGGCAATGGTGGTGAAATGGGGCCGGGTGTCTGCGGACAGGGCCATGAAGATCACGTTTTCCCGGCAGGCCTGCTCGATCTTCCGGCTGGAGACAATGCCCCGCGAGTAGGCGTAGAGCACGATCTTCAAAAGAATCCGGGGATCGTAGGCCGTGGCGCCGGTCTGGTCGTTGCCGAAGCGGGCGTCGAACAGGGACAGGTCAAGCTCATGGTTGATGAGGTGGTTCAGGGAGTACTCGAAGGTGCCGGGCAGAATCTGTTTGGCGAAGTGGACGGGGATGAACTTGCCCTGGGCGTACGAGTAAGGTTTGTAGCGGGCCATGATGCAATATCCTTGTGCTGTAGTTAAGCGGTTTTGTTACGGGATATTGCAGTCATTGTACAGTGCTTGCGCACATAAATAAAGTCGAAATTACAATGAGTTGAGTTTTTCTACAGGCTCAACGCCAAGGGTAACCAGCGGCGGCCACTGAACTCGCCGCGATTAGCGCAACGCTGCTCCCTGCCGTCTGATTGACACAATTGTTGGGCAAGTTTCATCTATGCAATTTCATTCTGAGATATTTATTTCTGTTTAAGAGATGCAAGGCGAATATGATCTCTGAATTTGTTAAGTTTAATGTAAGCTTCATGCTTTTCTGTTATCATTTCTGTATCATTAGTTTCAATTTTAGAAAAAATTTCTTTTAGTTCTTTTGCTTCTGAAACAACTTGATCACTATATAACATCTCAATCTTGCTCAGATACGTTGCAACTTCTCCAATATCATCAGCAAGTTTATCTTCTAGTTGATTTTTTCGTATACTGTCATTATTTTTTCTAGAATCAACAATATCATTTATGTGAGCAATAGATTTAGCAATCGCCCCTGAAAATTTACAAGCCGCATCAACTTTCGCAGTTTCTTGCAAGGCATCTTGAGACGCACGATTATTCTGAATGGCTACAATTACACCTCCAGAAACTCCAATAATAGCGACAAACAATGGAATAAGAACGTTTTTGGCCCAAAACTTAGATGGCTTGCCCAAGTCAGAGTTGATTTTTTCTATCTGTGCCTTGATCTCGATGATCTCATGTTCAATTTCCATATTGCACCCCTTTATAGCTTGATAGCCCAACGCCGTTTTTAACCTGCCGCCGCCAACGAACTTGACTTGAAAACCAGCGCATCCCGGCGGTCAGGTTGAAAAACATTGTTAGCCATTTCTTATTTTATATCAATCAGTTGTCTTTTCTTTCGCTTCCATAACCACCCGGCAACTGGAAGCAAAAATGTTGCCCACAACCATTGCCAATTATCTTTGAAAAAAATGATGAAACGTTGGGACCAGGTGACTTCTACTTCAATTACCTTGTCAAATGTGCGAAGCGCTTTTGGTGTTGGTGTGCCATCGACACTTAAAAGAGCAGATAGAGTTAAGTGTAAATAATGGCGTCCTTCACTGTTTGGGACAACTTCCCATTTCCATTCAGTAGTCTCGTTTCGTGATACCGCCTGTATCTCTGGGGTAATCGCAGTAATGGCGAAATTTTGTCCGGACAAACGTGCTTCCATTCGTTCAGAAACACGAATATTTGCACCTTCTTTCTCTCCCTCTGCCTCGATCATTTGCTTTAACTTATCAATTTCTGTAAACCCAAGCATGAGTTGGATAGTTGCGGTGTCATGAAGATTCAGTGAGTTTGGAGTGTTAAATGCAATATTCCCTATTTCTAATCTCTCGAGGACTCGATCAACGGTACTAAATGGATCAGGAATAGATGCAGGCCCCCTTCCTTTTGGCTTAGGGGTCTCTTCGGCTGGTGGTGGAGCCGGAGCATTTGCCAAAGGCTCAGATGGGATTGAATGTGTCGGCGATGGAGCCATTGTTTTGCTGTTATGAGTTGAAACCAGCAACAAAAACAATAGAACTATGAGCGCTATCGACAATACAATTATTTTGACTATTTTCATGTTTGGTTTCACTTTAGTGCCTCTATTGAACCCGTGAATGAACGGCTAACTATATTATTATCTCGTGCGAGATTTTGTGGCTCACTCCCCCGCATGGCAACCTTGCCTTGCAAGAAAATGTAGCTTTATTTACTATTATCTAGCACTAGCCGACGGATAAGAATAAATATTTATCATTATCTAGCGCTAGATAATCTCGCCGGGGAATTATCCATGACCACGCTGCATGCTTTCGCAAGCGTATCTTGTTGACAGGCAACTTGTCCAGAAAAAATAGCTTCCCTATTTCATCCGCTGAGCCGCCAACTACCTTTCGTGTCGGATTTTTCTTTGTTGTCCTCCCGCCCCCTCTTTCTGCTGTTTTCGTGTTGATACCATATTGGTATCATGCTAAAATGACACATGCGGATTATTGCTCTATCCACCCTGCGGCTTTTCTGGAAAAAACATCCGGATGCCGAAATGCCGTTGAAAAATTGGTATGCCGAAGCGAGTCGGGCTAACTGGCGGACTCCGGCCGACATCAAGGCGGCTTATCGGAACGCCAGTTTCACTGCCAATAATCGGGTGGTGTTCAATATCAAGGGGAACGATTACCGGTTGGTGGTCGCCGTGCACTACGACCGGGGCCTGATGTATGTCCGCTTTGCAGGTACGCACCGTCAGTACGATACGATCACCTTGGAAACGATTTAAGGAGGCATGTATGGATCTGAAGCCTATCCGTACCAAAAATGATTATCAGACAGCTCTTGCGGAAGCAGAACGGCTGTGGGACGCCCCCGCCAAATCGCCCGAAGCCGACCGCCTGGACGTGCTGGCGATGTTGATCGAGGACTACCAGCGTCGGCACTACGCGATACCAGACCCTGATCCTATTGAGTTTCTGCTCCACGTTATGGAAAGCCGCGGCCTGACTCGCAAGGATTTGACGCCCTGCATCGGCCCCCGTGGTCGAGTCTCGGACATTTTGAACCGCACTCGGCCCTTGACGCTGGAGATGATTCGGCGCTTGGTGGATAAGTTGAATTTGCCCGCCGAGGTGCTGATCCAACCCTACGAATTACAAGGAAAGGCCGCCTGACATTTTCGGGGGCAGGTCTTGAAAAGTACCACCAGCGCCCAGGCGGGCAACAAGAAAAAAAGGCCCGCTGACGGGGTTCCAGAATTTCAGGGATACCATCTTCAATTCCCGGCCAGCTTTTCCTGCAGCCCCGAGGCCCGCTCCACCCTTCTGCCCACTGCCGCTTCGATCTCCTGGGGCCGACCGACCAGAACAACCTGACGCCGAGCCCGGCTGATCCCGGTATAGAGCAGTTCCCTGCTCAACAGGGCCGAATCCTCTCCGGGCAGGACCAATGCAACCCGGTCAAACTCGGAGCCCTGACTCTTGTGGATGGTCATGGCAAAGGCTGTTTCGTGCGCCGGCAACTGGCGCAGGGAATAGAAGCGAACCCCCTCCCTATTTTCCGAAAAGAAAAAGGCCTTGAGTCCCTCGCCCTCTTCTCCCGGCCAGAGGATGCCGGTTTCGCCGTTGAAAAGGCGCAAGGGGTAGGAATTGGCCTGAATCAGCACGGGCCGTCCTTTGTACCACGGCCCGGTCGGCTCGATCAGCCGGTGGCGGGTCAGAACCTTTTCCGCATATCGGTTCAGGGAGGAGACCCCCAGCGGCCCGAGCCGGTGGGCGCAGAGCAGCCGGAATTGTTCAAACAGTGTCAGGGCCGCAAACGGACTTGTCGCCTCCAGAAAGGGGCGATATCCGGCCAGGATCATCTCCGCCAAGGGATGACCCGAATCACCATGTGCCAGAGGCGGCAGCAGGCTTACCTCTGCCGATCCCTGCTGACAAAGGGCAACGGCCTCCTCCGCCTTTCCTCCATGTATTGCGCCAGCCAGCGCGCCGATCCCCTCGTGCGGGGAGAATCGGAAGCTCTCCGTAAGCCTGACCAGGCAGCGAGCCAGGGAATTTTCTCCGATCCCACTCCCATTGTCCAAAACCGCAGCACAGATATCCCCCAGAATGGAGCCGGCCTCCACCGAGGCGAGCTGGTCCTTGTCGCCGAGCAGGACCAGCCGTGCCGTGGGGGGCACCGCCGCAAAGAGCTTGGCCATGAGGGCCACGTCGATCATGGACGCCTCATCGACCACCACCACCTCGCAGGGCAAGGGATTCTCCCGGTTGTGGCGGAAGGTGATCGGGTGCTCGGCCCGGTAGCCCAGGGCCCGGTGGATGGTCGTTGCCTGGGTGGGCAGGGCCGCAACCAGCTCTTGCGGCAAGGACGATTCCCCGGCCTTTTTCTGCAGGGACTCGGTGAGCCGGGCCGCTGCCTTGCCGGTGGGGGCGAGAAGCAGGATGCGCGGCAACGGCTCTTCCGACGCCTTGGCATAGAGCAGGAGCAGGGCCAGATACTTGGCAACCAGGGTGGTTTTGCCGGTACCGGGCCCGCCGGTGATCAGGCCGAGCCGCTCCCGGAAAATTCGGGCGCAACCCCGGCGCTGTTGACCATCCTGCTCCGTGCCGGTGAAGAGTTGGGAGAGGCAGGATTCGAGCAGATCCTCCCGCACAGGTACCGGGTGTGCGGCCCTGGCCCGAATCTCTTGGACCAGCTCCTCTTCGTAACGCCAGTAGCGTTGCAGGTAGAGGCGAGATTCTTCGAGCACCAGCGGGGCAAGAGTGCCATCCCGGCTCACCAGGGGGCTTTCCTGGAGCTCCGCGATCAGTTCTGCAAGCGAAGGCTCGATTGACTCCCCCTCCCTCGCCGTTGTCACTGCTGACGGGAGGGGGGTGAGGGGTGGGTGAAGTTGTGAGCTGTCTACATCGTCGCTGGTTCCCCCTCTCCCTAGCCCTCCCCCGCCGGGGGGGAGGGGACTTGCCACCAGCCGTTCCAGATCGAGGCAGACATGGCCATTAGCCACCGCCTTACGGGCAAGGGCGGCGAGGACAAGGGCACGGGGGGTAGCGGTGGGGGCAACCCGCTGGAGGGTTCCGGCAAAATAGCGGTCGAACTGATCCAGGGCTCCGGTGGCAATGAGCTGTTCAATCTCCCTGATCATGCGCCCTCCCCTGCCAGGCTCTCAAATATCTGTGAGAGCTGTTCGATGCGGGCCAGGGGCGGCAGGTCGGCATACACCCCGGATTCAGGCCCGGAGTCCGGGTGCATCCCCTTGATAAACAGGTAAAAGACCCCGCCGAAATCCTTATCGTAGTCGTAGCCGGGCAAGCGGCTGCTCAGATAGCGGTGCAAGGCCACGGTGTAGATGTGGTATTGCAGAAAATAGTGATGGTCGGCCATGGCCGCGGGGAGTTTTTCCTGGGCATAATCCTCCCGGATGACGCCGAGATGGTTGCTCTTGTAATCAAACAGATACCATTTCCCCTCATGCACACAGACCAAATCCATGAACCCCTTGAGAAAGCCGCGCAGAGGGATGAAGCGCAAGGCACGCAAGGCCTCGGCATACCCGGCGGGAATCCCCTGGGGATGGTCGAGAAACGGCTGGGCCAGAAGTTCGGCGGACAGGCTGGCGTCCTCGCCCAACCCTGGGCCCACCGGAAAGGTGAAGGGCATCTCGATGAGTCGTTGATCGTCGCCGATATCCGCAAGACAAAAGCCATCCCTTGCCCGCAGGGGGGTTTTGAGAACCTCGCCAAAGGCCCGACAGACCGGGGCAAGCCACAGTTCGGGATAGCCGTAAAACATAAGCTGTTCTTGCACCTGCTCCCGCAACTGCGCGGGGCTCTCCAGCTGAAAAGAAATCTTTTCAAAGAGGGTGTGAAAGAAATTCCCGGCCACCGGCCCCTTGGGAAACTGGGCCAACGGAAGCTGGGAGGCGGAAGGAATCTCCATATCCAGAGACGGCGCCGGACCCTCTGCCCCGGCTTCCGGCTCCCGTTCCCCAAGGTCATGGCCGGACTGGGCGGTGAGATGGGAGAAACTGCCGATCCTCCAAACCTGTTTGAGCGTGCGGCCCGGAACCCGGCAGGCCAGGGGCGGAGGGACATCCGGCTTGGCCGCTTCGCCAATCGAAGCCGGAAGCATGTGCAGCGGCCGGATCTGCCAACCTTGGCTTGCACGGGTGCGGTCCTGAAGCCTGGCCAGCAGTTCCTGACCAGTAAACCCCTTGAGGCGCTGCGGCAACGCCTCCGGGCTATCGGGCAAACCCTGGTCTCCGTGCAGGAGCCAGGCCAGGGCGCTGCCGTCGTACCCGGAGGCCGGGGCCCAGAGGAGATGGCAGCTGTGCCGGGCCCGGGTCATGGCCACGTAGGCAAGGCGCAGCTCTTCGGCAAAACGCTCGGCCGCGGCCAGAGTGCGGGCCTGTTCATCGGGAAAGAGGACGATCCTGCCCTGCCAGCCGGCCTTGGGATCATGGAGGGAGACAAAGGGCTGCCTGTTTCCTCCCCCGCCGCCAAGGAAGAGATAGGGGCAATACACCACCGGATATTCAAGCCCCTTGCTGCGGTGGATGGTGACCAGCTGCACGGCATCCTCGTCGCTTTCCAGACGCAGCTCGGCCTCCTCTCCCGCCTCGCTTGCGGTAAGGGTCCGGCTGAACCAATCCACCAGCATGGCCGGGCTGAGATGGTTCCGGCTCTCCGCCTCCTGGAGCAGCTCGGCAAGATGACGCAGGTTGGTCAGGCTCCGCTCACCGTCTGCCAGCAAAAGCAGCCGGCCGGTAACGGTCTGCTCCTGCCAGGCACACATCAGCATCCGCATGACCCCGTTTTTCTGCCAGATCCCCTGCCAGGAAGAAAACCGCCCCATGAGTGCGTGCAGTTCGGCTTCCGCCCGGTTGAGCCGCTCAAGGTCAAGGGCAGTAAAGCCGAGCATCCGCGTGGCAAGGGCCTTGCGAAGCAGCTGCTCATTGCCCGGTTCGGCCACCGCCGCAAGCAACCGCAGGCATTCTTGCGCCTCGGGGCTTGCCCAGACACTGGCCTTGCTCTGGAGCACACCGTTGATGCCCTTGGACCGCAAAGATGCTTGGATCTCCGCCGCCTGGGTGTTGGTGCGGACCAGCACGGCAATGTCCCCGGCCCTAACACCCCGGTCGCCGATTTTCGAATCCCCGGCCAGCAGCGCGGCAATATCTCCGGCAACCAGCTCCGGGATCAGGGGAACAAGCTGTTTCTTGACCAGCCGCCCTCCCCTGCTGGGGCAAAGATCCTCGGGCAGGGAGAGAAACTGGAGGGGCTCCGAGCCGAAGCTCGGAGAATGCCAGAGATCTTCCGCCCCTGGCCGGGCACCAACCTGGGCGTAGCTGATGCGAGCATCGCCAAAAGGCTGGGCCAGCGGGCCGAAGAGAGCGTTCAGCGCCGCCACCATCTTCCGGTCGGCCCGCCAGTTGGTGGTCATGGTGTGCTTTTCGG
>JBAYUD010000106.1:0-7359 GCA_041675265.1 Desulfurivibrionaceae bacterium | reverse complement strand
CACGATCGATGAGGCAACGGTCGCGATGGGCACCGTGGCGGATTCGGTGCAGATGGTCCTGGATCTGCAGACCTCGGAAATCGAAGGAGTGCCGCGCATGGGCACAAACATCGACACCGACTTTATCGACGGCATGGGCAGACAGGGGGAGAAATTTCTTGTCATCCTGAATATCGACAAGGTTCTTTCCCATGACGGGGAGGATCTGCGCCTCTGCCTCGATCTCAACCCGGCCCTGGCTGCCGACCCGGCGACACAGACGGAGGAAGCTGCTTCGGCTGCGGCGTGATCTTTCCCGGGAGAATCATGGCGGCGGCAGCCCCGCGCGACACAGCCCTTTTGCCGAGAAAGCTTTGCTGCGCCTGATCCCCCAGGCGGAACAAGGAGAGCATCCCAATGATCGACCGGAACGCGGAGTTGAAGATATCGCTGGAGAATCTTCCTAGTTTGCGGGAAGACTTGTCTCCGCGTTATCAAAAGCTCCTTGAGGCTGCAACAGACTACACCTATACCGTGATGATCGAAGACGGACGCCCCAGCAGGACCGTCCACTCCATCTGCAGTTTTGCCATAACCGGCTACACCCCGGCCGAATACCAGGAAACCCCCTTTCTTTGGTTTGAAATGATCCATGAGGACGATCGGGGGCTGGTCTCGGAGCATCTCAACAATCTCATGACCGGGGCCGAGATTCCGCCCTTCGAGCATCGGATAATCCACAAGAACGGCGGCATCCGCTGGGTCAGGAACACGGTGGTGCCCCATTACGACGGCAAGGGAAGACTCGTCGAATACGATGCCCTGGTTTCCGACATCACCGAGGCGCAAAAAGCCGCGGCAAAGACCGCCAAAATAAACAGAGCCTACAAAACCCTCAGCATGTGCAACCAGGCGATGATTCGGGCAGGCAGCGAGAAGGAATTGTTGGCAAGACTCTGTCATATCCTGACGGAGGTGGGTGGGTATGAACTGGCCTGGGTCGGATATGCCAGGCATGATACGGAAAAGTCCGTCACCGTCGCGGCCAGTGAAGGAAGAGACGCGGGCTATCTGCAAGGACTGCGGATCAGCTGGGCGGATACGGATGACCATGACCAGGAACCCGCCGGCAGCGCAATCCGTACCGGCCAGACCGTATTGCATGACAGCCGCTTTCCCCGTCCAGAAGATGCGGTGTGGCGGGAAAAAGCGAGACAACACGGCTATCTTTCCTCAATCGCCCTCCCCTTGAAGGCGGAACAGGAAATAATCGGGGCGCTGAATCTCTACGCCGGGGAAAACAATGCCTTCAACCAGCATGAAATAGAACTGCTTTCGGAACTGGCGGACGACCTTTCCTTCGGAATCATGGCCCTGCGCACCAAGAAAAAACATGCCAAGACGGTAAAAGCCCTGGCAGCCAGCTCAATGAGGCTTCAGGCCATATTTGAAACGGTGCAGGCCGGCATTGTCATCATTGACAAGGAAAGCCGCAGGATCGTGGATGCAAACCCCGCCGCCAGGCAATTGATCGGCCTGTCCCGCACAAAGCTTATCGGCAGGGAATGCCATCGATCCATCTGCCCGGCGGACAGGGGGCAGTGTCCGGTCCTGGACATGGGGCAACGCCTTGACAATTCGGGGCAAATGCTCCTGCAGGCAGGCGGCAAGGAGCTGCCGATCTTCAAATCCGTTGTGGAGATGGAACTCAATGGCCGCGCCTGCCTGGTGGAAAGCTTTCTTGATATCTCGAAGCGGGTGGAGGATGAGCAAGAAAGACTGAGGCTGCAAGGCCAGCTTCGCCAGGCCCAGAAAATGGAGGCCATCGGCACCCTGGCCGGCGGCATTGCCCATGATTTCAATAATCTGCTCCAGTCTATTCTCGGCTATGCCGGGCTGCTGCTCCTTGCGCTTCCCGCGCAATCAGAACATCACCAGTTTGCCGCAGCCATTAAAACCGCAGGGGTATCCGCCGCCAACCTTATCAAGCAGATCCTGACCTTCAGCAGGCATAGGGACCACGAACAGAATCCCTTGCAGCTGCAATACCTGTTCAAGGAAGCACTGAAGCTGCTCCGTTCCACCCTGCCCTCCACCATTGCGATCGAGCAGCGGATAGACATGCAATGCGCCGCGGTTCTGGCCGATTCCACCGAAATCCACCAGATTATCATGAACCTCGGAACCAATGCCTACCATGCCATGCGGGAAAAAGGCGGCACCCTCACGGTAAAACTCGATGAGATTGAGGCCGGCCAGGTATTGGCAGGCGAAATCCCCGACCTCATAGCCGGGAAAAAATATGTGCGTCTCATCGTCGCCGATACCGGACAGGGAATGGACCGGCAAACCCGGCTGCGCATCTTCGAACCGTATTTCACAACCAAGGAAAAAGGCGAAGGGACCGGATTGGGGCTTGCCATAATCCATGGGATAATCAAGAGCTACCAGGGGGCGATCTCTGTCCACAGCGGTTTGGGAGAAGGCACGACCTTTACCCTGTTCTTTCCGGTGCTGAATCAGGCGAGTCCCGTGCCGGGGGAGGCGAAAAAAACGGAAATCGCCGTATCCCAGATAAACGCCAAGGTACTTTTTGTCGATGACGCGGAGCTGAATGTTATTCTGGGGGAATGTGTCCTCAAACAGATCGGCTGCGAGCCACTGTGTCTCACCGACAGCCGTGACGCCCTGGAAGTGTTCCGGGCGGTTCCGGAGAGATTCGACCTGGTGATCACGGACCAAACCATGCCGTATCTCACCGGCGTTGACCTGGCAAAAAAAATGCTGGAAATCCGGCCGGACATCCCCATCATCATGCTGACCGGACACAGCGATCTTGTCGATGAACAACGGGCAAAAGCCTTGGGCATAGCAAGATTCCTCATGAAGCCGATAAGCTTGGAAGAGATGGCCCAAGCCATGGGAGAGATTCTTTTACCGCGGAAGAACCAAAATGATCGCCGGATGACGCCGGACCACCCGTGACCGGCGGACCCTCTTCTTTCCGCTCGGAGGCCTGACACCGTTTCGTGCCAGGCCTTTTTTCGTGCCGTATTGCACGCTGGGTTGTTTTTTTGCGCATCCGGATGGATTGCGTTACAACGGCCAAACCACGATCCAATGGATACAACGCCCTGGGACAAGCCCGTTTACCGCTTCCAGATCGGCTGTTGATGGAGTATCATGCAATTGGACTGGAATATTGAATCACGGAGGCACGGATGTATTCGAAAGTTGCAGACGACACTTCCCGGAAAGATATCAGGATTCTTGTGGTAGAGGATGTGGATTTCAACCAGAAGATCCTCGCGGACATCCTTGCGGAACGCGGCTGGCAGAGCGTCATCGCCACCAGCGGGGAGGAGGCCCTGGCCCTGCTTGCCCAAGACACCGACTTTCAAGTCATCCTGATGGATATCGGCCTGCCGGGTATCGACGGCATGGAGACCACCAGGAAGATCAAGGAAAATCAGGCGACCCTGGCAATTCCGGTGATCGCCCTTACGGCCGAGACCGCAGCCGAGCAGGAACGCCTGTTGGCTGCGGGGCTTGACGGGTATGCGGAGAAAAATTTCGATCCCGAACAACTGTTCGCGGCGATTGAAAAGCACCTCTTTCCTGCCGGCGCGAACCGGCAGGAAGCCGTGGATGCCTTGGCAAATCCAGCGGAACATCTCGACCTGAATTTTGCAACCCTGCTCGCCACCTACGCTGACGAGGCCATCCTCTGCCGGATAGCCTTAGCCTTTTTTGCCGATGCCGACAAGGAACTCCACCTGCTTGGCGAGGCAATGAGCGCCTGCGATCGAACGGCAATCCTGGCCTGCTGCCACAGCCTCAAGGGCTCGTCCACAATCTTTACCGCAAAAAAACTGGCCATGGCAACCAAGGAGCTGGAGGACTGTGTCCGCCAAGGGAAAAAAATTGATGCCGAGTCAGCCTGGAACAAAGTGTTGGCTGCCCATGAATCCCTGCGCAAAGCAGTGAAAAGCCGCCTCGGCCTGTCGATATGAAATGAATAGGCATACCAGCCAAGCTTGGTTGTTGGCCTGACCTTTCATGCTTCCCATCACGAAAAGCCCAGAAAAAACGCATGCAACCTGACTATTCCACCATCCTGATTGTCGATAACGCGGAATTTATTCGCATGATCGCACGGTTGCGCCTGGAGGGGGCCGGAGTGCCGCCCAGAAATATCCACGAAGCGGAGAACGGACAGCAGGCATACGATCTTCTGGTCGCAAAAGAAATACCCAACATCCTCTGCGATTATGAAATGGAGGTTCTGGATGGAATAGAGCTTGCAACCAGGCTTTTCATAACGGAAAAACGCAAGGGGCTTCGCTTTGTCCTGTTCAGCGGCACCCCCATGGCAAAGATCACGGCAGCCCTGGCCGAGACCGGGCTGGATATCCCGGTTATCCCCAAAACCCTGCTCAGGGAAAATTGGACCAAAACAGAGCTTGTCGGCACCTGGTTTCCGGAGCTGGCCACCTTCCTGTCCCAGCAACAAAAATAGCACTGTCCATTTAAAAATCCGCCGATATGTCTTATAGTGGAAGCTGAAATGGCTTCAGCTTCCATACATGCATCACTGATCTCGATTCCCTGGGAGGGGATGATGAAGATACTTATCGTCGATGATGAAATAACCGCCAGAACCATTCTCAAGAATCATCTCCAGCAGCATGTGCCCGGATGCGAGCTCTTCGAGGCGGCAAACGGAACCGAGGCAATATTCCGCTATCTGAAATACCAGCCCGATGTCGTTCTTCTCGACCTTATCATGCCGGTGGTGGATGGAGAGGCCTTTCTCAACATTATCGAGGATGCCTTTCAGAAGGGATTTCTCAAGAAAGAACCGAAGGTCGTCGTCATCACCAGCTTTGACGACCCGGGAAAATTGCTTGAGGTCTCGGGTAGGCCGTCGGTGGAAACGGTCATTCCCAAGCCCATTACCCAAGCCACCATTGAACGGCTGAAGACCCTGCTCTGAGACCGTCTCATCCGCCCCTGCGATGCTCTATATTCTCCGGCCGGCGGATAATGCCTGATGCACGATTTTCTTTTCCGGACCACCGCTTGTTTTTTTTGATGACGCCTTGCCCCGATCCACTATAATAGCGCCAGACAACCAACAGACTACCAGCACAACAAGGAGGTTCCATTATGTCTGTCTCCCAGGCAGATTTTGAAAAGGCTCTCGCCGTAGGCCGACCGCCCAATATTGTCAAGCTGTTCCCCAATTCGAAAGCGTTGATCGTCAGCGGCAAGGTGATCGACCGGGCCTTGCGGGCCAAAGGCAAGGCCATGACCATCGCGGCCAACGGCCGCAACAACTTCATCATCCGCGGGGCTCTGCTCGCCGCGCAACGGGCCAACGCCGCGATCATCATCGAGATCGCCCGCTCGGAAGGCGGGGCTAAGGCCTACTGCCCGGTGAATTACTGGAACATGGCCATGCAGGTGGACCAGGCCATGAACGAACTGGGGATCACCGTGCCGGTGGCCATCCATGCCGACCATTACGGAATCAAGAAGGAAACGGATCTCGATTTCGCCAAGGTGGAGATCCCCACCATCTTCGAGGCGGGCATCACCTCCATCGCCATCGACGCCTCCCATCTGCCGGATGACAAAAACCTTTTGACCAACCTGGCCCTGACGCAGCTGGTGCCCGCTTGGGCCGGGCTGGAAACGGAGATCGGCGAAATCAAGGGCGACCAGGGGCTTTCCACCCCGGCGGAAGCGCTCTTCCTCATCCAGGGCCTCAACGCCCACGACATCTTCCCCGACTGGATCGCCTTGAACAACGGCACCACCCACGGCATTGAAGAAAGCGGCCAGGGCATTCAGGTGGGGCTCACCGCCGAGGTCCATGCCGGGCTGGCTCCGTACCATGTCTCCGGCGCCCAGCACGGCACCTCGGGCAACAGCTCGGAGAGGCTGCGGGAGATCGCCGCCAAAACCTCCACCACCAAGGCCAATGTGGCCACGGCCCTGCAGATGGTTTCCTGGGGCTTGCAGGTGAACGACTACGGCAATGCCATCCTCGACGCGGACGGCAACTTCATCAAGGTGAAGGATGCCGGAGTCAGCGAAACCATGTGGCGGGAGATGGTTGATTACGCCGAGGCGAATGGCTGGAAAAAGGGCAACTACAAGAGCCTGAACCTGCCCTTTGAACCGAAACTCATGGGCCAGCCCAAACCGATCCGGGAACGGATGGTGCAACGGGTGGAGGAGTTTGTCCATAATCTGCTGGTCAATGTCTTCAGCGCCCAGGACAGCGCGCCCTTGGGGATCAAGGCCATCCTGGAGAAGGGATCATACGACATGGGGCCCAAGGTTGGCCGCATCGAGGATCCGGCCCAATGGACCGGAGAGAAGATCGCCCGGCGGGCAGCAAGCCTCGGCACCGACAAAGGCCCGGCAGGTGATTTCGACGATTGACGCAGGCAAGGAAAGCCTTTTCCCTGAAACCACTTACGCCGCTGGTCGTGTGACCGGCGGCGTTTTTTTTGGGGGGAGGGGGGAGTCTGACTAGAGAATAAAGCCGCTGATCCAGAACAGCGCCATGCAGGCAAAGGGAAGCACGCTATAGGAAAACAGAACCTCCTTGACCGGATAATTGAAATCAAACACCCGCAGGCTGAAGGCCGCGCCATAGAGCCAGGCGTACAAGACAAGCGCCAGGGGGCCTCCGCCTTCCACCCAGAGATTCACCCCGAGATCAAACCATAAAACCAGGGAGGCCACGCTCATGGCGCAGAGAACGAGCTGAACCAGCCCGTTCACAGCCTTGGCCATGACATAGAGGATATTGAAAAAGCCGATCCCGCCAAAAAGCAGTGAGGCGCAGACCAGGGCGAGGGCCCCGAGCAGACCTCCGCCAAGAAGCAGGGTCTGGTGGGCGGCAAGAAAGCTCACCACCGAAGCAAGCACCTCCGCGGAGGTAATCCCGGCAAGGTGGAAAACCGCAACCGCGCAGGCGGAAAAGAAGAGATATCGGCCCATCTATGCACACACCATATGCTTTGATCCCGCAGACCAGGGGCTCACGTGTTCACAAAACCGATGGCGCGGTCAAGTTTATGGAGAAACGCGAAACCCTGCCCCTTTTTCTCAAGCCGGGCCGCCTTGACCACTGCGTCAAACACCGCATCGGTCTGTTCATTCTTGGTAATGATCAAAATGATCTCTTTTTCCGGCTTGATGAACATCCCGGCAAAGCCGATTTTTTCCCGCACCCCGGTACCGCGGCCATAATAGAGGGTCGCCCCTTCCGCGCCGGCCTGCATCGCCGCCTCCACCACCCGGTCGGCCTCGCCGCGCTGAACTATGCAGGTTATCAGATTCGGATTCACATTTTCCATACAT
>JBAYUD010000105.1:0-7434 GCA_041675265.1 Desulfurivibrionaceae bacterium | reverse complement strand
TCTCGACATAGTTGAAAAAGGCCATCATCAGGCCGACGCAGAAGAACCCGGCAAAAGGCAGCACGAAGAAGAGCAGGGGCTTGAAGCCCAGCACGTCGTAACCCAAAAGGGTGCCCATGCCCAACAACTCGCGGACAAAGCCCAGGGCCATCATGCCGAACATGAACCCCAAGCCCATGCCGATGCCGTCCCAGAACGAGGCGTTGACGCTCTCCTTGCTGGCGAACATCTCCAAGCGCATGGTGATGATGGCAAAGGCCACGATGAGTTTGATGAAGATGCCCATCTTGGCGTAGGCCTCGGGCAGGTATGCGGCGAGAACCATGTCGATGACCGTTACCCAGGTGGCGATGGTCAGGGTGTAGGTTGGGATCCGGATCCGGGGATGGATGACGTTCTTGAACAGGGCAATGGTGCAGCTCGAACAGACCTGAACAAAGAGCACGGCAATCCCCAGCATGAAGCCGTTCATCACCGTGGTGCTGATGCCCACCGCCGGGCACATGGAAAGCACCAGCCGGAAGATGGGGTTCTCGTTCAGTATCCCGTTGACCACCAGTTGCAGATTTGTTTTATCAGTCGCCACTGTCACATTCTCCTAAAAAGGCGTCGCGATATGCTGTTCAACCAGAACCCGGTCCAAGATCGCCAGCCGGTAGGCGAATTTCTTCACCATCGCCTTGACCCCGTTGGTTACCGAGCGGCTGGAGATGGTGGCGCCGGTGAGGGCATAGATATCGTTATCCTTGTACTGCTCCTGGATACGGGCCACCTCTTCCGCGCCGAGGCCGTTCTTCTCGGTCTCCAATCCCTTGCGGTACTCCTCGGGCAGAGGGGTTTTCACGACCTCCAGCTTCTTCACCGTCTCAAGCGGCTTGCCCTTGAACTGGTTCTTGAAATACTCCTGGTCTATCTCCGCGCCCAAGCCCGGATCTTCTTCATGCTCCATGATATCCAGACCGAGGATGGAAAAATTCGGATCAAGGGCGAGCATGGCGTTGATGAAGGTCTTGAAGCCCGGGAACCTGCCGGGCAGCAGATAGGCCATGCGCTTGCCGCCGTTGGTGACCACGATGGTCTGGTCGGCGTAGCGCAGCGGTTTCTCCGCGCCGATGGCCGCGGCAATCGCCGGGGTGCGTTCACCCTCTTCCACCACCTTTTCCGCGGAAATCGCCACCGGGGTCTGGGCCACGAACCCGCCGGCCAGATCGATGGTGACAAAGGAAAAGGTGCCGTCTTGCAGGGGCAGGAGATAGCCCATGCCCAGTCCCTCGCCTTCGCCGACAAGGTAGCGGTACACCTCATGCATGGCCACGCTTTCCGGGGCCGGGTTCTTTTCCGTAAAGCCCAGCAGGCTGAGCATGACCTTCTGCTCGTTGACGTGGATATTATGCTTCTTCGCCTTGTTGGTAAGGATGAAGGCGGCGCCCATGACCAAGCCGGCCAGCAGGCAGGCCACGGTCAACCGGAAGATGATGGTGAGGATGTTCTTCATTTGCCACCTCCTTGGAGAGGCGCAAAGCGCTTGGGCTTGAAGAATCCATCCAGCACCGGGCTCACCGGATTCATGAGCAGGATGGCGTAGCAGATCCCCTCGGGGTAGCCGCCCTTGAGGCGAATGAGTACGGTGATTGCCCCCACGCCGATGCCGTAGATGAGCTGGGAGGTCTTGTTGGTCGGGCAGGTGACATAATCGTTGGCCATGAAAAAGGCCCCGAGCAAAGCGCCGCCGGAAAGCACGGCCAGCAGCGGATCACCGCTGAACAATGTCTCGCCGCCGAAACACCAGGAGAGCAGGGCGATGGTCCCGATGACCGTAACCGGGATATGCCAGGTGATGTAGCCGCGATAGAGCAGATACAACCCGCCCAGCACGATGAGCAGCCCCGAGGTCTCGCCGATGGAGCCGGGCCGCCAGCCGAGGAAGAAATTGGTGTAGAGATTGGCTCCCACGCCGAACTGATCGCTGAAGGCGCCAAGCCCCTGGGTCTTGAGCACGGCCAGCGGGGTGGCCGTGGCAATGGCGTCGATGGGGGTGCCCAGATAGGAAAAGATCGCCATATCGGAAAGGGGCGGCAGCCAGGCCGAGGTCATGGCCACCGGAAAGGTGGCAAGGAGAAAGGCCCGGGCCAACAGGGCCGGATTGAAGATGTTGTAGCCGATGCCGCCCAGCAGGTGCTTGCCGATGGCAATGGCCATGACCGCGCCCAGTATGGGCAGCAGCGGCGATACCCCAGGCGGGATGACAAAGGCGATGAGCATGCCGGTGATCACCGCACTGCCGTCGCCAATGGTAATTTTACGACCCAGGGCCTTCTGGGTCGCGGCCTCCACCGCCACGCAGCTTATCACGCTGACTGCGGTGATGATCAGGGTCTGGATGCCGAAGATAAATACGGAAAGGACCAGGGGCGGCACCAGGCAGGCCACCACGGTCCACATGATTTTCTCAACCGACTCGCCGCTCTTCACATGGGGGGAAATGGAAACCTTCCACAGGTGTGAAGCAGCGGGGGATTGGTTCTCTGAAGCGTGCTCGTTAATGGCCGTTCTCCTTCGATTACATTCTAAAAAATCAACGCTTGGCCTTCATCTTGGCCAGCCGGATGAACTGGACCAAGGGGCGTTTGGCCGGACAGACATAGGCGCAGCAGCCGCATTCAAAGCACTCGAACACCCCGAACTGCCCGGTATCCTGCGGCCGGCCCGCCTCGACATACAGGGCGATCTCCTTGGGCTCTAACCCCATGGGGCAGGCATTAAGACACCAGCCGCAACGGATGCACTGGGAGTGAGGGGTGGTGTCGATCTCATCTGCGGCGAGAAACAGCACCGAAGAGGTGGTCTTGGTCACCGGGATATCCAGGGAGGATACGGCAAAGCCCATCATCGGGCCGCCCATGACGATCTTGGACAGCTCAGGCGTTACCCCGCCCAGGTACTCGACGATGTCGCTCACCCTGGTGCCCACCTTGACCAGCAGGTTGGCGGGCCGCTTGATCCCCTTGCCGGAGATGGTCATCACCTTCTCGTACAGGGGCTTGGACAGCACCACCGCATCATATATAGCGCGGGCGGTGCTGACATTATGCACCACCACGCCCACTGCCGAAGGCAGGGCAAAGCCGGGAACCTTGCGGCCGGTGATGGCCTGGATGAGCTGTTTTTCCGAGCCTTGCGGGTACTTGACCTGCAAGGGCTGGACAACAACGGTGTATTCCGGGGTGGAGGCAGCGGCCGCCGCCTCGCTCATGATCTTGATGGCGTCGGGCTTGTTGTTCTCGATGCCGATGAAGCACTTGCAGATCCCGAGAATCTTGAGGATCACCAAAGCGCCCTCGACGATCTCCGGCGCGCGCTCCAGCATCTGACGGTGATCCGCGGTGATGTAGGGTTCGCATTCGGCGCCGTTGAGGATCAGGGTATCCACCGGATTGTCCGGCGGAGGAGAGAGTTTGACATGGGAAGGAAAGCCCGCGCCGCCGATGCCGATGATCCCGGCTCCGTGCACCTTGGCCAGTAATTCTTCCTTGGCGAGCTTTTGCCAGTCGCAGCGGGAATACTGCACCGGCGCTGCTTCCTTGTTGGTCTGGATGGTGATGGAGGGCGCGCTGACGCGCATGGGGTGGCCGGACATGCCGAAACTCTTGATGGTCCCGGCCATCGGGGCATGGAGGGGAACCCCGAGCCCCTTGGTCACCTCGCCGATGACCTGGCCTTCCTGCACGACATCCTTGGGGGCGACGGTGGGGGTGCAGGGTGCGCCGATATGCTGGCCAAGAATAATCTCAAGCTCGTCGGGTGTGGCCATTACCTCGATGGCGAGGTTCTCGGTCAGGCCCTTTGATGCAGGCGGATGCACACCACCTTTGGGGAAGGTCAGTAAGGATGCCATGTCACATTCTTCACGGGGGTTATCGGCATCCAGCGCTACGCGCAACATGTCGAATTTAATCCGAATTTCAAACAACAGATTTTCAGCGACAACACGCCATGCATGCCGCGCCGGGAGGATTTTGATTATTCCTTTTGTCTTTTTTTGTCAAGGGAAAATGGTCCGGTTTCCCCCCTTGACAATCCACTCGTTGTGATGTAATGCAGTGAGTCGTTAAATTCGCCTTGTACGGTTGAAATTTCTCGTTATAATCATGAGTTTTCACCCTGCTTCACAGGCGTATATTTTTTCAATAAGCGCAGGACATTGGCTGTCCATCCGCTTTTTTCATGAAGCCATCATTATATAATGCAAAGGAGTGACACATGTGCCGGTTAGCCATGAAAACCGCAAGTGAGCCTTTCTCTCCCTTTTCGGTGCTGCAGGCCATGGAGGCCATGCAGGAAGGGTATGACGGCAGCGGCCTCGGTCTGCTGCTCAGGGGGCTGACGTTCGCGGATTACAAATACAACGCCGCGGACCCGATCCTCTCGGGCATCGCCCATAGCGAAGCGGCGCTGGCCCGTCTTGACCAGATCATGGACAAGGGGGGATTCACCCTCAAGTACGACCATGAGTTTGATGTAAAAAAAGAGATGATCGAGGCCCAGGACCGGCACAAGTATGTGCTCCGGGTGTACAAAAAGCCAGCCGCCTGGAGCAAGCTCTCCGCCGAGCAGGTCGAGCACGAGCTGATGCTGACCCGCTTGGCGCTCCGCGCCGACGGCGAGGCGCATGGCAACGACCTCACCGCTTTTTCCCTGTGGCCCGACGTGGTCATGATCAAGGAAGTGGGCTGGCCCTTGGAGATCGGCCTTGCCCTCGGCCTGGACTCCGGCCGGATCACCAGCCGGATCTGCATGGCCCAGGGCCGCCAGAACACCAACTACGGCATCAACCTCTATGCCTGCCACCCCTTCTTCATCCAGGGCGTGGCCACCATGACCAACGGCGAAAACACCGCCTTCATCCCCATCAAGGATTGGCTCTCCGGCCGGGCCTACCCCGGCTACATCGGCTACCAGTCCGACTCCGAGGTGTTCGCCCACATCCTCCACTATGTGACCAAGCAGCTCAAGCTGCCCTTGGAAACCTATAAACACGTGATCACCCCGCTCAAAAACGAAGAGCTGGCCAAGCATCCCCAGGGCGATTTTCTCCGCGGGTTGCGCGATTCCTGCCGGAGGTTGATCATCGACGGCCCCAACGCGGTGATCGGCACCCTGCCCGACGAAACCTCCATGATTGTCATGGATGCCAAGAAGATGCGGCCGGCCACGGTTGGCGGCAAGCCAGGCGAGTGGGCCATTGCCTCCGAGATGTGCGGCGTTGACGCCATGATCCCCGACCGGGATCGCTCCAAGGATTTCCAGCCCATGCGGGAACACACCGTTATTATTCCTCCAGACAGACAGGAGTTGCAGATATGGTCTCAGTTCGATCAATTGCCAATACACCAAGCAGCCTGACCCCCAACGATCTGCCTTGGATCATTGAGCACCGCGAAGACCGCTGCACCCTGTGCGGCAAGTGCGCCGCGGTATGCCCGGTGGGCACCCTGAAGCTGACCTACATGCGCAAGCGCATGCCCCAGCTGGTGCTTTCCTCCACGGAACGGGGCAGCTCGTACAAAACCTTTGTCGGCATCCGCCAGTCCACCGAGGTGAGCAAGCGCTGCATCGGCTGCGGCACCTGCGCCATGGTTTGCCCCAACGAGGCCATCCATCCGGTGGCCAACACCGACCGCGACCGCTTCCGTTTTGTCAATAGCCCGCAAGGCGAACCGGCGAAACGCGGCGGCCGCCGCAACGCGCCGGGCGCGAGCCTGCTCGACCGGATCATCTTCGACCGGATCTCCATGCTCACCGATCCGGCTCTCGACGCAGGCCGCCACGAGTTTTCCTGCAACACCCTGCTCGGCCGGGTGCTGCCGCCGGAGGAATATGTCCGCCGCAAGCTGGCCGGCGAATGGATTCCGCCGGTGCGGGAGATCTTCCCCTTTGTCATCGGCTCCATGTCCTTTGGAGCGCTCTCGCCCAATATGTGGCTGGGATTGTTGCAGGGCGTAGCCTATTGCAACGAGGTTCTGGGCATCCCCGTGGTCATGGCCACCGGCGAGGGCGGTTGCCCGCCCTGGGTTCTGCGCAGCCCGTTTCTCAAATACATCATCCTCCAGATCGCGTCCGGCTATTTCGGCTGGGATGAGATCATCCGGGCCATCCCCGAGATGCAGTGCGATCCGGCGGCCATCGAGATCAAGTACGGCCAGGGCGCCAAGCCCGGCGACGGCGGCCTGTTGATGTGGTTCAAGGTCAGTAAGATCATCGCCCGGCTGCGCGGCGTGCCCGAGGGCGTGGATCTACCCTCCCCGCCCGTGCACCAGACCCTCTACTCCATCGAGGAGTCGGTGATGAAGATGATCCAGACCATGTCCATGGCCTGGAACTTCCGGGTTCCGGTCTATCCGAAGATCTCCGGCTCCACCTCGGCCAAATCGGTACTGAACAATCTGGTGCGCAACCCCTATGCCGGGGCGCTTATGATCGACGGCATCGACGGCGGTACCGGCGCGGCCTACAACATCAGCATGGACGCCACCGGCCACCCCATCGCCGCCAATGTCCGCGAGTGCTACCTCGACCTCTGCGCCCAGGGCAAACAGAACGAAATCCCCATCTTCGCCGCAGGCGGCGTGGGCAAGAACGGCAACGTCACCCAGAACGGCATGGCCCTGATCATGCTGGGCGCTTCCGGCGTCCACATGGGCAAGTTCATCATGCAATCAGCGGCCGGGTGCTTGGGCAACGAGTCGAATCGTTGCAATGTCTGCAACATCGGCCTGTGCCCCAAGGGCATCACCAGCCAGAACCCCAAGCTCTACCGCCGTCTCGACCCGGATCAGGTCGCCCAGCGCGTGGTGGAGACCTTCATGTCCATCCGCACCGAGGTCAAGAAGATCATGGCGCCCCTGGGCCGCTCGCAGAGCCTGCCCATCGGCATGTCCGACGCTCTGGGCATCGATGACAAGGATGTGGCCGAACGTTTAAATATCAGATACGTCTGTTAAGGAAGGAGCACGCTGTGAGTAAAGCAATTGTCGTAAAAGGGCTTGATGCCAATGGCCAGCGGATCAGCTCCAAGAACTTCGAAGAGCTGGTTCAGAAGGCCTTTGCCAAATCCACCCGGCTGAAACTGGAAACCTACGGCCAGCACAATGTGGGCGGCCGGTTGAAAAACGGTGGCAAGAAGGTGGAGATCGAGATCAGCGGCCCCTGCGGCCAGCGGTTGGGCTGCATGGGCATGCCCGGCACCACCATTGTCTGCGACGGGCCTGCCTCCGATGACGTGGGCTATCTCAATATCGGCGCGGAGATCACCGTCAAGGGCGACGCCACCAACGGGGTCTGCAACGCCATGGCCGAAGGCAAGGTGTACGTGGGCGGCTCCATCGGCGCCCGGGGCCTGACCATGACCAAATGGAACCCCGAACACCAGCGCCC
>JBAYUD010000104.1:0-7540 GCA_041675265.1 Desulfurivibrionaceae bacterium | reverse complement strand
GGACTCCCGCTGGCGGAGGCCATGACTGCCAAGCCTAAAACCATTACCACGGAACTTCTCGCCGCCGACGCCCTCAGCATCATGCAGCGCCACGAAATCACCTTCCTGGCCGTGACCGATCACAGCGGCAAGCTGGCGGGCGTGCTCCATCTTCAGGATTTGCTGGGCAAGGGGGAGTTCCGGTTTTTGGTGTAGGGAACAGGCGCCCTTTTCACCGGGCCTACCCTTGAAAAACCGCTTATTCTGGTAGATATACCTATTGGGCGGCACTATTTTTTATGCTAGAGTACCCGACGCTGTTTTGGTTCAATGGGGTCCGCCCCATACCAACCGGATAAAAAATTACCCGGCGCCCATTGCCGGGTTTCTTATCTTAAGAGGCTTTGTTATGGCAATCTCCAGCAAGGATATCAATTCGGCCTTCAGCGCCGAGGTAACGGCGATTCCGGGAGGCGAATTTCTGAACCGCTGTTTTTCCTGCGGCGCCTGTAGCGGCATCTGCCCGGTCAGTCAGGCAATCCCCGACTTCGACCCCAGAAAGATCATCCACATGATCCGCATGGGGCTGAAAGACGCGTTGCTCAAATCCGATCTGCTCTGGTTCTGCTCCCGGTGCCGCAGCTGCATCTTTGTCTGCCCCCAGGACGTCCGCTTTGCCGAGATCATGGTCGCCCTGCGCCAGCTGGCCATGAAGGCAGGCTACATCACCGCCCAGGATCTGCTCGACAAGGGCAAGGCCGCCTGGGTGGAACGCGATCTCTGCGTCTCCTGCCTCACCTGTGTCCGGGTTTGCCCCTGGCGGATTCCCAAGATCGACGACCAGGGCAAGGCTGCCATTGATCCCCAAGAATGCAGGGGCTGCGGCATCTGCCCCTCCGAGTGCCCGGCCCAGGCCATCCGCTTAAACGAGTCCGAGGACGAGCGACTGATCGCCGCCTGCGGCGCAAATAAGTAGCACGGTGAACCCAATGTCCTTTACCCCGAATATTCAAGCATTCTGTTGCCATTACACCTCCCAGCAGACCCTGGCCGAAGGGCCGGAAGGGTTGCTTGCCGATGGCTTCCCCAAAAGCGTGACCATCCACCGCTTGGTCTGCACCGGCAAGCTCGAGGTCTCCACCCTGCTCAAGGCCTTTGAAGATGGCGCGGACGGCGTCTACGTGGCCGGCTGCCCCCTGGACAAATGCCACAACCTCATGGGCAGCCAGCGGGCCGCCAAACGGGTGGCTGCCATCAAGAAGGCCCTGGCCGAACTCGGGGTTGAACCGGAACGCATCGAGATGTACCACCTGGAGCGCGGCTTTCACCCCGGCTTTGTCAAGGCCGCCCAGGAGATGGATGAACGGATTACCACCATGGGCCCGAGCCCGTTTCAGGGAGGCGCGAAATGATTATTGCCGAAAGAAAACCCATCAATGAAATCATGGACATGGTCAAGGATGCCAAGCGCATCCTGGTTCTGGGCTGCCGCGGTTGCGTCACGGTCTGCTCCGCCGGGGGCGAGCGCGAGGTGGAAATCCTTGCCTCCCTGATCCGTCTGGGCAAGCAGAAGGCAGGCCAGGAGGTTGCAACCATCGAGGCCACCCTGGTGCGCCAGTGCGACAAGGAATACATCGACTCCATCGACCAGTGGGACGGCCAGTACGACGCCATCGTCTCCATGGCCTGCGGAGTGGGGGTCAACTTCATCGCCAATCTGCGGCCCATGGCCAAGGTCTATCCGGGGGTGAACACCTTATCCTTCGGCGGTTCCGCCGAGCAGGGCGTGTGGAGCGAGCAATGCGCCGGTTGCGGCAACTGCGTCCTCCACCTCACCGGCGGACTCTGCCCGGTGGCCCGCTGCGCCAAGAGCCTGATGAACGGCCCCTGCGGCGGTTCGGTGGGCGGGCGTTGCGAGATCCACAAGGAAGTGCCCTGCATCTGGCAGTCCATCCACGACAAGCTGGTCCGCATCGACAACAAGGAAGGCCTGGCAGCCATCGCCCCGATCCGGGACTGGAGCACGGCAGGCCACGGCGGCCCGCGCAAGACGGTGCGTAACGACCTGACTGTTTGATCTCGTTTTTGTTTACTTACTGACCAAAAAAGGCGAAGCGCTCACAGCGTTTCGCCTTTTTTTATGGACTGCGATTGATTCTCAAAAAGAACCCCGGCCATAACCTGAGCAGCAAAGTAGGGGGGTAGGCAAAGCAGCAAGGGATGATGCTCACGCTTGGCCGGGGCTCTTTTCCATGGTGCGGTATTTCCTTACCGAACACAATACTGAAAAAATACTGGGTTCCCCTTTAAAAATCCTCGAAACCATTGCCCATGGGATGATATCCTGACGCCAAGTGGCAGTGCGCAATGCTGCTTGCTCCATTCCGGTCTTGGCAAATATCCCACAGCCGGCACCACAAAGGGGCCTGATCTATTCACGGACTCTAGCCTACCAGCCTACACTGCAAACGGACCGGAGTTGCCGGTTGCCAACACTTTGTCATGGGGAACTACAGATGGAAAAACGGAAATGGCTGCATGAAACACCCTCTATACTGTACCGTCTTGCAATCGCTTGCTGGGTTGGAGGAGCATCCCTGTTCACCTTCGTCCTGACGCCGGCCATTTTTAAATCCTTCAACAGAGATGTGGCAGGTGGGATTGTCGGGGTGCTTTTCCCCGGCTATTTTAAATGGGGATTGATGTGCGGCCTGGTCGCGCTCATCTGCCTTGCAATCACCAGAAACAGCCGGAGCACTGTTGCCGCGATCATCATCGCGGTCATGCTGTCCATCACAACCATCCAGGCCTTTGTGATCGAACCAAAGGCCGCAGCCCTGAAAAGGGAAATCCCCTCCTTCGAAACCACCCCTGCCGATCACCCCCTCCGCGTCCGGTTCCGCAAACTCCACGGCATCTCCGCCGCAGGCAACCTTGCGGTAATCGGTGGGGGGATCGCCTTGGTGATTCTGCTCTGACGAGGATTACGGGTTTGGCTGGGGAAAGGTTCCCAAACTATTAACTGAAGCCCGTAATTCCGGAATTCTCAAAACTTGACATTGCATCCCACCGTTGTATATTCGTTTTATATACACTACGGAGGTTCAGTCATGGCACACACCGAAACAAGAAAAGCACCGATAAATATCCGGGCTCTGCCGGCCCAGCGTAACCTGATAGACAAGGCGGCGGCGGCGCTGCGCAAGAACCGTTCCGATTTCATGCTGGAAGCGGCCTGCCGGGAAGCGGAAACCGTTCTGCTGGACCAGCGGCTGTTCCTGGCCACTGCCGAGCAGTTTCAGGCCTTTGAAGACGCACTGCAGGCCCCCGTTCCCGAAGCGGTCAAGACCCTGCTGACCACCAGGGCGCCATGGGAGGATTGACCCCGCCGGCATCACTTACCGCCTCCCATGCCCTGGCGGAATTCGACTGCGGAGTCCCGGCCATGAACGACTGGCTCCGGCGCCGGGCGCTCCCGAATGAAACCTTAGGGGCCTCCCGCACCTTCGTGGTTTGCCAGGACGCCAGGGTCGTCGGTTTCTACGCCCTGGCCACCGGCAGCGTCAGCCGCGAGGAAGCAACCGGCGGGATCAGGAGGAAAATGCCGGAACCGATCCCGGTCATGGTCCTGGGGCGTCTGGCGATAGATGTCGGCTGGCAGAAGAGAGGGATTGGCACGGGGCTGCTGAAGGATGCGGTTCTCAGGACTCTGGCCGTTTCGAAGCAGGCAGGAATCCGAGCCCTCGTCGTGCACGCTCTGTCCGAAGACGCGAAAGAATTCTACCTCCGTCATGGCTTCCAGGAATCGCCCCTGCAACCGATGACGTTGATGCTGAGCCTGGCCGGTTGGAAGTTGTGAGGGAGTTAATCGGGAATTAGAGGTTGACAAAAATTAGATAAACTGTCCCCGGAATTTCCGTTCAAATCTCTTTGAGGCGGTGGCCGATGCAATCAGGAAAACCGCGTGAGGGAACGCGTCAGCCGAATCGGGGCGCAAAAATCTTAGGGAATGCGACGAACAGGCAAAGGCAAATGCGGCTCTCGAAGGAATCGAACCACCAGAGGAAACCGCAGAAATCAGAGAGGAATGGCTTTCCGGTCGAAGTTTTTTCGATGACTATCTGGCCAGACTCAAGGAACATTACCGAGAAGAACCTCGCGAAGGGGGCCCAGAGCCTATTCTGGAAAATTTGCTAGGGATCACAGATCCGGAAAAACTCAGCAAGGCCGAATGTGATTTTGCCATTGCGCGTGAGACGGATTGGGTATTTCGCTTTCAGCAGGAAGGATGAAATTATCGAGCATTCGCCTCTGATCCCGCTGGCAGTCCGACAAAGAACAGAGTCATCGTCGACGACATAACGTCGTTTAGTTATTAACAGCGCGCTGTGCATTAACAAAAGAAAACTTGACTTTTTTCTTGCTATCCATTACCTTATGTCCTAAGGACATAAGGTAATGGATAGCTCAAAATTAAATCGTACTGCCTACTTATAAAAGAATAATATCTCCTGGCTATCCTTTTTCAAACTATAATTATTGACATCTTGCATACCCTATTGTATAAGTCCTAAGGACTTATACAATAGGGTATGGTAAAACTTTATGAAGCAAAAATCTTCTATCTCGCTCGCCAAGGCTCTCACGCTCTCTCTGGGCGAACTCGGCCAGCCTGTGGTGACAAAATACCAACTAGGTATTCTCATTTTTCATCTATACAAAACCGCAAGTTATCACGGAAATAAAATCGGTAATCTCAAGGTGGAACTGCCTGACCTGAAAGCATACAACTACCAGCTAAAAAATCTTTTGGATTTAGGAGTAATAAGTAAGATTAGCAAAACTGCATCGTCTGTATTTGGAATACTCGGAAAAGAGTCAGCAACACCGGCAGAGATTGCTTGTTCAATTGACCCATTCGCCTACTTGTCTCACTTAAGCGCTATGGAGTATCATGGGATAACAAACAGGATGCCAAAAATACTCTATATATCTACACCTGCTAAAGGTAACTGGAAGGATCTGGCAAATGAACTAATGCATAAAGAGTTGGGTGACGACATATCTATATATAGACAAAACAAGCTTCCATTAATGTCTAGAATAAAACTTGAAAAAATAAAAAATACATCAATTCACACATATTCAAGTTTGCATTATGGGGCGTACAGGGCTGTAAAAGATACAAAGATAAAAATTTCTACAATAGGGAGAACCTTTCTAGATATGATTCGTTCCCCTGACTTGTGCGGAGGCATCTATCATATAATTGAAGTATATCAAGAATACTCCAAACCTTATCTCAACCTGATTATCGATGAAGTAGACAGGCATGGAAAGCCGATCGATAAAGTTCGCGCAGGATACATACTCGAAGAAAAATGCGGTATTCGGAATAACCATTCAATCGAATCCTGGCTAAAGGTGGTTCAGCGTGGCGGCTCCAGAAAGTTAGATCCAACACAAGAGTATAGTTCAACTTACTCAGAACGCTGGTGCCTTTCGTTAAACATTTTCGAGCAAGAAAAAACTGATGAAGCAATATGACCTTGGCGAGTGGGTCAACCTTGAGCAAAATCCCACACATAAAACACTCAGAGAAGCTATTCATACTATATTGCTAGCAATATCAACTGCTGACGCCTTAAATTGCAAAATGATAATAAAAGGCGGCATACTTCTCGCAATTCGCTACGACAGTGTACGCTTCACTGAAGATATAGATTTTTCAACAGATGTTACATTAAGTGATTTTGACAAAGACTTATTTTTATCAACGTTAGAGCAGGGTCTAATTATTGCTGTAGAAAAATTACCCTATGGGCTTGACTGCAAGATTCAATCACATAAATTTATGCCATCGAATAATCCGGATGCCACTTACCCAACATTCAAATTAGTCATTGGGTATGCGTACAAGCATGACACTAACTTGCACAAAAGATTATTGAGCAAGAAGGCATTGCATGTAGTAAAAATTGATTATAGTTTAAATGAGGAGACACTTTACGTTGAATCACTAAAAATCAGTGGAGGAGGAATTATTTCTGCATATAGCTTAACAGATGTTATTGCAGAAAAATATAGGGCAATTTTGCAACAAAAAGTAAGAAATCGAGTACGTAGGCAAGATGCTTATGACTTATTTATTTTGATAAATAAAAATCCAATCAAAGAATATGATGAAAAAAAACATATTCTAGATGCGATGAAGAAAAAATCATTGTCTCGAGGCTTAGAAATAAATAGTAATTCTATTATTGATCCAGAAATAATTAAAAGGTCAAAAGAGGAATACTATCAGCTTTCTTCTGAAATTGAGGGAGAATTGCCAGACTTCGATACAGTTTATGATTTTGTGAGAAAATTTTACCAATCTTTACCTTGGTGAAATAAGTTATTGCTCTGCTAAACCTCAGCCATCACTTTACCTGACTCCCATTAGTTTTTGATGCTATGAGAAAATATTTTACCCAGATCAGAGTGCTACTGGGTTCAAGCTGCATGGCAAAAATCTTTCACTTTCAAGCCTGCTGTCTTTTGCTGGGCGTGCCACAGATCAAACTGCATCTGGTGGTTCAGCCAGCTTTCAGGGCTTCCGCCAAAGGCTTTGGACAAACGGATGGCCATAACCGGCGTCACACAGGAATGTCCGTTCAAAAGGCTGGACAATGTTTTTCTGGTTACGCCAAGCCCGGCGGCGGCATCGGTAACGGTAAGCCCCAAAGGTTCCAGGCATATGTCCCGGATCAGTTCACCGGGATGTGGCGGATCGTGCATCAACATAATAGTTACCCTCATCAATGGTAATCAAGATAATCGACATTCACGGCATCATTCCCTTCAAACTTGAAGATTACTCTCCAGTTGCCGGAAACCGTCACCGCATAATACCCTTGCCTCTCCCCTTTTAAGGCATGCAGCTTGAAGCCAGGAAGAATCATATCGTCAGGCGAGATGCTCGCATGCAGACGAATCAAAATCAGTTTCAGCTTTTTTTCATGCTCGGCAATTATCCCTTTCCGGCTGCCATTCATGAAAAAATCGCGCAATCCCTTATGGTTGAAACTTTTGATCATGGCATAGTGTAACCTGTAACGTATCTGGTGTCAACAAGGCTATTGTCAGGACCGTGGTTGTATAATATGGTGCCCAGTCGCCAGACGCTTGTCGTCCGGCTCCATGGCAGTTAGTTAGCGCCTTTTGTCTTCAACTACTATGTCCGGATTTTTTGTGTAGGATGGCCGGGTGAGTTTCGGGCCCCCTGGGGAAAGGCACTGGAAAGTTACATCGAAAGTGGTCCGGTTTCTGGCAACAGTGGAGTCCGTATTTGTGACCTTGATCTCTTGAACAGTTGCCGCCAAAACAGTTCAGGCAGGTGGCGAATAAGGTGTTCAGCTTGATGGAAAACCCGGAACCTCACGACTCAAAGGAACTCACTGGTTACCCCTTTCGTCGTGCCGATGTTGGAGAATATCGAATCGTATACCGGGTGGAAGGCGATATCTTGAAAGTTGCGCTCATCGGTAAACGCAATGATGATGACGTCTATAGGCAGATG
>JBAYUD010000103.1:0-7555 GCA_041675265.1 Desulfurivibrionaceae bacterium | reverse complement strand
TGGTATGGCCACCTGGGAATCATGACCCGTGAGGATTACTATGATAACTGATTTTTGGCTGCACCCGGCCCTGATACTCATTGTTGGCGCCTTTATCCTGCCCTTTCTGCCCAAATGGCTGAAGCGGCCCTATCTGGTCATCGTCCCAACCCTGGCCTTTCTGGATGTGCTCTCCATGCAGGGGCAGCACGGCACCTTCGGGGTGGTTCGCTTTCTCGACTGGTTCCTGACCTTTGGCCGGGTGGATGGCCTGAGCATGGTTTTTGCCTACATCATGACCCTGATGTGCATCATCGGCACCATCTACGGGTTGCATGTGGAGGACGATTTTCAGCATGTCGCGGCCTGGCTTTATGTGGCGGGCTCGCTGGGGGTCATTTTCTGCGCCGATTACCTGGTGCTCTTTCTCTTCTGGGAGTTGATGGCCTTTGCCTCGGTCTTTCTGGTTTGGTTCCGCAGGCGGCCCGAATCCCTGGCCGTGGGCTACCGCTACCTGCTGGTGCATACCGCCGGCGGCCTTGCCCTGCTGGCCGGGCTTATCCTCCGCTACCAGGCCACCGGCGGCGACCTTTCCTTCGGTCCCATCGGCGTGGGCAGCCCTAGCCTTTCCACCTACCTGATCATGATCGGCTTTCTCCTAAACGCCGCCGTGCCGCCGTTCCATGCCTGGCTGCCGGACGCCTACGGGGAAGCGACCGTCACCGGCGCGGTCTTCATGTGCGCCTTTACCACGAAAACCGCGGTCTATGCCTTGGCCCGCGCCTTTGCCGGCATGGAGATCCTGGTGCCGTTGGGGGTGTGCATGGCCCTCTACGGCGTAGTCTACGCAGTGCTTGAAAACGATGCCCGGAGGCTGCTGGCCTATCACATCATCAGCCAGGTCGGCTACATGGTGGCGGGGGTGGGCATCGGCACCGAGCTTGCCATCAACGGCGCCTGCGCCCACGCCTTTGCCCACATCCTCTACAAGGGGCTGCTGTTCATGGGCTGCGGTTCGGTGCTGCACATGACCGGCAAGAGCAAGTTTTCCGAACTGGGCGGTCTGTACAAAAAAATGCCCATGGCCTTTGTCTTCACCATGATCGGGGGGCTGTCCATCTCCGCCTTTCCGCTCTTTTCCGGTTTTGTCAGCAAGGCGATGATCGTGGCCGCGGGCTTTCAGGTCCACAACTACTGGGCCGCCTTCCTGTTGACCCTGGCCTCGGCCGGTACCTTTCTCCATACCGGCCTCAAGGTGCCGTACTTCATCTGGTTTGGTAAAAACAACTGCAGCCGGGAGACCTGGGACAAGGCCGCCGATCCGCCATGGAACATGCAGCTCGGCATGGGCATTGCCGCGTTCCTCTGCATCCTGATCGGCAGCTACACCCCGTATCTCTACAACATGCTGCCGTATCCGCAGATTGCCGCGGGCTATCATCCTTATGATACCTACCATCTCTCCGAGACCTTGCAGATCCTTCTCTTCACCGCCGTGGGCTTCTTTCTGCTCATCAAGAAGCTGGCGCCGGAGCCCAAGATCAGCATCGATCTGGACTGGTTTTACCGCATGGGCGGGCGCGGCTTCCTCTGGCTGGCCAAACGGCCCATCCAGTGGGCGGACAGCTGTGTCAGCGAGGGGTATCGCTACGTCGGTTTGATCCCGCTCATGACCACGGCCAAGTTCTGGTCCTGGTTTGATTGGCACGCCATCGACGGCGTGGTCGATGGGGTTGCCAAAACGGTGCGCGGCATCGGCGGGCTGGTGCGGCGGGTGCAGAGCGGCCAACTGCAATACAACATTTATTATGCGGTCTCCTTTGTTGCGGTTGCCCTTGTGTTATACGTTTTTGCCTAATTTTATTATTACTGAGGATAGTGGGAATGGACTTTTTGATAATGAATGATACATGGGTTCTGGGGTTTCCCATTCTGAGTGCCCTGATCTTTCTGCCTTTGGCCGGTGCCCTGATTTTGTTATGTATTCCCGGGGATACCGCGGCCAAGAACTGGACCATGCTGGTGACCGTGGTCACGGCCCTGGTCTCCCTGCCTCTCTACTGGAATTTTGACGCGACCACGGCGAAATATCAGTTCGGCGAGCACGCCTCTTGGATCTCTGCCTTGAATATCAACTATACCCTGGGAATCGACGGGATCTCCCTGCTGCTGGTGTTGATGACGACCCTGCTCATGCCGCTGTGCGTTCTCGGCTCCTGGCGGTACATCGACAAACGGGTCAAGGAATTCATGATCTGTCTGCTGCTCATGGAAACCTCCATGCTCGGCGTGTTCATGGCCTTGGATTTCATCCTGTTTTATCTGTTGTGGGAAGCGATGCTCATTCCCATGTATCTGTTGATCGCGGTCTGGGGCGGCCCCCGCAAGGTGTATGCCTCAACCAAGTTTTTCCTCTACACCCTGGCGGGCTCGGTCCTGCTGCTTGTTGCCATCATCGGTCTCTATCTTGATCAGGGAACCTTCAGCATTCCTGCCTTGATGGGGCAGGTTTATTCCACCACCTTCCAGATCGTGGTTTTCCTGGCCTTTTTTCTGGCTTTTGCCATCAAGGTGCCGATGTTTCCCTTCCATACCTGGTTGCCGGCAGCCCATGTCGAGGCGCCCACCGCAGGCAGCGTCATCCTGGCTTCGGTTCTGTTGAAGATGGGAACCTATGGCTTCTTGCGTTTTTGTCTGCCCATCACCCCGGAAGCCACCATGATGTTCGTTCCCTATATCCTTTGGCTCTCGGTGGTTGGCATTCTGTACGGGGGCTTCACCGCCCTGGCCCAGCAGGACATGAAGAAACTGATTGCCTACTCCAGTGTCGGACACATGGGTTTTGTCACCCTGGGTATTTTTGTCCTGAATCAGCAGGGAATCGAGGGCGCGATTCTGCAGATGATCAATCATGGTATCACCACCGGCGCACTCTTCTTCTGCGTGGGCATGATCTATGAGCGCACCCATAGCCGTGAACTCGATACCGCGGCAGGGGTGGGCAAATACATGCCGGTGTATGTGACCCTGTTGGCCTTTTTCTCGCTCTCCTCCCTGGCCTTCCCCGGCACCAACAGCTTTGTGGGCGAGTTTCTGATTCTGGCCGGGAGTTTCGCCGACAACAAGATTGTTTCCGCCTTCGCCATTCCGGGCGCGGTGCTGGCTGCAGCCTACATGTTCCGTATGCTCCAGCGGGTGGTGTGGGGCAGGCCTACGAATCCGGATCATTCCGGTCTGTCTGACCTGAATCTCCGCGAGATGGTGACCCTGGCGCCCTTGCTCTTCTTCGTTTTCTGGATTGGCCTGTCTCCGGATCCCTTCCTGCGGGTGATGCACGTGAGTGTTACCCACCTCATCGATCAGGTGGGGGGTGCCTCGGGCGGTGCTGTTTCCGTTGCAAAGCTGATGATTCCGTAACGGAACTTTCTCAAGGTTTTTAAGGAACTTAGGAGCGGTTACGAAATAACCAATACAGCGACCATTTCGTTACCGCTCTTTATGCCGGTCGCGGCATTTACACGTTGTAGTTATTTTTGAACAACGGCTTACGCAAAGGATATAAAATGAAGCTCATGCTGTTTGCTCCAGAATTATTTCTTCTCTTGGGGAGTCTGGTTCTTTTTCTGCTCAGCGCCGGTAAGACCTGCGGCAAAACGGCCCGCGCCGTGACCTTGGGTCTGGCGTTGGTGAATGTTCTGGTTTGTCTGGTCTGTCTGCGCCAGGAGGGCACCCTGTTTTACGAGGCGTACAGGATTGATTTCTTCTCGCAGCTGATCAAGCTTGTCATTGCCATGGGCTTTGCGGTTGTATTGCTGTTCAGCACCGAGTTGAAGGGGATCGATGACGGGGTCCGGCCCGAATATTACCTGTTCCTGACCCTGAGCACCCTGGGGCTTCTCATGCTGGTCAGCAGTGTTGAACTGCTCACCATGTTCATCGCCCTGGAGCTTTCGTCCTACTCCCTCTATCTTCTGGTGCCCATGCGTGATGACCGGACCGGTCTGCGGATGCAGATGGAGTCCGCGATCAAGTACATCCTTTTCGGGGTGGTTGCCACCGGGGTGATGTTGTTCGGCATGAGCTATCTGTTCGGCCTCACCGGCACCACCTATCTGGTCGAGCTTCTGCCAAGGCTCCACCAGATGATGGGCAGCCCCGCGGCCCTCGTCGCCATTGCCATGGTTTTAGGCGGCTTCTTTTTCAAGCTGGCGGTATTCCCCTTTCATTCCTGGGTTCCGGATGTCTATCAGGGGGCTTCCAACGAGACAACCGCGTTTATCGCCTCCGTTCCCAAGGTCGCGGCCGTGGCCATGCTTATCCGCCTTACCGCGCTGGCCACCACGGAGGGGCAGGCCATTGTCACCTTGCTCATCATTCTTTCGGTCTGCTCGATGTTTTATGGCAATCTTGTCGCCCTGGTTCAGACCGACATTAAAAGGATGCTCGGGTTCTCCGGCATTGCCCATGCAGGCTATGTCCTGCTCGGTCTGGTTACCATGCAGGATGCCGGATACGCCGCATCGCTCTATTACATCATCGGCTATCTGGTGATGAACCTCGCCGGTTTTCTGGTCATCTGCAAGGTTTCCGAGCAGGGAGAGAATCTCACGGTCGATGACCTGAGCGGGTTGCACAAGCGCTCCCCCTTGCTCGCCTTGACCTTGGCGGTCAGCATGTTTGCCATGGCCGGCATCCCCCCGTTTGTCGGGTTCATGGGTAAATTCATGCTGCTGACCGGGGCGTACAAGGCAGGGCATCTTCCCTTGGTCATTCTGGCGGCCATCAATACCGCCATCTCCATCTACTACTATCTTTCCGTGGTTCGGGTAACCTATTCGGCCAGCCCGGAAGATCGTCCCGCCGTTGTCGTCGGCGGTCTCTCCAAGGCGGTGAGCGTTGCCCTGGTCATGGTCATCATCGCCATGGGGCTTCTCCCCGACCAGATTCTCCAGCTGGCCACGGACGCGGTTCGCGCCATCCTCTAATCCAGGCCTGTGGCCTGTCTTCATGGAGTTTCCCCTCAGGGCAGGGGAGACTCTTGACAAGTGGTAAAATAACTGTATAATCTACAGAATTATTCGGGCCTGCGGGAATAACTCAGTGGTAGAGTGTCAGCTTCCCAAGCTGAAGGTCGCGGGTTCGAATCCCGTTTCCCGCTCCAGTTTCGAGCATTCCGGCCCAGCTGGCACGGAGACGCAATGTCTTTGTCGGGGTAAGGGTGCCGTGCTGGATTGGCGGTATTTTTCGTATTGAAAGAACCGGTCACTCCGATTCGGTTATTTTTTGAAAGTGGGCTCAGGCCCGCTTTTTTTATTGGTATACTGTGCCATGGAAGAAGAGGCGGTTGAGTCACCCCTGGTCCGGCGTTTGATGGAGCTTGCCGGGTCGGTGGTCGAGGATTTGGGCTGTGAACTGGTCGAACTGCAGTTCAGGCGTGAGGCGCCCGGCTGGGTGCTGCGTCTGATCATCGACCATGAAAATGGTGTCTCCATCGATGACTGCGCCAGGATCAGCCGGGAGGTCGCCCATCTTCTTGAGGTGGAAGACCCCATTGAGCAGTCCTACAGTCTTGAGGTTTCTTCCCCTGGCCTTGACAGGCCTTTGAAAAGAGAAAGAGATTTTGTGCGCTGCAAGGGGAAAAAGGCCAAGGTGGTTGTCAGGGAGCCCATTGACGGCCAGAATCAATGGGTTGGCGTGATTGAGGATGTGACGCATGAGTCGGTAACCCTGCGCACCGACCATGGTATGATGGAAATTCCGTTTATCCGGATGAAAAAGGCCCGTCTGGTTATAGAGTTTTAGGACCGTATGGCCGGTGTTGGTCATGGCGAGAGCACCGTTTCCGGTGGCTGATGCCTGGGCGTAATTGCCGAAAGCAAGACAGGAGAGAACAATGCTGTCAGATTTGAAACGAATTATTGATCAGATAAGTAGGGATAAGGGAATTGATCGCCAGCTGCTCATTGACGCCATTGAAGAGGCGGTCATGTCCGCGGCCAAGAAGAAGTTTGGCCAGCGGCGGGAGCTTGAGGCTCGATATAACGATGAGATCGGCGAGGTTGAGCTTTTCCAGTTCCGCAATGTTGTCGAGGCGGTCGAGGATGAGCAGACGGAAATTTCCCTGACCGAGGCCTTGGCGCTCGATCCGGAAGTGCAGCTCGGCGATGAGCTTGGCAGCAAAATGGACAGCGTTTCCGACCTGGGCCGCATTGCCGCGCAGTCCGCCAAACAGGTGATCATTCAGAAGATGAAGGACGCCGAATGCAACGTCATTTTCGAAATGTACAAGGAGCGCAAGGGCGAGGTCGTCAACGGCATTGTCCAGCGCTTCGAACGCGGCAACATCATTGTCAATCTCGGCCGGACCGACGCCATCCTGCCCACCAAGGAGCAGATGCCCCGCAAGTCATACCGCCAGGGGGACCGCATCCGGGCCCTGCTTCTTGACGTGCGCCAGAGCAGCAGGGATCCGCAGCTGGTTTTGAGCCGGACCAATGACGAGTTCTTGACCAAGCTGTTCGCCATGGAGGTTCCGGAGATTGCCGAGGGGATCGTGAAGATCATGGGGGTGAGCCGTGAGCCCGGCGCCCGCGCCAAGATTGCGGTGAGTTCCTCCGCCTCGGATGTCGATCCGGTTGGCGCCTGTGTCGGCATGAAGGGCTCCCGGGTACAGAACGTGGTCCAGGAGCTGCAGGGAGAAAAGATCGACATCGTGCCCTGGAGTCCGGATCCGGCCCGCTATGTTTCCAATGCCTTGTCCCCGGCCCAGGTTTCCCTGGTGGTGGTGGACGAGGAGAAGAAGACCTTGCTGGTGGTGGTGCCCGATGACCAGCTTTCCCTGGCAATCGGCCGGCAGGGCCAGAATGTGCGATTGGCCGCGGCCCTGTTGGGCTGGCGGATTGATGTGAAGAGCGAGCAGAAGTATGCTAAATTCAGCGAGGAGGGCTTTCAGTCGCTTCTCGATGTGCAGGGGATGGATGAGAAAACCGCGGAAGCGCTCTACGATGCCGGTTTCAATTCGGCCCAGGAGCTGGCCCAGGCAGAGGTCGCAACGGTGCTTGCCGAGGTGGAGTCCCTTGACGAGAACAGGGCTGCCCGTTTGATCGCCTCCGCCCAAAAAGCCGGAACAGCCCAAGAGCAAGACGATTCCGAGGAGATGCCATCGGCCGGGGATCAAGAGCAATAAGGGCGATACCCATGGCCACCGTCCCCGGGGAGAAGAGCAGGGCGCCGATCCGGACATGTCTGGGGTGCCGCCGGAGGAAGGCGCAGCAGGAGCTGTGGCGGTTTGCCGTGGACAATAGCGGTTGTGTATTGAAAGATTTCCGTGGGAAGCATGATGGGCGTCATGCTTACTGTTGTCAGGATGACAGTTGTCTGCGGAAGTTTTTTAAAAACAAAAAAGGATTATCCAGAGCGTTTCGCCAACAGGTGCTGGGATTTGACGAAGGGTTGCAAGACCTCTTCGGGAGTGAGCAATGACAAAAATCAGGGTTTACGAGTTAGCTAAGGAAGCGGAAATGGAAAACAAGGACTTGGTGGCAGCCCTCATTGAGATGGGCTATGCCATTAAATC
>JBAYUD010000102.1:0-7604 GCA_041675265.1 Desulfurivibrionaceae bacterium | reverse complement strand
TCCTTGCCCACCATTTTGATGAAGGGGCCGTCGCTTTGCGCGGTGCAGAGATCGGGGTTCAGGCTGGGGGCGTTGTCCATATGGAGCAATTCCCACAAGCGGCCATCCGCATAGAGCTGGCTCGCCAGGATTCCCCTTCCCTGATCGTTGCCGGTCACCAGGCAGGCCCCGGCGCCGTCGCCAAAAAGCACGCAGGTATTGCGATCCTGCCAATTGGTGCGGGCGGAGAGATTTTCCGCGCCGATCACCAGAATTTTCATATCCGGGTTGTTGCGAATGTATTTATCGGCCAGATCAAGGCCGTAGAGGAAGCCGGAACAGGCGGCGTTGATATCAAAGGCAAAGGCGTTGACCGCCTCCAGCTCCTTCTGGACAAGACAGGCGCAAGAGGGCATGGCCTTTTCACAGGAAATCGTCCCAACGACGATCATGTCAACCTCCGCCGGGGTCACCCCGGCCATATCCAGGGCGCGGCGTGCCGCCACGCTGGCCAGTTTGGAGGTTTCCTCCCCGGCTTGGGCAATGTGCCGGGTCTTGATGCCGGTTCTGGTGGTGATCCATTCATCGGAGGTATCAACCATCTTTTCCAGATCCTCGTTGGTGAGGATCCTTTCCGGCAGGCAGGAGCCGGTCCCGATGATAACCGCGCGGCTCATTGGGTTACTCCGGCAACGGCGACTTTGGCAAGTGGGGAATCATCCTGTTGCACCAAGCGGTGATCACGGGAAAAAAGCTCAAGGATTCGGTCGTTGACTTTATTGCGGGCCATTTCCGAGGCAACCCGGATGGCATTTTTTATAGCCACGGCATTGGAACGCCCATGACAGACGATAGCATTGCCCCGTATGCCGAGCAACGGCGCGCCACCATACTCGGCGTAATCAACCCGTTTCTTAAAGGAAACAAAGGCATCCCTGGCAAGCAGATAGCCGAGTTTGGCCTTGAAGCTCTTGGCAATTTCCTCACCCAGCATACCCATAACCGCTTCGGCCAATCCCTCGCTGAGCTTGAGGCAGACATTGCCGACAAATCCGTCGCAGACCATGACGTCAACATCACCCTGAAAGGTATCACGTCCCTCGACATTGCCGATGTAATTCAAGGAACTCTGCTGAAACAGCTCGTGGGATTTTTTCACCAGGATATTGCCCTTCCCCCCCTCTTCGCCGATGCTGAGCAGGCCGACACGGGGGCGACCCAAACCGAAGAGCACCTGGGAGAAAGCCGCGGCCATGACCCCGAACTGAAAAAGATGCTCCGGCCGGCAATCGACGTTTGCCCCAACGTCCATCATAACCACCGGCCCCTTCAAGGTAGGATAAATCCCTGCGATTCCCGGCCGGGACACATGCTCCAGACGGCCAAGCAATTTGATGGCTGCGGCCAGCGTTGCCCCGGAATTACCGGCGCTGACAACAGCATCAACGCCGCCCTCTTTATGGAGGGCAAACGCCTTCATGATGGAAGAGTCTTTTTTCCTGCGGATGGCGTCAAAGGGGGATTCATCCATGTCAACAACCTGGGAGGCATGCACCAGATGAATCCGGGGTGAAGAAGTACCATGGCTTGCCAGGATGGCCTCAAGCCGGACCGTGTCTCCCACAAGACTGACCTCAAGGTCCGACTCGCGCGTAGCCAAAACTGCCCCGGAAACCAGTTCTTCAGGGCCTCGGTCCCCGCCCATGGCATCCAAGGCAATATGCAACGCCATGGCGAACTCTATTACTCTTCGGTCAACTTGACAACAGAACGGCCCTTGTATGCCCCGCAGCTAGGACAAAGACGGTGCGGCAGCTTCGGTTCGCCACATTCGGAGCAGGTGGAAACGGTTACACCACAAAGAGCATCGTGGGAACGACGAATTCTGGTACGGCAATGGGAATGTCTTCTTTTCGGTAAAGCCATTACTTTTCCTCCAATTGGAAAGATCTCGGTTACAACTTGTTGTCTGTAACGGGTTTTTCAAAAAAATTCAACAGGTTCAACAAAAAATGCAACGGCGGATGGTCCATATCCACCGCGATAATGAAAGCATCCCCTGATCGGCACAAAACATTTGACAGCCCAAGGCGCCAGACATGATCCCCTATCCGCCCGGCCGTTCGTTCCCGGCAGATGTCACCCGGAAAAACCAGCCGGCTACTGCGCCTTAAGCTTTGCCAAAACGTTGAATGGGGACGCACCTGTACTCCGGGCACAACCGCAGGAATGGCTGTTCAAGTTCGCCCCGCATTCAGGGCACAACCCCAAGCACTTGTCGCTGCACAGCCTTTTCTCGGGCAACCCGAGGAACACCTGTTGCGCAAGCACCGAAAAAACATCCACCACCGGCTCGGCAAGATACACAACATCCAGCTCATCGCCCTTACAAAAGTGATCTGAAGCGAGACCGGCCGCTTCCTCATTGGCAAGCTCAAATACAACCTCGAACTCTTCATTCAAGGTGTAGGGAAATGACTCAAGGCACCGGTCACATTCCAAAACAACGGGAAGACGCACGGTGCCCGCAAACAAAACCCGTCCCCCCTCTTTTTGCAAGGAAACGGTGCATGCCCCCGGTCCTTGGCAGACGACCTCATTGCCGGGAACCCAAGACCCATCGTCGATGCTAAAAGAAAGGCCACTCTCCGGTATTTCGTCCCACCTGATCCGCACGCATCACCCATTCGCAATACAAAAAATGAAGCAGATCAATATAAATAAACACCGCCCGTTGTCAAGTGAATTCGCCGCAAGGACTCTTTTCGTTGCTGCGCACACCCGACGGGGGGAGGCATCGCAAGCAATGGCTGCACAGCTTAATAAAAGGGATTACAAGAGGTTACAACAATCTGGAGAGACGGTCACTCGCCTTACCCAGGCGATGACCAAGCACATGAATAATTCGACGGAAAAATTTCAACCCGAGAGCAGGCGAACGCACCAGCATCAGTTCCATATTTTCCCGAGTGAGGATAAGAAGCTGACTCTGTTCCGTGGCGACAACGGTGGCATGCCTGCAGCCCCCTTCAACAACGGAAATTTCGCCGACCAGGCTTCCACGCTCAAGCACGGCAACCAGGATAAACTTATCGGGGAATATCCCCTCCATCTTGACGGCAAGTTTCCCTGCCACCAGAAACCCCATAAAATCGCCGGGATCCCCGCTTTTCATCACAATTTCCGCAGGCTGCCACTCCCGAAACTCGAGATAGGCAAACAGCTCCCCCATCTCTTCGGCGGACAAAAAAGAAAATATATCAGCGAGCTCTTCGGACTTGTATCTCCCAAAAAGCAACTCTTCCGTGGTACCCATGGAGGTTATTTAACATCTCCCTTGCTGACCTTCTCTTCAAGCTTGGCGATAAGACCGGCAAAATCCTCCTTACCCAGAATACTGGCAAACTGGGTCCGGTAATTATTCACCAGGCTCACGCCCTCCACTTCCACATCATAAACCGTCCAGCGGTCATCATTGTTCTTGAGCTTGTAATTGACCGGCGTTTCCACATTCTTACGGATCAGGTCGCTATAAACGATGGCCTTGTTCCCCTGCACGGCAGCTTTTTTAAAGACAACCTTTTCGCCGGAGTAGGTTTCTATCTTGGCAATATATGTATTCTCCAACAGCGTCTTGAACAAAAAGACAAAACGGTCCTGCTCCGCGGGACTCCTTCCCTGCCAATGTTTGGCCAGCGCACGCATGGACATGTCGCGAAAATCAAATTTCTTTTCGACAATAGTCACCATGCGATTTTTCCTCTCCGCCCTGCGAGCGGGCACGGCGAGCTTTTCATCCTGAAGAATGGAAATAATTTCATCGACGGCATCCTTGACGAAAACAACCGGGTCCGTTGCCGCGGCGCAAGAACTGCCCTGGTAAAAAACAGGGAGAGCGATGGATAGAATTACTGCCAAAAAAATCTTTTTATACCACATGTTGCCGTTCTTCATTATTGCCTCTGAAATCATGCCGTACGACTGTATTATTGACCAACCCTGGCTTCGCTGAACCCAGCGGCGCAGAGCCTTTTCGCCTCCTGTTTGGCGAATTCGAATTTGTTCCCGGCAGGCACTTCCAGAGCATAGAAGTTCTGCCCGCCCCGATCATACACCTTGACAATCGACTCCTTATTCATGGCAAGCAAGGTTTGCCGCATAAGCAAAAGCTTTTCCGCATCGAACGAGGTTCCGACCTGGACAAAAAAATCATCAACAGGAACCGGCGCGGAGTCCATTTCCGGAGAAACCGCCGCCTCGGGCTTCTCTTGGGCATATGTCTGTTCGGACTTCCCGGAAGAAGAAATGTACACGGAATCACTGCCCACGGCAACATCGCGTATTTTCTTTTGCCGGTACTGGCGGTATGCATCACGCAGCGCAACATAGGGGTCAATGGCGGACTCCTTGAAGTCTTCGTAATCTCCCAGGGTCAGCGAGGTGTTATTCACCTCCCGTCCGGCCTGCACAGCCACGCCGGCGCCGGCGTCAGACATGGCCAGGTAAGACAAGGGACTCAAGAAAAAATCACCGGCAAAGCCGACGGTGTCTCGCACGTTCGACGGCCCCAGAAAAGGCCAACAGATATAGACGCCTTCGCCAAGCCCGTACACCCCGATGGTTTGCCCCAGGTCTTCATCCTTGGCGGACAGGCCGAATTCGTTTTTGGCCGGATCGGCCAAACCAGCAATCCCAAGGGTGGAATTGATAACAAAACGGGCGGTTTCCACTCCGCTATCCGCGACCTTCCCCTGCAAGAGATTATTGACAATCCGAACCGGAGCCAGGAGATTCTTCATAAAACTCCGCACACACATGCGGATATCCTCGGCAATAAAATAGGAATATCCCTGGGAGGCCGGTTTAAGCACCCAAAAATACAGCTTATCGTTGAAATGAAAAAAAACACGGTTCATCGGTTCCAGAGGATCCGAGACCACACCGATATCCCGCTCTTCCCCGAAATCCGGCTCAGCGCCGGCCGTCACCTCCTGCCCCATAACCAGGGTGATGGATCCCAGCCAGATTGCCAGACAACAGAAACATACCCTGCGCAATTGCAGCACGAAACTGTCACGATTTTTCATGGTCGTCCTCTGTAATCCAATTTGCAGGAGGCGGGGAGCTCGTTTATCGCCAAGCCCAAGCCGAACAGGACACGCAAGCAAGAATCTGCTTAAAAAACACTCTTATTGTAATGTATGCCAGATACGCCGTTTTTTTTAAAGAAATTAAAAAAACCAATCAGCACCCAGACGAGCCCCGCGGATATTCAGACCTTCCCGAAAATATACTTACTCACCAACTCCTCGAGATCAAGCGCGGATTCCGTTTCCGTAATAACCCCGCCATCAGCCAGCAAGTCCTCCGAACCACCCGGAGAAATCTTGATATACTTATCTCCGATAATACCCTGGGTTTTAACGGAGGCGATTGCATCATCGCTGATCTTTACCCCGTCATTGATTTGGAGCTGCACCTTGGCTTGATCGTTTTCACCCAGGGAGATAGTGTTCACCTTGCCCACATTGACCCCGGCCATTTCAACAATGGCTCCACGCTTGAGACCGGAGACATTACCAAACGTCGCATACACGGAATATGTCTTTTCCATGGAAAACACGGAAAATTCTCCCAGTTGCAGAGACATATACGCAAAGGCCAGAAAGCCCGAAAGAACAAAAAGGCCGACAATCGCATCAAAATTTATCTTTCTCATACCCTGTATTCCATCTCCCTGCTTAAATAAACCTTCCCCATCGTGCTCTGCACAAAGGCCTGTATCTCTGGAAGCTCACTCTGCTGAATGTCTTCGGGACTGGCAAAGGTGTTGAACTTGCCCTTATTGACCAGAATGACCTGATCAGCCAAATTGAAGATTTTAGGGATATCGTGGCTGACTATGATTGACGTATATCCGAATTTCTTCTGGGTCTCCAGAAAAAGATTGTAGATCTCCAGGGACTTCTCCGGGTCAAGACCGGTGGTCGGCTCATCAAAAAGCATTATTTCCGGCTGCAGCATCAACGCCCGGGCAAGCCCGACCCGTTTTCGCATGCCGCCACTGAGCTGGGCCGGATATTTGTCCTCATGCCCGGTAAGACCAAGTTGCCCCAAGGTGGCAAGCACCCGCGCCCGGATCTCATCTTTTCCCAGCCGTGTCCGCTCTTCAAGCGGCAAGGCCACGTTGGCAAAAACACTCAGGGAATCGAGGAGTGCCGACCCCTGAAAAAGAACGCCGAATTTTGTCCGAACTTCGTTCAGCGCCTTGCCGCGCATTCTGGAGATATCCTGTCCGTCAACCAGAATCTGGCCGGAGTCCGGCCGCAGAAGACCCAGGATGAGCTTCATGGTCACGCTCTTTCCCTGCCCGCTCGGACCGGCGATAACCGTGGTCTTGCCGGAGTTGATCGTCAGATTCACCCGGTCGAGAATGGTCTGCCTGCCAAATGCCTTTACAACATCTTTAAACTGAATAACCGCCTGACTCATAACAGTATCGCCGTAAGCAGATAATCCCAAATAAGAATCGCGATGGAAGAGAGAACCACAGCCTGCGTGGTTACCTTGCTCACGCCTTCGGCGCCGAAACCGGCCCCCCGGATAACGTGAACAAAATATCCTCTCCCCGCGCACACCCAGACGATTACCAGGGCGAAAACAAAGGATTTGATGATGCCCATGTTTATATCCTGATTCACAACGCTCTGCTCCATCCCGGACCAATACGCGCCGGGATTGACCCCCAGCAGGCCGCAACCGGCAAGATACCCGCCGAATATGCCGACAACATTAAAAAACAGGGTAAGAATGGGGACCGAGATGATCGTGGCAAGAAACTTCGGCGTGATGAGATAGCGGAAAGGATCGATGGCCATGCATTCCAAGGCGTCGAGCTGCTCGGTATTGCGCATGATCCCGATTTCGGCGCACATTGCCGACCCGGCGCGGCCGGTTACCATCAAGGCCGTCAAAACCGGGCCCAGTTCACGGATCAGGGAGAGGGAAACCGCCGATCCCAAAGCGCCTTCCGAACCAAACTTACGCAAGGTGTAATATCCCTGCAACCCGAGAACCATCCCGGTAAATCCGGCGATAAAAAATATGACCCAGAACGAATTAGCCCCGATCAAGCGAACCTGCCGGATCATGGCGGAAAATCGAAACGGCCTCTTAAAAATGCCGCTAAGACCCAAACCAAGAAAAGATCCCATGCGGCCAAGATCTCCCAGCAGCCAGATGGTAGTGCTTCCTATTTTTTCCAGGTAACGGATCATAACTTCCTCTTGCATACGTTTGCGGGCAACCCTGTCACAGCTACGGTTGCGTCAAACTCCATGCCTTGGCCGGTTCTTTGCCTTGCACCATCCTACAAAATCTTCATGTTACTCACGGAATGCGGACGGTGTCAAGCAATTGCTCCTGGGAAAAACCGGGAATCGACAACAACAGATCAAAAAAAAAGGGATTAGCTGTAATGGCTAATCCCTTTAATTTTCTTTTGGCGGAGTGGACGGGGCTCGAACCCGCGACCCCCGGCGTGACAGGCCGGTATTCTAACCAACTGAACTACCACTCCTCTTGTGGTGGGCGAAACAGGGATCGAACCTGTGACCCTCGGCTTG
>JBAYUD010000101.1:0-7657 GCA_041675265.1 Desulfurivibrionaceae bacterium | reverse complement strand
TCAGGAGGCCCATAAAGACAGGCAGTTTCGGTTGCGGGTGGAGGGGCCGATCCCGCAATTTCCCTTTGACGTTAAGCAGATGAAGCGGGTGCTCATCAACCTGCTCAACAATGCCGTGGCCGCAACCGCCACCGCCGGGGTGATCGAGATTATTCTCGCCTGCGAGGAAGAGCGCAACGTGGTCACCCTTGAGGTGCGCGACAATGGCTCCGGGGTCAGCGATGAGGACAAGCTCCGTCTCTTTGAACCTTATTTTTCAAGGAAAAAGAGCGGGACCGGGTTGGGCCTGGCCATCGCCAGCACGGTGGTGGCGGACCATCACGGTTATATCCGGGTCAAGGATAATGAGCCGCGGGGAACCCGTTTCATTATCGAGCTCCCCCTGGGAAACGGCTAGAAAATCGTGTTATCCGTCAGGCAGGGCATGGTATATTGAAAACTGGCGGGCAAATTTCAGTGAAATGACGGTCGTGAAACGGCGATGGCAAAAACAATCCTTATAATTGATGATGAAGCGAGTATCCGCGAGACTCTGTCCGGCATCCTGGCGGACGAAGGGTTCCAGACGCTCTCCGCCGAGGATGGGCAGCAGGGGCTTTCACTGCTGGAGGATGAGCCTGTTGATCTGGTTCTACTCGATATCTGGATGCCGGGGCTGGACGGTATGGAGGTGCTCAAGCGCATCAAGGAATCCCAGCCTGAGTTGCCGGTGATCATGATCTCCGGCCATGGCACCATCGAAACCGCAGTGCAGGCCACCAAGATGGGGGCCTACGATTTTATCGAAAAACCGCCTTCCTACGACAAAATCATCCTCTCCATCAACAACGCCCTGGATCTTGCCCGGCTCAAAAAAGAGAATCTGATCCTGCGCCAGCAGAGCCAACGCGCCACGCAACTCACCGGCAGCTCCCCGGCCATGGTGGCGCTGAGGCAGTTGGTGGAGCGGGTGGCTCCCACCGAGGCCTGGGTTTTGATCCGGGGGGAGCATGGCACCGGCAAGGAGTTGGTGGCCCAGAGCATCCACCGGTTGTCCAAGAGCGCGGCCAAGCCGATGATCGAGCTGAACTGCGCCGCCATCCCGGAAGAGCTGATCGAGTCCGAGCTGTTCGGCCATGAGAAGGGCTCGTTCACCGGGGCCACCACCAGCCGGAGGGGGAAGTTCGATCTGGCCGACGGCACCACGCTCTTTCTGGACGAAATCGGCGATATGAGCCTCAAAACCCAGGCCAAGGTGCTGCGCATTCTTCAGGAACGGAAATTCGAACGGGTGGGCGGCTCGAAAACCATCCAGGTCGAGGTTCGGGTGCTTGCCGCCACCAACAAGGATCTTGAGCAGGAGATCGAAAACGGCGCCTTCCGGGCGGATCTCTTTTACCGGCTCAACGTGGTGCCCATTCTGGTGCCGCCCCTGCGGGAGCGTTGTGAGGATATTCCCCTGCTGGTCGCCGATTTTGTGGCGGACAACGCGAAAAAAGGGTTGGGGGAAAAGAAGTTCACCCCGGACGCTCTCCAGGCCATGATGCACCACGGCTGGCCGGGCAATGTTCGAGAACTGCGCAACTTTGTGGAGCGGGTTATGATCATGTGCCCGGCGGAAACGGTTGACGAGGCAGAGGTTGCGCGGCTGCTCGGCATTGCTCCGGCGGATGCTTCGTCGTCGTCCGGCGGGCTGGACGCGCTGTATCACACCCTGAGCTACAAAGAGGCGAAAAAGATCTTCGAGCGGGATTTTCTCAAGGCCCGTCTTGCCGGCAACGAGGGAAATATTTCCCAGACCGCGGAACAAATAGGGCTGGAACGGAGTCATCTGCACAGGAAGATGAAATCTCTGTCCCTGGATGAAGAGTAGCCCCCCGAACCCTGAGAGGATTGCCATGAGCGAATACAACACCAGTCTTCCCGACCAGAAGGAGCTGGAAAAGGAAATAGGGGAGTATCTCAGCAAAAAATACGGGCAGAAGGTGAAGATCATCTCCAGCGGTCTGCTTCCCATGCCCCAGAGCGAGGAAGGCGAGGGCGGGCAGCCGGGCACAAGCGGTCCGGCGGATTTCCATTTCGACACCACCCCGGAAGAGCTCATTGCCTATCTCGACGAATATGTGGTGAAACAGGACGAGGCCAAGGCCATTCTCGCCACCAAGATCTGCACCCATTTCAACCGGATCAGCTACGCCTTGGCCAATCCCCGCAAGGCAAGGCGCAACATGGGGCAGATCAAGAGCAACGTTCTGCTCATGGGGCCGACCGGCGTCGGCAAAACCTTTCTCATCAAGCTCATCGCCCGCCATCTCGGGGTACCCTTCATCAAGGGTGATGCCACCAAGTTCAGTGAAACAGGCTATGTGGGCGGGGACGTGGAGGATCTGGTCCGCGATCTGGTCCGGCAGGCGGACGGGGACATCGAGCGGGCCCAGTTCGGGATTATCTATCTGGACGAGATCGACAAGATCGCCGCCAGTCCTTTCCGGATCGGGGCCGATGTCTCCCGCACCGGGGTGCAGCGCGCCCTGCTCAAGCCCATGGAGGAAACCGAGGTCGAGCTCAAGATGGCCCACGATCCGGTTTCGCAGATCGAGGCCATCGAGCAGTATCGGGCCACGGGCAAGCGGGAGCGGCGCGTGGTCAATACCAAGAATATCCTTTTCATCATGAGCGGCGCTTTTGCCGGGCTTGAGGATATCATCAAGAAGCGGGTGCAGCAGCAATCCATGGGCTTTGAAAGCTCGGTTACCTCGGTGAAAACAGCGGGCCGTTTTCTTAAGCAGGTCAAGGCCGAGGATCTCGTTGAGTTTGGTTTTGAAAGCGAGTTTGTCGGGCGTCTGCCGGTCATCGCCGTGCTCGATGAGCTGAGCGAGGATGATTTTTACGAGATTCTGGCCAATCCCAACAGCTCCATCGTGGTTGCCAAGAAGCAGGATTTCCGGGTGTACGGCGTCAATCTGCAGTTTGAAGACGGGGCGCTACGCGAAGTCGCCAAGCTTGCCAAGCGGGAACGGACCGGAGCCCGTGGGCTCGTCAGTGTCATGGAAAAGATCCTGCTCCACTACGAGAAAAAATTGCCCTCCACCGACATCCGTCATCTTGTGGTGGATGTGGAGATGGTGCGTTCGCCCGCTGTCGTGCTGGAAAGGCTTTTGGCGGATGCAGCCGTGCAGGCGGAGCATCGGACCCGTTTTGAGGCTTTGCAGGCAGCGGAGTTTGAGCGGTTGACCACCTTTATTCTCAAGCGGATAGGGAATTATCTTGAAGACCATCAAGTGCTCACCACTCCAAAGCGATTGCAGCTCATGGCCAAGGAGAGCCAGGATCAGGATGTGGACCCCCGCGAGGTGTGTGATGGGTTCATCCGGCTGATTCAGGCCATTCACGGCAGCGAGGCGGAGATCAGCGAAAAATGCGGGATCAAGGTCCGTTTCAGCGAAGAGGCTGTTGACCGCCTCTTGACCCGGGAGCCGCGGACCCTTGAGGCTATTCAAACCTCGTGCGCCCAGATTCTTCAAGCCATGGAGTATGGCCTGCGGCTCATGGGCCAGAAAAAAGGGATTGCGCAGGTGATTGTCCCCGCGGAGGGGGTTGATATGCCGGAGCGGTATATAAATTCTCTGGTGGGGGAAACCTTTAAAGTCGAATAAGAGCTGGTGGAAGATTTTTGCCGGCAGAACAAAGGAGAGAGGAGACCATGATTTTTCCTGAATACCGGGCCCGCAGGCTCAGACAGAATGAAACCTTCCGGGCGCTTATCCGGGAAACCAGCATTTCTCCGGCCAATCTTGTTTACCCGCTTTTTGTCATGCCCGGCAAAGGGATCAAGGAAGAGGTGTCGTCCATGCCCGGGGTGTTCCGGATGTCCGTGGACCAGTTGGCCAAGGAAGCCAAGGAATGCATGGGGCTAGGGGTGAACTCGGTGATCCTCTTTGGCCTGCCCGACAAGAAGGATTCGAAGGGTTCCGGCGCCCATGCCAAGGACGGCATCATTCAGCGGGCCATCAAGGAGTTGAAGAACACGGCGCCGAAGCTGACGGTGTGCACCGATGTTTGTCTGTGCGAATACACCAGCCATGGACATTGCGGCATCATCATCGACGAGGTGGTGGACAACGACGCCACCCTGGAGGTGCTTGCCAGGGTGGCGCTCTCCCATGCCCAGGCCGGGGCCGACATGGTGGCGCCCTCGGACATGATGGACGGCCGGGTTGCCGAGATCCGGGGGATTCTCGACGAGAACAACTTTCATATGCTGCCGATCATGTCCTATGCGGTGAAATACGCCTCCGCCTTTTACGGCCCTTTCCGGGATGCGGCCGAGTGCGCGCCCCAGCATGGCGACCGCAAGGCGTATCAGATGGACCCGGCAAATATCCGTGAGGCGTTGCGGGAGGCGACCCTGGATGTGGAAGAGGGCGCGGACATCCTGATGGTCAAGCCGGCCATGGCCTACCTGGATGTAATCAGCCGGTTGCGGGACGAGTTCGACCTGCCCATCGCCGCCTACCATGTGAGCGGAGAGTACGCCATGATCAAGGCCGCCGCGGCCAATGGCTGGATCGACGGGGAAAAAGTCATGCATGAGAGCCTGCTCTCCATCCGGCGGGCAGGCGCTGATATCATCATCACCTACTTTGCCAAGGAGATGGCCCGGTTGCTCAACGGCTAGGCGGAGGGGATTTGGGAAGGGTGTTTCCCCTTCCCAAATCCCTCTCGTCGGCAGGGCGCAGGGCGATTTGTTGTTGGCAGCCTACTGCGTGACCGTGATGTCGCGGCCCAGCTTTTCCAAGGTTTTGCGGCCTATTCCTTTTACCTTGTCCAGATCTTTTGTTGAGTGGAACGGACCATTCCTTTGCCGGTATTCGACAATGGCCTGCGCCTTGACTGGGCCAATGCCCGGCAGGCTGGTGAGTTCCCGTGTCGTGGCACTGTTGATATCCAAGGCGGCAAAGGCGACCGCAGCCCAGTACAAACACCCGCACAGCGTTGCAAGCAGGATCCTCAGCATCTGTCCCCCCCCCCTCAAATAGTGAACACGAAGCTATGGCCGGAATGGCTCCCCCTAAGGGCGTCCAGCTCTTCTCCGCCTGACTTTCTTGATGTGCCGATAAGGCTATTTAAAGGTTAGGTAAATGTCAAGTGCGAACTCTGCCAGGAAAAATTCGAGACCGGCGGAAGCGCGGAAGGCGACCGCCTTGGCCGGAGTTGAGGGGGGGTTTACTTGGCGGCAGGGGAAGCGGGGCCACCAGTCGGCAGGGGGGTAAGCAGGTAGTCGGTCCTTACATTGCCAAGGCTTGCGAAGATGGTGGCCTTGAGGGCGGGATCCTGTTCGTACATGGGGGTGAGCCAGGTCCGGATTTTTTCCCTGCGGGAGTCGGCGGCAAGGGGGCAGGGGTTGGCCACGGGGGTGATGCCCAGATCTTTTCCAAGCTCGACGATGCGTTTTTTTTCCACCATGGCCAGGGGGCGGATAAGGGCGAGCTTGCCGCCGAACAGCTCCTGTTTCGGCGCCATGGCGCTGAGATTCCCACCATAGAACAGATTGAGGAAAAACGTCTCGATGATATCCTCCTGGTGGTGACCAAAGGCGAGTTTGTTGCAGTGGTGTTCTTCCGCCAGGGAGAAAAGCCGGTTGCGGCGCTGACGGGCGCAATGATAGCAGCCGCTCTTGCCGTTTTCCGCGATGAGCGCCTTGTGGCCGAAGTCGGTGCGTTCTAGCAGCATGGGCAAGTCGATACGGCGGAGCTGCTCTTGGACCAGATCGTACTCCGCGCCGCCGAACCCCATGTCGAGATGCACCGCCAGCAGCTCATAGCGGATCGGCGCCTTGCGGCGCCATTCCTTGAGGAGCCAGGAGAGCACCAGGCTGTCGATGCCTCCGGATACCGCGATCATCACCCGGTCGCCATCGGCCAGCATCTGGTAGAGATGCATGGCCCGGCCGACAAGGTGATTGAGCTGTTTGGGAATGGCGAACACGGGAAGAATTAACGTTATATCGTTTAAGATCCAGAGGTTATTTCGCCGCGGATTCCGGTTTTTTCAGGTAGGGACAGTCGGAGATCTTTTGTTGGATGCCGTCGCGGGCAAGTTCCTCGGCGCTGAGCCACTTGACGCCCCGCTTCGCTTTTTTGAAGAACTGGAACATGTCGGCAAGCAGGTGTTGCTGTGTTTCGTTGAACATCCCGGAACAAATGGTCTGTCCGGTTTCCGCATGGATGAGTTTGTAGTCAAAGGCGACAGAGGCCGGGCTGACAATGGAATACTCGGTTCCCTCGCGTTCGGTAAAACGGTGCAGGGTGCAGAGGAGGACGGCATCGGCCTTTTGGGTCCGGCAGATAGTGACGGCCGCGGTTGTCCGGCACCGGGTCATGTCTTTGTCCAGAGCGTCGCGCTGTCCCGCGGTAAGCAGGGCGATATCCTCCCTGCCGGAAAAATATTCCGCCAGCAAGGTGTCCACGAGTTTCTGTCCCTTTTCAAGCTGCTGCGTCTCCTTGGGGGAACGGCTGCTTTGGCCGTCAGTGTCGAGTTCCACCGGGAGCACAATGATTGTTTTAACCGGAAGCAAGTCTTCGGGTTGAACCTTGGCGGTTGTGCGTGCACAGCCGGAAAGCAGGGCGAGTATGGCCAGGCCGGCAAGAAAAGCAGTGTATGATTTGCAGAATGTCACGATGGTTTCTCCAGTGTGAAAAATTATAAGGATCCTTTGGAGGAGACAGGGCCTTGGGCGCGAGGGTCCAAGGTTGTTGCCTCGTCGAGGGCTCTGCCGAGAGCCTTGAAGATTGCTTCGAGAATATGGTGGGTGTTCTCGCCGTGGGCCATTTCAACATGGAGGGTCAGGCCGCCATGCTGGGCAAAGGCGCGGAGAAACTCCTTGGCCAGCTGGGTGTCGAAGTCCCCGACCTTTTGTTCAAGAAAGGCAACGCCGTAATGGAGATACGGCCTGTTGGAGCAATCAAGCGTCACCCGGACCAGGGTCTCGTCCATGGGCAGGGCGCTGAAACCGTAGCGCCGGATGCCGCCGAAATCCCGCAAGGATTTTTTCAGAGCCTGCCCAAGGCAGATGCCCAGATCCTCAACCGTGTGGTGTGCGTCTACCTCGGTATCTCCGGAGGCGCGGACGACAAGATCAAAAAAGCCATGTACGGCAAAGAGGGTGAGCATGTGATCCAAAAAAGGCACGCCAGAAACGCAGTTGATTTGGCCTGTGCCGTCAAGGGCAAAGGTGAGGGCGATGTCGGTTTCCTTGGTTTTGCGATGCACTTCGCTTTGCCGGGCTCTCTGTGCTGCCATGGGCTGCTCCTGCAATTATCTGGCTGTGTGTCGTGGGCCAGGATTATCAAAAGAAAACATGCGGTAAAAATACAAAGATGTTTGTTTATACCAAGATCAGGCGGATTCAGGCAATAGGAAACCCCATAAACTCAGGGAAAAAGATTGTAATAACAAAATATTATAAACCTTTCTGCCGCTAAGGTCGGTGTGGGGGCCAGGAGGGCAAATTTATCCGCGACGTACAGGTTTTTTGTTGACAACCCCTTCCCACATTGTTATACATCTGGCGTTTTTCACATACTGAAAATGAGCGGGAATAACTCAGTGGTAGAGTGCAACCTTGCCAAGGTTGAAGTCGCGAGTTCGAATCTCGTTTCCCGCTCCATTTTTGTTT
>JBAYUD010000100.1:0-7934 GCA_041675265.1 Desulfurivibrionaceae bacterium | reverse complement strand
GGATGACCCGGTTGCCCGCGCAGAATGCCGTTGCCTCCCCTTGACAGTTTTCCGGAAAAACGGTAAGTCCTTTCAGTATGTTATGGGTTTCCTGTGCGAGCCCTCCGTTTTTTCTTCCGTTTTCTACCTGAACTGGGGAGTGAATGACCACAAAACCTGAATCCGCCGGGCAGCCGACAGCTTCCACCCAACGGTTGCTTCGGGCCATTCCCAAGGTTGATGAATTTCTAGGCTGGCTGGACCCGCTTCCCGCTGCGCCTGTTTCGCTGGTGAAAAGCTCGGTGCGCCAGTTGCTCGACTCCCTCCGGCAGGAGATCCTCAAGGGCGCGCCGATCAAGCCCGCCGATCTGACCCGGGCGGCCCTGCTTCCCCGTTTTGCCGCCCTCCTTGGTGCCAGGCTCCGGCCCAACTTCCGGACCGTGATCAACGGCACCGGCGTGGTGGTGCATACCAATCTCGGCCGCTCCCTGTTGCCCGAATCGGCCATGGCGAGCCTGCTGGCCGTGGGCGGCCATTATTCCAACCTGGAGCTTGATCTGGCCACGGGCAAGCGGGGCAGCCGCTACAGCCTGGTGGAGGAGATCCTCTGCGAGTTGACCGGCGCCGAGGCTGCCCTGGTGGTCAACAACAATGCCGCAGCGGTGATGCTGGTATTGGACACCCTGGCCAAGGGGCGCGAGGTCATCGTCTCAAGGGGGCAGTTGGTGGAGATCGGCGGCTCCTTCCGGATTCCCGAGGTGATGAGCCGCACCGGGGCCAAATTGGTGGAGGTGGGCGCCACCAACCGCACCCATCTCCGCGATTATGAAAAGGCTATCAGCGAAGAAACCGCGCTGCTCCTCAAGGTGCACACCAGCAACTACCGGATCATCGGCTTTGCCTCCGAGGTTCCCCTCGCGGATCTGGTCGGGCTGGCCGCCAAGCACAACCTGCCGGTGATGGAGGATCTGGGCAGCGGCTGTCTGGTGGATCTTTCCCGCTTCGGGTTGGCCAAGGAGCCCACGGTGGGCGAGGTGGTCCGGGCCGGGGTCGATGTGGTGACCTTCAGCGGCGACAAGCTGCTGGGCGGGCCCCAGGCCGGGCTCATTGTGGGCAAAAAAGAGATCATCGAGCAGATCAAGCAAAACCCCATGAACCGGGCGCTGCGCATCGATAAATTCACCCTGGCCGGGTTGGAGGCGGTGCTGCGGTTGTACTTCGACGAGGAACAGGCCCTTGCAGCCATCCCCACCCTGGCCATGCTGGCCATGCCTTTGGCTGCCATCGACCGGCGGGCCAAGCGGCTGCGTCGCTTGATCACCAAGGAGCTTGGGCCGGTCTGCCGGGTGGAGCTTAAGGATATCGCCTCCATGGTGGGCGGCGGTTCCCTGCCGGAACAGCCCCTGCCCAGCAGGGGTGTGGCCCTTGCCCCCCTAGACCGGAGTGTCAATGAGCTGGAAAAGGGGTTGCGGGAGCTGGCGCTGCCCGTGCTCGGCCGCATCGAGGACGACCGGCTGCTCCTTGACATGCGCACCGTGGCTGATAAGGAAATCCCCCTGCTTGCCAACTGTTTGAAAGAAGTTTTCGAGGCTAGATAATTGTCCAGCTTGATGCCGCAATGTAACGAAAACCACGAAATTCAACTGTTCAGCAGCGCCGCTTACGCTGCTGCCGTAGATGCGCGGAAGAGGTCTGCGAAGTGTGCTATTGCCCATAAGCAGGCCGATGACAAAGCAGATGCGGCGCTGCTGAACAGTTGCGAGGCTGAGAATAATAAATGACCATACCCCTGCTGTTTGAGGCCGGGCCTCTGACCCCGGCCGATCTTCGCCGTTTTTCCACGCTGTTCACCAAGACTGCCTTTGATTTTTTTCCCTGCGATACGGCCCAACTGATGCCCTTGGGCGAGGAGGAGGGCGAACCGCCTCCGGAGCTGCAGGATGCGTTGAGGCAAATCCGCGACAACCACCTGCCCGTGGTCGATGTCCAGTTGCAGGAGCTGCTGCTCCCCATCTGGGGCGGGGAAACGCTTTGCGGACTGCTGGTGGTCCGGGGCGGCGAGGAACAGCTCTACGGGATGCCCGCGGTCTGGCTCGACGAGCAGAGCCATATCATCTCCCGGGAGTTCTATCTGCTCAAGCAGAGCTGCCAGGATCCGGCCACCGGGCTGGTGAACGGGTTTCATCTGCGGGGGGAGCTTGAGGCCCTTGGGCAGGAAGCGGCTGAAGCCATGTCGCCCCTGGCCCCGGCCACCCTGGCCCTGCTGGAGGTCTATCCGCGCACCCGTGACGCGGATCGGAGCCTGCGCTATATCGTCCGGGCCGGCAGCTGTCTTGCTTCCATGATCGGGGAGGATATGCACCTGCACCATCTCGGCGCCGGAATCTTCGGCCTGCTCTGGTATGGGGTGGACATGGAACAGGCCCGGCAGCTGGGCGAATCGCTGCTTTTGCGGCTCAAGCGGGAAAACTTCGTCACGGCCCATCTCGGCATCACCACGGTGACGCCCCACGACCCCCAGGAGAGCGGCGCTCCGGAACCGCTTCTGGAGCAGGCCTGGCAGGCTCTGCGCACCGCCCGTCTGCGGGGGCCTTTCAGCCTCTGCGGCCATGTCACTGCCCAGGATATAGAATCCCACCCCTTTCGCAAGACTCCGGAATCGGTGCTGCGAAAATTGCGCGCCCTGTATCGGGGTAAATCCCTTTTCTCCCTGGTCTTGTTGCGGATGGATCAGGAACCGGCCAGCAACCATTTTTCAAAACGGCTCAGGACGTTGCTTGGCCAGGAGAAGGGGCTTGTGCTCGTCAATCAGCGGGAGGCGTTTCTCTTCCTGGAGGGGCTGGACGGCGAGGCGGCCCGGGCCTGGCTCGCGGATTTCCGCGAGAAGATGGAGGGTATCGGCGGCAGCTCCTTTTCCATGGGGGTGGCCACCTTCCCCTACCATGATTTCAAGAAATCAGCCCTGCCCTTGAACTGCCGGAAGGCTTTGCAGCACGCAACCTTTTTCGGCCCGGATTCGCTGGCTGTTTTTGACGCAGTCAGCCTCAATATCAGCGGGGATGTCTATTATAACGAGGGCGATCTGGTCAAGGCCCTGGGGGAATACCGGCAAGGTCTGCTCCTTGAGCCGGGCAATGTGAACATCCTCAACAGCATGGGGGTTGCCGACATCCAGCTCAATCGGCCCAAGGCAGCCCGGACCTGTTTTCAAAAGGCGCTTGAGGCGGAACCGGAAAATTTCATGGCCCTGTTCAACCTGGGCTTTATTTGTCTGGACGACGGCGAGGTTGTCGAGGCGTTGGCGCTCTGGGAAAGGGCGTTGGTCGTGGACCACGAACATCCCGATCTCCTGCAGCATCTGGGCATGCTCTATTGCCGGCAGGGCAGATACGCCGAAGCTAGGGAGGTCTTGGAACGTTGCGAAGCGTTGATCAAAAAGAATCCCCAACAGGGCGGCGAGCCCATGGTGGTGGCGCGCTGGCTTGGTCGGGCCTGCGAGTCGTTGGGAGAGAACGGTTTGGCCATTGGAGCCTATCAGCGTGCGGTTAGCGGCAACCCCAGGGACGCCGGGTCGCTGAGCAGGCTTGGTCGGCTCTATGCCCTGGAAAAACAGGGGCATGACATCGCTCTGGCCCTGTGCGGGCAGGCGGTTGAACTGGATGGGGGCAAGGGTTCCCATTGGTACCGCTTTGGCCTGGTCCAGACCTTGACCCAGGACCAGGAAGGGGCCATGCAGTCCCTGGCGGAATGCCTCCGGCTTGACCCGCGCCAGTCGGAGGCGGCGTTGTTGCTGGGCGGGCTCCTCGAAAAGCAGGGGCGGCCGGGCAAGGCCAGAAAACTCTACGAGAAGGTGTTGCGGCATTCCCCGGAGTATGCCCCGGCCCAGGCGGCCCTGGCAGCTCTTTCTTGAATTTTTGGTGCGGACAAGCTTTTTGATGGGTTTGTGAAAGCAGGCCTTCGACAGGCTCAGGCCGAACGGACCTTGTCTTAATGTGTTGTTCCGTTCGTGCTGAGCCTGTCGAAGCACCTATGTGAAGAGCATGTTGTAAAGTTCATCAGCTCTTAAAGGAGATCGGATATGCGGGTTACCAAGGCCGGGGTGGTTGACGAGCGGCAGCAGTATTCGCTGGATAGTTTTCAGGTGGGTGATTCCTGGCGGTTGTTTCGGATTCTGAGTGAGTTTGTCGAGGGGTTTGATACCCTGGCCAACATCGGTCGCCCCGTGGTGTCGATCTTCGGCTCCGCCCGGATCAGCCCGGAAGACCGTTATTACAAGCTGGCCGAGCAGATCGCCCTTGATCTGGCCACGGCCGGCTACGGGATCATCACCGGCGGCGGGCCCGGGATCATGGCGGCGGCCAACAAAGGCGCGGCCATTGCCGAAGGGCTGTCCGTCGGGCTCAATATCAACCTGCCCTTTGAGCAGGAGCCCAACCCCTTTACCAACGTGCCGCTCAACTTTAAGTATTTCTTCGTGCGCAAGGTGATGTTTGTCAAGTATTCCATGGCCTTTATCGGGATGCCCGGAGGCTTTGGCACCATGGACGAGCTGTTCGAGTCCCTGACCCTGATCCAGACCAGGCGGGTGAAGCGGTTCCCGGTCATCCTGGTGGGCTCTGATTTTTGGGGCGGGTTGGTGGATTGGATCAAGGAGCGCATGCTGGCGGAAAAATATATCAACGAGGACGATCTGCTCTACTTCCAGGTCATGGATGATCCGCAGGAGGTCGTGCAGTACATCAAGCGGACCGTGGTTTTGTAGCGGGTTTTCTTGCTGGGAAAATATAAAAAGGCCATGCCGGAGGATATCCGGCATGGCCTTTTTTGTGGTGCAAGGCGGAAAAGGAGCGTGCGCTCTTTCTACTTGGCGGTGAGCTTTTTCTTTCGCAGCCGGATGGATTGCGGAGTTACTTCCACCAACTCGTCATCATTGATATAGGCGATGCAGTCTTCCAGGCTCATCTGCACCGGCGGGGTGAGCACCACGTTTTCGTCGGAGCCGGAAGCGCGCATGTTGGTGAGCTTCTTGCCCTTGGCCGGATTGACCACCATGTCCTGGTTGCGGGCGTTTTCGCCGATGATCTGGCCGGTGTACACCTTGATGCCAGGGCCGAGGAACAAGCGGCCGCGGTCCTGCAGGTTGAACAGGGCATAAGCCACGGTGGTGCATGTTTCCATGCTGGTGAGCACGCCGTTGACCCGGTTGATGATGTCGCCGGCATAGGGGCCGTATTCGGCGAACACGTAGTTCATCATGCCCAAGCCCTTGGTGGCGGTCATGAATTCCGAGCGGTAGCCGAGCAAGCCCCGGGTGGGGATCTTGTAGACCAGCCGGTTCATGCCGTTTGCCTGGTGCATCTCCTGCATCTGTCCCCGCAACATCCCCAGCCGTTCGATGACCGCCCCGGCGTACTGCTCGTCCACGTCAACGGTCAGTTCCTCGTACGGTTCGAGGGTGACGCCGCCTTCCTGTTTCATGATGACCTGGGGCCGGGTGACCTGGAGCTCGAAGCCCTCGCGGCGCATCTTTTCAATGAGGATGGAAAGATGCAGCTCACCACGGCCGGAAACCACATAGCCGACGCCTTCCGACATGGGCTCGACCCTGAGGGCCACGTCGGCCAGGGTTTCGCGGCGCAGCCGCTCTTCAAGATGCCGGGAGGTGACGAACTTTCCTTCCAGCCCGGCAAAGGGGGAGTCGTTGGGGATGAAGTTCATCGAGATGGTCGGCGGATCGATATCGATCATGGGCAGCGGCATGGGGTTGTCCGCGTCGGTGAAGGTCACGCCCACGGTAACGTCGTCCATGCCTGCCACCGCAACCAGTTCGCCGACCCCGGCCGTGTCGGTGGCCACCTTTTTGTCGGACTCAAAGCGGAAGATTTTGGTGAGCCGGGCCGGGGAGATGCTGCCGTCCCGTTTGGCCACGGCAATGGGTTTGTTGATGCTCAGGGTGCCGTTTAACACCTTGCCGATGCCGAGCCGCCCAAGGTAGGGGGAGTGGTCCAGGGAGCTGACCTGCATCTGCAGGGGCGCATTGGGGTCGCCTGATGGCGGGGGCACGTGGGTGGCGATCAGTTGGGAGATCGGTTCCATGGTGGTGGATTCGTCGGTGAGGTGATGCTTGGCGTAGCCCTGCTTGGCCGAGGCATAGACCACCGGGAAATCAAGGAGGTGGTCCGGGGCCTCCAGTTTGACAAAGAGGTCGAAAACCTGGTCAACCACCCATTCGCAGCGGGCCGCGGGCTTGTCGATCTTGTTGATCACCACGATGATGCGCAGCCCTGCGGCCAGCGCCTTTTTCAAAACAAAATAGGTCTGGGGCATGGGGCCTTCCTGGGCGTCCACCAGAAGGAGGCAGCCGTCCGCCATGCGCAGAACCCGTTCCACCTGGCCGCCGAAATCGGCATGCCCAGGGGTGTCGATGATGTTGATCCAGTAATCCTTGTAGCAATATGAGCCGTTCTTGGCGGTGATGGTGATGCCGCGTTCCTTCTCCAGATCCCCGGAGTCCATGAGGCGTTCTGCTACTTCCTGATTTTCCCGGAACATGCCGCTTTGCTGGAACAGCTGATCGACCAGGGTGGTTTTTCCATGGTCAACGTGGGCAATGATGGCGACGTTTCTGATTGTACTTTGTTCCATAACTTTTTGACTTTCCATGAAGAAGGGTTTGTTCCCGGCTCGGGAAAAAAAGGAGCACCTTAAATGATAGTCAGGGGAAAGGCAAGGAAAAACCAAAAAATCAGCAAGATAAAGAGGCGGAGCGGGTCGTGGCGTGGCCTTGCGGAGGATTTGCGGTTTTTGGGGAAAATTTCGGCTTGTGCGAAAAATTTACCCCACCTTGCCCCACAAAAAAATATTTGGTGGGGTGGAATATGGGAAATATTCCCACATGACACCTTATGTGGTGTTTAATGTTGTATTTTGCCTCTATATGTAGTGTTTCATGGGCTGATGTGGAGGGGCAGGAATAAGTGGATTCGCTTGTTTTTTCCTTGACACTGATCGGCCATTTTCACTATAAGGGTACATAAAGTGGTGTAAAGTGGGTGATCGGGGAAAAACAAGGAGCTGCGTGTGGTTGAGGGGAGTGTGAAAAATCCGGTCTGTCGATTCCGCAGTCGCTCCGAGCATGTGCTCGACGCGAAGGGCAGGCTGAATATTGCGACCCGGTTCCGCGAGTCCCTGCGCGGTCAGGGCGACGAGCGGCTCATGGTCATCCCCTGGCATAACTGTATCAGGGCCTACCCGCTGCCCCATTGGGAAGAGTTGGAGATGGCCCTGCTGGCGCAAGGCCAGAAAAGTCCGGAAACAGTCAAGTTGATCCGCTACATGATCGGCGGCGCCGAAGAGTGCGTGCTGGACAAACAGGGGAGGATCCTGCTTTCCCCAAGCTTGCGGGAAGATTGCGGCATCCGGAAGGAAATCGTCGTAAACGGCATGATTACCTATTTTGAAATCTGGGACAAGGAAGTTTGGGAGACCAAAAACAAACCGACCGGCGAGGATTTTCAGAATTTCGAGCAGGTGCTTCAGGAATTGGGGCTGTTCTGATCCGGTATGCAGCCATCTCATCTCCCGGTCATGCTCGAGGAAGTGGTCACATGTCTGGCCCCGGTGGATGGAGGTTTATATGTCGACGGCAATCTGGGGCTGGGAGGGCATACGGAAGGGATTCTTGAGGCCTGCGGGCCCACCGGCCGGGTTGTTGGCTTTGACTGGGATGCTGCGGCTCTGACCCTGGCGCAGGAACGGCTGGCCCGGTTTGCAGGCCGTGTCCGTTTTGTGCATAAGAATTTTGCCTCTATAAAGGAGACCCTGATGGAGCTTGGCATTGGCACAATTGACGGCCTGCTGCTCGATCTGGGTCTTTCTTCTTTGCAGCTGGATGCAAGCGGCCGCGGTTTCAGCTTTAAAGGCAGCGAGCCGCTTGATATGCGGATGGACCAGCG
>JBAYUD010000099.1:0-7956 GCA_041675265.1 Desulfurivibrionaceae bacterium | reverse complement strand
TGCCCAGCTTGCCGCCGCCATTCGGGAACTCCTGGATCAACGGTAGCAATTCCCCCTGTTCCGCCACTGCTTTTTCAAAGTGAAGATTTTTCCACTCTGTGCTATCCTTGCGCCTGAAATTGTAAGGCTCTTGCAAAACTCTTCGAAATAAAGCCCCTCCCTTGACGGGAGGGGGCAGGGGGGTGGGTGAAGCTGCAATCCGCCGATTGTATGGCTGCTCCCCCTCACCCTAACCCTCCCCCGCCAGGTAAGCGCAGACTCCGGGGGGGAGGGGACTTTTGAACTTTTTGCAAGAGGCGTGTTCGCCCTGAAATTCTCTTGTCCAGATAAGGAGTTGCCCCAATGAGTGTTGAGCCCAATAAAATCATCTATTCCATGGTTCGTGTCGCCAAGTTTTACGACAAGAAGCCGATCCTGAAAGATATCAGCCTTTCCTATTTCTACGGGGCCAAGATCGGCGTCCTCGGCCTGAACGGCTCGGGCAAGTCGTCGCTGTTGCGGATCCTGGCCGGGGTGGACAAGGAGTTCAACGGCGAGACCCATATCTCTCCCGGGCTGACCGTGGGCTATCTGGAGCAGGAGCCCCTTCTGGACGAGGGGAGGAGTGTGATCGAGATCGTGCGCGAGGGGGCGCAGGAGGCGGTGGATCTGCTGGCCGAGTTCGAGGAGATCAACAACAAGTTTGCCGAGCCCATGGATGATGACGCCATGGACAAACTCATCGCCCGGCAGGGGGTGGTGCAGGAGAAGCTCGACACCCTGGACGCCTGGGATCTCGACGCCCGGCTGGACATGGCCATGGACGCCCTGCGCTGCCCGCCGGGGGAGACGCCGGTAAACGTCCTCTCCGGCGGCGAGAAACGGCGGGTGGCCCTGTGCCGTTTGCTTTTGAAAAAGCCCGACATCTTGCTGTTGGACGAGCCCACCAACCATCTGGACGCCGAGACCGTTTCCTGGCTGGAGCAGCATCTGCAACGCTACGAAGGCACGGTCATCGCCGTGACCCATGACCGCTACTTCCTCGACAACGTGGCGGGCTGGATTCTGGAGCTGGACCGGGGCCAGGGCATCCCCTGGAAGGGCAACTACTCATCCTGGCTGGAGCAGAAGGAAAAGCGGCTGGCCAACGAGGAAAAGGAAGAGTCCAAGCGGCGCAAGACCCTGCAGCACGAGCTGGAGTGGATCAGGATGAGCCCCAAGGGCAGGCATGCCAAATCCAAGGCCAGAATCCAGGCCTACGAAGAGCTGTTGAGCAAGGAAGCGGAAAAGCGCACCAAGGATCTGGAGATCTACATTCCGCCCGGGCCGCGGCTTGGCAAGATCGTCATCGAGGCCGAGGGCATAACCAAGTCCTTCGGCGATAGGCTGCTCTTCGAGAACATGACCTTCTCCCTGCCCCCCGGCGGCATCGTCGGGGTGATCGGCCCCAACGGCGCGGGCAAGACCACGCTGTTTCGGCTGATCACCGGCCAGGACAAGCCGGATTCCGGCACCATCCGCCTGGGCGATGCGGTGAAGCTCGCCTACGTGGACCAATCCCGCGATGTGCTTGACCCGGAGCAGACCATCTGGCAGGCCATCTCCGAGGGCCAGGAAACCATCACCATGGGCGACCGCGAGGTCAACTCCCGCGCCTATGTGGGCAGGTTCAACTTTTCGGGCACTGACCAGCAGAAAAAGGTGGGGCTGCTCTCCGGCGGCCAGCGCAACCGGGTGCATCTGGCCCGGATGCTCAAGGAAGGGGCCAACGTCATCCTGCTGGACGAGCCCACCAACGATCTCGACGTCAGCGCCCTGCGCGCCCTGGAAGAGGCGCTGGAGAACTTCGGCGGCTGCGCCGTGGTCATCAGTCATGACCGCTGGTTCCTTGACCGCATCGCTACGCACATGCTGGCCTTTGAGGGGGATTCCCAGGTGGTCTGGTTCGACGGCAACTACTCCGAGTACGAGGCCGACCGCAAGGCAAGGCTGGGCGACGCCGCCGACCAGCCGCACCGGATCAAGTACCGCCACCTGACCCGCGTCTGAATCCTGCCCGTATCCGAGATGAAAAAACCCTGGCTGCCAATTCCGTGGCGGTCAGGGTTTTTTTGTGGCCCTCCTTCCGGAGGGTGCGCGTCGGCGGCGTGATAGGTTTATCTGTCCGGATCATCTGGGGAAAAATCCAAAATAAAAAGACTTCTCTTGGTTTTTTCCGTATCATACAAATAGGGAGTGTGGGCGGCGCCATTTTCTGGGGAGAGAACGGATGCATCCAAACGGTTCACCAAATTTCTTTTTGCATCGTCTCCTGATGCGTGGCACCATCAGAAAAAAGACCCTGGCCATTCTCGCCGCCACCTTTCTTTCTTCTTTTCTCCTGCTCCACACCGTTTCTCAATATGTTCTTCTGCAAAGTTTTAAAGAGCTGGAGATCCACACGACCAGGCATGGCCTGACCCAGATCGGCAAGGAGCTGGATGCGAGCCTTGAGGTGCTGGATACCCTGACCCGCGACTGGGCCTGGTGGGATGACGCCGGTGATTTTGTGGCTGGCCCGACCCCTGAATTCATTGCCACGAACCTGGGTGATGAAACCTTTGTCGGCATGAAGGTGGACTTGGTCGGGTTCTTTGCCCCGGATGGGAGGGAGGTTTCCCTGCATCTGTATGATGCGGCCCAGGGCAAGCAGGTGGAAGTGCCGGCTTCGTTGCGGGCGATGTTGCGAGAGCGCCAGGATCTGGTCAGGCATGTGGACCCAAAAGGGGTACGCATGGGGATTGTGGTTTTCCCCCAGGGACCGATGTTTTTTGCCTCACGGCCCATCCTGACCAGCAACCAGGAGGGGCCGGTGCGGGGTACCGTGATTTTTGGCCGCTTCCTTGACGCCAGGGAAATAGAGCGAATCGCCCAGGGCATAGACGCTTTTCTCAAGGTGACTATTCTGGGCCAGGGTAAGGAAAGCGCGGCGCAGCAGGAGATTGTCAAAAAAATGCAGGCCGTCGGGGAAACGATGGCCATTTCCGCCGAAGGGGGGAAGAGCATAACCGGCGCCATGTTGGTTGATGATCTCTTCGGCAAGCCCGCCTTGCTGATGGAAGCGACCCTGCAGCGAAGCGTTTTTGCACGGGGGCAACGGGCAATCTTCGTGCTGCGCTGGCTGTTTTTCGGGATCAGCGGCGCAGTCTGCCTGGTGATGATGCTCCTGCTTGACCGTTTGGTGGTCAGGCCGGTGGTGGAGTTGAGCGATTCGGTGTCCCGGATAGGCGAAAAGGCTGACGGGGCGGGCAGGGTCGGAAGTGACGGTCCGGCGGAGATCCGGCGGCTGGCGGTGGCGATCAACACCATGCTGGATGGTTTGGCGCACGCTACCCGGCAGCTGGCCGGGAAAAACGCGCAGCTGGAGCATGAGATCGCCGAGCGCAAGGAGCTGGAGCAGGAGCGGGAGAAGCTGATTGCCCAGCTACGGGAGGCCCTGGCCCAGGTAAAAACCCTGAGCGGCTTTCTGCCGATCTGCGCCTCCTGCAAGAAGATCCGGGATGATTCGGGATACTGGAAACAGATCGAGACCTATCTTGCCGCCCATGCGGACGTGACTTTCAGCCACGGCCTTTGCCCCGATTGCGCGAAAAAGCTCTATGGAGAGTTCATCGATGTGGATGAGGCGCTGAACAATACGTGATCAGCAACGGGAAAAAATCGTGAAGGTGTACGGCTCCACCCCTTCCACCCGTTCTTCCGAGATCGCGCGGAACTGGTTGGGGTCAAATTCGGGAAAGCGGATGTCTCCCCCTACCTCCCGGTCGAGCACCGTAAGGTAGATGGCTTCGGCCAGGCGTAGGGCTTCCCGGTAGATCTCGCCGCCTCCGGCAATGAAGATCGTTTCCTCCGCGTCGCAAAGGGCGATGGCCGCGGCCAGGCTTGGGGCCACAAAACAGCCTGGGGCGCGATACTCCGGGTTGCGGCTGACGATCACGGTTTTCCGTCCCGGCAGGGGGCGGCCGATGGATTCGAAGGTTTTTCGCCCCATGATCAGGGTGTGGCCCATGGTCATACCCTTGAAGCGTTGCAGTTCGCTCGGGATATGCCAGGGAATGGCGTTGCCCCTGCCGATCACCCGGTTTTTGGCCATGGCGGCTATGAGGATGATCTTCATCGTGCCATGCCCACGGATTTACGCCTCGCCCGCTTTGACCGCCTCAAGCTTTTCCCAACGCCCATATGCTTTTTTCAGTTCCTGCTCAAGCTCTTCCAGCCGTTTCTGTATTTGGGGGATGGCGGAGGGTTCCTTCTGGTACAGAGTGGGATCGCCCAGCTGTTGGTGCAGCTCTTCCAGCTTTGCTTCCATCGCCTCAAGCTGCGAGGGCAGCGCCTCCAGCTCCCGTTCTTCCTTGTAGGAGAGTTTTTTGGCAGCAGCTTTTTTAGGCGGTTCTTTTTTTTCGCTTTTTTCCGGCTTGGCGGCCGGAGCCGGTGCCTGGACCCGCTGCAAAAGCCAATCGTCGTAGCCGCCTGCGTATTCCTCGACCCTGCCTTCGCCTTCAAAGACCAGGGTGGAGGTGACCACGTTGTTCAGAAAGGCCCGGTCATGGCTGACCAGCAGCAGGGTTCCCTGGTAGTCCAGCAGCAGCTCTTCCAGCAATTCCAGGGTTTCCACGTCGAGATCGTTGGTGGGCTCGTCCATCACCAGCACGTTGAAGGGCTGGGTGAACAACTTGGCCAACAGGAGCCGGTTTTTTTCCCCGCCGGAGAGCACGCGCACCGGCGAGCGGGTCCGGTCCGGGGCAAAAAGAAAATCCTGGAGATAGCTGATGATGTGGCGCGGTTGGCCGCCCACCAGCACGGTGTCCCCGCCGTCGGTCACGTTTTCGGCCACGGTCTTTTCCGGATCGAGTTGTTCCCGGTTTTGGTCGAAATAGCAGGACTCGATGCGGGTGCCCAGGCTGATGGTGCCTGCCGTGGGTTCCAATTGACCGAGGATAAGTTTGAGCAGGGTGGACTTGCCCGCGCCGTTGGGGCCGATGATCCCCACCTTGTCCCCGCGCATGATGGTGGCGGAGAGATTTTTGATGATGGGCGCGCCGTCGTAACAAAAAGAAACATCCTTGAGCGAGGCCACCAGCTTGCCGGAGCGTTCGGCATCCTGCATCTGGATGCGGGCCTTGCCGCTCTGGCTCCGGCGTTCGGAGCGTTCCTGGCGCAGGGCGACCAGGGCCCGCACCCTGCCTTCGTTGCGGGTGCGGCGGGCCTTGATTCCCTGCCGGATCCAGGCCTCTTCTTGGGCCAGTTTCTTGTCGAACTTGTGGCTCTGGCTCGCTTCGGCATCCAGGGCGTCCTGCTTGCGCTGGAGATAGGTGGCAAAGTTGCCGGGCCAGCTGGTCAGCCTGCCGCGGTCCAGCTCCACGATCCGGGTGGCGATTTTTTGAAGCAGCATGCGGTCATGGGTGACAAAGAGCAGGGTGGAGGAAAAGCTTAAAAGAAACTCCTCCAGCCAGTTGATGGCCTCGATGTCCAGATGGTTGGTGGGTTCGTCCAGCAGCAGCAGGTCCGGTTCGCTGACCAGGGCGCGGGCCAGCAGGACGCGGCGTTTGAGCCCGCCGGAAAGGGAGGTGAATTCCTGGTCCGGTGGAAGCTGCAACCGGGAAAGGACGGTCTCCACCCGCTGCTGGGCCTGCCAGCCGTGCGCGGCATCCAGGGCATGCTGAGCCTCTTCCAGTTCGGCCAGCACCGCCTCGGAATGGTCGGTCTGGAGCAGGTGGCTTACCGCGTGGTAGCGGGCCAGCAGTCCGAACATCTCGCCCAGTCCCGCAGCCACAACCTCGTAGACGGTCCCGGTCATGCCGACCGGAACTTCCTGGGTGAGGCGGGCAACGCGCAGCCCCTTTTGCCGGGTGATCTCCCCCCGGTCCGGTTCGATCTCTCCGGACAGGATCTTCATGAGCGAGGATTTGCCTTCGCCGTTGCGGCCCACCAAGCAGAGACGCTCGCCGGGTTCGATTTGCAAGTCGATGCCGTTGAGCAGAGGCAACCCGCCAAAGCTCAGGGCGATATCCTTCAGGGTAATGGTAGCCATGATCGATCAGGTGGAGCTTTTTGTTCTCGGCCGGCTTGAAGACGGCCTTCTTCCGCCGGGGCGGGGCCTGCCGCCACCGGGGCCACTGCCGCCGGGCCGGCTGCGGGGCGCGGAGGATGATTCTTTTTTTGGGGCGGGTTTGGAAGGGGGCGGCGTTGTGAGCCACTCCAGATCGGGTTGGATGCAGGGCAGCTTGGCCCCGATGAACTCCTCGATGTCGGGGAGCTGGAAGGAGTCGGACTCGTCGGCAAAGCTCACCGAGGTGCCCAGGGCGCCTGCCCGGCCGGTTCTCCCGATGCGGTGCACATAATCCTCGGGGTCATGGGGTAGGGTGTAGTTGATGACATGGCTCACCCCGTCCACATGGATGCCCCGGCCTGCCACATCGGTGGCCACCAGCACCCGGATCTTGCCGGCCCGGAAGTTTTCCAGGGTCTTGGTGCGGGTGTGCTGGGGAACGTCGCCCGAGAGGATGGCGCACTGGATGTCGTAGCGGCCCAGTTTTTCGGCGAGGTGGCGGGTTTCGTCCTTGCGGTTGCAGAAGATCATCACCCGTTCCAGGTTTTGGCGGGTAATGATGTTGTAGAGCAGGGGGAATTTTTCCCGGCTGCTGACCAGATAGACCAGCTGTTCCACGGTATCCGTCACCACCTGCTCCGGCTCGATTTCCACCGTCACCGGGTTCGTGGTCCACTGCGAGGCAAGACTGATGACCTGCGGTGTCAGGGTGGCGGAAAAGAGCAGGGTCTGGCGTTTGTCCTTGTTGGGGGTGGAGTGGACGATCTGGCGGACATCCGGGATAAAGCCCATGTCCAGCATGCGGTCCGCCTCGTCGATGACCAGGATCTCCACCTGATCGAGGTGGACGTATTGCTGGCGCTTGAAATCCAGCAACCGGCCCGGCGTGGCCACGACGATGTCCACCTGCTGTTCGGTGATCTGGCGTTGCTGTTTCTGGTAGTCCATGCCGCCCAAAACCGCCACCGTAATCACGTTGCAGTATTGGGTCAGTTCGCGGGCGTCCTCGACGATCTGGAGGACCAGTTCGCGGGTCGGCGCCAGGATGAGTGCCCTGGGCGAGCCGTTGCGCCGTTTGCCCGGGGGCGTAGTGCGCAGCAGACGGGTGAAGATGGTGGTCAGGAAGGCGGCGGTCTTGCCGGTGCCGGTCTGGGCCTTGCCGCTGGCATCCTTGCCGGCCAGGGTGGCGGGCAGGATCTGGGCCTGGATGGGGGTGCAATAGGAGAACCCCAGGTCGGAGATGGCATGCGTGATCTCGCTGGGCAGGTCAAGGTCGTGGAAGCGGGTTTTGCCCTCCACCTTGGGGACCAGAAACTGCGAGGCATCCCAGGGCGGGGTTGGGTCGGCTTCGGGGAGCGCGGCCTGCGGCCGGAGATTCTCCGGGATGTGGGGGGCTTTAGGCTCCTTTTTTTTGCCCCGCCGCCGGGAACTCCGTTGCGTCTCTTCGGAGGGGGCATGGGGCTGAGCCTGCTGGGCTGCGAGATCGCCGGGTTTCGTCCGGCCGGTGATGATTTTTTTCAGTTTGTCACGGAAGCGATTGATGATTTTTCTTACCAAAATATCCTCTCATGGAGCTGGCTAATTATGACGGAGTTGCGGATGGTTGCTTGGTAATCATGGCACGTTTGGGGAGAATGCAAAAGGTTTTCCGCAGGAGAACCATCGAAAAAATATACCTGACCAAGCCGTGTGGAAAACTTTTTCGGGGCAGGGGCAGGATAAACGGTCATGGGAAAAAAAGGCGGGGCGGGCGAACATGCTGGCTGGTGGTTCGCCGTGGGTTTCATGAGAAAAGATGGTGGGCCGTCGGGGGCTCGAACCCCAAACCTACTGATTAAGAGTCAGTTGCTCTACCAGTTGAGCTAACGGCCCTTCTCTTTATGTCGTGG
>JBAYUD010000098.1:0-8171 GCA_041675265.1 Desulfurivibrionaceae bacterium | reverse complement strand
TTTCTAACACGGGGGAAAAGAATTTGTAAAGGGAGAAGACTCTATCCCTGCTGGAAGGTGAGCCAGCGGCTCTGGGCCGAGGAGGAAAGCACGCCCACCGGGTCGATATAATCGTAAACCCTTGCCTGCTTGCCGTGGGCCGGGCGCAACACCCTTCCCACCACCTGGAGGAGGCGGCCGGTGAATTTGATGGGGGTGGTGAGAAACAGGGTGGCAAGATCCGGGCAGTCGAAGCCTTCGCCGATGAGCTGCACCGTGGAGATCAGCACCTTGACCTCCCCCTGGCGGATGGAATCCACCAAACCGGTGCGCTGTTCCGCCGGGAGCTTGCCGGTGAGCACCGCGCTCGGGCATCCCTGTTTTTTGAGGAGCGCGGCCAGTTCCTCGCAATGCTTGACCCGGTCGCTGACCACCAGGATGGTGCCCGGCGAGGAGGACCGCTCCTTGAGGATGTCCGCGACAATGAGCTGGTTGCGCGCCGCATTGCCGCAGAGCGATTTCATCAGGGCCTGGTAGTTGCCCCGGTACACATAGCGGAACTCGGTGGCGCGCTGGATGAATTCCGGCTTGAGTATGGCCCCGCTTTCGTGCAGGTCGAGGGTTTCCACCTTGAAGGCCCGGTCGCCGAGGTACATATGGATCAGCTTGGTCAGGCCGTCCCGGCGGAAGGCGGTGGCGGAAAGTCCCAGCAGGTACCGGCAGTCAAAGGCGGTGACCACCTCGGTGAAGAGCGAGGCAGGCACCCGGTGGCACTCGTCCACGCAGAGCTGGCCGAAATGGGCGGGCAGTTCGGAAAGCCGGTTCCGGGCCGAGTTGACAATGGCGATGGTGATGGGGGCGATGGAGAAATGGGAGTCGCCGATCATCCCGGCCTCCACGCCCAGGAAGGTTCGCACCCGTTCCACCCACTGGTAGAGCAACTCCTTGGTGTGGACCAGCACCAGGGTGGGCTGGCGCCGCTTGGCGATCACCGCCAGGGCGATCACCGTCTTGCCCGAACCGGTGCCCGCCTCCAGCACCCCGAAATCGTGCCGGGTGATGGCGCTGATGGCCTCTTCCTGGTAGGGCCGCAGCTCGCCGAGGAATTTGAAGTCCACCGGGGCGCTGCTTTGCCGCTGGTCGATGATCCTGGGGTCCTGGCGCATGAATTTTCGGGCCAGGAGGATGGCGTGGTTGGCGTAGCCTCGGGGGAAGGTGATGCTGTCGTTGTGCTCCGTGAAAAAATAGAGATGGGGTTTGAGCTTTTTTCCCATCCAGCGGCTGTATTTCTTGGCCTCGAGGTACTCGGGGTTGTCGATGGTCAGCTGCTGCTTGAGCGCTGCGGTCAGGGTGGGCGAGGCGCCGCGCAGAGAGGCTTGCGCTCCGACGGTGAGGGTGAACTCTGTCATGGGTGGTCCGTGTCACGGGGGGCAAGGTTTTCGGCCAGCATGGCGGCCAACCGTTTGCATTCCTTTTCCACTGCGTCAAGCTGGGCCTGTTGACTGATCAGGGCGCTGTTCAGATCTTCCAGGGCGATTTCCTGGAAGGCCAATCGGGTTTCCAGTTCGATGATCCGGTGTTCCATGGGGTGTCCTTAAAGATTTATCCGGTGAAATACCGAGGAGTCAGCGGTTTTCTGCCGGTGAGCCGCTGGTATGGCTCGGCCGGATAGCCCAGGGCGATGACGGCATGGATGGTTTCGTCCGCGGGAATCCCCAGGGCCTGCTGGATCTTCGGATCCTTTGCCATGGCCGCCACGGCAAAGCCGATCAGGCAGGAGCCGAGCCCCAGAGTATGGGCGGCGAGCAGGATATTTTGGGTGGCCAGCAGGGCGTCTTCCTTTGGACAGCTGGCGCCTGGCCGGGAGCCGACGATGATGGCGGCGGATGCCCCGTGGAAGAGTCGGTCGCGACCCTGCTCCGTCCATTCCCGCAGCCCCTGGGCAATGGTGGCATGGTAGCGGCGATGGTAATCGGCCAGGGCCGGTTTGCCACATAGGCTGAGAAGGGCGCGCAGCACGGGATTGGCTGCCTGGCGGTTGAGCTTGGCGAAAAAGGCGCCAACCAGATTGCCCAACCTTTCCACCGCTGGCCGCTGCGGCAGGATGGTAAAGGTCCAGCCCTGGCTGTTGGTGCCGGAGGGGGCCGTGGCGCCGATGCGAACCAGATCTTCCAGCAGCTGCTGGTCCAGGGCGCGGTGTGTGTAGTTGCGGCAGGAGCGGCGGGAGAGCATGACCCGGACCAGCTGAGCTGTGTCCCCCTGGCCGGGGGGCAGATAGCGGGTGTCCGGGACGAAGCTTTTGAACATGGGTTCGTGCTCAAGGCCCGGCACGGTGATGGCTTGAGCCGGGCAGATGGCCCGGCAATGCCCGCAGGCCAGGCAGCGGGCTCCGCTGACCACGGCCTTGCCGCCCAGCAGCGACAGGGTCTGGTCCGGGCAGACCGTAAGGCAAAGACCGCAGCCGGTGCATTTTTCCGGGTCGATGTTTGGGCCTTGCGGCCTGGGGTGTTGGTTTTTCATGATTGTCCATCATGCCCTGCTTTGCAAAAAAAAGGAAGGGTTCGCATATGTGATTGACGAAAAGAGCGGGGAGGCATAGTTTCAGCATAGGTCGTCACCCCGGCGAAAGCCGGGGTCCAGATTTGGTACATCCTTTCGAAGCTCCTGGATTCCGGCTTTTGACGGAATGACGGCAACTGCACAGTGTAGATTCTAATTACGAAGCAACAACACCCCGGAGGAAACATGCACTTCTGGCAAGGGTTTTTCCTGTATCTCGCGCCGGGCGGCCTGCTGCTCGCCGCGGCGCTGGCCGCCTTGCAGCATGATGGGTTGGCCCGATGGCTGTTCGGGATCACCTGGCTTTTCCCTCCGGCCCTGGGGCTTGTCGCTGTTTTTCTTGCCTGGCGCTTCAATCGCAGCCGCTTGCTTTTCGGGATCCTGGTGCTGTTCTTGGCCGATCTGCTCCTTCGCCGTTACGGCGGGGTCGGTCAGATCGACCAGCTTCTGGCCAGGTATGTGTTCCATATGGCCCTGTTGGCGCTACCCCTCAATCTGCTCTTTTTTTCCTTCTGGCGGGAACGGGGCATTGTCACCGGCCAGGGATTGCGCCGTTTCGGTTTCATTTTCTTTCAGCCCCTGCTGTTGGCTGCGCTCCATGGGGTGCGCGGTCCCTTGATCGTGCGGCAGCTGGAGGGGATGATCATCCCCCTGCCCCTGGTCGGCCCCCTGTTCTCTCCCGCTCTTGTTCTCTGGTGTTTTGCCACCCTGATTCTGTTGTTTCGTTTCCGCCGCCACCGCGATCTGCTGGATCATGGCTTCCTCTGGGCCATGGGCTGTTCGCTTCTTGCGCTGTTGGCCGGTAATTCCGCACGGCAGACCTTTTTTTTCAGCGTGGCCGCGCTGATTCTCATTGTCGCCGCCATCGAGGCTGCCCACCGGATGGCCTTTCGGGATGAGCTGACCACTCTGCCCGGGCGCCGCGCCTTGAACGAGGCGTTGCTCAAGCTGGGCAACACCTACACCGTGGCCATGGTGGATATCGATTTTTTCAAGAAATTCAACGACCGTTACGGCCATGACGTGGGCGATCAGGTGCTGGCCATGGTGGCTGTCCTCCTCTCCAGGGTCGGGGGGGGAGGCCGCCCTTTCCGCTATGGCGGCGAGGAGTTCACCATCCTCTTCCCGGGGAAAAATATGCAAGAGGCCCAGCCCCATCTGGAAGCATTGCGCCAGGCCGTGGCCGAGGCCGGGTTTGCGGTTCGAAGCGCGGACCGGGCCGGAAAGAATGCGGACAACAGGCGGAAGGGCGGGGATGCCGGAAAAAAGGTCTCGCTCACCATCAGCATCGGCATGGCCCAGCGCGACGCAACCAGGAAAACCCCCCAGGCCGTGATCAAGGCGGCGGATCAGGCCCTGTACCGGGCCAAGGAAGGGGGGCGCAACCGGGTTTCCTCCTGACGGCTTTTTGGGTCTAACCCCTTTATGTCACGGCATTTCATTGTTTGACTTCGCAAGGAATCCGGTCCTATAATGGATGTATCTTGCATGGAGGGCGCTATGGGGCCGGAATCACCGGGTGGTACTTCGCAGTCAGGTCGCCGGTATTGGAAGATATTGGTGGTGACGTTGGGGGTCACCTGCGCCGTCGGCGCGGGGTTGTATCAACTTGCCTATCTCTATGTCCTCAACGAAGCGGAAAGAAACATCCAGGCCCTGCTCCTCGCCCACAAGGGCACGCACCGTTATATCCAGGAAGTGATGCATCCCGCCTTCTACAAGCTGAAGGCGGAAGGCATGGTCGCCGAAAAGTTCTATTCCCCCGAGATCCTCTCCTCGTCGTTCATCGTCAGAAACGAGCACAAGGCATACAATGAAGAGCGCAAGGCCGCGGGTCTCGGCGAGGTTTATTACAAGATGGCCGCCCTCAATCCGCGCAATCCGGTGAACAAGGCCGACGCACTGGAGGAAAAACTCATCCGGATGTTCAACGAAAACAAGGAGATCAAAGATTACCGGAAGGTCGTCCGCATCGACGGCAAGGACTACCTCTATGTTGCCCTGCCCTTTCTGGTGAACCAGGAGAGGTGTATGAAATGCCATGGCGACCGCGGGAATGCGCCCCTCGGACTCCAGGCGCTCTATCCCGGGCAGGGCGGTTTCAATGAGAAGGTCGGCGATATCCGGGCGATCGAGTCGATCCGCGCGCCCATGGAACACCAGTATTATCTCCTCTATATCTTTGTCGCCTCGTCTTTTTCCGGATTGCTGGTGCTCGCCGGGTTGTTGCTTTTCAACACCCGTCTCAGGGAGATGGTGCGGGCGCGGACCCATGAACTCGAACAGGAAGTTGTCGAGCGCCGCAAGGCCGAGGAAGAGGTGCGCCAGGTCAATGAAGTGCTGGAAGAGCGGGTGGAGGAGCGCACCGCCCAGATCGCCGCGGCCAACAAGGAACTCGACTCCTTTGCCTACTCGGTTTCCCATGATCTGCGCGCGCCCCTGCGCGGCATCGACGGTTTCAGCCAGGCGTTGCTGGAGGATTATGGCGAACGTCTTGACGAGACGGCAAAAAATTACATCAGCCGGGTGCGGGCGGGCTGTCTCCGGATGGGGCACCTGATCGACGATATGTTGCAGCTTTCCCGCTTGCCCAGGGGGGAGATTCTCCGGCAAGAGGTGGATCTCAGCGGTGTGGCCGGGGAGATTGCCGAAGAACTCCAGCGCACGGCGCCGGAACGGCGGGTTGTCTTTGAGATCACCCCCGGGGTAAAGGTTTCCGGGGATGCCATCTTACTGCGGGCGGTGCTGGACAATCTGCTCGGCAATGCCTGGAAGTTCACCGCGAAAACAGAAGAGGCGCGGATTACCTTCGGCCACCAGGAAGAAAACGGCAAGGAAGTTCTGTTCGTTCGCGACAACGGGGCAGGCTTTGACATGGCCTATGCGGACAAGCTGTTCGGAGCCTTCCAGCGGCTGCACTCTTCCCAGGAGTTTGAAGGGACCGGCATCGGCCTGGCCACGGTGCAAAGGATCATCCACCGCCATGGCGGCAACATCCGGGCCGAGGGCGCGGTGGGGCAAGGGGCGACTTTTTATTTTTCGGTGTGCTAACGATCCACGGAGAGGAGTAACGGCATGAGGAAGAACAACATGATCCTGTTGGTCGAGGACAACCCGGATGACGAGGCCCTGACCCTCCGCGCCCTGAAGAAGAACAACATCCTCAACGAGGTGGTCGTGGCAAGGGACGGGGCCGAGGCCCTTGATTTTCTCTTTGGCGCGGGGGCGTATGCGGGGCGTGACCTGGCCCTCATGCCCGAGGTCATTCTGCTCGATATCAATCTGCCCAAGATAAACGGGTTGGAGGTGCTGGAAAAGATCAGGGCAAACGAGCGGACCCGGTTGTTGCCCGTGGTCATCCTCACCACCTCCAACGAGGAGCGGGACAAGATCAAGAGCTACACCTTGGGCGCCAACAGTTTTATCCGCAAGCCCGTTGATTTTCAGCAGTTCAGCGAGGCGATCCGGCAGTTGGGCGTCTATTGGCTGGTGCTGAATCAGTCGCCTCCCGTGGTGAGGGGCTGAGCCATGGCCGAGAACCTGCGCGTTCTGCTGGTGGAAGACTCCGAAGATGACGCGGCGCTTGTGGTGCGCGCGCTCGGCAAGGGAGGTTTCGCGCCAAGCTGCGAGCGGGTGGATACCGCTTCCGCCATGGCGGCTTGTCTTGCCAAGCAGGAATGGGATGTGATCCTTTCCGATTATTCCATGCCGCAATTCAACGGGATGGAGGCTCTCAAACTCATGCAGGAAAAAGGGCTGGATCTGCCTTTTATCCTGGTTTCCGGCGCGGTCGGCGAGGAAACCGCCGTGGAACTCATGCGGGCCGGGGCCTGTGATTATGTGATGAAGGACAAGCTGGTCCGGCTGGCGCCCGCCGTGATCCGGGGATTGCGGGAGGCGGCGAACAGAAAGGCGCGACAACAGGCGGACCGGGCCATCGATGCCCTGGTGCGGGGGATGGTCGGCGCCACGGGCGCGGAGTGTTTTGACCGGATCATCGAGGGCCTCTGCGATTGGCTTGGCGCGGAGCATGGCCTCATCGGCGTCCTGGCCGATGGCAAGGTGCGGACCCTCTCGCTCTTCCGGCAAGGAGAGAAACAGGAGAACATCACTTATTCCCTGGCCGGGACACCCTGCGAGGGGGTGGTGCGGGATGTCTACAAGAGCTATCCCAGGGATATCCGCCGTCTTTTCCCAGAGGACAAGGAACTCGGGGTGATGGGAGCTGAAAGCAGCGTGGGCATCTCGCTGCGGGATGCCCAACAAAAGGCGCTGGGGGTGCTCAATATCTTTTCGAGCCGGGAGATGCTGCCCGCGGCAAGGCTGCCGGAGATCATGGAGATTGTGGCGGTCAAGGCGGTGGCCGAGATAGAGCGTCTTCGGGAAGAGGAAGAAAAAAGCACGCTTGAGGCGCAGTTGCGGCAGGCCCAGAAGATGGAAGCCATCGGCACCCTGGCCGGGGGGGTTGCCCACGATTTCAACAATATCCTGGCCGCGATTCTGGGCTATACCGAGCTGGCCAAACAGCAAATGAGTCCGGGAAGCGATCCGGATCGCTGTCTTGCCGAGGTGCTGAAGGCGACCTACCGGGCAAAGGAGTTGGTGCAGCAGATCCTGGCCTTCAGCCGCAAGGGCGACCAGGAAATCAAGCCCATGCGCATCCAGTGCGTGGTCAAGGAGGCGCTCAAGCTGTTGCGGGCCTCCCTGCCCGCGACCATCGATATCCAGCAGCGGATAAACCCGGATTGCCAGGCCATCCTCGCCGATCCGACCCGGATTCACCAGATTGTCCTGAACCTCTGCACCAATGCCTCCCATGCCATGGAGGCCAAGGGCGGCACCTTGAGCGTGCTTCTGGAAGATACCGCCTTGGGACCGGAAGAGGCGCAGGCCCAGGGGCTGGAGGCGGGGGACTATGTTCTGCTGGTGGTGAGCGACACCGGGCATGGCATGGATAAAGAGGTGATGGATCACATCTTTGAGCCGTATTTCACCACCAAGGAGCAGGGCAAGGGAGCGGGCATGGGGCTTGCCATCGTGCATGGCCTGGTAACGGCCTCCCGGGGCAAGATTTCCGTGGCGAGCACCCTCGGCCAGGGCACGACCTTCAGGATTTTCTTCCCGCAGGTGCCGGACAAGGCCGGCGGGGAGGCTCCCCGGAAAATCTGCGCCCTTCCGGAAAAAGGCAGCGAGCGGATCTGGGTCATAGACGACGAGCAGGCCATCGTGGCCATGGAGAAACTCGCTCTGGAGCGCCTTGGCTACCAGGTGCGGCTCTTTTCCGACAGCGAGGAGGCGCTGGCCGCTTTCCGGGGTGATCCCCAGGGTTGTGATCTGGTGGTGACCGATCAGACCATGCCCCATCTTTCCGGTTTGGAACTGGCCAAGGCATTCCTGGCGATCCGTCCGGATCTGCCCATCATCCTCTCCACCGGGTACAGCTCCCAGGCCTCGGAAGAGGATGCCGCCCAAGCCGGGATTCGCCGTTTCATCATGAAGCCGGTGAACATTGCCCAGCTTGCCGCCGCCATTCGGGAACTCCTGGATCAACGGTAGCAATTCCCCCTGTTCCGCCACTGCTTTTTCAAAGTGAAGATTTTTCCACTCTGTGCTATCCTTGCGCCTGAAATTGT
>JBAYUD010000097.1:0-8301 GCA_041675265.1 Desulfurivibrionaceae bacterium | reverse complement strand
GTTATTGTCTGGGCCTGCATCATCTGGGTTACCGAGGCGATCCCCGTCGGCGTAACCGGCCTTATGATCCCGATGCTGCTGGTGGTCACCAAAGCCGTGCCGAAGATACCGGAAGCCTTCGGAGGATTTGTTCTGGACGTGAGCTTCATGACCCTGGGGGCATTTATTTTTGCGGCGATACTTTGTACGGCAAAACTCGATACGCGCATAGCCTTGGCGGTTCTGTCCAAAATGAAGGCTACGAAAGTAGGGAAAATTATCGTCGGACTTTTTGCCACCAATATGGCCCTGTCGCTGGTAGTTCCCGCCGCCAATGCCAGGTCTGCCACGGTTCTCCCTATTATTAACGGCGTCATCGGCCTTTTCGGCAATACGCCCGAAGAGAACAATGCCAAAAAGGCTATTGCCATCTCCTGCATTGTCTATGCGACCATGGTGGGCGGGATTCTTTTCCTCACCGCGCACCTGCCGAATGTCCTCATGGTGGGGCTCTTCGACAAACAGCTCGGCATCCATATCTCCTGGATGCAGTGGCTCTGGCTTCACCTGCCCATTGTAGGCCTTTTCCCCCTGATGTACTGGATCATTAATTTCACCTTCAAAAGCAACAAGGTGGAGATTCCCGGCGGGCTGACGCGGATCGAGACCGAACAAAAGGAGCTGGGCAAAACAACGAAACATGAATGGGTGATCCTCCTGATTTTCGCCTTTGCCGCCACGATGTGGATACTTGAGGATGTCCATAAGATCAAAACGGGGATGGTTACCTTGATAGCCTTGGGCATTTTCTTCATTCCCGGGGTCTTCCCTTTCAAATGGCAGATGATCCAGAGCAAGACCATCTGGGGAACATGGCTGCTGCTCGGCGGCGCTCTTTCCCTCTCCGCGGCCATGGGCTCCACGGGACTCGCGAAAGATGTGGCTACCTTGATTCATCCGCTGGTGCAGGGGAGAGGCTGGATAGCGATTCTGCTCATCATGATGGCCAGCACCCAGCTCGTCCGGCTCGGGATGTTGAGCAACATCGCGGCGGTAGCCATGTTGGCGCCTGTCCTACTGGCAATGGCCCCGCTCCTGAATCTGAACCCGGTTGCCTTTACCTTGCTGGTCGCCAATGTAGACACCTTTGCCTTTGTGGTGCCGACGCAGGTCGTGGCCGGTGTCGTCGCCTACAGCACCAATACCTTCAGCATGTGGGATTATTTTAAAGCAGGGCTCCCCACAATCATCGTCGCGATTTTATGGAGCGTCTTCGTCATGGCGCCGTGGTACGCATTGAACGGATTCCCCATCTGGGAGCCGTTGGTGAGGTAACGAACAATCTTATCATGGGAGCGAGAGGAATGGAGCCGTACGGCTCCATTCCTCCTCATTTGCCAGGAGGCCTGAAAAAATGTATGCTATGGGCGCAATCGAGAGGTCACAGGAAATCAACTTACGGCCCAAGGCTTTTTCCATGGAAAAACGCTGGTACTTTAATGAAATCGATGTGCTCGCACAACTGCCCAAGGGCGAACAGGCGTTCCTGTTCCAGAAATCGTATCAAAAGACGTATGCCAAAAACACGATCATCCACTCGCCCGGAGACAGGGGGGACAGCATCAACTATGTGATAAGCGGCCGGGTCAAGATCTACAATCTGTCGGCGTGCGGCAAGGAGATAATTTACCGCTTTTGCCATCCGCACAGTTTTTTCGGCATTGCGGAGATTTTCGGGGAAGAACGAGAGGTTTTTGCAGAGACAACGGAAGATACCGAGATTTTATGTGTTGACAAGGAAAGTTTCGAAGAGCTTATCCGCAGGAATCCCGGCATTGCCCTGACTGTGATGAAAATACTCGGCAGCAGGATCAGGCAGGCGCACCGGGCGATAAAGGACTTCGTGGTCTGCGATGTCCGGTCACGGTTGGCCCAGCTCCTTATCAAACTCACCCAGATCAACGGCACCCTCAATGATGACGGGACAGTCACCTTCAAAAATAAATTTACCCACCAGGAAATGGCGAACATGATCGGCGCCATCCGTCAAACAGTGACGGAAATCATCAATGATTTCAAGCGGAACGGGTATCTGCGGTGCGACAATGGGAAGATCACCATTCTCAACGGTGAAGGCCTTGAGCACCTTATAAACGACTGACTCCTCCGCACAGCTGTTTTCCATCGCACGCAACAGTCCGCGACACCATATCCTCGCCTTTCCTCTCTCCTCCCTCCCGGTTTTATTCGTGTGTATGTCGTCTGCAAGACAGAAGAAAATCCCGCAACTTGCTAGCATGGGTCTATTCCCGCGAACAACGGAGGGAGCAACGACAACCGAAGAGCAAAGGAGGAACCAATGGCAATCGAATTGAAAGAGAGGCCGATCTTTATTATCGGATATGAGAGATCGGGAACCACGCTACTCATGGCGATGCTCGGATGCCATCCCCGCATCTCCATCCCCGAAGTGGGCTGGCTTTTTCCGCGCATCTATCCCTGGCGCCATACGTACGGCGATCTCAGCATCGACGGCAATTTCCGCACCCTGGCGGGCGAGATGCTTTTCGGCCTGAACCAGCCGCTCTGGGGGATGAGCCTGAACCCCATGACCGCGGTGGACGAAATCGTTTCTCTGGCGCCGGAGCGCAGCTTTGCCGGAATCTACGCCGCCATGCATCTCCGCTATGCAAAGGAATTCGGCAATAAGCCGCGCTGGGGGCAAAAAACCCCCAACAATCTTTATTTCGTCCCGCAGATCCTCGACAATTTCCCCAACGCGCAATTTATCTTCATCACCAGGGACGGCAGAGATGCAAGCGCTACCAGTATCGAGTCCGCCTTTGGCGCTGGAAACATCTATGGCGGCGCCTACACCTGGAATGCCGCCAATGCCTTTGTCAAACCGTTCCGCAAGAAGTACGCCTCCTCCTCCACCTGGCTCGACGTCAAGTACGAGGAACTGGTCAGGCAACCCGAGGGGGTGCTCAAAACGGTATGCGATTTCCTCGGCGAACAGTTTGCCCCGGAAATGTTGGATTTCCACAAGACTCCCACCAGCGTGGCCCGGGGAAAACAGAGGGATCACGCGCCGCTGGGGCATGCCGTTTCCGACAGATATGTGGGCATCTACAAAAACCTGCTCAGCATCCGGGATCAGCAAATCTATGCGGCGGTGGCGGGAGAGATGCATAAGGAGGCGGGATACGATCTGGATGTGGAGCCTCTCGTGATATCGGAACAGGAGAAGGCCTTGTGGCGGGAATGGGACGGAAGGTTCAGGGCTGCACGCCTCGACGGCCCGGGAGGGCATATCGTCTTCGAAAGCTACCGGGATTGGCTCGTGGAGCAGCGCCATGTGCGCAAACAGAAGGGAATCTGGAAAGACAGCGATGCAACGGGCGAGTTTCCGTCAGGACATCCCGATGAAGAAATAATAGTAGGCTTCCGCGCCTGGCAAAAGTGGAAGAACCATTTCAGCATCAAACAGCAGTACACAAAGAGCTGACACAGAGGCGGGGACGGATTTATTTCTGCCATGCTGTCCTTTGGAAAAATAGATCTGTCCTCTTTTTGTCACGGTTTGACCGGAAATCAGTATTATCTCCCCGGAATGTTCTATTACCAGAGAAGATTTACCCCATAGGCAGCAAAGACGCTGTCCGCCGAGACCATAACCATCTTATCCGTAATCGCCTGTGCAATCAGCAATCGGTCAAAGGGGTCACGGTGGTGAAACGGCAGCTTCTCGACCTTGGCCGCATGGCGCAGCTCGAGGTTCAGCAGCATAAATCCGTTGGCCGCCAGTTGCTCCGACACGAAACGGCCAACGGGCCTGGCCAGCCGCAGCTTGCCGAGACTTGATTTGATAGCTATTTCCCAACAGCTGGCCAAACTCAGGTAACACTCATTGTTTGCCTCGCTAATTGCCTGCCGGGCCACTACCGTGAGGTTTGGATCGTCATTAACCCACCACAGGAATGCATGCGTATCAAGGAGCAGTCGGGGCATCAGACGTACTCCTTAAAGTCCGGCGGCAGGGCATCAAAGTCCGGTGCAATGGATAGGATCTGCCCTTTGGCTGTACCTGGTCGCCGCTCCTTTTTCGACTCGGTTACCGGTGTCAGCCTGAGGAGAGGTTTGTTGTCCCGGGCTATCACCACTTCTTCCCCGAGCAGCGCGAGTTTTACCAGTTCGGAAAAATGGGATTTCGCCTCGGCTATATTGTATTGCTTCATAGTCCACCTCCATGTTAGTCATGTTACATGACCATGACGAGTGAGTCAAGGCGTATATCTTTACGGCGGAGCAGGGACAATGTGGTATTTTTTTTAATTGATTGACAGTAGTTTTACACCCTGTCCCCAGAACTACTCCGACACCCACTACCGTGAGGCGATCGTTTCTCCGTATCGGTTCTTCTACAGGGTCAAAGAGAATATGGTGTGGATTGTGGCGGTGTGGCATGGCGCACAGTTGCCGGACAGTCCGGCAGAAGATGCGAAAAACTGACTTTTCAAGACCTGGCCCCGATCGCGCTTTTTCTATTTTGCATGGATTGTAAGTTGAATTGACAATCCATGCAAAATACACTATCATGCCGCTATGATTCCCCGGAAACTCATCCCAAAACTGCTGGAACTGGCCGGGTTCTACCCGGTGGTCGTCGTGACCGGCCCGAGACAGGCGGGCAAAACGACTTTGTGCCGTGCCGCCTTCCCGGATAAAGCCTATGTGTCGTTGGAATCCCTGGACACCCGCGAATTCGCGCAGACCGATCCGCGTGGGTTTCTCGCGGAATATCGCAACGGCGCCATCATTGACGAAATCCAGCAGGCGCCTGGCCTGGCGAGCTATCTCCAAACGGAAGTCGACGAACGGCCGGCATCTGGCCGATTCATTCTCACAGGTTCGCAGCATTTCGGCCTTTCGCAAACCATCTCCCAATCCCTTGCCGGCCGTTGTGGACTGCTGGCGCTGCTTGCCCCGGATTGGGAAGAACTGCGCCAGTTTCCCGCATCGCCGGACGATCTCTACACCCTGCTGTGGCAAGGCTCCTATCCCCGGATCTATGACCGGAATATCCCCGCCCACCAATGGCTCGCCGACTACACCGCCACCTATGTGCAACGCGATGTCCGCCAGGTGGTGAATGTCGGCGATCTCCTGGCTTTTTCCGGTTTCATAAAACTCTGTGCCGGTCGCACCGCGCAAGAAATCAACCTCTCGGCTCTGGGCAGCGATGCCGGAGTCTCCCACAATACGGCCCGCGCCTGGCTGTCGATTCTCGAAACCAGCTATCTTGTGCATCGGCTGCCGGCCTGGCATGGCAACATTCGCAAACAGGTAGTGAAAGCGCCCAAGCTCCATTTTCTCGATAGTGGGCTGGCGTGTTATTTGCTGAATATCCGGGAGCCCGAACAACTCCGCCACCATCCTTTACGCGGCGCTATCTTCGAGAGCTGGGTGGTATCGGAACTCTACAAGGCGCAGGTTCATCGGGGCGAGCAGCCCAGTCTCCATCACTATCGTGAAAGTCGCGGGCTGGAGATGGATGTGCTGGTGAACCTTGGTGATCGCCTCTATGCCATCGAGGCCAAATCCGCCGCCACGGCAACACCGGATTTCTTTAAAGGCTTCGCGCCCTTTGCCGAGAGGGTAGGCAATACCGGCCTGCCGGCGCGGATTGAAAATGCCGTGATCTATGGCGGCGAAGCGTCGCAACAACGATCAACGGCGCGGCTCATTGCGTGGCGGGATGTGGGGGAAATTCTGCGTGTCGAGAAAGTGAAATGATCCACTCACGCACAGACACCGGCAAGTTTCAAAAAATGTTGACGCGGAAATAAGGATGGTGTCCCCGGAATACCCTACGTCCCTGTTTCCCTCGGGAAACCCATGAATCCGAAAAAGATGTCCCTTGTTTTTTTCATGTTGCCCCCCCTGACCACCGGTGGTACTTTTACTAATACAATAGGAGGTACAACCAATGGCACGGTCACCGCACATCATTCCCATCTCGGACCTTCGCCAGGATGCAAGCGGCATCCTCAAGCGCATGGCGGCTTCACGCGATCCTCTGTTCATCACCCAACATGGCCGTGCGACTGCCGTAATGGTCAGCATGCAGGAGTACGAACACACGCAGCACGAGCTTGAAATTTTACGGCTGCTTGCCCGTGGCGAAAAAGAAATCGAGGCCGGAGGCGGTTTCGACCTGAAAACCGTATTGGCGGAAGCGGATGCCCTGCTGGCGGAACAACCGTGAAGATCGTTTTTACCCCATCGGCGCGCGACCAGTTTTTACGCGCCCTTGCCTATATCCGCCGCGACAAGCCGTCAGCGGCGGTTTCGTTTCGGCATCAGACGGAGAAAACGCTCGCGCGGCTCCAGGATTACCCGGAATCCGGGCGAACTTTACCGGAATTTCCCGACACCCACTACCGCGAGGTGATCGTTCCTCCGTATCGGTTCTTCTACAGGGTCAAAGAGAATGTGGTGTGGATTGTGGCGGTGTGGCATGGCGCACAGTTGCCGGGCAGTCCGGCAGAAGATGCGGAAGACTGACTTTTCAAGACCTGACCATCAGGGTCCATTTGCATTAATACCTCAGTCCCCGGAATATCTGAAGAGAAATAGGTATTATGTCACCGGATATACGCGCTTGACCGACGGGTTGGGCGTCATGTTCGCGAACTCACTTGAGCGTAGCTGCGATTCGAGCCTTGAGAGCGCTGAGATCGCCTTTATCTGCTGCGGACAGTGCCGCGTAATAGGCCGGAACATCCTCGGTGAACTCGGAGTCCACACCTTGATTCAGTAGCTCTCTAGCGGCCTGATCTAGAAGAGTACGTGCGAGCCGACCGTTAGCGTCCAAGAATGGGTGAATGCGAAGAAATTGGTGATGAAACTCGGCAAGCGCTGCAACGACTTCTTCTTTGTCGCTGGATTGCAGACGTCGGTGCTCTCCCTTCCACCACTCAATCCAAGATTGAGTCAACGCGACAAGTTCTTCTGGAGCGGGCGGAACATACGTAGCAGTTTCCGGTGTTGAGCCTGCAGGGCCTATCCAGACATTGATTGAACGTAGGCGTCCGCGAACCGCTTCTTGAAGGCCACCTTCTTCAGTTATCACGCGGTGAAGCCAACACAATGTTGTGATTGATAGAGATGCGGTCGGCATCTCGATACTTTCGGGTGATTGCCGCTCTCCGTTCAGGTGCGAAGGGTGATTGAGGAGCGAGAATCCAATTGCGTTTGTTCTTTCCAAAATGAGGTTGATCTTTTCATCCAGAGAACGAATTTGCGCATCCCTTCGTGCCTCATGATCTACCAACTTTCGCACGACATCCTGATTCATTGAGCTCCAAAATGCCCATTGTTCCTCTTCAGTCATGGGAATCCGTAAGTACTCCAAACGAATTCCACACCCTTTTGGAGCGTCCAAGAGGCTGCGGATGCGATCGAGGTGGTAAAGCTCGGTTCTCGTTTGACCAGCCAAACGAAGAATTTGCTGGCGCTCCCCGATGGTCAACGGTTGATTGACGAAGAAGGCGAATGCTTGCGCATTGTTTGCGGCGACACCGCCGAAATCATGCTCAAACTTTGACTCAATATCTCGTAGTGTTGCGGGTGTCGGCGGAAAGTACGCCGCTGCAACCCAAGAAAGACCATCTTTGCGGCAAAGGACGTCTTTCAACCCATCTGGACCACCTAGCGGATGCTGAGGGTCTACTTCCTCGTACCCCTCAAGGTGGAGCAGAGATGCCACGAGTCTTTCGGCTTGCGTTTGTCCGTAACGCCATTCGCGAAGAGTAGATTCAGTAGTCATTGTGTCCTATGGGGTTGTGGGGGGGGGACGTTGTTGATTTGTTGACTAACCTATCCCTGAGACTTGGATTCCCGTTATAATTTCACATCCCCGCTTTACCGTAAGCACTTACCCAAAAACGATTCGAATGAATCACCCTATCAAACCCGAGCCCCAACCACAACCCAGAAAAAATACGAGAAAAAAGGCACAAAAAAACCCGCGACCATCTCTGGCGCGGGTTTTTTTGTTGTAAGGAAAAATGGCGGAGAGCGAGGGATTCGAACCCTCGGTAGAACTTTTGATCCTACACTCGCTTAGCAGGCGAGCACCTTCGGCCTACTCGGTCAGCTCTCCACGATTCGTATTCGCATGTTTTTTGGCGGAGGAAGTAGGATTCGAACCCACGGTACTTTCGCACAACGGTTTTCAAGACCGCCGCCTTAAACCACTCGGCCATTCCTCCCTCAAGTCCGTCAGTTATGTACCATTTCAAAAATGGGCTGTCAATG
>JBAYUD010000096.1:0-8351 GCA_041675265.1 Desulfurivibrionaceae bacterium | reverse complement strand
CTGCGGCGGGCAACTGCACAGCGCCATGCGCATGGTCGAGCATGAGGGAGCGGGCATCGTCCTCTACATGCAGCAGGAGGGGAGAGGCATCGGCCTGATCAACAAGATCAAGGCCTACGCCCTTCAGGAAGGGGGGATGGACACGGTGGAGGCCAATGTGCACCTGGGCTTCAAGGCCGACCTGCGCGACTACGGGATCGGCGCTCAGATCCTCCGGGATCTCGGCGTCCGCAAGATGCGGCTGATTACCAACAACCCCAAGAAGATCGTCGGCCTCGAAGGCTATGGGCTCAAGGTTACGGGCCGTCAGCCAATCGAGATGGAACCGGAGCCGGAAAATATTGATTACTTGCAGGCCAAGAAGGACAAGCTCGGGCACATGCTGGAACTGCCCGCTGCCGGCAAAAAGAAAAAGAAAGCATAAGCGGTTGCATACCCTGGAGGAGAAACAATGCCCAAATTTTTTGAAGGAAAACTGCAGGCCGAAGGCAAGAAGTTCGGGATCGTCATTGCCCGGTTCAACTCGTTCATTGCCGAGCGTCTGCTGGAAGGCGCCCTGGACACCCTGATGCGTTCCGGGGTCAAGGACAAGGAGATCGAGGTGGCCAGGGTTCCCGGCGCCTTTGAGATTCCGCTGGTCGCCCAGAAGATGGTCAAGTCCGGCCGTTACGACGCGGTGATTTGCCTCGGCGCCGTGATCCGCGGCTCCACCCCCCATTTCGATTTCGTGGCCAACGAGGCCACCAAGGGGATTGCCCAGGCCAGCATGGAGTCCGGGGTGCCCATCATCTTTGGCGTACTCACCACCGATTCCATCGAGCAGGCCATTGAACGGGCCGGGTCCAAGGCCGGCAACAAGGGCTCCGAGTGCGCGGCCACTGCCATCGAAATGGTCAACCTTTTGCCGCAGCTTGCCTGATCATTCATGGGAAACCGACGCAAGGCAAGAGAGCTTGCCCTCAACGCCCTGTTTCAGGGGGAGATGACCGGAACCTCGGCGGTGGAGAATTTTCCGCTGCTCTGCGAGAATTTCGAGATTAACAAAAAGGCCATCCCCTATGGTCAGGAGCTGGTATACGGCATCACCGACAAGTGGGAGGAGATCAACGCCAAGATCGCGGAAAGCGCGGTGAACTGGCGGGTCAGCCGGATGTCGGTGCTGGACCGCAACATCATCCGGCTGGCGGCCTATGAGTTGATGTTCAAGGAGGAGGTGCCGCCCAGGGTGGCCATCGATGAGGCCATCGAACTGGCCAAGCGATACTGCGCCGAGGATTCCCCCGGCTTTATCAATGGGATCCTTGATGCTATTCTAAAAAATATCGGCAAGGCAAAGTAGCCAGCACTGCTGGCACGTCTGCGCTCTCCATCACCCTCATCGGAACTGATTTCGAGCATAATGGCGCCAGGGAACAACCGGCAGGAAAAAGAAAAACCAACCCTTGGGCGAGAGATACTTTCCGTATTCGGGGTGTCTGTCGCCCTTTTTCTGCTCCTCTGCCTGGTCAGCTACACCTCGGCGGAGCCGGACATCCAGACGGTCACCGCCAACTGGGGCGGAGCAGTGGGCCAGTTTGTCGCCGGGCTGCTCATGGATCTTCTGGGGGTCACCGCGCTCTGGCTCCCTGTGCTGCTGCTTTTTTTCGCCATCCGCCTTTTTTCCCCTGATTTCACCCTGGAAACCCTGCCCCTGACCGTGTTCGGCTGCACCGGGATTCTCCTGGCCAGTTCAGGGCTCAGCGGCTTTACCTCCCTGGCCTCTTTCACCGTGTTTGAGCACACCTATCCGGTTGCCGGTTTCCTGGGTACGCTGCTGGCCCAGTATGGCCAACTGTTTTTCGGCGGCCCCGGCTCCTTGCTGCTCTTTGGCGTGGTGCTGGTTATCTCTCTGATGCTGATCAGCAGCTTTTCCCCTTACTCCCTGGGGAGCCGTTTGCGTGATTCCCTGGCCAGCCGCCGGGCGAATAGGCAAGCAGCCGAGGAAAACCCCTCTGTCAAGCAGGAGAAGAAAGGTGGGGCGGCCGCCGTTCCCCTTGTAGTTGGCACCGAGGCAAGTGGTGGCGAAGATGCGCACGTCGTGCCCAAGGTGCATGCCCCGGTGAAGCTTGAGACCGGGGCGGATGACGACTCCTTCCAGCTCCTGCCCGCAGCCAGCGGCGAATACAGGCTGCCGCCGCTCTCCTTGCTGGACAAGTCGGAAAACCCGGAGCTGGCCGTGGACCGCGACTATTACTATGCGGTCAGCACCGAGTTGGAAGAAAAGCTCAACGATTTCGGGGTGGTGGGCAAAGTGGTCGGCATCTCCCCCGGTCCGGTGATCACCACCTACGAGTTTTCCCCGGCCCCTGGGGTGAAGATCAACAAGATCATCGCCCTGGCCGACGACCTGGCCTTGGGGCTCAAGGCCGAGAGCGTGCGCATCGTCGGCTCCATTCCGGGCAAGGCTGCCCTGGGCATCGAGATCCCCAACCCCACCCGGCACATTGTTTATGTGCGCGACATCTTTGCCCATGAAAAATTCCAGAAGGCCGCCTCTAGGCTCACCATCGGGTTGGGCATGGATGTGGTGGGCAATCCGGTCATCGCCGATCTCGCCCGCATGCCGCATCTGCTCATCGCCGGGGCAACCGGCTCAGGGAAAAGCGTGGCGGTCAATGCCATCATCTGCTCGATCCTCCTCAAGGCTACGCCCGAGGAGGTCCGCCTCCTGCTGGTGGACCCCAAGCGCATCGAACTTTCCTGCTACGAGGATATCCCCCACCTGCTGCACCCGGTGGTGGTGGACCCCAAGCTGGCCAGTCGGGCGCTGTTGTGGGCGGTGCGGGAGATGGAGCGCCGCTATCAGTTGATGGAAGAGGCCAAGGTCAAGAGCCTGGCCAGCTACAACGCCGAGGCCGTGGACAAGCTGCCGCTCATCGTCATCATCATCGACGAGCTGGCCGACCTGATGATGGTCTCTTCCCGCGAGGTTGAGGATGCCGTGGCCAGGCTGGCCCAGATGGCGCGGGCCGCGGGCATGCACCTGATCCTCGCCACCCAGCGCCCATCGGTGGACGTGCTTACCGGGTTGATCAAGGCCAACTTCCCGACCCGGATGTCGTTTAAGGTCTCCTCCAAGATCGATTCCCGTACCATCCTGGACGGCAGCGGGGCCGAGCACCTGCTGGGCGCTGGCGACATGCTGTTTATGCCGCCCGGCACCAGCAAGTTGCAGCGGATCCACGGCGCCTACATCTCGGAAAAGGAAACCGAGCGGATCGTGACCTTTCTCAAGGAACAGGGCGTTGCCCGCTACGATGAAGCCGTCCTGCGGCTTGCCGAGGAATCCGAGGCCGGAGAGGGCGAGGAGGGTGGCGATATGGATGAGAAATACGACGAGGCCGTGGCCCTGGTCTGCGAGACCGGCCAGGCCTCCATCTCCATGGTGCAGCGGCGGTTGCGGGTGGGCTACAACCGGGCCGCCCGGATGATCGAACTCATGGAAAAGGAAGGGGTGGTTGGCCCTGCGGACGGCTCCAAGCCCCGCGAGGTTTTGGCCCGCAAGAGTTACTAATTTCCTTAAGGTAAACCCCCGGCTTTGCCGGGGGACTCGCAAAGTTTGACAATTCCGGAAATGTTTTTCGTAACACATGTCATTCCGGCGAAGGCCGGGATTCAGAAAAAGGACTGGATTCCGGCCTTCGCCGGAATGACGGCAGAAAGCACAAGGCTTTGTTTTTAACCGGTTGCGATCAGGCCCCTTTGAGGGGCCAGCAACCGTCAAGCCACCGGCTTTGCCGGTGGTAGCTGACTATTTTCCGTTGTGGCTTGCCAGAATTTAATCAATGACTAAATTACAGGACAGCGATGTTCTGTTTTTTTTATAGGATTTGGGTGAGGAATGCATATGAGAGTGGCTGGATCGCCAATTGATATAACCAAGGTCCGCACGGTTGTGTACCACATGCCGGACGGCCAGCAGTTTTCCATCAACATGGAAGGCATTGAGCAGTTTGTCGAGCTCGGGCCGGGTCGGGTCTGCGACACCTCGGATATCGACGGGGTGCTGCACTTCTTCCCGCGTGGTAACGCCTGAGAGGCTGCTTCCTTAAAATAAGAACATAATTCCGTTCGGCCTGAGCCTGTCGAAGGCCCGTAGTGCCATGGGAGCAGCGGTTCGACAGGCTCACCGCGAACGGTAATGGCTTTACAGAATGATCTGCGAGCTCCAAGAAATTCTCCTTTTTCCGGCAAACCCATGCTGATCAACCCCAAGAGCGACGGCCATGTCCATACCCGGCTCTGCCACCATGCCACCGGCGAGATGGAGGAGTACGTCGTGGCTGCCATCTCCAAGGGGCTTGAGGAGCTGATCTTTCTCGAGCACCTGGAATGCGGCATCCGCTACCCTGAGGATACCTGGCTGAGTGAAGAGGACTTTGCCGCTTACCATTGCGAAGGGCAGAGGCTGCAACAGGTTTACCGGGACCGGCTCCGCATCGGGATCGGGGTAGAGGTTGGCTACAACCCCAAGCAGGTTCCGGAGATTCTTGCGTTTCTCCAGCGGTACACCTGGGACCGCGTCGGTATTTCCTTCCATTACTACGAGATCGATGGGCATCACTACAATGTGGTGAGCCGCCGCAAGGCTAATCTGGAGCTTCTTGGCAAGCAGGGGGTGGAGCGGGTGACCTCCGATTACTTCGCCACCCTGCTGGAGGCGGTTGAGGCTCTACCCGGCACGGTGCTCTGCCATCTGGACGCCGTGCTGCGGCATCATCCCGAGGTGCATTTCACCGGGGCGCACCGGCAGCAGATCACGGAGATCTTTCAGGGGATGCGCGAAAAGGGCATGGCCTTGGAGGTGAACACCTCCGGGTTTTCCCATCGGGGGGAGCAGTATCCGGTGCGCGCACTGATCGACGAGGCTGTGGCCTTGGGGGTTCCGCTGGTAGCTGGGTCGGATGCGCATCGGCCCGGTGAGGTGGGGCGGTTTTTTGAGAGGTTGTGGTAGGCCGCGTTCGCGGAACACTTATCTCTCTTGGGACTCCATGCCGAGGTGCACTCCCAGCCCGAGGATCGCGGTGCCTACTATCTGGATAAGGTGGAAGAGTCCATTGTGGTCAAAGGGGAACATAAGGTGGAGCGAGAGATTGCTCGCCTGCACTGCGGCCCCCGCCAGATTGAGCAGGATCGCCATGGCAATAACTCCGGCGCCTTGCAAGCGATGGGTGGCGGCGAGAAAGGTGTAGATGGCCAAGGCACTCAGCAGAATTGTTGCCGCGTAAATGATGAAGACCATAAATGTCCCGCCCAGAAGCGCGGTCAGTCCGAGAAAGGCAGCGCTCACCCCGATGCCCCAGGGGACAAGACGCTTTGCCGCCATTTTTCCCCGCCAATCCGCAACAGCTCCCACGATGAACAGCACCACGAGAATCCCAAGACTCAGGTAGAGAGGGGTCCATAATGCTATGCGCATGGATTTTGGTAGCTCCAGGGCGTGTAGCAGGGCGCCGAGGGAGGAGGCGGTTGCGAGGAGGGCAAAGACTGAGCACCAGAGGTTTGTTCGCCAGCGATTGGTGGTTGCGGTGCGCAGCAGGACGGCGATGACCAGGGTGCATTCGATGGCAAGCAGGGCATCGGTGGCGCTGGTTGTTAGTTCGGTTGGGGAGTTGGTTAGGGGCACGGTGAGTTCGTTGATTTAGAGGGAATGGGGTTGTTCATTTCTTTGCTTGCCCAAAGAAACGAACCAAAGAAAGGGCACCCGTGTCACTTGTCCCGCCTGCGGCGGGATGCCCTGTGCTCCTCGATGCTGCCGGGGCTTTGCAAACTCGCTGCGCTCAAACAGTGCAAATCCCTTTTTCGGCAGCCTCTCCGGTGCTCGGCTGCGTGCCAATGGGGAAAGGTGGGGAGGCCCCTTTGTTTCTAAGTTACATAAGTTCTCTCATTCCTCTTTCATCGCTTGCCAGTGATGGTAGCTACAGCAACCATTGAACTGTTGCTCTTCAACGGTTAGGGCAACTCCACATACCGCGCACTTATGATAATGGGGACTTGCGCCGCAGACGATGCATAACTCGTCTTCCACCAAAAATGTAGTTCTCCCACACTCGAAGCAATCCGCCAATGGAGGATCGCCTCCGTCAGTCATCGCGATGTACATGTCAGCGCCGAAGCACTCCTCTGCTGCGGTTTCGGCGATATCTTCAAATAAGCAAGTTTTTCCGCATGCTGAGCACTGAAACTCTATGGCAGCCAGAAAGTCCTTTTCGGAATTGATCGGTTTTAAAAGTTCTGATCCACAGTGCTGGCAGCGAAGGTACTCTGCGACTTGTTCCGTATTTGGTGTGCCCCAATCGACTTTAGTCTTTGCTTGCTCACACTCTTCGAGTTCCTTGCTGTAGACTGTGGCCACATCAAGGAGCGTTTGCCACGTCTTCTCGCCCAATAGCTCTACGGGTTCACGCTTCAGTTCGGACGTAATGAAATCTCGCATTACGAGAAAAGAATCGGCCAATAATTCCTTCATGCGTGAGGTCGGTTCTGTGGTGCAGTAATGCTCAATCTCGTTTCGTACTTTCACTACGCCATCAACTCGTTTCCAATCTGCAGTGACTCCAAGCGAACTGAAACGTTTTTTTATCTGTTCCACATCGACAGTATTCTTTCCCGTTCCGAGAAATAAAAGAGCACCGGATGGAGTTAGCTTGGGGTGGATCTGTTGTTTGATGAGAACCTCTCCAGAGTCTGGGGGCGAAAGTTCACGAAGCCGTTCTTTGAATAGTAGTAGTATTCCGGCGGAGATATTTCTCATAGCGGATAGAGCCCTGCGTGGATCGGTGGACAGGTAGTCCTCTATCCCAATTTGAACCGAAGCTACTGCGTTTGCGAGAATTGTGTCCATGATGAGTGCTAACCAGTGTTAGTTGTTCTAGGTTCTCTCTATCAAGCCGAAAATCACGATGGACAGAAACAAATTCCCTTTCACGCCAAGCTGATCATCAGCGGAATAACATGCAGCTTCTTGGAAACGGTCTGGGTGGTGCCGAGCTTCCAGTCGGTGCAGGTGGCCCTGTCGCCTAGGAGTGCGTCGATCTCTGCCGTCAAACCCTTGAGGTTGATAATGGGGTGGCGACTGAACACCTCGGGTAGGCCGTAGGTCAGGTTGCAGGCCAGGCATCTGCCGGGGCGCTCGTGGAGTTCGAGGCCGAAGGTGAGGGTGTTTGCCGCCTGGCCCTTGAAGGCTAGGCGGATGTCGTAGGCGCCTTCTTCAGCATCGCCGAACAGGGCGTCGAAGAAGGCGTTGGCCCGTTCGGGCGGAAAGAGGGTTTGCAGGGCTTCCGGGGTGAAAATATTCTGTATGCCGCTCATGGTTATTTCCTTGAATATATGTAAAAAGTTGTCTTGCTGCTGCCCGTTTTTTGTAACAACGTACTCTACCAGCCAGGCATGAAAATGAAAACTTTTTTGTAACTAAGCAGGAAACTGAAATATATCAAGAACCGGAACTGTGCAGCAGTGCCGCAGATGCGCGAAAGAGGTCGCCTCGCCATACTCCAGTATGCGAAGCGGCCGATGACAAAGCAGATGTGGTGCTGCTGTGCAGTTCCACTTTTTTGTCGATTGCCTCCCTGCTCTTGTGTTAGAGTTGCCGCCATGCAACCCACCCTATTTCCCATGGAACCAAAGTCAAAGCCCCAGCCCGCACGCCCCGCCAGCCAGATCAGCCGCAAGGCCTTGAACGAGGCGCAATACGAGGCCGTGACCACCGTGTCCGGTCCGGTGCTGGTTATTGCCGGGGCAGGCAGCGGCAAGACCCGCACCCTGGTCTATCGGCTGGCCCATCTTGTCGAGCAGGGCGTGCCCCCGGAGCAGATCCTGCTTCTGACCTTTACCCGCAAGGCGGCCCAGGAGATGCTGCACCGGGCCAGCCTGCTGCTGGACGATTCCTGCCGCCGGGTCATGGGCGGCACCTTCCATGCCACGGCCAATCTGTTGCTGCGCCGTTATTGCAGGCATCTCGGCTATGCAGCCAATTTCACCATCATCGACCAGTCCGATGCCGAGGGCATTGTCAATCTGCTCAAATCCTCCCTGAACCTGGGCGGCGAGAACAAGCGCTTTCCTTCCACGCGGGTGGTGATCAGTATCCTGAGCAAGTCGGTGAACAAGGGGATGGGTATCGAGGAGCTGATCGAGGCCGAGTACGGCCATTTTCATGATTTTGCCGAGGATCTCCAGACCATTGCCCTCCATTACCAGCGGTTCAAGCTGGAGCACAGCCTCATGGATTACGACGACCTGCTGGTGAACTGGCGGCGGATTCTGGAGGAGTTTCCCGAGGTGCATGCGGAGCTGGCCAGCCGTTTCAG
>JBAYUD010000095.1:0-8381 GCA_041675265.1 Desulfurivibrionaceae bacterium | reverse complement strand
TGGCCAATACCCGGGTAATGGCCGAGGTCAGGGTGGTCTTGCCATGGTCGATGTGGCCGATCGTCCCAATATTCACATGCGGTTTCTTGCGTTCAAATTTCTCTTTTGCCATGTCCTTTCCTCTTTATTTGCTTGCGTCTCGTTCGAGTTAAAGGCCTCGAATCCGCTTAATTATCTTTTCACTTATATGATCCGGCACTCTATCGTATGCCGCGAATTGCATGGTAAAATTTGCTCGCCCCTGAGTGGCGGAGCGTAAGTCCGTTGAATACCCGAACATCTCCGCCAGGGGCACCTGCGCTTTGACCACCTGCAAGCCGCCATCCCGGTTGTCCATCCCGTGTATCTTGGCCCGCTTGGCGGTCAGATCGGAAATAACCTCGCCGAGATATGATTCGGGCAGGGTTATCTCAACGTCCATAACCGGTTCAAGCAAAACCGGAGCTGCCTCCGATACCGCGCTCCGGAAGGCCATGGCAGCGGCAACGCCGAAAGCCTGTTCGGCCGAATCCTCGTCCCGATAGGAACCGTCAACCAAAGTTACCTTGAGGTCAACCATCGGGAAACCGATCAAGGTTCCGGCATCCAAGCTATCATGGACAGCTCTTTCGATAGCCGGGACAATCGCCGGGGGAATAACCTCCTCGGCAATACAACTCTCAAACCGGAACCCTTCACCACGTTCAAGGGGCTCGATCTGCAACCAGACATGCCCGTACTGGCTCTTGCCGGCGGTGGTCGGATGCTCGAACTTGCCTTCCGCCCGGCCCAGCCCGGTTACCGTTTCCTTATAAGCAACCTGGGGCTTGCCGATATTAGCCCCAACCTTGAATTCGCGGATGAGGCGGTCGACAATAATTTCCAGGTGCAGCTCGCCCATCCCGGAGATGAGGGTCTGCCCGGAATCAGGATCGATGGAAACGTTAAAGGAGGGATCTTCCAAGGCAATCTTTGCCAGGCTATCCCGCAACTTTTCTTCGTCCGCCTTCCCTTTCGGCTCAATGGCAACGCTTATTACCGGCTCAGGGAAATCCATGGTGTCGAGAGTAAAGGTGTCTCCCGACTCACAGAGCGAATCCCCGGTAATGGAAAAACGCAGCCCAACAATCGCCCCGATATCCCCGGCCCTCAGCTCGCCGACCTCTTCCCGCTTGTTAGCGTGCATCTTGACTATCCGGCCGATCTTTTCCTTCTTTTTCTTCCCCGGGTTATACACCCTGTCCCCGACTTTCATTACGCCGGAATAGACGCGCACATACGCGAGGATATCCACAAAAGGATCGGATGTCAGTTTGAAAACAAGGGCGGACAGATTTTCATCGTCACTTGCCCGTCGCGTTTCCGTCACACCCTCTGCGTTCACCCCTTGCACCGATGGAACATCGACAGGCGAAGGCAGATATGCGACCACTGCGTCCAACAATGGCTGCACCCCTTTATTTTTAAAGGAGCTGCCACATAGAACAGGCACGACATCAAGATTCAGAGTTGCAGTCCTGATTGCCCGGTTGATTTCATCAACCGTCACAGGTTGCTCATTCAGAAATTTTTCCATGACCCAATCATCGAAGTCGGCCAACTTCTCGATAAGGGCCATTCTTGCGGCCGTAGACTCTTCTTTGAACTCATCAGGGACAGGCTCGTACTCCACCCTGGATCCCTTTGTATCTTCATCAAAGCGCACCATCCTCTCTTCAACGAGATCGATGATACCCCTAAATGTTTCTTCTTTTCCGACCGGAAGCTGCAAAGGCAGGGGATTTGCGCCCAGCCTTTCCGCGATCATCTCGACGCAACGTTGAAAGTTTGCCCCGAGCCGGTCCATCTTGTTTATGTAGGCAATCCTGGGGATCTTGTAATGATCCGCTTGCCGCCATACGGTTTCGGACTGGGGCTCAACCCCTCCCACCGCGCAAAAGATCGCGATGGCGCCATCCAAAACCCTGAGGCATCGTTCCACCTCAACGGTGAAATCGACATGCCCCGGTGTATCTATGATATTGATGGTGTGGTCTTTCCACTGACAGGTTGTGGCCGCCGACGTAATGGTAATGCCGCGTTCCTGCTCCTGCTCCATCCAGTCCATGACGGCATTGCCATCATGAACCTCGCCCATCCTATGAGAACGCCCCGTATAATAGAGAATGCGTTCCGTTGTTGTCGTCTTGCCCGCGTCGATATGGGCCATGATGCCGATATTGCGCAGGTACCGCAGTGAATCTTTCCCAGCCACTCTTTTTCCCCTGGTCACTTATTTTACGGGCTGCGTAAACCCAGCCCGCCCGACAAGGATTGGTGTTAATACCTCCTCCCCGCCGTTTTGTCAACCAAGGAAAAACAAGAACCCCAGAATTACCAGCGGTAATGGGCAAATGCCTTGTTGGCATCGGCCATGCGGTGCGTATCCTCGCGTTTCTTCACTGCCGCGCCACGGTTATTGTAGGCATCGGCAAGCTCGCCGGCCAGCTTGTCAGCCATGGTTTTTCCAGGCCGTTTCTGGGCAAAGGCAACCAACCAACGGATAGCCAAGGCGTTTCTCCGCTCGGGACGAACCTCGACCGGCACCTGATAGGTCGCGCCGCCCACCCGACGGGATTTCACCTCAACCCGGGGGCGAACCTTTTCCAAGGCCTTTTCGAACACCACAATAGGGTCGGCCTCGGTGATGCGGCTCTCGATCATGTCCATGGCACCGTAAAAAATGCCGCGGGCAATGCTCTTTTTGCCGCATTCCATCAGTCCGTTGACAAACTTGGAAACCAGCACACTATTGAAACGCGGGTCCGGCTCAATTCCGCGTCTTGCAACAAGTCTTTTTCTAGGCATCTCTAAAACTCCTTCTCAGGCAGTAGGCAAACCGCTTATTTCGGCCGCTTGGCTCCGTACTTGGAACGACCCTGCTTCCGGTTAGCAACGCCAAGGGTATCCAGGGTACCACGAATAATATGATAGCGGACACCGGGAAGATCCTTCACCCTACCACCGCGAATCAGGACAACCGAATGCTCCTGAAGGTTATGGCCGATACCGGGAATGTAAGAGGTAACCTCAATCCCGTTGGTCAACCGCACCCTGGCAACCTTTCTCAAGGCCGAGTTCGGCTTCTTCGGGGTAGTGGTATACACACGGACGCAAACACCACGCTTCTGCGGAGAACCTTTCAACGCAGGCGTATTGGTCTTGCTGATCTTGGTTTTCCGGCCGTGCCGCACCAGCTGGTTAATGGTTGGCATTGAAATCGACTCCCATATTACTGATATTAATTTAGTTACATCCCCTCTGCCGAAAACTCACTGCTCGGCATAGGAAAACGGCATATTTACTCGAAGGCTGAATGCTTGTCAAGGCAAATATGTATTAATTGTCCTCGCCGATGGCATACTCATCAAAGCCCGTGCCTGCTGGAACCAAACGGCCCATGATCACGTTCTCTTTCAGGCCCCGCAAGGTATCGATCTTGCCAGCCATGGCCGCATTGGTCAAGACCTTGGTGGTTTCCTGGAAGGAGGCTGCGGAAATGAAGCTGTCCGTGCTGAGGGAGGCTTTGGTCACCCCGAGGAGCAACGGCTCCGCAGTGGCCGGACGGCCATCTTCCTGAAGAAGCTTCTCGTTCTCCTCTTTAAAACGCCACCACTCGACATGTTCACCCAGCATGAAGGTGGAATCGCCCACCCCGGTAATCTGGACCCGGCAGCATCTGGCGGACTATGACCTCGATGTGCTTGTCGTTGATCTTTACACCCTGCAGACGATACACCTCCTGGATTTCATTCACCAGGAACTTGGCCAGCTCCTTGACGCCCATAACCCGGAGAATGTCGTTCGGATCAGGGGAGCCGTCCATCAACGCCTCACCGGCCTTGACGTAGTCGCCCTCATGGACGCTGACGTGCTTGCCTTTGGGGATGAGATACTCCTTGGCTTCCCCGACCTCCGGGGTGATCACCACCCGTTTCTTGCCCTTGAGATCCTTGCCAAGGCTTACCTGGCCGTCGATCTCGGTGATAACCGCATATTCCTTTGGCTTGCGAACCTCGAAAAGTTCGGCAATTCTGGGGAGACCGCCGGTGATATCCTTTGTTTTCGTGGTTTCCCGGGGAATCTTGCCAAGCACGGTTCCCGGTTCGATGACGGTATCTTCCGCCACCGAAATCAGGGCGCCAACCGGCAGGGAATATCGAGCCGGAGAGCCGGTTTTGGGCAATTTCGCCGTCTTGCCTGTCTCATCCTTCAGGGTGATACGCGGGTTATGCTGCCCCGAGCGGGAAGGAACGATGACATGACTTGATTTACCGGTTACAGGGTCAACACGCTCCTGCATGGTGACGCCCTCAAGGATGTCGCCGAACTTGACCACACCGCCGATTTCGCTGACGATGGGGATGGTGTACGGATCCCAATTGGCGATCAGGGTGTCGGGCTCGATTTCCGAACCTTCCTTGACAAAGATCTGCGCGCCATAGTTAATCTGATAACGCTCCCGTTCGCGTCCCTGGGTGCCGATGATGGAGACCGCCGCATTCCGGTTCATCACGATCATGGTTCCGGCCGTATTCTCGACATAGTGCATGTTCTGGAACTGCACGGTTCCGCCGTGCTGACAGCGAACCTCGGCCTGTTCGACGCTCCGGCTTGCCGTACCGCCGATATGGAAGGTCCGCATGGTCAGCTGGGTGCCGGGCTCGCCGATGGACTGGGCGGCGATGATGCCGACCGCCTCGCCCATGTTGACCATGTGCCCGCGGCCGAGATCCCGGCCGTAGCAGGAGCTGCAAACCCCGCGCCGCGCCTGGCAGGTGAGCACGGACCGGATCATGACCCGGTCAATGCCGGCCTGCTCGATACGCTTGACCTTTTCTTCTGTGATCTCCTCGTTGGCCTCGACCAGAACCTCGCCGTTGAACGGATCGACCACATCTTCCAGGGCTACCCGCCCCAGAATACGATCGCCCACCCGCTGGATAACCTCACCGCCTTCCAGCAGCGCTTCCATCAGGATACCGTCCAGGGTTTCACAATCCTTCTCGATGATGGTCGCATCCTGGGCCACGTCAACCAAACGTCTGGTCAGATATCCGGAGTTTGCCGTTTTCAGAGCGGTATCCGCCAAACCTTTCCGCGCGCCGTGGGTGGAGATGAAGTACTCAAGAACGTTCAGACCTTCGCGGAAGTTTGCCTTGATCGGGGTCTCGATGATCGCGCCGGAGGGCTTGGCCATCAAGCCGCGCATGCCGGCGAGCTGCCGGATCTGATCGCGGCTGCCGCGGGCGCCGGAGTCGGCCATGATGTAGATGGAATTGAAGCTGGGGGACTCAAACATCTTATTGTCCTTGTCCCGCAGATACTGGACGCTCATCTCCTGCATCATTTCGTTGGCCACGTCATCGGTGGAACGCGACCAGATATCAACGATCTTGTTGTATTTTTCACCGTCGGTGATCAAGCCGTCCCGGTACTGCTGTTCGACCTCCGTCACCGCGCTTTCCGCCTTTGCCAGCCGGTCATCCTTGGTCACGGGGATCATCATGTCGTTGATGCAGATGGAGATCGACGCCCTGGTGGAAAACTCATAACCCATGTCCTTCAGGCGATCAGCCAGAATAACCGTGGCCTTGGTGCCGGCGTGACGATAGGTATGATCGATGAGCTTGGCCAGCTGCTTTTTGCCCATTACCTGATTGACCTGGCTGAAGGGGACATTCTCGGGAAGCAGCTCGCCGAGCAGCACCCGACCCACCGTGGTTTCCACGAACTCCCCCTGCCGCCGCACCTTGATCTTGGCCTGCAGATGCACGGCGCCATGATCATAGGCCATCCGCACCTCGGCCGGAGAACTGAAGGCCTTGCCTTCGCCCTCGGCGAAATGACGCTCGCGGCTCATGTAGTAGAGGCCGAGGACGATGTCCTGGGACGGGATGATAACCGGCTCGCCATGCGCGGGAGAAAGGATGTTGTTGGTGGACATCATCAGAACCCGGGCTTCCATCTGCGCCTCAACCGTAAGGGGCACATGCACGGCCATCTGGTCGCCGTCAAAGTCCGCGTTGAAGGCGGCGCAGACCAGCGGATGTAGCTGAATGGCCTTGCCCTCGATCAGCACCGGCTCAAAGGCCTGCATGCCGAGACGATGCAGGGTGGGAGCACGGTTGAGCATAATGGGGTATTCCTTGACCACATCGTCGAGGACGTCCCAGACCTCCTTGGTTCCCTTTTCCACCATCTTCCGGGCGCTCTTGATGGTCGTTACATAGCCGAGCATCTCCAGCTTGTTGTAGATAAAGGGCTTGAAGAGCTCCAAGGCCATCTTCTTGGGCAGGCCGCACTGGTGGAGCCTGAGATGCGGGCCAACCACGATGACGGTACGGCCGGAATAGTCCACGCGCTTGCCGAGCAGATTCTGCCGGAAACGGCCCTGCTTGCCCTTGAGCATGTCGGAAAGCGATTTCAGCGGCCGCTTGTTGGGACCGGTGATAACCTTGCCGCGACGGCCGTTGTCGAACAGAACGTCCACCGCCTCTTGCAGCATTCGCTTCTCGTTGCGGATGATGATTTCCGGCGCATCCAGCTCCAGCAGCCGCTTCAACCGGTTATTGCGGTTGATGACCCGGCGATAGAGATCATTGAGGTCGGAGGTGGCAAAACGGCCGCCTTCCAAGGGCACCAAGGGACGCAAATCAGGAGGCAGCACCGGAATAACATCGAGGATCATCCAATCGGGCTTGTTGCCGGACTCGTAAAAGGCCTCGACAACATTGAGCCGCTTGGCCAGTTTTTTCCGCTTGGCCTCGGAACCTGTTTCCCGCATCTCCTGGCGGAGCACCTTGGACAAGGTTTCAAGGTCGAGCTTCTGCATCATGTCCTGGATGGCAGCCGCGCCGATGCCGACGGTGAACTTGCCGGGGAAATCTTCCTTTGCCTGCCGGTAGCCTTCTTCGGTCAACAAGGAGCCGACAGCCAAGGACGGCTCGTCGGAAGCGGTGATCACATAGGAATCAAAATAGAGAACCTTTTCCAGTTCCTTCAGGGTCATGTCGAGGATATTGCCGATCTTGCTGGGCAGGCTCTTCAAAAACCAGATATGGGCCACGGGCGCGGCCAATTCGATATGCCCAAGCCGTTCCCGCCGGACCTTTGACTGGATAACCTCAACCCCGCACTTTTCGCAGACAACCCCGCGGTGCTTCATGCGCTTGTATTTGCCGCAATTGCATTCGTAATCCTTTACCGGGCCGAAGATCTTGGCGCAGAACAGCCCTTCCCGTTCCGGTTTGAAGGTCCGGTAATTAATGGTCTCCGGTTTTTTCACCTCACCATGAGACCAGTCGCGAATTTTTTCCGGCGAGGCCAGGGAGATTCGCACGGCATTGAATTTTAACGGTCCTTTCGGATTGGAAAAAAAGCTGAAAAGTTCTTCCACGGCAGCACCCTTATCTATGTTGAATAATCAAATCACTTCGAACGGCGAGATATGCTGGACCTAAACTTCCGGTTTCTCGTCAAGCAGTTCCATATCAAGACAAAGCCCCTGGAGCTCTTTCACCAAAACATGGAAAGATTCGGGCAACCCCGCCTCCAGAAAGTTGTTGCCTTTCACGATCCGCTCGTATGTCCTTGTTCTACCGCCCACGTCGTCGGACTTGACTGTTAAGAATTCCTGTAAAGTATATGCCGCACCATACGCCTCCAAGGCCCAAACCTCCATTTCGCCGAGACGCTGACCACCGAACTGCGCCTTACCGCCAAGGGGCTGCTGGGTAACCAGCGAATAGGGCCCGGTGGAACGGGCATGGATCTTGTCATCAACCAGATGGTGGAGTTTGAGGATATACATGGTGCCAACGGTTACCGGGTTGTCGAACTTTTCGCCGGTGAGCCCGTCATACAAGGTGGCCTGCCCGACTTCGTCCATGCCGGCCTCGACCAGAAGGCTGCGGATCTCGCTCTCATGGGCCCCGTCAAATACCGGCGTTGCCATATGCAGACCCGTGCCCATGCGTCTGGCAAGGAGCAACAGATCATCATCCGCCAAACCTTCGGTCAATTGGGCATACTCCTCTTTGGAGTAGACCGTCTTCAGTTTTTCCTTCAGCGCGGCAATCTGCTGCTGATCGGCAAGGAGTTGAATCTGCTGGCCAAGCCGTTTGGCCGCCAGACCAAGATGCACCTCCAACAACTGCCCCACGTTCATACGGGAAGGAACGCCCAGCGGGTTCAAAACGATATCCACCGTTGTGCCGTCGGCAAAGTAGGGCATATCCTCTTCGGGCATGATCCGGGAAACAACACCCTTGTTTCCGTGGCGGCCTGCCATCTTGTCGCCCACGGAGAGCTTGCGCTTGGTGGCGACATACACCTTGACCATCCGGATAACCCCGGGGGGC
>JBAYUD010000094.1:0-8509 GCA_041675265.1 Desulfurivibrionaceae bacterium | reverse complement strand
GGGAGAAAACAATGAAGGTAGCAGCCATCGCGGAAAGCATCAACATCATGGGCAAGAGAAGCGGCACCGCCATGAAGGAACGGAATCCTGGCCCGGTTCAGGAAATGGCCAAGGAAGAGTCCGCCGCCGGCGCCTCCTACCTGGATCTCAACATCGGACCGGCCCGCAAGGACGGCATCGAGTTGATGCCTTGGATTGTGCAGACCGTGGAAGCGGCAAGCTCCGTGCCCCTCTGCCTGGACACCACCAACACCGACGCCATGGCCGCCGGGTTCAAGGTGGTGAAAAACCGCGAAGCCGCGATCATGAACTCCATCTCCGCCCAGCCCGAGCGGATGGAAAAACTCATCCCCGTTGCCGCCGAGGCTGGTTGCAATGTTATCGCCCTGCTCTGGGGCCCGGAGGGCATGCCCCGCGACTCCAACGAGCGCTGCGCCATGGCCGTTGACCTGATGATGGCCCTGGCCGAGGCCGGTATCCCCAACGAAAAGATGCTCTTCGACCCGATCGGCACCCCCATCACCCTGGGCGCCGACCAGATCGCCTCCGGCCTGGAGTTCATGTCCATGCTGCAGGAGATCGCTCCGGGCGCAGGCTCCACCGTGGGTCTGTCCAACGTCAGTAACGGCGTGGCCGAGCACCTGCGCAAGTACCTGGACCGCACCTACCTCATCATGCTGATGAAGCACGGGATCACCACCGCCATCGTCAACGCCTACGACACCGAGTTGATGGCGATCTGCAAGGGCGAGCGTCAGAACCTGGTGGACATGGTCCACGGCATGATGGACGGCAACGATCCCGATCCTTCCGGCCTGACCGGCACCGCGCTGGAACACTATAAAACCTATAAGGTTCTCTCCGGCCAGAACGTATTCAGCGAGTCCTGGCTGACTCTGTAAAAAAGCGGTATCATATAGAGGCCGCTTTCTCGAATCCGGGACGGCCTTTCTCAAAAGAGGGGGCCACGGCCTCCTCTTTTTTTGTTTTGGGGTATGAAAGTTATGGCGGACATTCCCACGCACCACATGATCTACGGCAACCTCGCCGACTTCGTCACCGGCGAACCCGTGGTGGACACCGACGACGAACGCTACCGCCAGAAGCTGGCCCGGCTGTTGGTGGAAGAACGGGGTTTTGCCAAAAACGAATTGGAGATGCGGCGCAGGATTGAAACCCTGTTCGCCCATCAATTCGTGGCCTCGAAGATCGACATCGTGGTGAGCATTGCGGACCAACGGGTGCTGGTGCTCCGCTACGGCCCCGGCTCGCTGGTAACCCGCGAACGCCCGGCCATCGCCGCGGCCAGGGTTCTGGAAGAAAACCAGATGATCCCCCTGGTGGTGGTGACCAACGGCGAGGATGGTGAACTGCTGAATGCCAGAACCGGCAAGGTGCTTGGGACAGGGCTTGAGGCCATTCCCGCCAGAGAGAAGGTGTTAGCCATGCTGCCAGAGCTGGATTTCAGCCCGGTACCCCCGGAACGGCGGGAGCCGGAGCTGCGGATATTAAACGCCTTTGACGTGGAAGTCTGTTGCGCCGGCGGCCCCTGCGCCTTGCCCGGCGCGAAAGAAGGTTGAAAAATCCCCTCTCCCCTCGGAGTCTTCGCTTACCTGCGGGAGAGGGACAGGGTGAGGGGGAACCTGCTGGATGTGAGGCCTTGGCAACTTCACCCACCCCCAACCCCCTCCCGTCAAGGGAGGGGGACTTAATACGCAAAGCCTTACCCGATCTGCGCACCCATAAAAAATTTCGTGCCTTTCGTGGTTTTCGTGGCAAAAATTGTCCTTGGAGAAAGCCTCATGACACAGCACTGGAGCAAGACAAGCTGGCAGCAATTCACCGCCCTGCAGCAGCCCAACTGGCCGGACAAACAAGAATTTGCCGAAACCGTGCAGACCATCTCCAAGCTGCCCCCCCTGGTCTTTGCCGGGGAGATCCGCACCCTGAAGAAGCAGCTGGCCATGGCCGCCGAAGGCAATGCCTTTCTGCTTCAGGGCGGCGACTGCGCCGAGGAGTTTTCCATGTGCACCGCCCCCTCCATCCGGGAGCTGCTCAAGGTTATCCTGCAGATGGCGGTGATCATGAGCTACGCGGGGGGCAAGCCGGTGATCAAGGTGGGCCGCATGGCCGGGCAGTATGCCAAGCCCCGCTCCGCCGACACCGAAATGATCAATGGCGTGGAGCTGCCCAGCTACCGGGGCGACATGGTCAACGGGATCGAGCCGACGCTCGAGGCCCGGCGGCCCGACCCGCAACGGATGCTCAAGGGCTACCACCTGGCCTGCGCCACCATGAACATCCTGCGCGCCTTCACCATGGGAGGCTATGCATCCCTTGAGCGAGTGCATTCCTGGAACAACGAGTTCGTGGGCCGCTCCCCCCAGGGCCAGCTCTATGAAAAACTGGCCCGCCAGATCGACCAGGCCATCAACTTCATGCGCATCGTGGGCATCGACACCGATATCCCCCAGCTCACCCAGGCCAGCTTCTTCACCTCCCACGAGGCCCTGCTTCTGGGCTACGAACAGGCCCTGACCCGCCAGGATTCCACAAGCGGCGGCTGGTACGACTGCTCGGCCCACATGCTCTGGATCGGCGAGCGCACGCGGCAGATCGACGGGGCGCATGTAGAGTTCTTCCGGGGGGTGCATAACCCCATCGGGGTCAAGATCGGACCCAACCACGATCTGGATGATGTGAAAAAACTGGTCAACATCCTCAACCCGGATAACGAGCCGGGGAGGTTGACCCTCATTACCCGCTTCGGCGCGAAAAAGATTGGCGACAGCTTGCCGAATCTGGCTAGGGAGATGAAAAAAGAAGGCTTCAGGCTCGTCTGGAGCTGCGACCCCATGCACGGCAACACCTATACCGCCGAGACCGGCCACAAGACCCGGAATTTCGACGAGATCATGAGCGAGATCCGCTCGTTCTTCGAGATCCACTGGGCAGAAGGCACGGTGCCCGGCGGCATCCATTTTGAAATGACCGGGGAAAACGTCACCGAATGCACCGGCGGCGGGAGAAAGATCCTCGACCATCACTTGGCCGAGAACTATCTCACCAACTGCGATCCGCGCCTCAACGCCGAGCAGAGCCTGGAACTCGCCTTCCAGATCGCCGAGCTGATGCGGGAGAAATAAAAAGGGGTTGCCCGCAAGCGCGGGAGTTGCTAAATACTCTCTTTCGCCGGGCACGACATGCCGACGAGGGAAAAAACATAACCAGACCGGTGCCTGCCCTTCCTTGGAAGCGGCGGGAGAATAGGGAAGACGGTGAAAATCCGTCACGTTGGGCCGACGCTGTGAGCGGGGACCGACGCCGCACATGCCACTGCCGCAAGGCGGGAAGGCGCGGCGAAGGGTGAATTCGCGAGTCAGAAGACCTGCCAGCCTGGTAAAAAAGGAACCATCTGTCCAGATAATTCCGCATCGCCGTCACCGGTGGTGCGGAATTTTTTTTGCCCGCGGACGGAGAACACACTCAGGAGCAACACCATGAAAACCCAACTGGAACTGGCCCGTGACGGTAAGATCACCGAACCCATGCAGCAGGTGGCGGAGACGGAAGGCTTTAGCGGTGAGACCATCCGCGCCTTGGTGGCCAAGGGCGAGATCGTCATCCCCTGCAACCCCAACCGGCCCGCGCAAAAAGCGGTGGGCATCGGCACCGGACTTCGGGCCAAGGTCAACGCCTCCATCGGCACCTCCTCGGACATCGCCGACCTCGACCTGGAAACCCGCAAGGCTCGGGCAGCGGAAGAGGAACAGGCCGACACCCTGATGGAGCTTTCCACCGGCGGCGATCTCAACCGCATCCGGCGCGAGGTTCTGGCCGCCACCGCGTTGCCGGTGGGCAATGTCCCCCTGTACCAGGCCTTTTCCGAGGCGAGCAAGAAATACCACAACCCCAACAAGCTCGACCCGGAATACCTCTTTGAGCTGATCGAGCGGCAGCTCAGTGACGGCATCTCCTTCATGGCCATCCATTGCGGCATCAACCGTTTCAGCATCGAACGGCTGCGCAAGCAGGGCTACCGCTACGGCGGCCTGGTCTCGAAAGGCGGCACCTTCATGGTCTCGTGGATGGAGCATAACCAGAAGGAAAACCCGCTCTACGAGCAGTTCGACCGGGTCTGCGCGCTGATGAAAAAATATGATTCGGTCTTGTCGCTGGGCAACGGCATCCGGGCCGGGGCCATCCACGACAGCCACGACCGCGCCCAGATGGCGGAGATGATCATCAACTGCGAGCTGGCCGAGATCGCCCGCGACCTGGGCTGTCAGGTAATGGTGGAAGGGCCGGGCCATGTGCCGCTGGATGAGATCGAGGGCAACATCATGCTGGAAAAGAGGATGAGCGGCAAGGCGCCCTACTATGTGCTGGGGCCGCTGCCCGCCGACACCGGCGCGGGCTACGACCACATCACCGCCGCCATCGGCGCGGCCCACTCGGTGCGCTACGGCGCGGACCTGATCTGCTACATCACCCCGGCCGAGCATCTGGCCCTGCCCAATGAATCGGATGTGCGGGAAGGGGTGCGGGCCACCCGACTGGCAGCCCGGATCGGCGACCTGGCCCGCTACCCGGACCGCCGCGAGCGGGAGAAGCAGATGGCCATCGCCCGGCGCGACACCAACTGGGACAGGCAGATGGAGCTGATGATGTTCCCGGAGGCGGCCCGGAAAATCCGGGACAGCCGCACCCCGGAAAACAGCCGGACCTGCACGATGTGCGGGGATTTCTGCGCCATGGAGCGCGGTATCTCGCTTTTTAAGGACGATATCCGTGGGGATAAGTGCGGTTGTCAGGGGTGATTGCGGTCTGAATTACTTTTTCCCGCCCTTTAGAAGGGAATGCCGTTCTCTTGCCTCGCTCTCCATTGCTGTATACCGTCACCCCGGCGAAAGCCGGGGTGACGACCCTGATAACGAGCCGCGCAAGGAAAGCCTGTCTTTTTACAACCTGGGCGGTCCCAGCAAAATCATATCGGCGATGGTTTTCTTCACCTTGGGCAACTCGCCCTGAAGCGGGCCCAGGAATTCCTGCTCCAACGCGGCCAGCCCCCGGAACAGGGGGGCCCGCTCCACCGTGGGCACCACCTGCCTCTCCCCCACGATCTCCTGGCAGCGGAAACAGCCGGGGAATCTCTGCACCTTGCCGTTGGGAAAGGTGAGGCTGGAGGGCACCCCATGCATCCGGCAGATCATCAGCCTGTGGAGGTAGAGCCCGCACCGCCCCGCTTCGTTGAGGGGGCACATGACCTGGGGCCGTTCCCCCCTGGCCAGCGCCCTTTCGCAGGCCGCGGCATATTCGGCCGCCCGGTTCTCGATCTCCTTGCGGCGCGCCGGATCAAGCTCCATCAGTCCCTGCCAGAGGTAACCCCATTCCACATAGGTATGGTGCTGGAAATAGGAATCGCAGCAGTTGTCCGGGCAGCCGTCACAGGTAAAATCCAGCTGGCGGGCGACGATGTCGTAGGCCTTTTCCATGCGCTCGTACAGATCGGCGATTTTCGCGGCAAGTTCCGGTTGCAGAATCGAAGGTTCCATGCTTTTTGTCTTTTGGCTGAGGTTGAAAAGACAAAGCTTACCTCAAATTCTCCCAAAAAGTAAGCATGGAATCCCCGGTTCATTCACCATATCCGCAGCCAACGGCTGCTCAATTGATCCGCGCCAGAAGGGTCCGGGCCAGCCTGGCGCTCTGCCGGTAGCAGCCAAGCTGGTCGTGCTGCTCCACCCGGTCAAAAAAAATGGTCGTCCATTCCTTGAGATGCCCGAGCAGATAGCGGTAATCCTCCCTGGCCGCCTCGTCGCTGGCGGCCAGCCCATGGAGCCAGGCGAGAAACTCGCTTTCCACCGCGATGTGATCCGGCAACTCCGTGGCCTCCACCCCGTATTTGCGGTAGATCTCCCGCACCCGCACCGTGGATTCGCCCATGAGCGAGTCTTCCAGATAGACTGAGCCATAGGGGGCGCAGGGCACCTCGGGCAGGGCATTGATGAAGAGCCGGACATATTCGTTTTGCAACCGGACCGGCGCCAGGCTGCGCATCGCCTCAAGCAGCGCCCCGGCCTCCATTTCGACCGGCTCCGCAGGGACAGAGGCCGAGGCCTGCGGCTGGTTCGGATAACTGAACAGGTGCGAGATAAGCTGTAAGCCGGTATGGAGTTGGCCGGCGTTCATCAGGACGCCTCCTTGACCAGAATCGGCAGCTTGGCGATGGCCAGCAGGATGAGAAACACGGCGTAGGCCACGGTGCCGAGCAGGATCACGATCTCGACCAGCGAGGGGGTGTAGGCGTACTGGTCGATAAAGGTGCTCATCCCCGGAAAAAAACGGCCCGAGGCAATGGGCAGCGACCAGTGCACGCCGGGCTGGCCCAGCGGGGTCATGGTCATGGGGATGTTGTTGTAGGCGGCGGGCATGATCAGAAACCGGTGGACAAAGACCCCGGCAATGAGCAGCCCGGCGCTTGCGGCCAGGCGCGACAACGAGCGCCGGACCCCGGCTTGCATCAGCAGCCCGGCCCCGGCCAGCGGCGCCACAACCTCGAAGATATGGGCCCCGGCGAAATCACCCCAGGCGATCTCCATGATCCGGTGGGTTTCTGGGTTGCCGAACCAGGCGTGGATCGCCAGATCGTTCGCCATCAAGAAGAGATGGACGCACACCGCCATGAAGATGATCAGACCCAGGGTCTGGTAGGCATCCTGATATTTTTCCCCAGTGCCATAGGCCAGAGCTCCGGCCAGCAGGACCACCGTGGTGCCCACGCCAATGGCCACCGAGACGAAATCCGGGGCCATGACCGGAGAAAACCACCAGTCCCGCGCCCCCTGGGTGGAAAAGATCCAGGCGGTGATCACATGGATGCCGATGGCGAAGAACAGGGCCACCGGCGCGATCCGCTTGGCCCATTTCTCGGAAAATTCGGCCGGGCTCGCCACCGGGATGGCGAACCTTGCAAGCGGGCCGGTGAGTTCGGGCAGCATGAGGATATAGAGATAGAGCGCCGAGACCACGGCATAGAGGTTGAGCACGATCACGTCCCAGACCAGCGGCGACATAAAGTTCGGGTGCAGCAGCATATTGTAGAGCCGGATGGGCTTACCGATATCCGGCAGCACGATGAGCATGGCTGCGGTGACGTTGGCAAAGGCGGTCAACGCCCCGAGCTTGGCCAGGGGCTTGAGTTTTTTCACCCCGAAAAGATAGATGGACGAACTCAGCACCAGCCCGCCCGCCGCGTTGCCGACAAAAAAGGCGAGGCCCGAGATATAGAGCCCCCAACTGTAGGAATTCTGCAGGTTGGTCAGCACCAACCCCTCGTGCAACTGATAGAGCCAGGCCGCCACGGCGACCAAAAAAACGAGGCCGCTGGCCCAGAGAGCGATTTTCATTGTTTGGGACATGATTATATCTCCTTTGGTTTGGGCGGCAGATAATAGACCGTGGGCTTGGTCCCCTTTTCCGGCAGCAACTGGAAGGCGTTGCGGTCTCGGATCAGCTTGCGCACCTCGCTGTCGGGGTCGTCAAGATCCCCGACCGTCCGGGCCTTGCCGGGGCAGCCGCGCACGCAGGCGGGCAACTCGCCGTGATCCCGGTACTGGGCGCAGAAGGTGCACTTCTCCACCACGCCCTTGGGCCGCAGCGGGGTATAGACCAGCCGGCCCTTTGTGCGGTGATCCACCGGGTAGCCGTAATGGTAGTTTTCCTGATAGTGCGAGCGGTTATGCGCCTTTTCCGCCTCTTCCCAGTTGAACTGCCGCACCCCGTAAGGGCAGGCCGCCATGCAGTAGCGGCAGCCGATGCAGCGCTCAAAATCGATGAGCACTGCCCCGTCTTCGCCGTGATAGGTGGCCCCCACCGGGCAGACCTTTTCACAGGGGGCGTTTTCGCAGTGCTGGCAGTGCACGGGCAGAAAAAACTCGACCCCTTTGGCCGGCGGGGTCAGATGGTGATGGCTGCCCGGGGTGAAGACCCGGTTCCACCAGGTGCCGGGCGGCTGAGCGTTGTGTTGCTTGCAGGCCACCATGCAGGAGCGGCAGCCGATGCATTTTTCCAGATCTATTACCATTCCCATTTTCATGCCGATATCCTCCTCACGTCAACCAGGCATTCGTTCCATGCCGTGGTGGGCGACCACATGCCCGGAACGAAATAAATTTCATGCAGCGGCTTGATCCATGGATAGGTCAAGGAATTGTACGATTCGTCGGCCAGATAGCGCGCCCACCACCCCTCTTCAAAGATGGCGGTGCCCTGGCTGCAGCCGGGGTCCAGAACCGCATGGGCCCGGGTCTTGCCGCGATCATTGTAGAGCTGGACCAGATCGCCGTTTTTGATCCCGCGGCTCTTGGCGTCATCGGAGTTCAAAAAGACCTTGGGCTTGTTGTCCTGCAGCTCCAGCAGGATGGTGTTGTTGGAATGGGTGGAGTGGACCCGGTAGAGGGAGTTCTTGGTGACGAAACGCAAGCGGTACTTGTCGCGGGCTGCCGGATTG
>JBAYUD010000093.1:0-8696 GCA_041675265.1 Desulfurivibrionaceae bacterium | reverse complement strand
GCAGCCAAGAAAGAAGCTGAAAACAGAACAACTAAACCGGGAAGCCAGCTCGGAAGCGGCGAAAAAATCAATCCGCCCTCATTCGGCGAACCATTTGAAATCGAGTTTTTCTACAGACTCGTTAGGTCTCAAAAGGAAATTATGCTCAAGAAATTTCTCAACGGAATAATTTTTGGAGCCGGGTTTGCAATATCATTTTTAGCAATCTGGTTTATCACCATGTATTTTATTGCTCCAAAAATATTATCAGACAAAATTGAAAAAATAGAAAACCCAAATTCAAGTGTGACATCGGCACCGCCATTGACCGAGAAAAAACGCTTTTTGGGTTCTCCGGGTGCCTACTCTACTGATTTCAAGAGGGATAGAAGTAAAGTGTTATCCAGTGGCCCTGGAGAAATAAAGGGGAAAATTTTACTAAATGGCAATCCACTAAAAGGGCTAAAATTAAGGCTTGCTCTTAATGGAACTGTTATGAGCCAATGGGCTGTTTCTGGCTCATCTGGTGAGTACATAATCAATGTGCCTTACGGCAAATATAGAATTGATGGCTACGAGTTTGATAGTTCAGAGGCAAATAACGTTTTAGCTGGGAAAATTGACCACCCTCAAAATCCTCACTCCAGTCCGACACAAGACGTTAATAGTCAGCGCAAAGGTCTGGGTTTGAATTTTAGATTTATGGACCCTGTAATAAAGAAAACAAAAGGAGAATATTCGGCATCAGAAGAAATTATACTTGAATGGGAACCATATCCTAATGCTTCAAAATATTCTGTACAACTTTTTGAAAAAACAGACCCAAATGTCTGGAGCAATAAAGCAGTATTCCCTCATTCGCAAACACCTTCAGTCTCAGAATCCAAAATAAATTTAACAGTTAGAAATATAGCACTCACTCCTAATCATTTTTATGTACTTCAAATTTATGCGAAAGATGAAAACGGAGAGACGCTGTCTGAAAGCCCAACGGATTATAACGGATACGATTTCATCGTAAATCAATAGACAAGACCTAACAAATAAATCAAGAGGGACGTCTAGGCCTGCGGCCTATCCGCCCCTTATTTTAGCGTTATGAAAAAAAACGAAATAACACTAATCTGGACCCCGGCCTCCGCCGGGGTGACAACAGTAGAGGCATCAATTGGTATTGGAGGTTGCCGCCAGTTATCATGCCACCCGCGACAGTGGCTGAAGTTCGATGGGAATCAGCAATTCACATAGAGCATATACGCTTCCCCGCCGATAATATAGCTGCTCTTGGGCAGAAACGAATTATCGAGAATATGCGAGTGGACCGGGTTGTAATAGATCACGGCAATCTCCCGTGGTTTTCTGTGCAACGATTTTTTCATGTTTTTCACCACCGCCTCAAGAACCACATCGTCAAAGGGATTGAAGAAGAAAAACACATTCTGATCGTCCTCGATCACATACTGGGTGACATCCCCCTCGATCACGGCAACGTTTAATCGAGATCCGGTTGCCTGCTCCACGATTTTGATGTTGTTTCTCGCTATGGCGCAGAGTTCCGGGGAAAATTCTATCCCCACCGCCTTTCGTATCCCGCGCAACACCGCAAGCAGCAAAACCCGTCCTTTGCCGCAGCCGAAATCCACCAGAACACTGTCCGGCGGCAAGGGCACCGTATCCAGCAACCGGTTGAACGACAGGGCCATGGTCGGCTGGTAAAACGAACCCCGCGCCTTGTTCTCCCCATTAACAGTGAGATCGTGCAGGCTGACCTTATTCCTTGTGTCGGTCTTGTATTTCCAGTCGAAATGAAAATCGAACATCCGGTTGAAAATGATGCTCACGGTGCGGGCGAGTCCTTTGTCCTTCACATGCAGCCAGATATTTGCCAGCAGATCCATTGCCTTCCCCTGCACGATCGATTGTTTTCCAGCGCCGGAAGCCTATCGCCGCCCCGGCCTGACCAGCCCGGAGATATGCGCCCCGATCTCGCGCAGCCGATCCAGCACCGCAGCCTCGTCCATGGTGAGCAGTTTCCGGTCCCGCATCACCACCCGGCCGTTGATCACCGAGTGCGCCACGTCCGCGCCGGTAGCAGCATAGACCAGGTGCGAAGGGATATTGTACATCGGGGTCAAATGCGGCTTGTTCATGTCCAGCACGATGAGATCAGCCTTTTTCCCCACCTCCAGACTGCCGATGGATTTTTCCGCCCCCAGCAGCTTGGCGCCGCCCAAGGTGGCCATGCGCAGGGTGGTTTCGGCGTTCATCACCGTGGGGTCGAGCCGATGCACCTTGTGCAATTTGGCCGCGGAGTCCATCTCGCCGAACATGTCCACATCGTTGTTGCTGGCCGCGCCGTCGGTGCCCAGACCCACCGTAACCCCGGCCGCCAGCAGCTCCGGCACCGGAGCCACGCCCGAGGCGAGCTTCATGTTGCTTTCCGGGCAATGGGCCACCTTGACGCCCCGCTCGGCAAGGAGGTCGATCTCCGGCTCGGTCAGCACCACGCAATGGTCCGCCACCACCTGGCTGTCGAGAATCCCCAGGGCATCGAGGTGCATGACCGGGGTGTGCCCGTACTTGGCCCGGCATCCCTCCACCTCGTCCCTGGTTTCAGAGAGATGGATCACATAGGCACCCCCGTGCTTTTCCGCCACGGTCTTGAGCCGTTTGAGCAGATCAGGGGAGCAGGTATACACGGCATGGGGATCAACGGTGATGGAGATGAGCGGATGGTTGCGGTATTCAGCCATCAGCTCTTCCAGGTACACGATGCCGTTTTCCGGCGCGCCGTAGTTGGGCGAGGGAAAATCGTACAGCACCTCGCCCAGCCAGCCGCGCATCCCGGAATCCGCCGTGGCCCGGGCCACCTCCTTGGCAAAGAGATACATGTCGCAAAAGCTGGTGGTGCCGGACTTGATCATCTCGGCCATGGAGAGCAGCGAAGAGTGATAGACCATCTCGGGGTTCAGGTTCCCCTCCACCGGAAAGATGTACTCGGTGAGCCAGGTCATCAGGGGCAGGTCATCGGCCAGCCCGCGAAAGCAGGCCATGGCCGCGTGGGTATGGCTGTTGACCAAGCCGGGCATGACCAACCCATGGGGCTGGACAAGCTGCTCCGTTCCGGGGTACTTGCCCGTCAGGGCTGCCCGCTCCCCCACCTCGATAATGGTGTCTCCGGCAATAGCCACGGCGCCGTCTTCGATCACGGTATTATTTGCGTCCAGGGTCAGGATCTGGCCGCAGACCAGCAGGGTTGCTTTGGTGTTCATGAATTCCTCTCTAAATCTCGGGAAGGATAGCGAGAAGCAGCCGCGACAAGCGGGCTTCCGCCCTTTTGGTTTCCTCGATGATCTCTTCCAGGATGATGGGCTTGAGGTTGTCCGGATCGTTGACGTTTGCCACCACCGAGAGTCCCAAGACCCGCATCCCGGCATGGATGGCCACGATCACCTCGGGCACGGTGGACATGCCCACACCATCGGCGCCGCATTGCCGGAGATAGCGGGTTTCCGCCGGAGTTTCCAGGCTGGGGCCGGGGATGGCCACATAGACGCCGGTGGCGACCCGGTCAATCTGCTCCCTGGCCGCGCAGGCCAGAGCCGTATCAATCAGCTGCCGGTCGTAGGGGGCGGAAAGATCGGGAAAACGGGGGCCCCAGGCATCAACATTGGGCCCGCGCAGGGGATTGTCCGGGATAAAATTCAAATGATCGCGCACCACCATCACGGTGCCCGCACCGAAAGCCGGGTTGAGGCCGCCCGCCGAATTGGAAACAATGAGGGTTTTCGCCCCGAGCAGGGCGAGAACCCGGATCGGCATGGTCAATTCACGGGCCGAATAGCCCTCGTAATAGTGAAACCTGCCCTGCAACACGGCCACCGGCTTGCCGCGCAGCCTGCCGAGGATAAGGTTTCCGGCATGGCTGGTCACGGTGGCCTTGGGAAAATTGGGAATCAGGGCATAGGGCAGGACAACCGGCGACTCGATCATCTCCCCCAAGCCGCTCAGGCCGGTGCCGAGAACCAGAACAATCTCCGGCGCCTCCACCATCTTGTTCCGCAAAAAACCGACAGCCTCATCGACCCTCTGTTTAAAACTTTCCATTCCCCTCCGCCCCTGCTGACTGATCCATGATTTTGCAAAACTCAACATAAGACAAGGCCACGGCGAGGATCAGCGCCTTGCCGACACCGCTTGAAGCAATTGTTTACCCGATTCGGGCGGAGAAAGGAAGGCGGATGGTGAAGGTGGTTCCCCGGCCGGGCGTGGACTCAAAACCGAGGTTGCCGCAATGGGTTTCCTCGATGATCTGCTTGCAGGAGATGAGGCCGATTCCGTTGCCGTCACTTTTGGTGGTAAAGTGGGGCTGAAAGATTTTTTCCCGCGCCTCATCGGGAATACCATGCCCCTGGTCAATGATCTTGACCACCGCCTCGTCATCCTCGCGGGAAAGGGCAATGGTGATGAGCCCCCCGGCCTCGCTGGCCTGGGCGGCATTGACCACCAGATTTGAAAGCACCCGGCAGAGACCGAGGGCGGAAAAAGGGAATTCCGGCAAAGAGCCTGTCACCTCGATGCGAATCCCACGCCCGCCGATGTCCGGATGGACCACCCAGGCCGATTCAAGAAGATCGGCGACCAGCCGGTCCAGGGAGTCGGTATGGATGGGGGTGGCGATTTGGAGCCGCCGGGCCTGGGCCAGGGCATTTTCCATGAGAATGAGGAGATCCCCCCGCGCCTTGACCATGCAGGCAAGATATCTGTTGCCGGCGAGACCCGGCACGGTCCGCTCCATAACCTCAAGCAGGTGAAAGGGGGTGAGTAGATTCTTCATATCATGGACCATGATATTGATCTGCTCGTAATCATGCCCGAGGATTTCAAGATCGCGGCGAACCCGCTGGCTCAGGGTCCGCATGATGGAGACCAGCGATTTGGGCTGCCGGGAGAAATACTCCTGGAAGACCGCCAGGGGCACCTGCAGGAGAATGGAATCTTCCAAGGCCGCCACGCTGGCGGAACGGGGCTGGTTCTCGATGATGGCCATTTCGCCGAAATAGTCGCCGGGCTTGATGATATGAATCACCCGGTTGTCGCGAAAGACCTTGACCATCCCCCGGACCACAATATACATATCCTGCCCGGGATCACCCTCGTGGAAGAGAACGACTCCCTTGGCGACCTGCACCTCCCTGGACTTTTCCAAAAAAGCGGCAAGCTCGTCGCTGGAAAAGAAATGGAACAGGTCTATCTTATTCAAAAAATGCAGGAGTTCGGTTGGATTCACGGAGGCCTCGTTCAACGGACTTGCAACTGCCTTTTTTCAGCGACCACTCCTTTGATATGTACAAGTATAGCAGAGAAAAACAGCCTCTTCCCAAAAAACTACAGGGCATGCTGCTCGACAAACTCCTGTACCGCACCGACCTCGGCCGGTATCACCTCGCAGCGGGTTTCCTTGTTCGCCAATGCGGCAAGGCTTTCCGGCAATTCAGGCTCATGACCGATGGCGCGACCGACAGCCGCGCCGAACTTGGCCGGATGGGCGGTGGCCAGGCAGATCATCGGCACGCCCACCTCACGACCAGCCAACCCGGCCTTGACCCCAACGGCGGTATGCGGATCAAGCACATAGCCGTGTTGCTTGTAAAAATCACGGATGGTGGCGATGGTTTCCTCTTCGTTGACGCTGCGCGAGGCAAAATCCGCCCGCACCCGCTCCTGGGCAAGCTCGTCGAACTGGAGGCTGCCGCTGGCGCCGAAACGTTCCATGTCCTGGCGGGTCCGGTCGGCATCCTCGCCGTTTAAGTAATAGAGATACCGCTCGAAATTGCTGGCCACCTGGATGTCCATGGAGGGGCTTGAGGTTTGCGCCACCGCGCCCAGGGAATAATCGCCGTTTAAAATAAAACGGGTCAGCAGGTTGTTCTCGTTGGTGGCCAGAATCAGGTTGCGGATCTGATTGGGCAGCATGCGGCGGGCCACATAGCCTGCGAAGATATCGCCGAAATTGCCGGTGGGCACCGAAAAATCGACCTTGTCCACCCCAACGCTCGCGGTAATCTTGAGCGCGGCATGGATATAGTAGACAACCTGGGCGACAATCCTGGCCCAGTTGATGGAATTGACCGCGCCCAGCTGGTGCTTTTCCTTGAAAGCCAGATCGTTGAAGATGGTCTTGACTATTGCCTGCCCGTCGTCGAAGGTGCCGCGCACCGCCAGATTGAAGACATTGGCGTCGGTGACCGTGGTCATCTGCAATTCCTGGATGGGACTGACCCGCTTGTGGGGATGAAGGATGAAGATGTTGATCCGTTCCTTGCCCCGTACCCCATAGATCGCGGCGCTCCCGGTGTCGCCGGAGGTGGCGCCGAGGATGTTCATCTTGCCGCCTGATTCCTTGAGCAGATACTCAAAGACATTGCCCAAAAATTGCAGGGCCACGTCCTTGAAGGCCAGGGTCGGCCCGTGGAACAGTTCAAGGATGTAGCAGTCGCCCTGTTTGACCAGGGGGGTGATCTCCTTGTGGTTAAAGGTGCTGTAGGATCTTGTAACAAGGTCGCGCAGATCGTCGGCAGGAATATCGTCGATGAAAAGACCGAGCACGGCTGAAGCCAGCTCCGGGTAGCTCAAGTTCCGCCACCGGGCCAGGGTTTCGGCGGAAATCTCGGGGATCGAGGTGGGCAGCAGCAGGCCGCCGTCGGTGGCAAGGCCCATCATCACGGCCTGCTTGAACGATATGGGGGCGATGCCGCCCCTGGTGCTGATGTATTGCATGAGAGAGTACCTTTTCGTTATCAGCCGTCAGCTAACAGCTTCAGTCTTTATTCCTTACCAGCAGGCTGGCGCTTTCCATCTCGGCCGGGATGGGCAGCCCCATCAGGTCGAGGATGGTGGGGGCGATGTTGGTCAGGGTGCCGCCATCCTTGAGGCCCAGACCCGGTTGGGCGCCGAGCATGACCAGGGGCACCGGGTTGGTGGAGTGCGCCGTCACCGGGCCGCCGGTTTCCTTGTTGATCATGACCTCGGCATTGCCGTGGTCCGCGGTGATGAGCACCACCCCGCCGAGTTCGGTGAAGCGCGCCGCCACCCGACCGATGCACCTATCCACGGTCTCGACGGCGGTGATGGCCGCGGGCATGATCCCGCTATGTCCCACCATGTCGCAGTTGGCGAAGTTGAGCACCACCAGGCTGTAGGGGTTGCCGTCAAGCCGGCGCAGCAGCTCCTCGGTCACCGCCTCCGCGCTCATCTCCGGTTTCAGGTCGTAGGTGGCCACCTCGCGGGGGGATGGGAGCAAGGCCCTGTCTTCCAGCGCAAAAGGGGCTTCGCGGCCGCCGTTGAAAAAATAGGTGACATGGGCGTATTTTTCCGTTTCAGCGATGCGGAGCTGCCGTAAACCCTGGCCGCTGACCTCTTCCCCCAGGATACGGGTGAGGGCGACCGGCGGAAAGGCCACGGGAAGATCGAAATCTTTCTCATAGACCGTGAAGGTGAGAAAGTCGGCCAAACGAGGACGATGCCGCACCGGAAAACCGGCAAATTCCCGGTCGATAAAGACATGGGTCATCTGCCTGGCCCGGTCGGCCCGAAAATTGAAGAAGATAACCGAATCCCCATCGCTGATGGTGGCGACCGGCTGTCCGTTGTTCAGGATGACCGTGGGCGCGATGAACTCATCGTTTTCGCCGCGATCATAGGCTGCGGCCACCGCCTCGCCTCCGTCCGTGGCCGTATGCTGGGCCTGCCCATCCACCATGGCCTGCCAGGCCAGGGAAACCCGATCCCAGCGGTTGTCACGATCCATGGCATAGTAGCGGCCGCACACCGAGGCGATCCGGCCCACACCGATACGTTTAATACCCTCGGCAAGCTCGGCCATGTACCCCCAACCGCTCCGGGGCGGGGTATCGCGGCCATCCATGAAGGCGTGGACATACACCTTGGCAAGGCCCAGTTTTTTTGCCATTTCCAGCAGGGCGACGAGATGACGGATATGGCTGTGCACCCCGCCGTCGGATACGAGTCCAAGCAGATGCACCGCCGTGCCCTGGGCGGCAGCGCGGCTAAAAACCTTGGCAAGCGGTTCATTTTTGAAGAAATTCCCGGTTTCGATATCCCGGTTGATCCGGGTGAAATCCTGGTAGACAATGCGACCGGCGCCGATGTTGAGATGCCCCACCTCGGAGTTGCCCATCTGCCCTTCCGGCAGCCCCACCGCGCCGTTGTGGGCAACCAGGGTCGTGGCGGGCTGATTGGCCTGCCAGCGGTCCATGTTGGGGGTTTTGGCCAGATGGATGGCGTTGCCCTCCCACGGCTCCCCAATCCCCCAACCATCGAGAATGGCCAGCAATACCGGCGTGATCTTCTTCATTGTTTCTCCTGGGCCGTAGTGCGTATTCAGGAAGCTGCCGGGGCTATCTCCACCCTGGGGGCGTCGTGCCACAACCCTTCAATGTCGTAGAAGTTGCGGTCTTCGCTATAAAAGACATGCACGACCACATCATTATAATCGAGCAGCACCCAATGCCCCTCGCTAAGGCCCTCGGTGTTGCCTTCCTTGACGTTTTTATGGCGCAGGGCCACATCCACCGCTTGAGCCAACCCCTGCACATGCCTGGTGGAACGCCCGCTCATGATGACAAAAAAATCGGTAAAGGAAGACAGGCCCCGCACATCAAGAACGACCAGGTCCTCCGCTTTTTTTTCCAGGG
>JBAYUD010000092.1:0-9222 GCA_041675265.1 Desulfurivibrionaceae bacterium | reverse complement strand
TATATCGATTTGGATTCGGCCATGACCGTGGGGCTGTTGCCGCAGGTGGACGCCGACCGGGTGCTCTATGTGGGGAACGGCTCGCTCATGGGCGCCTGGATGAGCGAGATGAGCAACCATATCAGGCGGGATGTGGTGGAGGTGGTGCGGAAGATGACGAGCTTCGAGCTTTCGGAGATGGCCTCGTTTCAGGAGCAGTACATTGCCTCCCATTTTTTGCCCCATACGGACCTCGGCCGTTTTCCCCGCGTGGCGGAGAGGCTTGCCCAGATCCGCAGGGATTAGGCGGCCAGATCAGCCACGCTGCCGTTGAGGGAAACCTCCATGGCCCTGGCCGGGCAGACGGACACGCAGAGGCCGCAGGCCGTGCATTTTTCCTCGTCGAAGAGCACCGCCATGTCGGGCCGGTGGAGCGAGAGCGCGCCGGTGGGACAGACGCCGGTGCAGGCCCCGCACTGGTAGCATTTTTCGTCGTCGCGGCGGATGTTGCCGGCCATGCTTTTCACCGAAACCCCCATCTCGTTGAGATAGGCGATGCCCTTCTTGACATTGGCCTTGTGGCCCAAAAATTCGAGGACCATGACCCCTTCCTGCTGGAGCAGGATGGTGGCCTTGAGGATGTTGAACTCCAGGTCGTATTTTTTGACCAGGTTGCTGATGATCGGCTGGTCGATGACTTCCTTGGGGAACTTCAGGATATAGATTCTCGTATTCATGGCTGCGCCTCCAGCCGGGCGGAAAGCTGCTCTAATACAGCGTCCACCGGCAGATCGGTTGACAGGGTGATGAGCTGATCCGGGGCAAGCTCCGTGGGGGCTTCGAACCGCTCTTTTTGTTTCAGGTAGATTTCCCAGCGCCCATCGGACACGGCCTGCGGGTCCAGAGCCCTCTGGGCCATGCGGCGTTTCATTTCCTCTTCCGGACAGACACAGAGAACACAGTATAGCCGAACACCCAGCCGCTCTGCAAGCATCCGCACCTGGTCGCGGTCGGCCTTGCGCTGGTACGAGGCATCCAGCACCACGCCTTGGCCCTGGCCCAGATCGTGCTCGGCCCGTTCGAGCAGGGCTCCATAGGTTTTGGCGGTGAACTCGCTGGTGTAGATCCCCTGATCCGCGGTTTCGCGCTGGTGGGTCTGGGGCAAAAGTCCGGCCAGCTCCTTGCGCACCACGTCGGAGTTGTAATAGCTGAGGCTCCGGCGTTCGGCAAAGGCCTGGGCCACGGTGGACTTGCCCGTGGCGATCAGGCCGAAAAAGATAAACAGATCAGGACGCGGCATAGCGCTCGGCCAGGGCGAAGTATTTTTTCGCCTGGTTCAGGCAATTCTCGGCGGTGACGGGATCAACCTCCGGGGCATGGGCGGTGAAAAGCCCGATCTTGCCACGTACATAGGCGCGGTAGCATTTATAGAAGTTGAGCATGGGCAGCAGGGTGGTGTCCCCCGAGGCTTGGCAGAATCGTTCGATAAAATATCCGGAAAGCTCGGGCAGGCCGTGGAAGTCGAGGTCCATGGCCAGAAAGGCCACGTCGCTGGCCACGTCGCAATACCGGAACCGTTGGTTGAACTCGATGCAGTCGTAGATGTAGATCTCATCGGCCAGGCAGATGTTGGCGGAATAGAGGTCGCCGTGGCAGTCGCGAACCCTGCCTGCTGCGATGCGTGCCGCAAAGAGGTCTTCTTTTGTGAGAAAATCACGGGCATAGCCGCTGATCGCCTCGAACTGCGTTTGGTTGAGTGCCGGGCAGCCGATGAAGCCTTGGGTCTGCTCGAAATTTTCCAGCACATTGACGCTCACCGCCTGGGCCGCGCCGAATTGTTCAATGGCAGGCCCGGTCTCGGCCTTGGTGTAAAAGGGCACCAGGATACCGATGATCCGGTCGAGGATCTCCTTGCTGAGTCCGCCTTGGACGATGACCTTGGCCATCATCCGCTCTTCCGGCATCCTCGCCATTTTCACGGCGTATTCCACCGGGGTTCCCGCGCCGTCCAGGGAAAAGGCGCCGTCCTGCCCGGTGATCGCCACCAACCCAAGATAGAGGGAGGGGCACAGCCGCCGGTTCAGGAGCAGTTCCTCCTCGCAGAAATGCTTGCGTTTTTCCAGGGTGGTGAAGTTGAGAAAGCCGAAGTCCACGGGCTTCTTGATCTTGTAGACAAAGTCGCCTGCCAGCAGCACATAGGAGATATGGGTTTGCACCAGGGTTATTTCCGGCGCGGGATGGGGGTATGCCTCAGGCTGAAGCAGAGCCTGGATAAAGGGCGGCAATGTGGAATCAGCCATGGAAGCCTCCGGGGCAGGGATGTGAAAATTCGGTATAAAGAGACAGCACAATAAAGGTGCTGATCATAACAGAATCATTTCTTTCCGTAAACCATGGAACAATCGGTCTGCTTGGGCGATTTTTTTTGAAAATGGGTTCATCGTTTTGCCGGGGGATGCCGAGAAGATAAGTGAAAGCACCCTGCAACCATCGGACAGAGGAACGGAAAAATGACCCCCCAGGCGAATCGAGAGATTCTCATCGTGGACGATACGGCGGTACTCCGCAATATCATGAAAGTGCAGCTGCAACGGATGGGGTTTTCCCATATCCATGAAGCCCCGGACGGCTGCGAGGCCATGAAGATTCTGCACGCCAAGAGGATCGATCTGGTTATTTCCGACTGGAACATGCCGGTGATGAACGGGGTGGAACTGTTGCGGGAGATCCGCGCCAGCGAGATGTTGAAGGACATTCCCTTTATTCTGGTGACGGCGGAGGCCACCACGGCCAGGATCAGCATGGCCTTGCAGCTCAAGGTGGACGAGTTGATCCTCAAGCCCTTCACCCTGGAGATTCTCGAACGGAAAATCATCCGAGTCATTCAGTAAGACTACTCCCGCGGCAACAATTTCGGCGGGATCGGGTCCAGATTCCGCAAGCTTGTCAAAAGCGTATCCAGATCAAAACCGGCGCAGCTCTGCCGGTTTTTTTCTAGTGCTGTCACTGCCCTGCCGGCCATTTTGGCGCCGGCCTCCAAGTAGCCGTACTCCCCCTTGATGTAAAAGCCCGCCGCCCGGATCATGGCCTGGAGAATCTCTTTTTCCGCGCCGTGCGCCCCATGCCAGGCCTCCTCCAGCAGTTCATGGACCTCGAAAAAAAGGCCCAGATCCCAAAGCACCAGCGCCCTGGGCAGGGCATCTCCAGCGCCGGTGCGGGCGATCATCTCAAGGGCCTTGGCGTAGCCTGCCAGCCGCGTTTCGATATAGGCGACATAATGGGGCGCCAAGCCTTGTTGCAGATAGCGTGCGGCAATACCCCGGACCGGGCTCAGGTCGTTCTGGGCCAGTGCCTGCGGCAGGGCCGCGGAAAGCTGATTCCGGATATCGCGGCTCAGGCGATCTTCAAACGGTTCGAAACGAGGGGGATGCATGGGCGATTATTTATAGAGGTCCGGGTAGAGTTTTTTCAGGCAATCCGGGCAGATGCTGTGGGTGAAATCGGCCGAGGTCTTGGCGGAGATGAATTTCTCAACGGTACTCCACGAAGCCGGGTCATAGGGGTCGCCATCGGTGCTACGGATTTTTTTGCAGGAAGCGCAGATGGGCAGCAGGCCGTGCAGGGTATTTTTTATCTCAAGAAGCATCCTGGTCTGGATGTGCAGGCCAAGAAGGACGAAGAGGGAGCCAAGCAGAAAGACGACGCCGACGAGGAGCTCTCCGACAAAGGCAAAGCGAAGGAAAAAGACCCCGGCCACCACGCAGTACCCCAGGAAAAAAAAGAACATCATCCCGCGATGCAACCGCAGGAAACGGATGATTTCCGCTTTGCTGCGCTCGGGGATGAAAGGGGTGAGGATGTGCAGCTCCCTGGCCTTGACAAGGCTGAAGAGCATGACAACCGCTCCGGTCAGGATCATGGCGATGCTCAGGAGATGCTGCATTGTGGATGGGTGTGCTCCTTGTTCAGGTTAATGCTTGCCTTAAGTATAGGTCTTTTTTGTTCAGGCGGCCATTTTTTTTCTGAAGAGGGAGTTGGCCTCGCAGGTTTCGGGAGCAGGGTCCAGGGTAAGGGTGATGAGGCTGTTCGGGTTTGCTTGGCTGAGCTGCGCCCCGTCCTGGGTGGTGAGGGCAAGCACGGTGTGCTCTGTATTGTCGAGGCCGGACCCCAGGTATTCCAGACGGTCGCCCACCGCGATGGGGTTGCGGGTCTCGATAACCGGCTGGGGCGCGGCCTGGCGGACTATGCCCACCGGGGCATAGTCGTAACTGATCATGGGCCCGTCGTAGAGCATGTCCCCGGCGGAGGGCGGCTGGTCGAAGAAGTTTTCCGTATAGCCCCGCGAACCGATTTTCAGCAGCTCTTGCCGGAAGGATTCGGGCAGGACGGCGTCAAACCCCTCTGTCTTCCAGTAATCCAGGGCTGCCCGGTAGAGGCGGGTTATGGCCCCCACATAGTAGACGCTCTTCATCCGTCCCTCGATCTTGAGGCTGTCCGCCCCGGCCCGGATCAGATCGGGCAGCCGGTTCAAGAGGCAGAGATCCTTGGCATTGAAGATATAGGTGCCCCGGCTGTCTTCCTCCACCGGGAAGAACTGGCCCGGCCGTTTTTCCTCTTCCAGCCGGTAGTGGTAGCGGCAGGGGTGGGCGCAGTTGCCCTGGTTGGCGTCGCGGCCGGTGAGATAGAGGCTGAGCAGGCAGCGGCCCGAGTAGGAGATGCACAAGGCGCCGTGCACGAAGATCTCCAGCTCCGCCCCGGTGGCCTGCCGGATCTGAGCGATCTCGGCCAGGGAAAGCTCCCGGGCCAGGTTGAGCCGCTTGACCCCCTGGCCCACCCAGAAACGGACGCTCTCCAGGTTGGTGACATTGGCCTGGGTGCTGAGATGGATGGGGAGTTCCGGCGCCACCCGTTGGGCAACGGCGAGGATGCCCGGATCGGAGATGATCAACCCGTCCACCTTCGCCTCGCGCAGCGCAGCCAGATAATCGGGCAGTTCGGCAAGATCGTCATTGTGGGCAAAGATGTTGAGGGTGGTGTATACTTGGACACCGTGTCCGTGGGCATAGGCCACGGCCTGCCCGATTTCCTCCTCGCTGAAATTGGTGGCATGGGCCCGGAGGCTGAATTTTTTGCCGCCGAGATAGACGGCATCCGCGCCGTAGTGGATGGCGGTCTGCATTTTTTCAAAATTGCCTGCTGGGGCAAGAAGTTCCGGGAGTTTCATCGACAAGCCTTTTCGCGCTGGGGATCGGATGGCAGAGAGTTTCGACACTATATACCAGAAAAAGATTGTTGTCGCCATGAGCGGCGGCGTTGATTCCTCGGTGACCGCGGCCCTGTTGCAACAACAGGGGGCGCGGGTGCAGGGCGTTTTCATGGCCCTGGCCCAGCCCGATCTGGAGGAGCAGGTAAAGCGGGTCCGAGCGGTGGCTGATTTCCTGCGGATTCCCCTGACCGTGGTGGATCTGGCCGAAGCTTTCCGGCACGAGGTGGTGGATTATTTCTGCGCCGGCTATTTTGCCGGAAAAACCCCCAACCCCTGCGTGGTCTGCAACCGCACCATCAAATTCGGCCGGCTGCTCGACCAGGCGCGGGAGGGTCTCGGGGCGGAGTTTCTGGCCACCGGTCACTATGCCCGGATCAGCGGGGACGCAACCACCGGCTATCGGTTGCTGCAAGGCGTTGATCCCAAAAAGGATCAATCCTATTTCCTCGGGATGCTCAGCCAGGCGCAACTGAGCCGCCTCCGCTTTCCCTTGGGTTCCTTGCAAAAGGATACAGTCTACGACCTTGCCGCCGAATTTGGCTTGGCTTTCAGGCACACCCCGGAAAGCCAGGATATCTGTTTTCTGAAACACCAGTCGGTGGCGGAGTTTCTGGCCGCCCATTCTCCGGGGCAAGGGCGGCCTGGGGTGATGCTGACCTTGCAGGGCAAGGACCTGGGACGGCACGCGGGCATCCACCACTATACCGTCGGCCAGCGGAGGGGGCTCGGGCTGCCGGACGCCACCCCCTGGTATGTGGTGGGGCTTGACCCGGCGCGGAACGCGGTGGTGGTGGGCAAGGATGCGGATCTCTGGCAGCGGGAGGCGGTGTTGCCGGTGGTGCATTGGCTGAGCGGCCAGCCCCCGGTCTTGCCCCACGCATGCATGGTGAAAATCCGCTCCCGGCATCCCGCCTGCCAGGCGGAGCTTATCCGGCACGAGGGCGGGGTGCGGGTGATCTTTGCCGATCCGCAACGCGCCATCACCCCCGGCCAGTTTGCGGTTTTTTATGAGGGCGAGGCGGTTCTCGGCTGCGGCGAGATTGCCAAATGAATGGGGTGCAATTTGTGTTTGGCAGCCGAGGCGGAAAAACGATACACTGATCGAAATCCCGCGTTTGCCAAGCCCTTGTCTTGCGGGGCAGGCAAGCTCCCTGATCCCCCTGGAAAAGCCGAGGCGCATCATGAACCCGTTCATCTCCAAGACCAAGATTGTTGCCACCCTGGGCCCGGCCTCTTTTTCCGCGACCGTGCAACGCCGTCTGATGGCTGCCGGGGTCGATGGCTTTCGGTTGAATCTCTCCCACGGAGATCTTGAGGAACATGCCGGGGTGATCGCCAGTCTGCGGAAGATCAGCGGGGAAATGGGGAGACCGGTGGCCATCATTGTGGACCTGCCCGGGCCAAAGATGCGGTTGGGCACGGTGCCCAAGCCGATTGTCGTGCGGCGGGGCGCCAAGGTCCGTTTTTGGCCGGACGGCCAGTCCCGGCCCGGGAAGGGGATTTTTTTGCCCCATGAAATTTCCGGGCTGGCCCAAGGGGTGCGGCCGGGCTCCATTATCTTTGTCGGCGACGGCATGCTGCAGTTCAAGGTCAAATCCATCGAGGGCGAGATCATCGAAACCGAGGCCCTGGTGGCCGGGGTGGTCCGTTCCAACAAGGGGGTTAACATCCCCGGCTATGAGGCGCCGTCCGGGGTAATCACCGAAGAGGACAAGCGCGGCATCGCCTTTGCCATCAAGCACAAGGCCGATGTGATCTGCATCTCCTTTGTCGGCGGGCCGGAGGATATGTTGGCTGCCCGCGCTCTGTTGCCGCAAACCGGGCCGTACCACCCTTGCCTGCTGGCCAAGATCGAGCGGCGGCAGGCGGTGGCCCACCTGGATGGGATTCTGGCTGTGGCCGACGCGGTGATGGTGGCCCGGGGCGATTTGGGCATCGAGCTGCCCATCGAGGAGATCCCGGGCCTCCAGAAGGACATCATCCACCGGGCCAACCTGGCGGCAAAACCGGTGATCGTCGCCACCCAGATGCTGCTCTCCATGGTGGACAACGCCCGGCCCACCCGGGCCGAGGTCACCGACGTGGCCAACGCCATCCTCGACGGCGCCGATGCGATCATGTTTTCCGAGGAGACCGCCATCGGCCATGATCCCGCGGCGGTGGTGCGCATTGCCAAGAAAATTGCCCGCCAGACTGAAAAGCGGTTGGTCAAGAGCGGAGCCATTGCCCTGGAGGTCCGGGCGGCGATCCGTTCCGAGGACAGCATCGACGATCTGGTCAGCAGCGCTGCCTGCGATGTTCTGGAAAACCGGACCGTGGACCTGGCCGTAACTCCGACAGCCACAGGGACCACGGCCCGGCGCATCGCCCGGCTGCGGCCGCGGCCCTGGATCGTGGCGATCACCGACAATCCCACGGCCCGTAATATCCTTGCCCTCTCCTCCGGGGTTTTCCCCCTGGGGGTGCCTTCCGTTGCCCTGTCGGACTTCGAATTGGCCAAGCGGATCAAGGACGCCGGCCTGCTTCGGCCCGGGACGCGGCGGCTGGTGATCACCGCCGGCACCCTGCTCGGGGTGGCGGGCACCACCAACAGCCTGAAGATTATCGATGTTTTCTGATCCTTCGGAACCGGGCTTGTTGTTGCAAATTCCGACTGAAAACAGTATGCCTCAGACATGAACATCACGGGACAGAGCAAGAAAAAAATCGCCATCACCACCCTCGGCTGCAAGGTCAACCAGTTTGAGTCCGCCGCCTTCCTTTCGGAGCTTGCCCAGCGGGAGGTGGAGCTGGTCCCCTTTGCCCAGCCGGCGGAGGTCTACATCATTAATACCTGCGCGGTCACGGCCAGGGCCGGGGCGCAGTCCCGCCAGCTGATCCGGAGGGCCTTGCGCACCAATCCCGAGGCCCGGTTGATCGTGACCGGCTGTTATGCGCAGATCGCCGCCCAGGAGATCCTCGATATCGCCGACAGCCCCATCTGCATTGTGGGCAACGGCTGCAAGCACCGTTTGGTGGAGGTGGCCCTGGCCGACCGGCACTGTGATCTGGAGATGCACCTGGGCAATATCGGTGGGCAAAAGGAGATTTGCCCCCTTGTCGCCACCAGCTTCGGGGAGCGGACCAGGGCCTATCTCAAGGTGCAGGACGGCTGCAACAGCTTCTGTTCCTACTGCATCGTGCCCTATACCCGGGGGCGCAGCCGGAGTCTTGGGCCGGACGAGGTTGTGGCCCAGGCCGAGATCTTTGCCGCTCAGGGCTACAAGGAACAGGTGCTCACCGGCATCCACCTGGGGCATTATGGCCAGGATCTTACCCCCCCAACCAATCTGCGCGAATTGCTGACCCTGCTTTTGGCCCGGAATCTGCCGGTGCGCTATCGCCTGAGCTCGCTTGAGCCCACCGAGATTACGGACGAACTCCTGGGCCTCATGGCCCGATCGCCTGCAATCATGCCCTATCTGCATATCCCCTTGCAGAGCGGGGATGACCAAATACTCAAAAAGATGAACCGCCGTTATCCCGCCGCCACCTTTGCCTCGGTGGTGGAAAAAAGTGTGGCGCATTTGCCCGATGTGGCCATCGGCGTGGATGTGCTGGTCGGTTTTCCCGGCGAGGACGAGGGGGCCTTTGGCAACACCTACCGCCTGCTCGAATCGTTGCCGGTGAGCTATCTCCATGTCTTTCCCTATTCGAAAAGGCCGGGAACCCCTGCCGCCACCATGGCGGATCAGGTTCCCAAACCGGACAAGGAGGAAAGGGTTGCGCTCCTGCGGGATTTGCATCATAAAAAACGGACCGCTTTTTATCGCAGGCATCTGGGCAGCGTCCGGGAAATCCTGGTGGAAGGCCGCAAACAGGGGCGGTTGCTGAAGGGCTATACCGGAAACTATATCCCGGTCTCCTTCGCGGGGGACGCCGCCATGGTGAATCAGCTGGTTACGGTGCGCTTGGAAGAGCTCACCGAGGATGGGGTT
>JBAYUD010000091.1:0-9313 GCA_041675265.1 Desulfurivibrionaceae bacterium | reverse complement strand
TCACCGGCGGCCGCCTGCCATCCCTGTCCGAACAGGGTCTGCAGGAACTCCCGGGAGGCGAGGAGGAAATCCTCCGGAACCCTCTGGCCGGTGCACAGGCAGGAAATGGGCAGCGCCGCCCCGGCCAGCAGCTGGCAGAGGGTGGCGTATGCCCTGGTTTCATCGAGCTTGGAAAGGACCAGCCCCTTCACCCGCAACGGCGCATAGGTGGTGAGTATCTGTTGCAGGTCTTCCTTCTTGCAGGTGGCGCTGAGGACGAGATACGGCGCTATCCCGTTTTCCAGGGCAAACCATTCCCCCAGCTCCCGGATGTGATTGGGGTCATACGGGCTTTTGCCCGCGGTGTCGATGATGATCAGATCCTTGTCCTGGTGGCGGAGCAGGGCTGCTTGCAAATCCCTTTTGCGCAGGGCGATCTCGCAGGGCAACCGCATGATTTTGGCGTAGGTGCGCAGTTGGTCCGTGGCGCCGATCCGGTAACAGTCCATGGAGAGGAGCGCCACCTTCATCCCTTCGTGGATGCTGTACCAGGCGGCGATTTTCGCTGCGGTCGTTGTTTTGCCGACCCCGGTGGGGCCGATCAGGGCCACCACGGTGGGCGCCTTGCTGATCCCGATGGAAAGCGGGGTGATCTGTAGCTGGTCGATGATCTTGTCCCGCCACTGGGCAACCTGTTTCGGGTCGGGCCGCTCCCCTGTTTGGGCAGATCCACGGGAGGGGCGGCCCGATCCGGCATGGCTGTCAAGTTCTTCCTTGGCACAGTATTGACGCCGCAGGAAATTGGCAAAGCGCAGCCTCAGGTCGTTGGCTTCAAAATGGACCTGGGCGGCCTTGCTGCTCTTGGTGGATTTTTCGGCAGGCAGGGCGCGGGACAGTTCGGCGGAAAGCTTGCTGTCAAAGCCCTGCTGCTCCATGGCCCGTTTCTGGGCGGGCTGGCGTACCGCCGCTTTTGCCGGGGCCTGGCGCACGGATTGATAGCCGTATCCCACCGTCTTTGGCCGTTTTGCTTCCGCGCCGGGGGCTTCCGGGGGCGGAAGGGTAATCTCCGGCTCCGGGTCGTATTCCATGGCCGCCACCACCTCGATCCGTGGCCCGCCCCTGCCGGTACCGCTTTTTCCGGGAAGGTTCCTGGTCGAGAGAATAACGGCATCCTCGCCGAGTTCTTCCTTGACCATGGCCATGGCGCTATGGGTATCCGAGGCTTCAAAACGCTTGATTCGCATCGCTGCTCCTCACTCCTCTATTGCTGTAACTGCCCAGCAGCACCGCATCTGCTTTGTCATCGGCCTGCTCATGGGCAACAGCACACTTCGCAGGCCTCTTTCGCGCATCTGCGGCAGCAGTGAAGCGGCGCTGTTGAACAGTTACATTCCGTGGTGTTCGTTAAATTTCGGCATCAAGCTGGATAGTTACCTATTTCTTGGGGTTGAGTTCGATTGTCCCCAGGGATTGCAATTGGGTCTGCGCGGTCAACTCGTTGTGGGAAAGGACCATGACGTGGGGCATGAACCGTTCCATGAGCCGCCGGAAATGGCGGCGGATAATCGGGGCGCAGATGATGATGGGCTGGTAGCCTTCCAGCGAGACCTTTTCCACCATGGTCTTTGCCGAGGCCAACAACCGTTGGGCCAGGTTCGGTTCCAGGTTGAGAAACACGCCCTGGTCGCTTTTCTGCAGCGATTCGCGGATCAGATCCTCGACCTGGGTGGAAAGGGTGAGGACCGTCAGCGTCCCCTGCTCATCGGTGAAGGAGCTGATAATGGAGCGGGCGAGTTTCTGGCGCACATACTCGGTGAGGATGTCCGGATCCTTGCCCATGGGGGCGAAGTCGGCCAGGGTCTCGCAGATGGTCAGCAGGTCGCGCAGGGATACCCGCTCCCGCAGGAGATTCTGCAGCACCTTCTGGACCAACCCCAGGGGCAGCAGGCCGGGCACAAGTTCCTCCACCACCTTGGGATGGGTCTTGGCCAGATTGTCCAGGAGCTTCTGGGTGTCCTGGCGGCCGAGCAGTTCGTCGGCGTGGGTGCGCAGCACCTCGGTGAGATGGGTGGCGATGACCGTGGATGGGTCAACCACGGTGTAGCCCGCCACCTGGGCCTCGTCTTTCTTCTCTTGGGCGATCCAGAGGGCGGGCAGTTGGAAGGCGGGTTCCATGGTGGGGATGCCTTCGATCTTCCGTTTGGCCATGCCGGAATCCATGGCCAGCAGATGGCCCATCATGATCTCGCCCCTGGCCACCTCCACCCCTTTGAGGAGCAGGACATACTGATCGGGTTTGAGCTGGAGATTATCGCGCACATGCAGGGGCGGGATAATCATGCCCATGTCCATGGCAAACTGTCTGCGGATGGCCCGGATCCGTTCCAGCAGATCGCCCTCCTGGGCTTCGTCAACCAGGGGGATGAGGCCGTAGCCCACCTCAAGCTGCAACACATCGAGGGGCAGGAGGCTTTCCACTGTTTCCGGTGCGCCTGGCAGCGGGGTGGCAGCCTTCTTTTCCTTTTCTTCTTCGACTTTTTTCTCTTCCTTATCCGCCGCGGTTTTGTTGAAGGCCATCAGGGAAATGGCGCCCATGCCTATGCCCAGCAAGATAAAGGGAAGGTGCGGCAACCCAGGCACCAGGCCGAACATGATGATGATTCCGGAGGAAACCGCCAAGGCCTGGGGCTGGAGGCCGAACTGTTTCATGAATTCCTTGCCCATGCTCACGTCGGAGGCGGCCCGGCTGACAATGATACCCGCGGAGGTGGAGATGACCAGGGCCGGGATCTGGGAGACCAGTCCGTCGCCGATGGTGAGCAGGGTGTAGGTTTCCGCCGCCTGGGCAGCCTGCATGTTCTGCATGATGACGCCGATGAAGAAGCCGCCGATGATGTTGATGACTATGATCACCAGACTGGCCACGGCCTCGCCGCGCACGAATTTGCTGGCGCCGTCCATGGCCCCGTAAAATTCGGACTGGCGGCTGACCTCCGACCGGCGGCGTTTTGCCTCTGCTTCGTTGATCAGCCCGGCGTTGAGATCCGCGTCAATGGCCATCTGCTTGCCGGGCATGGCGTACAATGTAAAACGGGCCGCTACCTCGGCGATACGGCCGGAACCCTTGGTGATGACCACGAAATTGATCAGCACCATGATCAGGAAGATGATGATGCCCACGGCGAAGTTGCCGCCCACCACGAAATTGCCGAAGGACTGGATGACATGGCCCACCGCGCCGACGCCTTCATGGCCGTGGAGCAGGATGAGCCGGGTCGAGGCGATATTCAGCGCCAGCCGAAACAGGGTGGTGATCAAAAGCAGCGAGGGAAAGGAGGAAAAATCCAGCGGATTGGTGTTGTACATGCTCATCAGTAGGATGAGCAGGCCGATGGTGATGTTGAAGGAGAGCAGCATGTCGAGCAGGAAGGGCGGCAGCGGCACGATCATGACCATGAGAATGGCCACGACCCCGAGCGCCACGAAGAGGCCCGACATCTCGAAGTTGACTGCTTTCAGCCCTGTTGCGGCGCCGGGGTTATCTGCCATGGTTGCACGGACCAACAGTGGTAATGGTTGCAAGGGTTGATTGGGAAAGCATATGTGACAGTACCGTATTCATCGCAATCAAGCCCGTTTTCGTTTGACGTTGTACACATAAGCCAAAACCTCGGCCACGGTCTGGAAGAGGTTTTCCGGGATGGCCTCGCCCAAGTCCACGCTTTTGTACAGGGCCTGGGCCAGGGGCTTGTCCTCCACCAGGGGGATGCCGTGCTCCTCGGCGATTTCCCGGATCTTCTGGGCGATGACCCCGGCGCCCTTGGCCAGCACCGTGGGGGCCGCCATGGCCAGGGCATCGTAGCGCAGGGCAATGGCCAGCCGGGTGGGGTTGGTGATGACCACATCCGCCTTGGGCACCTCGGACATCATCCGTTGCCGGGCCATCTGCATCTGGATGGAGCGGATGCGGCCCTTGACGTGGGGGTCGCCCTCGGTCTGCTTGGCCTCGTCCTTGATCTCCTGCTTGGTCATCTTCATCTTTTCCATGAACTGCCAGCGCTGGAAGGCATAATCCACCGCCGCGAGCACCGCGATGATCAGCGCGGATTTCAGGAAGATCCAGAAGGCGACCCTGCTCATGAAGGCAAGAATGGGCATGGGCTCCTGATCCATGAGCGGCAGGATGCCGGGCAGCGCCTTCATCACCTCCGCATAGGAAACGTAGCCGATGATGACCAGTTTGGCCACGGATTTGACCACATTGGCCAGGGTCTGCTTGGAAAAGAGACGGGCGAATCCCTGGATCGGGTCGATCTTGTCGAATTTCGGCGCCAGTTTTTCCGTGGTGAACAGGAAGCCGACCTGGGCATAATTGGCTGCCAGGGCCGTGACAAAGATGGCCCCCATGACCGGAGCGAGGAGGAGGGTGCTCTGGAGCATGGTTTCCCGGGTAAGCACGGTCATGTTGTTGGTGGTTATGGTAATGGCGTGCAGGTTGCCGAGGTAATACCTGAGCAGGAGGAGGAATTGCCCCAGCATGTAATCGCTTGCATAGTACAGGGTGAGCAGGCCGGCGAGCAGGACGGCGGCGGAAGGCACTTCCATGCTCTTGGCCACGTCGCCCTTTTTCCGGGCCTCTTGGATGCGCCGGGAGGTGGGGGCCTCGCTTTTTTCCTGGCCGGAGGATTCGTCCGCCATGCTCTAGCCCCCCATGCCCATGGCCAGCCTGGGCAGGAGCCGGGCCAGCATTTCAAAATTCGCGATCATCAGCGGCAAGAGATACGCCAGGGACAATCCGGCAAAGATAAAGCCAACCGCAAGGTTTATCGGCAACCCGACGATCAGGATCGGAATCTGGGGAACGGTTTTGGCGACGATGCCCATTGCCACATGGGAGAAAAACAGGGCCGCGCCTGCCGGGGCCATGATCTTGACGGCAAGGACGAACATGTGCGAGGCCCCTTGCATGAGCCCCTCGAAGGTGGCCTTGGTTATGCTGGCCGCGCCGGGTTTCAGCCACTCGAAGCTCTCCACCAGGGTGGAGAAGAACATGTGGTGGCCGTTGATGCTTAAAAAAATCAGGATGGCGGTGAGATTCCAGAGCATGCCGATCGGCGAGACCTGGGTGCCGAACTGGGGATCCATGACGCCCGCCACCCCCATGCCCATCTGGATGCCGACCATCTGGCCGGCGATCTCCGTGGCGGCAAAGATGCATCGGGCAAAAACAGCCAGGGTTGCGCCCAGCAGGATCTCGGAGAGCACAAGCACCACAAAGCCGAGGGGAGCGCCGGTTATCAGGCGCGGGTCAACCCGGACCACCGGCAGCAAAACCAGGGAGGTCATCAGGGCCAGGAGGATCTTGACCTGGGGGGGGACGCTGGTCGAGCCGAGGACGGGCATGAAAAACAAAAGCGGCGCCACCCGGGTCAGGATGATGACCATGGAGAGGGTTTGGGTCAGGGTCCAGTTCAGTAGCGCGGCTTCGGGCATGGTGCGGACTCGCAAGTCAACGGATGATGGTAGGCAGGTTCACGATCAGCTCATGGGTGTAATCCACCAGCTTGGTGATCATCCAGGAGGCAAGAAACAGCAGGGTCGCCATGACCGCCACGATCTTGGGGACAAAGGTCAGGGTCATTTCCTGGATCTGGGTGATCGCCTGAAACAGAGAGATCAGCAACCCCACCACCATGGCCACCAGCAGCACCGGGGCGGAAAGCAGCAGGGTCAGGGTAACGGCGTTCTGGACCAAGGAGATGGCTTCGGGAGGAGTCATAGTTTACACCACAAAGCTTTTTACCAGGGAGCCCACAATCAGGTACCAGCCGTCCACCAGCACAAAGAGCAGGAGCTTGAAGGGCAGGGAGACCATGACCGGAGGCAGCATCATCATACCCATGGACAGCAGGATGCTGGCCACCACCATGTCGATGATCAGAAAGGGCAGGAAGAGGACAAAGCCGATGGTGAACGCGGTTTTGAGCTCGCTGATCATGAAGGAGGGGATGAGTATGGCGGTGGAGACCTCTTCCTTGTTCTTCGGTTTGGGGGTCTTGGACAGGGAAAGGAAGAGTTCGAGGTCTTTTTCCCTGGTCTGCTTGAACATGAAGGCGCGCACCGGTTTTGCCGCTTCCTCCAGGGCCTGTTCCGCGTTGATCTGTTCGGCCATGTAGGGCTTGATGGCGGTGGCGTTGACCTGATTGAAAACCGGGGTCATGATGAACACCGTGAGAAAGAGCGCCAAGCCGATGAGAACCTGGGTCGGCGGCACCTGCTGGGTGCCGAGGGCTTGACGCAAAAAGGAAAAGGCGATCACCAGCCGGGTGAAGGAGGTCATCATCAGCAGGATGGCCGGAGCCATGGAGAGCACTGTGAACAGCAGGAGGATCTCGATGAGGGCGGAAACCTGCTTGGGGTTCTGGGCCTCGCCCACGCCGATCTGCAGGGTGGGCAGGGTCACGGCCGAGCTCTCGCCGGGGCAGAGGAGGATGAGCCCCGCGAGCAGACCGATGAGCATGGGCCAGGATGGCAGAGGTTTATTGTGCATGGGGTTTTTCCTTTTTTTGCTTCATGCCGGAGATGGTCTGGCCGGCCTTGTCGAGCAGGGAGGCAAAGGAGTCCGGCAGGGGGTGGAATGTTTTTCTGGAACGCGTCGCCTCGGTAAGGCGGTCATTGGCGTCAAGGGTGGCCAGCAGGGTGATCTGCTGCTCGGTGAGGCCGATCACCAGATAGGTTCCAGCCACCTCCAGGACGCTCACCTGTTTTTTGGGGGCCAGCATCCGGCTGTCGAGAACCGTGATGAGCCCTTCCTGGCCGGGGCCACCCTTGGTCAAACCTAATTTCCTGATCCAGAAGAGCAGCAGGAGCATGAGGCCCACCACCAGGATAAGCGAGCCAAGGGTTTTGAAGATGGCCATGGTCAGGGAGATGGTTTCCTGATTGCCGGTGAGGGGGGCGGGCTGTTCCGCGGCCAGGAGCAAAAACGGGCAGGAGAGGTGGCACAGCAGGCTTGCCCCCAAGGCGGCCAACGTCTTTGGGGAGAACATTCCTTGGGTGGATGATGGTTGCCGGATCTTCATGATGGTTCTGTCCACTCAGGTAATCGCTTGTTTACGTACAGCAGCACTGGCGGCGACACATCAGCCGATGTTCTTGATCCGGTCCGCCTGGCTGATGATCTCGGTGATCCGCACTCCGAACCGTTCGTTGACCACGATCACCTCGCCCTTGCCCAGCAGTTTGTCGTTGACAAAGATCTCCACCGGTTCGCCCGCTGCCTTGTCGAGTTCGACCACCGACCCTTGGGTCAGTTGCAGCATCTTGTTGATGATCATGCTGGTCCGCCCCAATTCCACGGTGACGTTCAGGGGGATATCCAGCAGAAAGTCAAGGTTCTGGCTGCCGGTCGGGGCGGTGGTCGCGGTGGAGCCCAGTTCGGCAAAGGCCGGGGCCTGGGCCCCTCCGGAACCTTCATGTTCGCTCAAGGCGGCAGCCCAGTCATCACCGGCTCCTTCCGCCTTCGTGTCGGCGGCGTCCAAGGGGTCGTCAGCCATGGTTCTTCTCCTTTTTCAGGTGATCTTCTCTTATGAAAGGCTCAAGGTGAAAGGCTTGGGCCTTACCTTGCCCCTTATTCCCGGTTCGGGTCAAGAACCTTCTTCTTGATGAGCAGCGCATTGTTGCCGCGATGCACGCCGGGGGTTCCCATGTATTTTCTTTCTCCGGCGGCAAAGGCCGGCAGGAGGTCATCGGTGCGGCGTTCCAGCTGGATGATGTCGCCGACCTCCAGCTCCATGACGTCCCCCGCGGAAATGGTGGCGCTCCCCAGTTCCACCACGAACTCCACCGGGATGTTCTTGATGTTTTCGGTGAGGACGCGTTTGATGCTGATATCCTCGTCGCTCTGCTCCCGTTGGAAGGTGGTAAGGAGCTTGCCCTTGACCGATTCCAGGTTGCTCATGGGGATGCAGACCGTGATGCTGCCCACGGCCCGGTCCATGTCCACGTCGTAGCGGCAGATGATCACCACGTCCTCGGGCTGGCAGATCTTGGCGAACTGGGGATTGATCTCGCTTCTGATATACTGGACCTTGAGGGGCTGCAGGGAGTACCAGGCCTTTTCCAGGTCGTTGAGCAGGAGATTTACCACCCGCCGGATGAGTCGCTGTTCGATGGCCGTGAAATCGCGGCCCTCGATGCGGATGTTTCTGGTGCCGGTGCCGCCCAGGAAGTTTTCCACCAGGGTGAAGACCAGCTTGGGCTCAAGGACGATGAGGGCGTGGCCCCGGAAGGGCGCCATGCGGAAGATCTGCAGGCTGCTCGGTACGGGCAGGGTGCGGACAAAGGCACCGAAACGCTCCAGCTCGATGGGGGCGGAGGTCAGGTCGATGATCCGGCGCAGGGTGGTGGAAAGCGAGGTGCGGACCGCGCGCATGAAGGCGTCCGAGATCGCCTCCATGGCCGGCATCTTGACCTGGACGATCCTTTCCTGCCGAGTGAAGTCATAGGCCTGATAGCCCAGGGCTTCCGCGTCAATGGGTTCTTCCGGCTCCTCGATCTCGCCGCCGGAAATTCCCTTGAGTAGCGCGTCAACCTCGTCCTGGCTGAGAATCTGTTCCATGCTTGTCCGCTGGGTGTCGTGGGCTGTTTTTTCAGGTTAACATGCAGAAGCCGCGCGGGCTACTGCACGACAAATTCCGTAAAATAAATATTCTTGATATGGTCGGGCCGCATGATCTCGTTGAAGCGTTCCAGCAACTCATCGCGGACCCGGATCTTGCCCTCCGGGGTCATGACCTCTTCAAAGCCGAGGCTGGTGAGCATCATGATCACCATGTCGCGCAGCTTGGGCGCCGCCTTGGTGGCCTTGTCCACGGCTTCCTTGCTTTCCAGTTCCAGTTCGATCTTGACCTTGAGATAGCGTTTGCCCTTGGGGTCGGCCAGATTGACGACAAAGGGTTCCATGACCAGCATTTCCCCGATCACCGGGGTGGCCTCTTTTTTGGCCTCCTGGTCGGCAACCTCTTCAACCGCCGGCTTGTGGCTCATGAATTTGGTATAGGCGAAAAAGCCTCCGCCTCCGAGGACGAGGATGCCTACGCCAAGGATGATGAAAAAGCCCATCTTGGATTTCTTCTTGGGAACATCTTCTGTTGCCTGTGGGTCTTTATCCGCAGCCATGGTTCTCTCTCCTCGAGGAAAAAGGAAGTCCGGAAAAACCCGGCACCTTCTCTTTGGTTTGGTTGTAAAGCAAGCATTGTGCCGCGAGGCTTTTAATATGTATAACACTATATGTAAATTATCGGTAATTCAATGTATTTCTGGAAAATAACCC
>JBAYUD010000090.1:0-9425 GCA_041675265.1 Desulfurivibrionaceae bacterium | reverse complement strand
TGCGTCACCATGACCGTTGCCAGGGAGAGGGTTTCGCTCAACTCCCGGATAAGCTCGAAAACCGTGCGCCCGGTTTTAGGGTCAAGGTTGCCGGTGGGCTCATCGGCCAGCAGAACCTCGGGCTTCATGATCAGGGCCCGGGCCAGGGCGACCCGCTGCTGCTCACCGCCGGAAAGCTCCCCCACCTTGTGGGTGGAGCGGTTCAACACCCCGACCCGCTCCAGGAGATATTCCGCATACCCGGCAAGCTCGGAGCGCTTCCGCCCGGAAATAAGCCCGGGCAGCAGAACGTTTTCCAGGGCGTTGAACTCCGGGAGCAGATGGTGAAACTGAAAAACAAAGCCAACCACCTTATTGCGGAACAGGGCCAGCTGGTCATCGGTTTTTTCAAAAACATTCTCGCCCCGGTAAAAAAGCTGACCCTGACTGGGCTTGTCAAGGGCGCCGAAGATATGCAGAAGGGTTGTTTTCCCGGTGCCGGAGGCGCCGACCACCGCAACCATTTCCCCGGCGACCAGCCGCAGATTTACCCCGGCAAGCACCTGCAGGCTGGCGTGATTGCGGTATTCCTTGTAAATATCCCGCGCTTCAAAAAAGAAGGGTTGTTCCGGTGCGCCGTTGACCATGGGGCCGCCTCCTCTATTCATACCGCAGGGCCACGGCCGGATCGACCTTGGCTGCCTGCCAGGAAGGATACAGGGTGGCGACCAGGGTAATAACCGTTGCCGACAGGGCAATGAGGATCACGTCCGAGGGCAGGACCAGCACCGGCAAGGTGGAAATCGGATAAACGTCGGGCAGCTCGATGAACTGGTAGCGGCTCAGGATCGCGCAAAGGCCCAGCCCCCCCAGCACCCCCAAAAAGGTGCCGGTAAGGCCGATAACCAAGCCCTCGTAGATGAAAATCCGCATGATGCTGCCGGAGGTGGCGCCCATGGATTTCAGGATGGCGATATCCTTGTTCTTCTCCATGACCACCATTATCAGGGTGCTGACGATATTGAAGGCCGCGACCATCACCACCAGGGCCATGATGATCGAGAGGGCTGTTTTTTCCAGGGCGAGGGCGGAGAAGATATTCCGGTTCATCCGCATCCAGTCCTTGGCGAAGAAGTTCGGCCCCAGGGCCTGCTCGATCCGCTTGGCGACCCGGTCCGCCTCATTGAGATCAATGGTTTTCACCTCCAGACCGTGCACCGCGCCGGGCAGGTCAAAGAAGCGCTGCGCCGTTTCCAAGGAGACATAGGCCAGGGCGGAATCATACTCGTACATGCCGGTTTCAAAAATCCCGACCACCAGACAGGTGGAGACCTTGGGCATTACCCCCATGGGCGTCAGGGGCCCGGAAGCCGAAATCAGCCGTACCCGGTCATGGGTGGCGACATGCAGCTGGGCGGCAAGCTCCTTGCCTAAAATTATGCCCGGCAGTCTTCTTGCGCCGTCTCCCTGCCCGGGCGACAAATCGGCGATTGCGCCGGTGCGCAGATGTTTTCCCAGGCTGAGCACGCCTTGCGCCGTGGCAGGGTCAAGGCCGCGCAGCACCGCGCCGGTTCCGCCCTCGCCGCCGGTGATCATGGCCTGGCTGTACAGATAGGGAGTGACCCCGCTTACCCCCTCAACCGCGCGAACCTTTGCGGCAACCTCTTCGTAATTGCCGATATTGCCGGTATAATCCTGAACCACCACATGGGAGTTGATACCAAGGATCTTGTCCCGGAATTCGGAGGTAAAACCGGTCATCACCGCGAGAACCACGATCAGGGCCATAACCCCGACCATGACCCCGGCAATGGAGATCAGCGAAATCAGGGAGATGAAACCGTGCTTGCGCTTGGCCTTCAAATACCGCAGGCAGACAAACCATTCAAAATTCACAATTTCCCTCTTTTTCCCCGTAGCGGCCGATTATGATTTTGTACTGCCCCCACCCTTGCTGGGAGGAAGTTGGGGGGATGGTGGAGGTGCCAACAGCGTCACCTCATGCACCTTCCCCCTCACCCTGTCCCTCTCCCGCAAGGGGAGAGGGGATTTTTCTTGCCTTCGGCAATATTCCAACCGGACAACGCCGTCTCTCTGGAACAAAAAGACAGATCGGCGAGGTCCCTGGCTCCTCGGGAGTGTAACCGTTCAGGAGCGCCACAGATGCGCGGAAGAGGCCGGCGAAGTGTGCTCTTGCACATGAGCCGACCGATGACAGCAGCGAAGCGGCGAAGCAGATGCCGTGCTCCTGGACGGTTACACGGCCTACTTGCTCTCCGGACGCAGATGCGGAAAGAGGATGACATCGCGGATCGAGGCAGAATCGGTCAGCAGCATGACCAGACGGTCGATGCCGATGCCCTCCCCTGCCGCCGGGGGCATTCCGTACTCCAGCGCCCGGACGAAATCCTCATCCATCTCGGGGAATATCTCTTCATCATTGCCCCGTTCATCAATCTGCTTTTTCAGCCGCTGTTTCTGATCAATGGGATCATTGAGTTCGCTGAAGGCATTGGCCATTTCCCTCCCGGTCATGAACAGCTCGAACCGGTCGGTGACCTCGGGGTTCTTCTCGTTGCGGCGGGCCAGGGGCGAGACCTCGGTGGGATACTGGGTCACAAAGGTGGGGTTGACCAGCTTTTCCTCCACCAGCAGCTCAAAGAGTTCGGTCTTGGCCTTGCCGTGCCCTGCCATGGGCTCAAGGGCGATGCCCTTTTCCAGGGCGAGCTGGCGGGTGCGGGCCGGATCGGCGAGCACACCCTTGTCGACCTTGCCCACCTCAACAAGCGCCTCGTCCATGGTGTAGCGTTTCCAGGGCGGGGAAAGATCGACCTCCTGACCCTGGTAGTTCACGACCATGGAGCCGGTGACCTCGGCGGCGATGTAGGAAACCATCTCCTCGGTGAGATCCATGAGATCCTCGTAGGTGGCAAAGGCCTGGTAGAACTCGAGCATGGTGAATTCGGGATTGTGCCGGGTGGAAAGCCCTTCGTTCCGGAAATTGCGGTTGATCTCGAAGACCTTTTCAAACCCGCCCACCAGAAGCCGCTTGAGGTAGAGCTCCGGGGCGATCCGCAGGTAGAGATCCATGCCCAGGGCATTGTGGTGGGTCTTGAAGGGCTTGGCCGTGGCCCCGCCGGCAATGGCCTGCATCATGGGGGTTTCGACCTCCATGAACCCCCGGTTGGTGAGAAAATCGCGGATCAAGCGGATGATCTCCACCCGTTTGCGAAAGGTGTCGCGCACCTCCGGGTTCATGATCAGATCAACATAGCGCTGGCGGTAGCGGGTTTCCACATCGGTGAGGCCGTGGAACTTCTCCGGCAAGGGGCGCAGGGATTTGGTGATCGGCTTGACACTTGAGGCATCGATGGTCAGCTCTCCGGTCTGGGTACGAAACAGGGCGCCGCCAAAACCGGCGATATCGCCGAGATCGAGTTTCTTGAAGATCTGGTAGACCTCGGGGCCAACCTCGTCGCGCTTGACATACACCTGAATGCGGCCGGTTTCGTCCTGGATATGAAGGAAAGCCGCCTTGCCAAACTTGCGCAACGCCATGATCCGGCCGGCCACGGATTTGACCCCCTCTTCCAGGGGCGCATCCGGGTTGTCGTTTTTCGCCAGGATATCGCTGATCCGATGGGCGGGCCGAAAATCGTTGGCATAGAGATTAACGCCCAGATCTGCCAGCTCCTGGGCCTTTTGGCGGCGTTGCTTCAAAACCTGATTCAGTTCTTCCATTGCTCAGTACTCAAACTTTTATGGTGATTGGATAAAAGATAGCCGGACAGCGCCTGTGCCTTAAAGATATTTGTCACGCAAGAGCTTGGAAAGATCCCTGGTCAGGGCCAGCACCTTTTTAGCGTGGGTCAAAGGCAGGGAGCCGGTTCCGCAGCTGGGGGTGATCAAGGTCTGTTGCAGCAGGGACTTATAATCCCAGGCACCGCCGACAAGCTGAGCGGCCTGCGCCTCCCAGCGGGCAAGCAGGGACTCCGCGGTTTCCCGCTCGATATATTCCTTTTCCGAGGTGGGCACGATTCCCCAGGCAATGATGCCGCCCCGTTTCAAAAAGGCGTACAGCGCATCCTTGCAGGCGACCAGCTTGTCGAAAAACCCGTAGGCGTCAAAGCTGACAATATCAATGGAGGTGGAGAGGAGAAACTCCCAGTCGGTGTTGGCGCAAACATGGACGCCCACCAGCGCGCCCGCCCCCTGGGCCGCACCAATGATTTCATTGAGTTCCTGGCCCAACTCATCCAGGGAAACGCTGAGAAAGGCGGAGGAGCCAAGGCCGGCCAGGGCCGGTTCGTCTATAAAGAGGATGACCGGGGCCTGCGACTGCGCGAGAACCTGCACCTGCCAGGCAGCTTTGAGGGAAAGCCCCTTCACCACCATCTCCCGGATGGTCGGCTCATAATAGGCAGCCCGCCCCTCCCGGTCGTGGAGGCCGGTGAGCAGGGTAAACGGCCCGGTCATCTGTCCCTTGACCGCAACCACGGTTTTCCCGGCCACTGCATCTTTCAGGGCGAAAAGGCCCTGGGCCCTGTCCCGGCTGACGGCAAAGGGCGAGTTGGGCAGAAGGGTTGGGTCTTCGACCGCGGCAAGGTACTGCTCGAAGTAGGCCAGCATCTCCTCGGCAAAGGACTCGGTCTGGATATCGAAATAGGTGCGGTCCCCCTCTTCGACAATGCCGGGCATCCCTTCGCTGAACTGGCTGAGCATCCCCTCCTTGGGGTTACTGGGCAGTTGCGGCCACAGGGGAATGTCCGGGGTATGCTCGAAGATGAGGGAAAATGCTTCCCGGTGGTCGATAACCGGCAGGCTGCCGATAAGGGTCGCCAGGCCGTTGGCCTGAAAACGGGAGGATGGGTTGTCTTGGGTCATAGTTTTTTCCAGTATCAAGAAAGGCGCGGCTGTCGGGCGCCCGAATGCAAAACAGGATGTTAAAAAAAGCGCTGTCCTGCCTTTTTAACATCCTGCTAGCTATCAACAATAGGGCGAAAAGTCAATGCCTTTTGGGGGAGAGCAGTGGTCTGCCCGACACTGAAAACCCGTCAGTCCACCGCGATTCCCCAGATGTCACGGGCATATTCGCGGATGGTCCGGTCGCTGGAAAATTTACCCATCCGGGCCACATTGAGGATGGACTTGCGGATCCAGTTCGGCTGATCGTGATACAGCTCGCCCACCTCTTTCTGACAGCGGAGATAATCCTCCAGGTCAAGGAGCAGCAGGTAGGGGTCGTTGAGATTGAGCAGCCCTTCGACGATGGGAGCAAACAAGACGGTGTCGCCCCTGCTGAAATAACCGCTGCGGATGGAGTCCAGGGTGCGTTTCACCTCGGCATTGTCGCGATACACGTCAAAGGCGTTGCGGCGCGGATTGCGCTTGGCCTCCTCGACCTCTTCCGTGGTCATGCCGAAGATGAACATGTTCTCCGGCCCCACCTCCTCGCGGATTTCGATATTGGCTCCGTCCAGGGTGCCGATGGTAAGGGCGCCGTTCAGGGAAAACTTCATGTTGCCGGTGCCGGACGCCTCGGTGCCCGCGGTGGAGATCTGCTCGGAGAGGTCGGAGGCCGGGAAGATCTTTTCGGCGACCGAAACGCCGTAGTTGGGGATGAAAGCCACCTTGAGCCGGTCGCCGACCCGCGAATCGCTGTTGACCACCTCGGCCACCGAAGTGATCAGCTTGATGATCAGTTTTGCCTTGAAATAGGACGGCGCGGCCTTGCCGCCGAAGATAACGGTCCGAGCCGGAGAATCGGTGTCCTCCCCGTTGGCGATCCGGTGGTACAGGGTGATGACATGGAGAATATTGAGCAGCTGCCGCTTGTACTCGTGGATCCGCTTCACCTGGACATCGAACAGGGTGTTGGGATTGACCACCACCCCGCAATCCTGCTTGATGATGGCGGCCAGACGTTTTTTGTTCTCCGTTTTCACCTTGGCCCATTTCTTTTGAAACTTGGGCTGGTCGGCGTAGGGTTCGAGATTTCGCAGGTAGTCGAGGTTGGTGACCCATTCCCCGCCGATGGTGTCGGTGATAAGGCCGGCAAGACCGGGGTTGCACTTGAGCAGCCAGCGCCGCTGGGTGATGCCGTTGGTCTTGCAGTTGAAGCGGCCCGGATAAAACTCGTGGAAGTTCTTGAAAAGCCTGGTTTTGAGCAGATGGGTGTGGAGCTCGGCCACCCCGTTGACCGAATGGCTACCCACGATGGCCAGATACGCCATGCGCACCCTTTTCACCGGCCCCTCCTCGATGATGGACATATCGCGCAGCAGATCGTCGCGCCCCGGATACCTGGCCGCGACCTCTTCCAAAAACTGCCGATTGATCTCGAAGATGATCTCAAGGTGCCGGGGCAGCACCTTGCCCAGCAACTCAACGGGCCAGCTTTCAAGGGCCTCGGGCATCAGGGTGTGGTTGGTGTAGCCAAAGGTGCCGACGCAGATCTGCCAAGCCTTTTCCCAAGGAACCGCCTCCTCGTCCACCAGCAGCCGCATGAACTCCGGGATGGCTATGGAGGGATGGGTATCGTTGAGTTGCACGGCAATCTCATCGGCGAACGAATCGAAATCATTGTGTTTTTTCTTGTGCCGCCGGAGGATGTCCTGGAAGGTGGCGGCCACGAAGAAGTACTGCTGCTTCAAGCGCAGCTCCTGGCCCTCCCGGATATCGTCCGAGGGATAGAGAACCTTGGAGATCGTTTCCGACTGCACCTTGTCCTGCACGGCCGAGATATAGTTGCCCCGGTTGAACGAGCCGAGATCGATCTCGCGGGAGGCCCTGGCGGTCCAGAGGCGCATGTTGATGACATTGTCGTTGTTAAAGCCGGGCACCAGAACATCGCAGGCCATGGCCATGATCTCTTCCGTTTCGATCCACTCGGTCCGCAGCTCTCCCTTGTTGTTGCGGTACCGCTGCACCCGGCCGTAATACCTCACCGGATAGAGATTCGCGGGCCGTTCAAACTCCCAGGGGGTGCCGTAGCGCAGCCAGTTATCAGGATGCTCCACCTGGAAGCCATCGACAAGGCGCTGATAAAACAGGCCGTATTCATAACGGATGCCGTACCCGTAAGCCGGAACGCCCAGGGTTGCCAAGGAATCGAGAAAACAGGCGGCCAACCGGCCAAGACCGCCATTGCCGAGGGCGGCATCGTCCTCTTCCTCCCGGATCTCCTCGAGATCGTACCCCATCTCTTCCAACACGCCCTTCATCTCGTCATAAAACCCGAGATTGATAAGGCTGTTGCCCAGAGAGCGGCCGATGAGAAACTCCAGGGAAAGGTAGTAGACCCGCTTCTTGCCCTTTGCGTAATAGCCCTTTTGCGTTGAAATCCAGCGCTCGATCAGAAAATCGCGGATGGTGTAGGCCAGAGCCTTGTACAGATCCCGGCTCCCGGCCCGCTGGGGGTCGCGGCCGAGAAAACTCAGCATGTGGTGGTTGATCGTGTTCAGGAAATCTTTTTTGGTGAGCGATTTAACCACGGTACAGTAAGGGCCTTGCGGGATCTTGTCGTTCATGGTTGCGGTCGGTTTCCTTGAGGTTGATCTGCTTTAAAAAACACCCGCCGGCTTCTGCGCCGACGCCTGCTTTTTTTTCAGGTTACAACGGGGCGGAAAAAACAGTCAAACTTATTTAGGGGCCGTTGTGGAATAATCATTAGATTTTTCACCATCGCCGCTAACGCTGCTTCATTACGGCCCCTTATGCCGATCACAACATTTCAATGTGACACATTTTGAACAACGGCTTAGGGGCCGTTGTGGAATAATCTGTATTCATACCCCTTGAATCACGCCCCTTTATGCCGTTATAGCGGCGTTGCGGATGCCCCGGCCTCAAGAAACATCCTCACCCAGGCCAGCCCCTGCTCCCGATCCGCCACCAGACCCTCCACCTGCGCCGTCATCAGGCCATCCAATATCTCCTTGAACACCGGGCCGGGCTCAAGACCAAAGAGGTCGATGAGATCGTGCCCGGTAACCAGCGGCGGGCTGGCGAATACCGGCTGGATATGCTCCGCATACACCCCATGCACCTCGCGCATGAGCGCGGCCAGATTTTCCTCCATGCCCTCGGGCTTGCCAACCCCTTGCCCGGCAAGGCTATCCGCCATGGCCAACAAGAAGAGCGAGGCCAGATCGTCGCCAACCGCCTTGACCAACCGCAGGCAGGCCTTGCGGGTAATCCCGGTGCGCAATCGGGCGTTGCCGAGATGAAAGGGCCACATGTGCAGCCCGATGAGCCGGGCCACCCGATTGCGGTCGTCCTTGGGCCAGTGAAGCCTTGTTGCGATACCCTCAAAAATCGCGGCCCCGGCCTGATCGTGGTTGTAAAAGGTTATCTTTTCCTCAATCAGCCGGTGGGTCTCCGGTTTGCCCAGGTCGTGAAACAGGGCGGCCCATTTCAGCAAGACACCCCGTTTCCCCTGGGCCACTTCGCTGAACAATCCGCCCTGCCCCGGGAAATACCCCTCCGGATCAAGCAGGATTTTCTCCAGACAGCGCAAGGCCTCCAGACTGTGCTCGAACACATCGAGATGATGGCTGGCAGGCTGAGCAAGCCCTCGGCCAGGAACAAGCTCAGGGAAGACAACCCAGAGGAGACCGGTTTGGGCCATGCGGTTGATGGTCTGCCAGGCCTGGGGTGAGCCCATGATCAAGCCAAGCTCATAGGCCACCCGCTCCATGGCCGCCTCAACCAGCAACTCGCCATGGGCGGCAATGGCCGCCTCGGTTTGCGGCTCGATGGCAAAATCCAGGGTGGCGGCAAAGCGATAGGCCCGCAACAGGCGCAGGGGATCGGCCAGCAAATTGGCCAGGGCCGGGGTCCGGATGCGCTTTTGGGCAAGGTCGGCCACGCCGCCGAAAGGGTCAATAACCGTAAGTGCGGCAAGATTGCCGGTCCGCGGAGCAAGCGGGACAGCCATGGCGTTGATGGTGAAATCCCGCTGGCCCAGATCGTCTTCAATGGTGGCGGAGTGGTTTCTAAAACCGGAAAAATCGAGGGTCAAGCCCTGCCAGACAACCCTGGCCACATCTTCCCCCGCATCGAGCAGGACAAAGGTGCCGCCCAGCAGCCCGCTGACCTCGCGGGCACAGAGCACGGCGTCCGTCGGCACCGTGAAATCAAGATCCCTGGCCGCAACTCCCAGCAGCCAATCCCGCACCGGTCCGCCCGCTACATACATGGGCTGCCCGGAGCGGTGCGCAACCCGGCCCAGCACCCGACGCAGTTCCTCGGGGTAGGTTTGTAGCCAATCCTGGGTCAGTACCGTTGCCGTTAACACCGCCGCCATGGATATCCTTATTCCAATATCTTGACCTTCCCCCGGAATTGTGGACAGTCCGAAAAGCTGCTACAACAGCACCAGGAGGACTGTCATGGTTTCAAAGAGAAGACGTTTTACCCGTGAGTTTAAGATCGAGACGGTTCGT
>JBAYUD010000089.1:0-9815 GCA_041675265.1 Desulfurivibrionaceae bacterium | reverse complement strand
GTACCGGCTCCGAAATCGAACTTGCGGTGGCGGCGGCCAAGGAGCTTACCGCCAAGGGCAAGAAGATTCGCGTGGTCTCCATGCCCAGCACCGATTGCTTCGAGAGCCAGAGCAAGGAATACCGGCAATCCGTGCTGCCGGACGCGGTGCAGGCCAGGGTCGCCATCGAGGCCGGAGTCACCACCGGCTGGTACCGCTATGTCGGCACCAAGGGCAGGGTTATCGGTATCGACCGCTTTGGCGAGTCCGCCCCGGCGGAGCAATTGTTCCCCTACTTCGGCTTTACCGTGGAGAACGTGGTCAAGGCCGTGGAAGCGGTTTTATAAAAACCGCAGGAGCAAGGTAAAAGGTGTAAGGATATAAGCAAGACTTCCTTCACCTTTCACCTTGCTCCTTTCACCTTGAGCCTTCCCCTCATGTTTTCCATCGGCCCCCTCCGTATTGACAACCCCTTCATTCTCGCGCCATTGGCCGGTTACAGCGATCTCGCCTTCCGTCTCCAGTGCCGGGAGCACGGCGCCTCTCTATGCTTTTCAGAGATGATCAGCTGCCACGGCCTCCATTTCCGGCAGCAGAACACCCTAGACTTAACCAGAACCATCCCGGCTGAACGTCCCGTGGCCATGCAGCTCTTCGGCGCCGAGCCAGAGGTCATGAACGAGGCGGCAACCATCCTTTCCCAGCACCCCATAGATCTTATCGACATCAACATGGGGTGCCCGGCGAAAAAGGTGATCAAAAAAGGGGCGGGCTGCTACCTCATGAAGCACCCCACCCTGGCTGCGAAGATCATCCGGGCCGTGGTGCAAGGATCTTCCGTGCCGGTGACGGTCAAGTTCCGCTCCGGCTGGAACCACCAGTCCATCGTTGCCTGCGATTTCGCGAAAATGGCCGAGGACAACGGAGCCTCCGCAATCACCGTCCACGCCCGGACCTGGAGCGACGGCTTCTCCGGCACTGCGGACTGGCGGCTTATCAGCCAGGTGAAACAATCGGTTTCCATCCCGGTGATCGGTAACGGCGATGTCCATTCCCATGCCGACGGGTTGCGGATGCTGGCGGAAACCGGCTGCGACGGGGTGATGATCGGCCGGGGCGCCCTGGGCGCGCCCTGGATCTTCTCCGCCGACGCGCCGGAAAACCCATCCCTGACCTTCCGGCTCGCGGCCCTGAACCGCCATCTCGAGCTCATCCGTCTCCACCAACCCGACACCCCGCCTTCCCAGCTCAAGAACCATGCGGGGAGGTATTTCAAAGGGGTGGTGGGCGGTTCTGAAATCAGACGCCAGATATTCAGCCAGACTTCCTATGCCGGCCTGCGGGAACTCATTGACTCTTTTGCCAGTCCCGTCCCAATCGCATAACATTCCGCGCTTCTTGCCCCAGCATCACGTTGACGTAGCCAGGGCGTTTAGGTACACTGGCGGCAGTCGTATCAGCACACGTACCAACCAAAATCTCTATGAAGATGCCGGAATGGAACATAAATGAACGGTCCTCCCTCCAGCGCCACGCCTGAACACTGCTCTTCGCACCCGATACATATACGGTTTTTGGTCGGGTTGCTGCTGTTGGGACTGAACCTGCTACTTACCGCCGCTGCCCACGCCCAGATATCCTATCGCTCTGCGACCACCGCAAGCACAACTTCTGCCAGCAGCCTCTCCATCAACAAACCCCTTGGCACGGTCGCAAACGACGTGCTGATAGCCTCCATTGCAGTACGGCCAAATACAATTTCGATTTCCGCCCCAGGTTCTTCCAGCATCACCCAAGTTGGGGTGGGCCCCACAAAAGGTGAAGATAGCGGCAGTGTCACAGCGGAACTTCCGACCGGCATCGCCATCGGCGACCTGATGATCTGCCTGGTCGAATCCCACGACAACGTCTCCCATTCGACATCCACGTCCGGCTGGGCAAAAATGTATGAATTAAGCAGCGGAAATAATCACACCGCCTCATTATTTTGGAAAGTGGCAACCAGCAGCAGCGAAACCAACCCGGTTATTTCCCATAGCAATGGCAGTTCAATCGTCACCCGATGCATTGCTTACCGCGGGGTCAACACGACCACTCCCTTCGACACAACCCCTGTATATGCAGCAGACTCCAGCAACAAAAACGATGCCACCTCAGTGTCCACGGGAACACTGACGACGGCAACAAATGGCGTCAAGCTACTGTTCGCCGCCCATATCGCGAATAATCCTTCGAATTTATCGGTCACAACTGGCGGCGGCTTAACGTGGAGCCGAGCCTTTCTCGGTACCCACAATCAGTCCGGCGACATTGACACAGCGGTAGGGTTGTTCGATGCAGACCAGGCCACAGCCGGATCGGCCGGTGCGTATATCGCTTCTTATAATCAACCAGGCCGCTCACACGGGGTGTTGTTGGCGCTACGTCCTGCATCGTCGAGCGGCAGCAACAACTGGACCCTGATCCGCAGCGATACGGCATCAAACGGCAACATGGGTACCCTGGCCACCTATTACAAGATAGCTGGGACTTCCGAGCCGAGCAGTTACACCTTCAGCTTTTCCGGTGCAACCACAGGCGCGGTGGCCAGCATCCTTGCCTTCAGCGGTGTCGATACCACAACACCCATCGATCAGCAGAATGGCAAGACAACTCGCGACTCACTGAATCATACGGCTCCATCTGTGACCGCAACCAGCAATGGTGACATGCTCGTCACGACCCATGCCTACGCGAGCTCCAGGCGCTGGACGCCGCCCTCCGGCATGACCGAGCGGGTAGATGCCGCCTCCGCCTCCAGCGCAGGCGGCATCGCCTTGGAGGTCAATACCGAACCACAGGCAACAGCGGGGACAACTGGTGATCGCACAGCAACGGCGGACGGGGATAAAGACACTGGCGCCGCCCACTTCCTGGCATTACGCCCAAGTATTTCCCTCGTCGCCGAATACCACTTCGATGAATTAAGCTGGAATGGCACCGCCAATGAAGTTACGGATAGTTCCGTTAATGTTTATTCCGGGACTGCAGCCAGTTTGGCCGCCACAAAACCAACGACCGCCGACGCATACCCCGCTAATCCAAACAATCCTGGAACATGCCGTTATGGCATTTTCAACCGCACCAACAAAGACTATGTGGCACTCCCCGCGAGTTTCCCCAATCTTGGCGCTAACGGCAACGCCTTTACCATCACCGCCTGGATAAAAACGACGAACAATACCCAGCCGGGGCAACGCATCTTCATTGACGACGAGAACAACACGGGCGGTTTCGGCTTCAGCTTGGGAGACGGAGGCGTCGGCAGAATGCGTTTCTATTCACGCGGAACACCATCGCGACTGATTCTCGACACAGCCGAGGTCATTACCAACAATACTTGGTATTTCGTGGCCGCAGTCGCCGACGTTCCCAACAAGATAAAAAGGATATATGTCTATAATACGGCAGGCACCCAACTGCCTAGTGTAAACACAACACCATGGACCGAAACGAGTTTTGGCTCCGATTCCGGAATTGCCTCCATCGGAGGAGAAACAAATGCTGCCGGAGAAAACACCAACTCATTCGGGTTTTCCGGCAATATCGACGAAGTGTCTGTCTTTGGCAGCGCACTATCCCAAAGCGCCATCGAAAGCGTGCTCGCCCTCACCCACCCCTGCACCGCAAGCTCCATCGATCATATCCGCATCGAACACGACGGCGACGGATTGACCTGCATGCCGGAAACCGTCACCGTCAAAGCCTGCGCCGACCCGGCCTGTGCAACCCTCTACACCGGCAGCACAACGGTGACCTTATCCGGTTCCGGGTGGACGGCGAACCCCATTACCTTCACCTCGGGCTCCGGCACGGCAGACCTCTCCATTACCACGCCCCAAACGGTGACACTGGGCACAAGTACGGTCATCCCATTGCCATCCCACGCCACCAACTGTTATATCGGCACAACCGCCGATTGCAGCTTGGTATTCACGGATGCCGGGTTCATTTTCTCCGGCTCGGCCGGGGGTGCGGAAGCCACAATTCCCTCGCAGATAGCAGGAACTTCTTCCGGAACCTATTACCTCCGGGCCGTGAAGAAGAACTATACCACCATGGCTTGCGAGGCTGCATTGTCGGGGGCAACCACGGTTAATTTCGCCTATGAGTGCAATGACCCGGCAACGTGCTACGCAGCCGACCTGATGAGCGTAAACGGTGGGAGCGCCACAACTATTGCGCGCAACAACAATGGCAGCGTATCGAGTTACACATCGGTCAACATGACCTTCGACGCCAATGGCAATGCGCCATTCACCTTCAATTACGGCGATGCGGGCAAGGTAACGCTCCATGCCCAAAAGGCAGTGAATTCGGTAACCTTGACCGGGGCTTCCAATGCTTTCGTGGTCAAGCCATATGACTTCGGAGTGATACCCTGCGCTTCTTCCATCGTTGGCAATTGCACCACTGCACCTGCCGACCCGGGGCTATTGGGCGGCGGCAGCATCTTCGCCAAGGCAGGAGCAGCCTTCAAAACGACGGTGACGGCACGCACAGCCACTGGCACAGCCACACCAAGCTTTGGCTTGGGCTCAAACAATACGACGGAAACAGTGAGCCTGACCCACACCCGTGTCGCACCCACCGGTGTCGGCACAGCAGACGGGACGTTGGGCGGAACCACTTCGATTCCCCGCAACAGCTTCACTGATGGAATCGCCACGGTAAGCAATTTGAATTGGAGCGAGGCCGGAGTTATCACGCTGACGGCAACCAACAATACCTTTCTGGGGAATGCACTCACGACAACAGGCACCACCGGCAACCTCGGCCGCTTCATCCCCGATCATTTCGCCATCACGGCAGGAAGCGTTACAGAGGGCTGTGACCCTGGCAATTTCACCTACTTCGGCCAGGACGGCTTTTCCACTTCCTTCACCCTGATCGCGCAAAATACGGCAAATGCGACAACCCAGAATTACACAGGAAATTTCGCCAAGTTCGACCTGACCGCCTGGAACAACTACAACTTCACTGCTGCGTGGCTGCCTGCCGTACCCAGCCCGGCTTCAACTCTCTTGGCAAGCGCCACAGCACCAACCGGAAACTGGAGCAACGGCACGGCCTCGGTAATTGCCAAACACCAGGCAAGCCGTCCTGCCTCCCCCGTTGCCCCAGCAAATATCACGATCAGCGCCAAGCCCACCGACACGGACGCAGTAACCATGACGTCGGCTGTTGTGCAAGCAGCCGCCACTCCGCTCCACTATGGCCGCCTTCGACTGCCCAATGCCTACGGTCCGGAGACCGAGGCTGTCATCATGCCCGCACGCCTGGAATACTACAACGGCTCGGCCTTCGCGCTCAATACCCAAGACAGTTGCACCAATCCAGGCGGCATAGCGACTTACCGACTTGACAACAATCTTGAAGTCAATCAGATTGACGGCACCATCAAGATCAATGGCAACGCATCGACAACCTTGACCGTTGGAGCCATAAGCGCTGGAATAATCAACTTGACCTTCAGCCCGCCCGGGGCCGGAAAAACCGGCTATGCCGACGTAACCGCGCTAATCACCACCCCTCTCCCTTGGCTACTCTATGAATGGGACGGGCTTAACAACGACTACAACGAAAACCCCTCCGCCCGGGTCAACTTCGGCATCTATCGCGGCAACGACCGGATCATCAACTGGCGGGAGATCATCCGCTGAGCCATGGCCATGATCCCTTGCCCATACAGAACAAACCGCCAGCGTGGCTTCACTCTGATCGAGTTGATCATGATCATTGTCATTCTCGGTATTCTTTCCGCAACCATCTATGCGCGATGGCCAGTCGGCATGGAGGAGGCAGCGGCGGCAAAAGAATTCAAGCGGGCGGTGCGTTATGCCCAGCATAAGGCCATGACTCGACGATACTACGAGACGACCCCCGGAAAAGCCTGGGGGATTGCCGTAGCCGCCAACCAATATACGTTACGCAGGGCAGACGGCTCGGAAGTGGCGGAGACGGAATATGTAAACCGCTGCCTCAACGACGATTGCAGCACCAACATCGCCCCAGGCACCAATCCCTTCGTATATTTCAACGCTCTCGGTGAACCGATCAATACTACCGACGGCCTTCCCCTGACGGCCGACATAACTTTCACTATCCGCGCGGATGGTGACGGCACAACCGTCACTGTCCGCCGACGCACAGGGTACGTGGAGTAGCATGGAACACGTTGCATACAAACCTGCCGCAAACCGCGGCTTCACCCTGATCGAAACTGTCATCACCATCGTCATCCTCGGCGCAGTTGCCGGAATTTTAGTGCCATTTTTCAACGCCATCGTTCATAGCCCAGACCCGGTGATCAGGGAGCGAGCCATCTCAATGGGCCAGGGCATGATGGACGAGATTATGGCCAAGCGATGGGATGAGGACACTCCCATGGGAGGAGGGCCAATCTGCACCGGGGAGAGCACCAGCAAGGGGACACGACCCTCACTGGTGGACAACTGTGCGAATCCTGGGGCACTCACCGCCTCGGCCATCGGTACGGACACTGGCGAGAACCAGCGTGCCGACTACGATGACGTGGACGATTACAACGGCATCAATGAATCCAGCAACTTCACGGACCAGAACGGGGCAGCCTTTATCTTAACCGGCTATAGCCGTCAAGTCTCGGTTCGTTATATCCCCAGCACCACCAACCCCATTACCCATGACCTGCCCGCCGGTTCGCTTATGAATCAGACAGACACCAAGCGGGTTGTAGTGACCATCACCTCGCCCCTCGGGGAGGTTTTCCGCTTTGTGGCCGTGGCCTGCAATCTTTAGGATAAAAAGAAAAAACATGACCCAACGCGGAAAGAACCAAAACGGCTTCACCCTGATCGAGCTGATCATGGTCATCGTGCTGCTCGGCATCGTCGGTGCCATGGGGGCCAGTTTCATCAGCGAGGCGTTTAAGGGTTTCTTCGGCGCCGATGTCCGTATGGAGATATACGAGGAAGGTAAGTCCGCCTTGGTGCGGATGGAAAGGGAGATCCACATCGCCGTGCCCAATGCGGTTGTTGTTTCCGACACCACAACCGCTGACGATACCATCAGCGTCGGCCTAATCGATGAAAGTGCCATGCGCCCTGTCTTTGGCCAGTACACAGAGGCACACCCCACCGACGGCATCACCGACCCCACTGCCGCGCTGCCGGTCAACACCCTGGTTTCCATCTACAATACCTCCTGGGATGCCTTTGCCGACAGCAGCAGGATATACCGCGTTGCCAGTCTCAGCGGCCCAGGCAACAGAAAAATGAACTTCCCCGAAATCATCGTCTCGACCTCGCCGTATGGCCGGTACTACGCAGTCCGACCCGAGGCGGTGCGCTTCTCTGTAGCCAACGGCGTCCTTTCTCGATCCACGGCCACGGTGACGGAAACAAACACCGTGTGGGTATTCGGCAGCCCGCAATCTCTCGCCAAAAATATCGTCCCCAGCGACGGCCTGCCCTATTTCACTTACACCCCCGGCACCTCGTCGCGAAACAGCATGGTGGCCATCCACTTCGCCATTGCACGCAACGACGAAAGCGTAAGCTTCCACAAGGAGATCCAGATCCGCAATGTGCCCTGAATATCTTGCCCCCCTTGCCAACCGGCGCGGCATCGGCCTGATTACCGCGATGTTCGTCATCGTCATCCTCTCCCTGTTCGGCCTGTTGATCGCCCGCTACACCGTGACCACCCAGACCTCATCGGCCGAGGACTACCTCTGGGCCCAGTCCCTGTACAGCGCCGAATCCACCATGCGGCTGAATATCCTTGGCGATGATGGCGGCGGAGGAATTGCCGCGCCAGTAACTCCCACGGTGGGGGGGATAACAACAGAATTTCCGACCGGTGGGCCTGCCTTTGCTTTTACTGCTCCAGGCACAACCGTAACCATCCAGGTGCGCGGCTTTCATGGCACCGGAGTCAGCCGCACAGTGGAGGCGAAGTACATCCTGTAACCTCCTTCTCAAAAATACAGAGTCCTCCCCATTGCCACCACTTCCTCCCCATGGTACTCACTCCAAAACCAACCATAACTATCCAAAAATATTATCTTTTAACCGGACCACCATCCGGATCTCGCTCAAAAAGCACCAAAAAACCACGCTTTTTGTTATTTTTTCCCAATAAAACAATATGTTATTTCTTTGCTCCCAGGAAAATCTGTGCTACAAGGAAATGATTTCTCCGTAAAAAAGTTGACGGGAAGCGATGTTGTACCTGAACAGTCACCAAGGCACAGGAGGTTTTCCATTGCTTAGGCTCAACAACAAAGGCTTTACCCTCATCGAGCTCATCATCGTCATTATCCTCCTCGGGCTCATTTCCGCCACGGCGATCCCCTACTATCTCAACATTCAAAAAGAAGCGAAGATCTCGGTGGTCAAAGGCAAGCTTGCCGCCATCCGGGGAGGAATCGAACTGGCCCATGCCAAGATTCTTGCCTCCGGGATCAACACCGGACCCGACGGCGATAATCCGGACTGGCCCACCCTGGAAGAGCTGCAATTCAACGAACTGCGCCTGAGCACCCGGCCCGCCGCCTTAATCGGCCTGCGCATTGTCCGCAGCGATTTTTACTCCACCGAACAGAACAAGGCCCTGCCGCTCTGCAACTTGCCGGACCAGGCGCCTGGCATGTACGCCAGCCCCTCCGGCGTTTCGATAAAGGGCATGGCCGATGTGCAGGTAAACCCCAGGGCGGCGGATGAATCCACCGGCTGGGCCTACTATCCGGGCAATCAACGCGATGCTGCCGGCCGTGGGGTTGACGCCGTTTTCTATGTGAATGACGACCGGCCCCTCACCGACAATGTGGATTCCGCCGACAAACGACCTTCTGAGTGGTAAGCGGACGCGTGAGCAAACTCTACAATACCCTGGAAAAGATCCGCACCGGTGAACAGGGAGGTTTTCCCGAGAGAAAATCAGCTCCTGCCACGAGAATTGGCCTGCATGCCGACACAGGCAAAAAGCGCCTGATAATTCTACTGGGGGCCTCCGTATTCCTGGTGCTGGGTCTGGTCGTATTTTTTAGCGGATCGAAGCACAAAGAGACCAAGCCTCCCGCTACCGCTGTCACCGCCACCGCTGTTACACCGGCGCGGATACAGGATACGCCCGCCGTGCCTGCGCCCAAGGCGGATGATTCCCCACAGCCGCCTCCGGCGCCACCGGTTTCCCCAGCTACAGCCCCGAGTGCGACAGGCAACGAGCTGTACCGGCAACTCAACGACACGGGGGTTGCTCTTATTCAAAAGAATCAACATTGGCAGGGAATCTATTATCTCGAACAGGCGCGCAAGCAACAGCCGGAAAGAGCGGAGGCCCTGATCAACATGGCGGTTGCCCTGGCGGAGCTTGGGCTGCGCGCGCCGGCAAAAAGGGTTTTCAGCGAGGCCCACGCCCTTGCGCCAAACAACCCCCTGCTCCGCACGAACCTCGAACTCCTCGAACAGGCGGATTTTCTTGACCCCCAATGGCTCTCTACCCTGACCGCCGGCCAGAGCCGGCCTGGCCAGACATCGCAACCAAAATGACGAAGCGGACGGAACCATCCTTTTTATGAAGCTGCCCTTCAGCACCAAAAGATATCTCGCCCTGACCGGTGACAGCCAGAACACCATGCTGGCCGAGATCTCAAAGGCGCCTTCAGGCGTGGCGCAGCTGCATATTCTTGCCAAAACCGACAGCCCGATCACCGCGGATGTTACCCTGCCACGGCTGCTCGCAGGGGTGGGCAATCTCCATGGCCTGGTTTCCATGTCCCTGCCCCTTGCCTTTTTCGAGGTGATCAGCACCAG
>JBAYUD010000088.1:0-10122 GCA_041675265.1 Desulfurivibrionaceae bacterium | reverse complement strand
CGGGCGGCAATATCCTCGGCGCGGACAATCGGGCGGATTATATCGGCGATCGCGAGGAGGATCTCGTCTCCCCGGCGGTGTCCCAGGGTGTCGTTGACCTTCTTGAAACCGTCCAGGTCCAGGTAGAGCAGGGCGATCGTTCCTTCGGTCCGCAGGGTTCTTGCGGTTTCTCGGCGCAGCTCCTCATAGAAGCTGCGCTGGTTCAAGAGCCCGGTCAAGCCATCCTTGCTGGCCAGCGTTGCCAGCTCCTGGGTCCGTTGGGCCACGGTTTCCTCCAGGCTCTCGGCGTATTCCTCCAGCTCCTGCCGTCCCTTGGCCAGGGCATCCATGAGGCTGTGGATATAGGTGTCAAAAACCAGCTCCAGGTCAAAGAGCAGGACTTTTTCCAGGGCCTCCAGCCTGCGGCCGCAGATTCCGCAATCATTGCCCGAGACGAGGAGAATCCGGCGCCGCAGCAGGGAGAAAAGGTTGTGGAGCGAGGGCACATACAGCTTGGGCGGCACCCCGATTCGCTTGTGCACCATGCCGATGCGCAGCCGGGAAAGCACATACTCCATGCCGTATTCCCCGTCGAAAAGGGTGAGGATATAGCGGCACAGATGTTTTTTCAGGCGGGCCAGGGTTTCGGAGTCGCCGATCAGCTTGGCGATCTCGTCCACCTCCACCTGCATGGCGTAGAATTGCTCCACCAGATCATCGACATGGGGGGCGATCAGGGGCTTGATCCCGATCATTTCCTCCATCTCCCGAGGACCGATGGACAATAACTCCAGCCGGCGGCGGATCTCCCGCTCCGACATCTTCAGTTGCTCACCCAGGTTCAGGTCCGTGGCTTTCACAGGCATCTCCAGAGGCTGCCGGTTCGTGCCGGCCTTTGGGGGTGAGGGGCTATTCCGGAAGGGGAAAGGGGGTGTCCGTGTTCAGGAAGGCGGCAAAAGCAGCGCCGGGAACCGGGGGGCTGAACAGATAGCCCTGGATCTCGTTGCAGTTGAGGTGGCGGAGAAAGTCAAGCTGTTCCGTGTTTTCCACCCCTTCCGCCACCACCTCCAGATGCAGGGCCTGGGCCAGGGAGAGGATGGTGGCGGCAATGGCCGCGCTGTTGGGCTCGCCGGGCAGATCCTTGATAAAGGAGCGGTCAATCTTCAGGGTATGGATCGGCAGCCTGCGCAGATAATGCAGCGACGAATAGCCCGTGCCGAAGTCGTCCAGAGCCAGGCGGACCCCGAGCGCCTTCAGTTCAAGAAGCTGGGCCAGGGCGGCCTGTTCGTTGGTCATGACCGCGCCTTCGGTGATCTCCAGCTCAAGCTGGGAGGGGGGCAGGCCGGTTTCCTGGAGGATCCCCGTGATGGTGCGGACCAAATCCTCCTGCATGAACTGGCGGGGGGAGAGGTTCACCGAAACCACCAGATCCTTGTTCTTCCCCAGCCATTGGCGGGTGTCACGGCAGGCCTGGCGCAGCACCTGTTCGCCGAGGGGGATGACAAGGCCGGTTTCCTCGGCCAGGGGGATGAAGTCCAGGGGAGAGATCAGGCGGCCATCCTTGCTCTGCCAGCGGACCAGGGCCTCCATCCCGAGAATGCGCCCGGTGGCCGCGGCAACCCTGGGCTGGTAATAGACCAGGAACTCATGGCTGTCCAGGGCCTTGCGCAGGCTGTTTTCCAGGGAAAGGCGGTGCACTACCTTGGCGTTCATGGCCGAGGTGAAAAGCTGATACTTGTTTTTACCCTCCTCCTTGGCGCGGTACATGGCCAGTTCGGCGTTTTTCAGCAGGGTGTCCGCGTCATTGCCGTCGGAGGGGAAAAAGGTGATGCCGATGGTCACCGTGACAAAGGTTTCGTAGATGGCCAGGTTGAAGGGCTTGGCAAACAGGCCAATCGCCTTTTCCGCCATCCGCACCGCATCCTGTTCATCCTCGCACTGCTCGATGAGGATGGCGAAATCATCGCCGCCCAGGCGGCCCACGGTATGATCATCGCCGATTCCCTCCTTCAGCCGCTGGGCAACCTGCTGCAGCAGGACATCGCCGATGTTATGACCCAGGCTGTCGTTGATATGCTTGAAGTTGTCCAGGTCGAGCACCAGAACCGCCACCTGTCTGTGCAACCGCTGCGCCTGGCTGAGGGCCACGGTGAAACGGTCGAGCATCAGCAACCGGTTGGGCAACCCGGTCAGGGCGTCGTGGTAGGCGTGGAAATGGAGCTGTTCCTCGTAGCTGCGGATTTCGCTCATGTCGTGGAACACCGCCACATTGTGGGTAACCTGGCCGTACTCGTCGGTGATCGCGGTGATGGTGAGCCGTTCCGGGTATACCTCGCCGCTTTTCCTCCGGTTCCAGATCTCACCCTCCCATTTTCCCTCGGCCAGCAGGGTGGACCACATGGCGCGGTAGAACGCCTCGTCGTGGCGGTCCGATTTGAGGATGCTCGGTTTTTGGCCTATGGCCTCCTCCGGGCTGTAGCCGGTGATATGGGTAAAGGCCCTGTTCACCGCCTGGATGGTTCCCTTGGCGTCGGTGATGGTGATGCCTTCGATGCTGCTGTCGAACACCTTGGCGGCCAGATCCATCTGTTCCTCGGTTCGTTTCAGCAGGGTGATATCCTGAACGATCCCGAACATGCGGCGCGGTCCGCCGTGCGCGTCATACTCCACCTCGCCTTCTTCGTGGACCTCGCGCGGGGCGCCATCCTCCCGGATGATGCGATGGTTGAGGTTGTATGGTTTTTTGTCGGCCAGGGAGTCCTGTACCGCCTCCTGCACTTTCCGGCGGTCATCCGGATGGATCAGATTCAGGAACTTCTCATAGGTGGGCGGGGTCTCTCCCGGCTTCAGCCCAAAGATCCGGTAGACCTCCTCCGACCAGAACAGGAGGTTCTCGCTGATATGCCAATCCCAGTAGCCAAGCTGGGCGATCTGCTGGGCCTTGGCCAGATTGGCTTCGCTGGCCAGCAGGAGGTCCGCTCCCTGCTGCCGTTCGATGAGCAGGGCCAGGGTGTTGGCCACGGTCTCCAGAAATTTGCGTTCGTTTTCTCCGCCTGCGTGCCCTGCCTCGGCATAGAGCATCAGTATGCCAAGCAGCTGGTTTTTCCGGACAATGGGAACGATGTAGTGGCTCTGGTCCTCCAGGCCCGCATAGCGGAAGGCCTCCTGTTCGGGCAGATGGGGGGCGAAGATGAAGCGTTGTTCCGCGGCGGCCGTGCCGCACAGGCATTCGCCGAAGTTGAGAGTGCCGCAATGTTCCAGCAGGGAGGGCGCCATGTTTTTGTGGACAAAGAGGGTGAGGGATTTGGGTCTGGTTTTGTCCACCAGAAAAATTCCTCCCTTTGCCGCGAGCGGCAGCCAAGGGATCTTGACGATCAGGTCCAGGGCCGCGGAAAGTTGGGCGGCAAGCGGGGTGTCGTTGAAGCTGATCCGGAGGAGGTTCTCAACGATCTCTTGCTGGCGGCGGAGTTGCTGGAGGTGGTCCTGGGTCAGGGTGTTGTCGGAAGGATCGGAGGAAATCGTCATCTCGCATTCTTTTAGGTTAAAAAAATTTCAGGCGGCAGATCGGATGTGATTAAATAATAGCACAGGCGCGGAGGAACAAATAGGCAAAAGGGTTTGTTCCGAGGAAAAGCCGTTGCGGAAAATTTCCGTTATTAGTAATCTTTATTAATATAAACCTCAACCCCTTTTTTTAGGAGGCCCCATGGAAGCACGCGAACCTTTTCTCTACACCGCCAATGAGCTTTTTGACTGGATCAGCGGCCGTCCCGATTTTATCCTGCTCGATGTCCGCAACGAAAAGGATTTTGCCAACTGGAGCGTCGAGGGGCCGGCGTTTTTTCCCTACCTCAATATTCCCTACTTCAATTTCATGGAGGATGTCCAGGGCAGTCTCGACCGCATCCCCAAGGGGGAGAAGATCCGGATCGTCTGCGCCAAGGAGGGCTCGGCCAAATACGTTGCCGATCTGCTCTGCCAGAATGGCTTTGCCGATGTGGGCTATCTCAAGCAGGGCATTGTCGGCTGGGGCAATGCCCTGGCGCCCAAAAAGGTCACCCCGGAGGGCCACCCCTATACCCTGTATCAGTTTATCCGGCCGGGCAAGGCCTCGTGCAGCTATCTGCTCATCCATGGAAAAGAGGCCATGGTCTTTGATCCCTCGCGCAACATCGAGGAATACAAGAGTCTGGCCGCCCAACATGGCAGTAAGATCATCGCCAGCTTCGAGACCCACCGCCAGGCCGACTATATCTCCGGCACCCCCCAGTTCGCCGAGGAGCCGGGCTGCACGGCCATGGTCAACAGTCTGGATTTCGAAGGCGCGGTCTTTCCCTGTACGCCGGTCAGCCACGGAGCAATCTATCCTTTGGGCGGGGACGGCCCGCGGGTCAAGGCGCTGCACACGCCGGGCCACACCATGGGCAGCACCTGTTATCTCATCGATGACACCTATCTGGTGAGCGGGGACACCGTCTTCATCAACACCGCCGGCCGTCCCGACCTTGGCGGCAAATGGCAGGAATGGGCCAGGGAGCTCTATATCACCCTGATGCTGCGGTTGCGGAACCTCGACGACGGGGTGCTGGTGCTGCCCGGCCATTACACCAACTGGAGCGAGGCCACCTGTGAGCGGATCTTTTCGGCCAAACTGGGAGACCTCCGGGAAAATGTCATCGCCTTCCGGTTGCCCAACGAGAAGAAGTTTGCCGATTTCATTCAGGACAACATGCGCCCCCAGCCCGGGGTATATGCCGAGATCCGCAGGGTAAACGGGGGCTGGCTCAAGGTCAGCCAGGAGGAGGCCGACACCATGGACCTGGGCAAAAACGAGTGCGGGGCCAGCAACTACGGCAAGGTGGGCGTCAGCGCCGAGGTGCAGCGCTGCGCGGTGTAATCCGTGCGCAGGGCCGAGGCTTCAGTCTGCCCGGCCCTGCGTGGTTTCTTCCCCCTGGGTTGCGCCGGACAGGGGGCACTGCTTGAGAAAGGGAAGATCGCTTTCCTGGTGAATTTCCCGCAGGAGTTGGTCCGGGGTGTGAAGAAATTCCTCGGCTCGCCTGCGCGGGTCAAAAAATTCCTTGTTGAACGGCTCGATGAGGTTCAGGTGCTCCCACCGGGTGACATAGTACTCGATGAGTTCGGGCAACTCGGTGAAGATCGTTGCCTCCGGGGCGGGATCAACAAAGCTTGACTGCCTTAGTTTGGCCGCGGACAGGGTCTGCGTCTCGTAGAAATTCTTCAAAAACAGCAGCTCGGCCGGCATCCGCGCATCGATGCCGAGCCGGGTTATCAGCCGCACCAGCCGGGCCATGATCCCCATGCCGAATTGCGCCACAGGGAAAGGCAGGTAGATCTCCCGTGGGGTTTTCAGCTCAAGATAGGACTTGATGGTGAGGATGAGCTGGCTCAAGGAGACGGGATTGGGGTCGACAAAGTTGTAGGTTTGCCCGGAAAACTCGGGACGGTTGTCCAGTGCCTGGGAGACGAAATAGGGCAGTTTCCGGGCGTTGGAATAGGAGTGCATGGCATCCTGCCTGGTAAAGAGCACCGGCATGGACCGGTCGACAATGGCGAAAAACAACCGGTGAAAGCCCTGGATCTTGTGGTCGTGGGCGCCATAGACGATGCCCAGCCGGATCGTGGTGTAATCAAGGCCTCCGACCCTGCGCAGGTGTTCGAGGCTCAGTTCGGCCATGAGCTTGGCCTTGGTGTAGTTGGGCAGCTCCGGACGCAGGGGCAACCGGTCTTCCTCGCTGAGATTGAGGCCGTTGGGCATGACCGCGGCCGAACTCAGGTGGATGTAGGGGATGCCGAGTTCCTGGGCCGCCTTGGCCAGGGAGACCGTGCCCAGATAGTTTATCTCGTAGGCAAGCTGTGGATCGCTGTCGATGGCGGCAATGGCGCAGTTGATGATGAAGGCGGGCTTGCTCTTTTCGAAATAGCGGCGGATGTCGTCCGGGTCGCGCAGGCTGAGTTTTTTGCTGTTGGGGGCAAGGACGTTGATCCTCCCCTCGCCATGGGTTTTGAAATAATAGAGCAGGGTGCCGCCGATCAGACCGGAGCCGCCGAGGAGCACCCCTGTTTTTTCAGTCGCGGCTGGCGTCATGGCGGCCTTTTTGGCTGGATGGTCTGTTGCTGGGGGTTGCCGGGCTTGTCAGGGATTTTTTTCAGTGACAAGGGCAACGAGACACATTACTTACTATTGAGAGTAGCAATAAGGGGTGAGTCAGTCAACAGGAAGCGCGTCCGCCCTTGCAGGATTGCATGGGCGCAAGGATACAGGGATGGCGGTTTATAAACGACAGGAAATCAATACGCTGCTCAAGGGGGTGGAACGCGGGGAAACCGCGCCGGTCTACCTGCTTTTCGGCGAACGCTACCTCTGTCAGGAGATCGCCAACGACCTGGTCTGCCGGTTGCTGCCCGATGAGGCTCAGCGGTTAAGCAGCCTGAAGGTCATTGACGGTGACCAGGAAGAGATCGGCGCCACGGTCAACATGCTCAAGACCTACAGCCTGTTTGCCGCCAGGCAGGTTATCCGGGTGACGGACTCCCAGATCCTTTTTTCCAAGGTTGTGGCCGGCGCCCTCTGGGACAAGGCGCGCAAGGCTTGGAGCGGAAAAGAGCTGAAAAAGTCCCTCCGGTATCTGGCGCAGATGCTGGCCCTGGCCGATCTGACCCTCGCGGATTGGGAGAAAGAGGAGATGGCTGCCTGCGCGCCGAGCCGCTGGCAGGAGCTGTTCGGTTTTGCCAAGCCGGAGGAGCTGGACTGGGTGGCGGAGGCGTGTGCAACAGGCGAGGGAAACCTCCCCGTGGCTGCGGCCAAGGTCGATGGGGCGGAGCTGCTGACCGCGGCCCTGGAGGCGGGGGTTCCTCCGGGCAATATCCTGATTCTCATGGCAGAGGCGGCTGACAAGCGCAAGAAGCTCTTCAAGTATCTGGAAAAAAACTGCGTGGTGGTCGATCTTTCCGTGGATACCGGGGCAAGTTCCGCAGCGCGCAAGGATCAGGACGGACTGCTCAAGGATATTGTCCAGCAGAGCCTGGCCCGGTTCGGCAAGAAACTGGAGCCGCGCGCCTTGCCGGTGCTCCTCGAGCGGGTGGGCTTTCATCCGGTGGCCGTGGCCATGGAGGCGGAAAAGCTGGCTCTGTCCGTGGGCGAGGCGGAGACCGTCACCATGGAGGATCTCAACGCCATGGTCGGCCGGACCCGGGAAGAGGCCCTGTACGAGTTGAACGAGGCCTTTGGCAACCATGATCTGGCCGGATCGCTGACCATCTCCCGGCGTTTGCAGGAAAACGGGGTGCATCCGCTCATCGTGGTGGCCGGGCTGCGCAATTTCCTGCGCAAGCTGCTGCTGGTGCGCGCCATCATCGAATACCCTGCCTATGCATATCCCGAGTCCATCTCCTATGCCGCCTTCCAAAAAGGGTTGCTGCCCCAGTTGCAAGCAGCTCTCGTCCCGCAGCAGAAGGTGCTGGCCGGTTATCCCTTTGCCGTGTACAAGAGTTTTCAGCAGGCGGAGCGCTTCACCCTGACGGGATTGACCCAGGCCCGAACCGCCTTGCTTACGGCGGAATACCGACTGAAAGGCTCCGGCCTGCCTGAGTATCTGGTTCTGGAGGATTTTCTTTTTTCCGTCCTGCAGGTTCGGGAACGTTCCAGGCATGCCACGGTGGCCGGATAGGGTCTGCCCGTTGAAAAAAATGCGAGATGGGCGTGCGGATCGGGAAAAAATGATTATTTTTGGAAAAATGGACAGAGACAGACATCGGAGTGATTGCAAGGGAGCGGGAGAAGCATGGGCGGTACTGGCAGGGAGAGTGAAGGTTCGGTTGTCACCGAAAAAAAACAGCAGACCAAACGCCCTTCCATGTATAAGGTGCTGCTGCACAATGACGACTATACCACCATGGATTTCGTGGTGACGGTGCTGGAAACGATATTTCACAAGAGCGTGCAAGAGGCCAACCGGATCATGCTCAATGTCCATGAGCAGGGGGTGGGGGTGGCCGGGGTGTACACGCGCGACGTGGCGGAGACCAAGGTGATTCTGGTGCATGACCTGGCCCGCAAGAATGAATACCCTTTGAAATGTTCTATGGAGAAAGCGTAGTACTGATCGAATAACGGACTGAAATATCCCACTGTAACTGTTCGGCAGTGCCGTAGATGCGGTGCTGCGGAATAGTTACAAGGCGTGACGGGTTTCCCGAGAGGAGCGCGAGATGATAAATGCGAAGCTGGAAATAGCCCTGGTGCGTGCCATCCGGGAGGCAAAGATCCGCAGGCACGAACATGTCACGGTGGAGCATATCCTCTACGGCCTGCTGGACGACGAGCTGGCCGCCAGGGCCATTGTGGTCTGCGGCGGCGATCCCGAGGGAATGAAAAAACGGCTGGAGGATTTTTTTGCCTCCAATCTGCCCATGGTCAAGGAGGGCATTGCCCACGACCCCATCCAGACCCTCGGCTTCAACCGGGTTCTCCAGCGGGCCATAGCCCATGTCCAGAGCTGCGGCAAAAAAGAGGTGGATGCCGGGGATGTGCTGGCCGCCATCTTTGCCGAGGCCGAGTCCTTTGCCGTGTACTTCCTCCATTCCGAGGGGATCAGCAAGCTGGACGTGACGGAATATCTCTCCCATGGCCTGGAGCGGGAGGGGACGCCGCAGGAGGAAAAGAAACCCGAGGAAAAAGGGGCTGAAAAAACCAAGGAAAACGAGGCGCTGGAGAAATACACCATCAATTTCAGCGAGCGGGCTGCCCAAGGGTTGATTGATCCCCTGATCGGCCGGACCACGGAGCTGAAGCGGGTGATGCAGACCCTGTGCCGCCGGCGCAAGAACAACCCGCTGCTGGTGGGCGAGCCGGGGGTAGGGAAAACCGCCATTGCCGAGGGTCTGGCCCTGCAGGTCCACGAAGGCCGGGTGCCGGATTTGCTGCAAGGGGTGGAGATCCGCCTCCTCGACATGGGCGGGCTGCTTTCCGGCACCAAGTACCGGGGCGATTTCGAGCAGCGGCTCAAGGCGGTCATCTCCGCGGTGGAAAAGGAGCCGCGCATCATTCTCTTCATCGACGAGATCCATACCATTGTCGGGGCCGGGGCAACCAGCGGCGGCAGCATGGACGCCTCCAACCTGCTCAAGCCCGCTCTCCAGGCCGGAACGCTGCGTTGCATCGGTTCGACCACCTACGAGGAATACAAGAACCATATCGAAAAGGATCGCGCTCTGTCCCGGCGTTTTCAGAAGATCGACGTCGAGGAGCCCAGCGTGGCCGAGACCTACGCCATCCTGCAAGGGTTGCTGCCCCGCTACGAAGCGCATCACAACATCACCTACTCGGCCCCGGCGGTAAAGGCCACGGCGGAACTGGCCGGCCGCTATATCACCGACCGCTTTCTGCCGGACAAGGCCATTGACGTGCTGGACGAGATCGGCGCCGCCTTCCGCTTGGCCGCTGTCCCAGGCGACAAGCGGCGGACCGTGACGGTGCGTGATGTGGAAAAGGCGGTCTCCCGGTTGGCCCGGATCCCGGCGAGAAGCGTCAGCGGCTCCGATCTGAGTCATCTGCGCGAGCTGGACACGGTGCTGAAAAAGAACATCTTCGGCCAGGACCATGCGATCAGCGCCCTGGTCACGGCGGTGAAGCGATCCCGGGCGGGCCTCAAGCAGAACGAGGGGCCCACCGGTTCCTTTCTCTTTGCCGGACCTACCGGGGTCGGCAAGACCGAGGTGGCCAAGCAGCTGGCCTCGGCCCTGTCCGTGCATTTCGAGCGGTTCGACATGAGCGAGTACATGGAAAAGCATGCGGTTTCCCGGCTCATCGGCGCGCCTCCGGGCTATGTCGGCTTTGACCAGGGCGGGCTGTTGACCGACGCCATCCGCAAGCATCCCTACTGCGTGCTCCTGCTCGACGAGATCGAAAAGGCCCATCCGGACCTGTTCAGCATCCTGCTCCAGGTCATGGACCATTCGACCCTCACGGACAATGCCGGACGCAAGGCGGATTTCCGCAACGTGATCCTGATCATGACCACCAATGCCGGGGCGCGCGAGCTGAGCGAGCGAGCCATCGGCTTTACCGGGGACAGCCGGGGCAGGAACGACCGGGCCTTGAAGAATCTTTTCTCGCCGGAGTTT
>JBAYUD010000087.1:0-10324 GCA_041675265.1 Desulfurivibrionaceae bacterium | reverse complement strand
TCCGAAGGCTTCCGGTATCTTCGGCACGGCTTTGGTGACCACCAGCAGCATCGGGATCATAAGGCCGGTTACGCCGACGGGGATCGCCTCGGTAACCCAGATGATGCAGGCCCAGACAATAACGGCAAGGACCGCCTTTGCGGAATATGCCGGGATAAAGGAGGAAAGATCCATGCCCCATAAAATAAATGCCCATGCGCACCATGCCGCCACATAACCGATAATGGTTTTTTTCGACAGCATCCCCTGCGCGCGCAGATTGTTGACAAAATACCCCAGTACTCCCTTTGCTTCCCCGGGGGTTTTCCCGTCCGCCGATGCGCTTATTTTTCCCATATCTCCTCCTTCTTGCCATTTTGAACGTTGAACGCCTCTTACCCCTCTTGCGTCTTAGGATACTACGGCGTCCGGTATTATTCTGTCGGCTGGAAGACATCCGCGCTCAGCAGAAAGAAAAGCTGTGTGCCAGACATGAATCCGTGTTTTTACAGCGCAACACTCTCCACCGATGGCGGTTGTTGGGAGGATCGGGCCGAACCTGTAAGCGAGGCAATATTTCCCAGGCCGCAGGCGAGGCTGCATAAATTTCCCGGCGCCTGTCGGTCATTCAGGGAGATGGTGCGGCGGCAACGGCCGGCGTGATGCCTCGGTCGCCTCTGCGTAAAAAAGTAAAAAGGGGAGGGCGCCGGTTTCTTAAGAGTTGGTGTCCCCCGGAATCGGTCATACAAAAAAACCGCGACCATAATGGGCGCGGTTTTTTTGCGGCGTCGCTCTCCAGGAAACCGGCGTTGGCTTTTACGCTTTTTTAAGATGCTCAACCTCCCGGCTGTCGCATTTGGGGCAGATATCCATCCTGTCCGGGATTACTCCGGTGTCGACGACGAACGGCGGATAGCATTCGGTGCAAAAAAAGGTGAGGCATTCCTTGCATCGCATCAGACTTGCAGGGGATTTCCGGCATTTTATACAGACGGCTGCTGTTTCCTGTCCCATAACGCTCCCTCCTGATTCTGAATTATGACTCTGAAAAAAGACTATCGCGAATGCGTGTTGACAGTCAAGAAAAGGGAGGAAGATACACAAAGAAAAGCGGCAACCCTTTTCAGTCCGCGTCATTCTTCAAACCAACGCTCTCCCCCACCAACGGCGGTTGCTCCGCCGCAGTCTCCAACCCATTGGCGACTTCCTGGATGATCCCCATGCGCAGATAGATGGGGCGCACTTTTTCCCTGATCCGCGGGAGGTGGCGGGCAAAAATCGCCGCCCCGATCAGGCAACCGGCGCTGCCGAGCAGCAAGGTGTTCCGCGGGCCGAGAATGCCGGCCATTGAGCCGGCGCCGAGACTGCCGAACGGCGCCACCCCTATGAACGCCATGGTGAAAAAGCTCATGACCCGGCCGCGTTTGTCTTCATCCAAAATCGTTTGCAGGACCGTGTTGCAGGAGGCGACCAGGGTCATACCCCCAAATCCCGCCAAGGCCAGGGACGCCAGCGAGAGGAGAAAATTGTCGGATAGGGCAAAGGCGGCGATGCCGAGGGCGAAAAGGATCGTCGCCCGCACAATCACCCTCCCCAGCCCACGGACGCTCTTGCGGGAGGCGAGATACAGGGTGCCGACCAGGGCGCCGCTGCCCGCACCGGTCATCAAAAAGCCGAAGGTGTGCGCGCCGCCGTGCAGGATATCCTTGGCAAAGACCGGCGCCAGCACGGAATATGGCATCCCCATGAGGCTGACCAGGGCGAGGAGGAGCAGGATGCCGCGGATCGGTCCAAAGCTGTAGGCGTACATGAATCCTTCCCGGAGTTCATGCAGAATGTGGCGTCTGGAAGATTGGCGCGGCGAAGCGGGCGGGATGCGCATGGCCGCGAGCGCCACAATGACCGCCAGGTAGCTGGCGGCGTTCAAAACAAAACAGATCCCTTCTCCCACCGAGGCCACAAGCAAGCCGGCGATGGCCGGGCCGACGAGACGGGCGCCGTTGACCATGGAGGAGTTGAGGGCAATGGCGTTGCCCAGATCCTCCCGCTGGTCGACCATCTGGACTACAAAGGATTGGCGGGCCGGGATGTCAAAGGCGTTGATTATGCCCAGGGTCAGGCTCAGCAGGATGATCTGCCAGACCTGGACGATCCCGGTCAGCACGACAAGGGCAAGAAAGGTCGCCTGCAACAGGGCAAGGGACTGGGTCACGAGCAGAAGACGCCGCCGGTCCCAGCGGTCGGCGAGCACGCCGGCCACGGGAGAGATGAAGATGGTCGGAATCTGGCTGGTGAAACCGACAACCCCCAGCAGCATGGCGGAGCCGGTCAACCGGTACACAAGCCAGCTCATGGCGACCTGCTGCATCCAGGTGCCCACCAGGGACACGCTTTGCCCCGCCACGAAAAGGCGGTAGTTCCGGGAGCGAAGAGCGCGCAAAAGATGGCGGATGGGCACCCACTTTTTTTCGGACACAATCAAAGCCTCTCATGGTCAACACGGGAAATGCCGCGGAAGGAGGACGAAATGCATCTCCTTTCCGCGCTCGGGACACAGCAAGCATCCTGTCGTCATAGGTGATGATAGCCCGGCGTGGGGCGAGATACAAGTTCGCTCTTCGTGGCCGGTCGTCACGGGGTCGCTCCGCGCGCCTGGCGGCTGAAAAAAATAATCGTTTCCCCATGGTTTCTGCTACCATAAACATGTTCCCCCTTTGTTCACGAAGCAAGATGAGACGTGCCAACCGGGAGGCGCCATGTTCCAGGAAAGCGAAATCATCAACCTCATCCTCTCCGTTGCCTCGCTCTGCATCTTCAACCACTTGGAACACCTCTGCTCCGGGTTGAGCGGCCTCTTTTTCTCCAGGGGTTGCCTCCGGTTGCCGCCTGCCTGGGAAAACGGTTCGGAGGCATGATGGATCTGACTCCGCTCTTCGATATCCTCGGCACCGTGGGCTTTGGCGCCGCCATCACCGATGTCGCTGCCCGCCGGCGGATGGCCGAGGAGCTGGCGCGCAGCGAAAAACGTTTCCGCCAGCTGGTGGAGAACGCCGGAGACAGCTTCTTCATCGCCAACCGGCAGGGATGGATCATCGAGGTCAACCAGCAGGCCGTCCTCTCCACCGGTTACCCCAGGGAAGAACTGCTTGCCATGCATATCAGCGAGATCGACCTCGATTACCCCGAGGAGAAACGGGCCGAGATCGTCTGGCAGGGGCTGCAGCAGGAGCAGCGCCGGACCTTTCGCGGCCTCCATCGCCGCAAGGATGGCTCCACCTTTCCGGTGGAGGTGCGGGTAGCCTTGATCGATTACCTCGACGACAAGGCGATTTTCGGCATTGTCCGCGACATCACCGCGCGGGTGGCTGCCGAAAACACCCTGCGCACCCAGGCGCAGATCATCAACCAGACCCACGACGCGGTGGCCACCACCGATTTCCATGGCGTCGTCACCAGCTGGAACCATGGTGCGGAAGAGCTGCTCGGCTATTCCGCCGCCGAGGCCATCGGCCGGCAGATCGTCACCTTTTGCCCGCCCGCGCATCACAAGGCGCTGAGAAAAAGTTTTGTCCGCCCTCTCCTGGCCAGGGGAAGCCATGAGTTGGAGCTTGACGTCTCCCGAAAGGACGGCTCGACCATCCATGGGCATATGTCCCTCTCCCTGCTCCGCAACGACCAGGGCAGGCCCTTCGGCGTGGTTGTCTACCTGCTGGACATCACCGCCAGGCGGGAGGCGGAGCAGGCGCTGCAGATCAGCGAGGAGCGGCTGCGGCTCGCCATCACCTCGGGAAGGCAGGGGTTGTATGATCTGGACCTGGTGAGCGGCGAGGCGGTGGCCAACGAGGAGTACGGCGCCATGCTGGGCTATGGCCCCGGCGAATTTGTCCTGAATGTGCCGAATTGGCTGGAGTCCATCCATCCCGATGATCGCGGACGGGTGGAGAGATACTTTAGCGACTATGTGGCCAAGGGGTTCGGGGAGTCCAAGGTGGAGTACCGGCAGCGCACCAAGGACGGCAAGTGGAAATGGATTCTCTCCCTGGGCAGGATCGTGGCCTGGGACGAGGGCGGCAGGCCGTTGCGCATGCTCGGCACCCACACCGACCTCAGCGAGGAAAAGGAGGCCCAGGCGGCCCTTGTCAGGGAACGGCAGCAGCTCTATGACCTGCTCGGGGGGTTGCCCGGTTTTGTCTGCCTTCTGGCGGAGGACTACACCCTCCGCTTTGCCAATCGCTACTTTGTGGAGCAGTTCGGCGATCCCGATGGAAAACGGTGCCATGAGGTGTTGCACCAACGCCCCGACCCCTGCGAGGGCTGCGGTCTCGGCACGGTGCTGGACGAGGGAAAGTCGCAAACCTGGGAGTGGAGCACTGCCCCGAACCGGCTTATCTATCAGGTCTACGATTTTCCTTTCCGGGATGTGGACGGTAGCCGGTTGATGCTGAAGTTCGGCCTCGATATCACCGAGCGCAAGGCTGCCGAGGAGGACAAGCTCAATCTGGAGAAGCGGCTCCTCTACCTGCAAAAGCTGGAGAGCCTCGGCGTCATGGCCGGCGGCATTGCCCACGACTTCAACAATGTGCTCATGGCCATCATGGGCAACACCGATCTGGCCCTGCTGGCCTTGCCGCCCGCTTCCCCGGTGCGCGAACAGCTCCTGGCGACCAAGGCCGCTTCCCAGCGGGCCGCCGATCTCTGCAAACAAATGCTCGCCTATACCGGCGAAGGCTCCTTTGCCCAGGTGCGGCTCGATCTGTCGCGGTTTATCGAGGAGGCACGGCATCTCCTTGACGTTTCCGTGGCCAAGAAGATCAATTTTACCCTGGATCTGGCCAGGGATCTGCCTCTCGTCGACGCCGAACCAACCCAGCTGCGCCAGTTGCTGGTGAATATGGTGACCAACGCCGCCGAGGCCATCGCCGCCGGCGGCGCCATCACCATTAAAACCTATGCCGGTCCCTGCGCGGCCACGCCCCGGAACTGTCCCTATCAGTCCGAGCTTCCCGTTGGAGATTGTGTCATGCTGCGGATCAGTGACACCGGCTGCGGGATGGACGCGGCAACCGTGTCCCGCATCTTCGACCCCTTTTTTACCACCAAATTCACCGGGCGGGGCTTGGGCATGGCGGCGGCCTTGGGTATTGTCCGCGCCCACCACGGGGCGATCGCGGTGGAAAGCGCGCCGGGCCAGGGGACCACCGTCACCGTCTCCCTGCCGGTGAGCACGCAGGAGCAGCAATAGCGGTCGATTTCCCGGTCAAAAAACCCACGGATCAGACTGCGGGTTCAGTCGTCCCAGGTGCATCACCGCGACATTTTGCCTCGCCGATCCCTCCACCCCCATGTGTTCTCGCGATCAAGCCCCGCCCGGTCCAACCGCCTTGCGCAATCAGCTTCTGGTGAGCCTCGGTCAACTTCTGGCTGTCGCTTGCCATCCGGGGGCGGCCGCTGTTTTTTGTGGAAAATTTATTTGCAGGTATTTTCGTCCTTTGTGCGCGACGGATTATTTCCCTGCGGCGATGGCACAGGACTTGCTTTTCTGCCGTGCGACGTTACAACGGCAACCATTACTTCTTCTATATCCAATCTTTTGAGGCTTCATAATGAACAAGAGAAAAAAACTTTCCCGTCTCGCCAGCCTGATCGGGGGGACCCTTTTTGTCACCACGTCGCTGTGGGCCACCGGCGCCATGGCTGCGGGGCTTTCCCCGGATGACTGCATCAAATGCCATGACAAGCCCCCCCAGGACATCAACAGCAACGGCGGGGCTCATAAGAGCAAGGTGAGCTGCGTTGATTGCCATGCGGGCCATGCTCCCAAAAAAAATGGCAACATCCCCGCCTGCAGTCAGTGCCATGAAGGCAACGCCCATTTTAAATTGCAGGGCTGCCTCAATTGCCACTCCAACCCGCACACCCCGCTGGTCATCACCATTGCCAGCAATGTCACCGAGCCTTGTCTGACCTGCCATACGGAGCAGATGGCGCAGCTGCAGCAGCACAAGAGCAAGCACAGCTCCGTGGCCTGCAGCACCTGTCACCGCGAAAAACACGGCCTTATTCCGGATTGCAGCCATTGCCACTCCCCGCATGTGACGGGGCAGACCACCAAGGATTGTCTGACCTGCCATAAGCCCCACATGCCGCTGGAGGTCAGCTATCCGGATTCGACGCCTTCAACGCTCTGCGCTGCTTGCCACAGCGACGTTTACAAGCAGATCACCGCCAACCCGGCCAAGCATTCCAAGCTTGCCTGCGCGACCTGCCACCAGGCAAAACACAAGATGATTCCCAAATGTCAGGGGTGTCATGGCGAGCATCCGCATCCGGCCCAGATGCATGCCAAGTTCCCGCAATGCAGCCAGTGTCATGGCATTGCCCATAACCTGAACAAATAGGGTCAGGCGATAAAAAAAGAAAAAGGGGGCTTCGGCCCCCTTTTTTTTGTGCTCCCGACAGGCGGGGGAACATCATCGTTCTTGGACATGAGGGCACGGAAAACTACAGTCGGTTGCGCCGGCGGACCAAGGGTGTTCGGTGCAACGGAAGGGAAGGAGGTTGGGCGACGCAAGAGACGGCAGGTGGCCGCCCCGGCTTTCAGGCTGAACGGGATTGCATGAAAAAACCCGGCAGTCTGCTGACTGCCGGGTTTCTCGGGGATGGTGGCGATACAACAATTCCGAGAGGCGCTGTCTAGGCCTTCTTGATATAAAACCGGAAGAAACCGGAGTCCTCCTTGTTGCCGAGGAAGGTATGGCCGGCGCGGTCGCACCAGCCGGGCAGATCATTCTTTGATCCGGGATCGGTGCCCAGAATCTCCAGGATCTGGCCGGAGCCGATGGAGTCAATGGCCTTCTTGGTTTTAAGAAGGGGCATGGGGCAGCTCAAACCTTTTGCATTGAGAGTGTGGTCCGGCTTGATGGTGTCTAAATCCATTTGTAACCTCCCTTTGTGGTGATTGTGGAGAATTGCTCTCCTGTTCCTCCGGAAACATAAAAAATGAATCCCTCCGCGCTCCTGCACTGCAAAATTACGGCCAGCCGCATCGGGAATGTTCATTTTTGGGGATCTTTTTCCCGGTCCGGCATGCCAGGGAAAGGGGAGGGGGAGCCACCGGCAGGGAAATATCTTGCTAACCCGCCACGGTTGTTGAGTTTTTGAAATTACACCTTTTCCTTAATAACTCGTTGTCATCCCGCAAAAAAAAGGATGATCCGAGGGGCAAAAAACGCCGCACCCTCCGGAAGGGAAAAATATCCAGCCAGAAACAGACCGAACCGGCCAGCTTCTGACACCAGCCCCGGCTCATAACCTCTCCTCGGCATCGCCCAAGGATGTTTCTCAGTCGAGTCCTTGGCGACTCTCTTCCTCCAAACCCTGCAATATCTCCGCCGTTGAGACAACGCGGGCATAGGCCCCGCTCAGTGCCGCCAGATATGCGGCGTGGACCTGTTCGGCAGGGACGGTCACCCCGTTGAATTCCAGCGTGCGGGTAGCGCACGCATCGTGCGCCAGGGTGCATGGGAAGCCGAAATCCGCCGCCGCCCGCACCGCGGCATCGACGCACATATGGCTCATTGCCCCGCAGATCACCAGCTTCCCCGCCCCGGCCCGGTGAAGCTCCTGCAGTAATTCCGTGCCCAGGAAGCAGTTGACGGCGTGTTTTACGATCACCCTGTCACGGGCGGCGGGGGCAACGCTGTGATGGAGTTCGGCCCCATGGGTATCCGGCGCAAAGAAGGGCGGGTTGGGGGTGTTGAACAGGTGCTGCACGATAAAGACCGGTGCGTGCCGGGCGCGGAAATTTTTCAACAACGCCTGGCAACGCATGGCGGCGGCGTCCATGCCGTCCAGCGCCATGCGTCCTCCGGGAAAATAGTCGTTTTGGATGTCGATTACCATGAGCGCCGTGTTCATCGTGTCTTCCTCCTGTGGGCTGCTGTTTTGTTTTGGCGGGAATGCCGGAAATCATGTGGCCAGCGTAGCGGAAATATGGCACACTCGGAAGTGGCGCTAATGACATAAATGGGGGCAAAAGCGACAAAGTGCGGATTGGTATTCTGGCATACAGGGGTGTCATGCGTTCGGCGCTCCACGGCATCGAGGAAATGCTGCGGGTGGCTGCCGAGCGGCACGGCGCGGCCATTGCCGGTGTGGTTCAGGTTTCAGCCGATGACCTGCCCGCCGGGCCATTCCATCTCCTGTTCATTCCGCCGTCCCTGGAGCAACCGCCCCCGGTCCCTTCCGCCACGGTACTTTCCTGGCTGCGAGTCCAGCACGGCAAGGGCTGCGTCCTGGCCTCGGCCTGCGCCGGGATCTTTTTCCTGGCCCCCACCGGTCTGCTGGACGGGAAGGCCGCCACAACCCACTGGCTGCTGGCGGAACGGTGTAAAAAAGAGTTTCCCGCGCTCCACTTCCAGCCGGAGCGGTTGTTGATCGACGAGGGAGACGTGGTAACGGCCGGTGGCATCTCCGCCTGGATGGATCTGACCCTGGCCATGGTGGGGCGTTTTTTCGGCGGCGCCACCGCGGTCGCCCTGGGGAAATACTTCCTGCTGGATGCCGGATCCCGCCAGCAATCGTGGTTTTCCTGCTTTACCCCGGTTCTGGATCACAAGGATGGTCTTGTCCTGAGCGTTCAGCATAAGCTGGAAAGCCATTTTGCCGAGCCGCTTTCGCTGGCGGCCATGGCGGTGTGGGTCCATGTGAGTCCGCGGACGTTGCAGCGACGGTTTCGGGCCGCCACGGGCGAGTCCCCCCTTGGGTATCTGCGGAAACTCAGGCTGAGTAAGGCGCAGGAGCGGCTGGAAAACACGCGGCTCTCCCTGGAGGAGATCGTCATCGAGGTCGGTTACGGGGATTTGGCGTCGTTTCGCAAGCTGTTCCGGCAACAGTACGGCCTTTCGCCGTCCAGATACCGGCAACGGTTTTCCTTTTCACGGAAGAAAAGAGGCAGGGACAGGGGATAGCATATGGCGAGTTTTTGGCGCATCCCGTTGGCGGCGAAGCGGAGGGTGATCCATCCATGGATATCCCGATGATGCAGCTGCGCCCACTCATCCCGGAGGACATGGCCGTCATAGGCAATTGGCCGCCGTACCCGCCGGAATTCGCGGATTTGGATTACGCCTTGCGGGACAACGGTTGGCTGAGCGAATACCGGAGCAAGCCGGAGACCTGGTGTTTTGCCGTGGAGCAATCGGGCGAACTGATCGCCTTCACGATTCTGTCCACAACAGGCGCAGCCAAGGCTGAGTTTCGCATCGCCCTGCGGGGTGACAGAACCGGGCAAGGCCTGGGCCGCGCCGTCACGGCCATGACCCTGGCAAAGGGATTTGCCGAACTCGGCCTGACTCGAATCCATCTCATCGTGAGAAAGAACAACCCAAGGGCTAGCCGTCTGTATTCGCGTCTCGGCTTTACTGAACAAGGAGAGTGTTTTAAAAACATCAACGGCAAACAGACGCATTTCCTGATCATGGAATTGCCGCGGGAATCCTACGCACTGCAAGGGGTTGGCGCCTGAGGCAGGAAGACACCATGCCTCATCATCCGGCATGGTGTCTCTTTAATTCAGGGAACGATCAGAAACGCCCCTTTTTGCTCGGCAGGCCGTGGGAAAACGAGGTGTCCCACAGCCTGCCGGAAAGGGGGTTATTTCTTGGCCATCGGCGGTGTCGGCACGTCCTTGCCATGGCATTCCATGCAGTTGAACTGTCCGGTAATACCGAAGTCCTTGACCGGAGAATGGGTGCTCTTGGCCGCATACTTGCCATCCTTCCAGTCGTTCAGCATGGTCACCAGATTGAAGGCGACACTGGCCGCTACCCGCGCGCAGCGGTCCTTGCGCTCCGGGCTGCCGATGGGCTTGCCCGCGGCCTTCATCCATTTGCCGACCGAGACATGGCAGAGGGGCGATTCGCTGGTGGTCTTCACGATCTCGCCGGGCTGCTTGGGATTTTTCGGGACGTAAACCGGCAAGGCGGTATCCGAATACCACTGCATGACGTCTTCGCTCATCAGGTGACCCTCTTTCGGACCGGCAACCCTGGGGCCGACGATGAGGTTGGCCACCATGTTGGCGCCGGCGTTCGAGCCGCAGACCGTGCCCCAACCGACTTGACCGCCTTCGAGAAAGACAAAGGCGTCGACCGGGAACGAGTTGTACGGTTCGCCGACTTTTTCGCGCAACTGACTGAAAATACTGCTGATTACTGCCGCTCCGCAGAAAACCCGGTACCACTCCTCGTAGGCGAGGTCAGCGGTTTTTGCCGGATCGAGTTTGACGTAGGGCCAGGGCCACTGTTCCGTCGCCGGCTTGGCCTTGGCCAGGTCGGGCAGAGTG
>JBAYUD010000086.1:0-10638 GCA_041675265.1 Desulfurivibrionaceae bacterium | reverse complement strand
GTTATTCTTCAACAGAGATTCTGATCTCTTTAATGCAATAAAAACTCCCGAAGCCGAAGCTCCGGTTTCTTGGGGCCCATCTTCTACTTTGCTCACTATTCAGTTTTCAATGATCGCTGCGCCCCGGAAACCGGGGCCGCCCACTCGTTGGGGCGGAAAAAGAGAAGATAACCGAAACACCAGAGCCAGTCAAGATGTTTTATGACGTTTTTCAGAGGCTCTCGTCATGGTGCCGGGTCATCGTTCGGGGGCCAAAATAGCCGAAGCGCCCCCCCTTGTCAACAGCAATATTACGGAAATCTCAAAAAACTCGAACCCCACAAATCCCCGCGTCGTAACTCATTGTTTTTCTGCGACGCCCCTCCAAAATTTTCTCCTTGCCCAAGCCGGGAAACCGTGGTGTTTCCCGGCTTGGGCAAGGAGAAAATATCAGGATCCGCCCTTCCATCCGCTGATTTGCCTTCCGATACTTGCCGCCATGCACGCGGCGCCAAAGCCGTTGTCAATATTCACCACGGCAATCCCCGGAGCACAGCTATTGAGCATCCCCAAAAGCGCGGCAATCCCCCCCAGCCCTGTCCCGTAGCCGACACTGGTGGGCACTGCGATAATGGGCTTATCCACCAGACCACCGACCACGCTGGGCAGGGCCCCTTCCATTCCTGCAACCACTATCAATATATGCGCCTTGTCGAGAATATCCCGACGCGAAAGCAGCCGATGTATCCCCGCCACCCCGACATCATACAACCTCTCAACCGCATTCCCCAGACAACGCAAGGTAACATACGCTTCCTCCGCCACCGGGATATCGGAAGTCCCGGCGGTGAGCACCACGATCAGGCCTGCCTTGCCATCGGCTTCCGGCAGGGGCTCCTCCATCTTGGCCGTCACCATGCGCGCCGCCTCATGGTAAACAAGCCCGGGTATTTCTCGACAAATCGCCTCGCCCTTTTCCCGACCCACCCGCGTGGCCATGACCGCCGGAGAAAAATTGAGAAGCTTTTTCAGAATATCCACGATCTGGCCGGCTGTTTTATTCTCGCCGTAAACCACTTCTGGCACTCCGGTTCGCAACCGCCGGTGGTGATCGAGGTGGGCGCAGGACAGCATCTCGGCGGGGAAGTTTTTCAATTCCGCCAAGGCCTCGGCAACAGTGCACGCGCCGCAACTTACCTCTTCAAGAAGCTTCCGCATCTTTTTTTCATCCATCATGCCGGCCCCGATACCATATATAGATAAGAAACAACCACAACCATCAGCCGAACTTCAGCGCAACTAGATCTTGCCTGAGAATACAGCATCCGGTAGAGTAACGCACTCTGATAGAGTTTCCAGCGTATTTCTCCGCAACCGCAACCTTTCCCACAGGGATTCCGATGCCAGCCAAAAGCCCAGCCCAGCCACCATCCAGATCGTGGCTTAAAATCACGATCACCGCCAGCGAGACCATCTCCGACCCCATTGCCGATTTTATCTGCCAACAAACCGGCGGGGTCGAACAAATCCCGGTGGCGGCAGCCAATGCCGCCCAGGAACAGATTGTCGGCTATCTGGAAAATGGCCCCCAAGCCCCGGAAATGCTGAAGAAAATCAGAGCGTACCTTGCGGAACTCGCCGACCTCACCCCTGGCGAGGGACAAACCCGACTCGAAACGGAAATCATTCCTGACGAGGACTGGAACAAGACCTGGAAAGAACGATTCAAGCCCCTGCCGATCACAGCCCATCTTGTTATCAAACCTACCTGGGAATCATACCAGCCGGCCCCCGGAGAGAAGGTGATCGAGATGGATCCGGGCATGGCCTTTGGCACAGGACACCACGCCAGCACCAAGCTGGCCCTTGAATTCGTCGAATCACTTTTTCACACCAAAGAAACCCCACCCAAAACCGTTCTCGATGTCGGCACCGGCACGGGCATCCTGGCCATGGCCGCCGCCCTCTTCGGCGCCCAGGAGGTGCTGGCCATCGATAACGACCCGGAGGCCGTGGTGGTGGCGGCGGAGAATATCCTGCGCAACGGGCTGCAACCGACCATTACCGCAAGCGGCGTCGCATTGGAAGAGATCCCTCGCCAGTTCGATCTTGTCATCGCCAACATCATCCATGATACGCTCATCGAACTTGCCGCCCCCCTTGCCGCGCACCTGGCTCCAGACGGCAGGCTCATCATGGCGGGAATCCTGACCGGCCCCCAAACCGACAATATCCGCGCCGCCTATAACGCGCTTGGCCTGAAACACCAGGAAACCCGCAGCGAAGGGGAATGGAGCGCCCTTCTCTTTTCACGGCCGTAACCCCATGAGCCTCCGCCGTTTTTTCATAGACCCGTCGGATATCACGGGAGAAACCGCGCAATTGACAGGGCCGGAAGCCCATCATCTCCGGACCGTCCTCAGGCTCAGCCCCGGCGATCCCATCACTTTTTTCGACGGAACCGGCGCCCGCTACCAAGCCCGCATCGAACGCATCCTCAAGGATCGGGTGATCGCAACCATAACCGGACAATCCCGTGATCTCCCGCCAACAATCCGGCTTCACCTGGGACAAGCCTTGCTCAGGGGCCAGAAAATGGATCTCATCCTGCAAAAGGCCACGGAACTGGGGGTTGACGCGATTTCCCCTTTTTACTCGGAACACGGAATCCACAAACAGCCCAAGGATACCCAAATGGATCGCTGGCAACGCATCGTGCTCGAGGCCTGCAAGCAATGCGACCGCGCCACGCCGCCGGAAATCCATGCCCCCAGGGAACTGACCGGACTCATGGCCTCTCCTCCGCCTTGTAACGCACGGCTGATCTTCTGGGAACACGAAACCAGGCAAACGCTGAATGAGGTTCTGGCAGGGCAAGGCAAGGATTGCCGGTCCGTGTTGTTCCTCCTCGGCCCGGAGGGAGGATTCAGCGAAGCAGAGGTTGCCTGTGCCCAAAAGGAAGGCTTTACCCCAGTCTCCCTGGGGACGCGTATTCTGCGCGCCGAGACGGCAACCATTGCGGCAACAGCCGTCCTGCAGTTTGCCCTCGGCAATCTCAACCCGGCCCACCGGTAACATCAGGAGAAAACCCCATGCGCGCCGTTGTCCAAAGGGTAAGCCAAGCCTCTGTTTGCGTGGATGACCAAATCCACGGCGCCATCGGGCCGGGGCTCCTTGTTCTTCTCGGCGTGGGGAAAAATGATTCCGAACAGGACGCCGCGCTCTTGGCGGACAAGATTGCCAATCTCCGTATCTTCGACGACGAACAAGGGCTCATGAATCTCTCGTTGCTCGACACACAAGGAGAGATGTTGGTGGTTTCCCAGTTCACCCTGTTTGGTGACTGCCGCAAGGGAAGGCGTCCATCCTATTCCACGGCCGCGCCACCGGCGGAAGCAGTGCGCCTCTACGAGCAATTTATCCGCGAAGCCCGGGCAAGGCGGATTACCGTGGCAACCGGAAAATTCCAGGCCATGATGCACGTAACCCTGGTAAACAATGGCCCGGTAACCCTGCTCCTTGACACGGAGAAGCAATTCTAGCCCTCTCCCGCACGAACCTTTTTTCCCAAGATTTTTCAGCCCTTGCTTTACAAGCGTCGCAAATGTAGCTATATATTGCTGCACAATTACGACTCATTTTGCGCCCGGAAACCACTCATCGTTCCGGCCCGGAGGGTATCGCATGCAAGAGCTTTGGTCCGATGACGCGAAGGTCATTGGAGAGGAACTTATCCGGATTGTTGGCCAACGAATCCCTGTAACCCTGTTTCAAAAGGGACAGAATCCGCAGAAGCTTACGCCTTCCGAGATCTTCACCAAGGAGGCGGAACCACTGCTTCTTTTCACCAAAGAAACCCCTTTCCAGGCCCCAAAAAATCCATGCCTGTTCCTGTACCAGCATCAAAACAGGCCCATGCAAGGTTTCCATGCCACCCCGGTGCTTGAAACCACCACTGAAGTGGGAGTGCCTTTCCCCACCTCAATCATTACAGTGCAGCGGAGAAGGTACCCCCGCTACGTTACAAGCCCCCGCTCCGTGGCAACCTTCACCCGCAAGGCAAGCCAGTATCTCAACCATGGCGTAATCCAGAATATTTCCATTGAGGGCGCAAAACTGGCGGGGAAATTTTCCCAGCACATTCAGAAAGGGGACAAGCTCAGCCCCTTCAGCATGACCCTTCGCTTACGGTTTGGCGATTTTGAGGAGAAAGTTACCGCGCCGGAAGCCATTGTCCGCCGAATTATCGAGATTGACCAGGAGAACAGGGAGTTCGGCGTCCATTTCGCACTGAAGGGCACCGACAGGGAGACCCTTGAGCGCTACCTTACCATCTGCTCCATCGAAGATTCGCCGCCAAACGCGACCTGAAAATACCGAACCCCACGCCCATTTCCTTTGGCGCACACAAGAAGCTTCCGCGCCAACACCCTACCCACGGATTAACTATCCCACAGAAAGGCTCATCGGTGAGCTTTCCGCCACAGGGCGAGCAGCCGGGTTCGCAATTCCGCGTCGCCGATGGCGCCGAGCAACCCCTCAAAGCTCTTCTGCTCCTCGGGATCAATCGGCTTCGGAGAAGCAACCGGCGCGGGAACATCCACCGCCATCTTTTCCTCGCCAAGGGCGGCGTCTATCTGGAAACGGATATCGCTTATCTTCTCGGAACCCCGCACATTGGCATTGATGTGTTCAAGCAGGGCCTGTTTTTGCAGATGAAGCTGCTGCATCCAGACCGAGTCGGAAACCGCGATCCAGAGCACCGTGCCCCGAATCACCCGCGGCTCGGTCCGTTCCGCGATCTCCGCGCCGACAACCTGCGGCCAGTTGCGAAAAACCGCGTGCAGGGCCAAGCGCTTGTCCCATTGCCTTTTCTTGAAAAGCTCGGCGAAAAGGGAATCTATCCGGGTGATTTTTTCGGAAGCGGCCATGGTAATTGTGCCTGATTGTGTGGAATTTAGTTCATGGATTGTAAACAACCCTTGCCGCATTGCAAAGAAATCATTATATACTGCTCACCATTTTCGGTCATCTCCTGACTACTTTATTATTGAACCATACAACAAGGATTTTTCATGGGCTTTCGCTGTGGCATCGTCGGCCTGCCCAATGTCGGCAAATCGACCATATTCAACGCTCTCACCTCGGCGGGCATCGAGTCGGCCAACTACCCGTTCTGCACCATCGAACCCAACGTGGGCATGGTGCCGGTTCCGGACACCCGGCTCGACATCCTTGCCGATATGGCCAAGACCAAGGTCAAGGTCCACGCCCAGATGGAGTTCGTCGATATCGCCGGCCTGGTGAGCGGGGCCAGCAAGGGCGAGGGGCTGGGCAACCAGTTCCTTGGCCATATCCGCCAGGTGGACGCCATCGCCCATGTGGTCCGCTGCTTTGAGGACACAAACATCGTGCATGTGGAGGGCAGCATCGATCCCCTGCGCGACCGGGACGTGATCAACACCGAATTGATCCTCTCCGATCTGGACACCGTGAGCCGGCGCATGACCAAAACCGCATCTCAGGCAAAATCCGGGGATGCGGTTTACAAGACGCAACTCGTTGTCCTTGAGGGGTTGCACACCCTGCTCAATGACGGCAAACCCGCCCGGGTGGCAGAGCTTGACGATACGGGCCAGAAGCTGATGAAGGAACTTTGCCTGCTCACCGCCAAGCCCGTGCTCTATGTGGCCAATGTCAGCGAGGCGGAGATCAACACCGGCAACCAGTGGGTGGACGCGCTCCGCACGGCGGCGGCGGAAGAGAACGCCTCGGTGGTCATGATCTCCGGGGCGATTGAAGAGGAGCTGAGCGCTCTTGATCCGGCCGAGCGCCGGGATTTCCTGGCCGATCTCGGCCTTGAGGAGCCGGGACTCAACCGTCTGATCAAGGCCGGTTACGAGCTGCTGGGGCTGATCAACTACTTCACCGTGGGCGAAAAGGAAACCAGGGCCTGGACCATCAAGCGCGGCACCAAGGCGCCGCAGGCCGCCGCGGTTATTCACACCGATTTCGAGCGCGGCTTTATCCGGGCCGAGGTCATCTCCTACGCGGATTTCGTGGCCTGCGGCGGCGAGGCCAAGGCCAGGGAAAAGGGTCTGCTGCGACTGGAAGGCAAGGAATACGTGGTGCAGGACGGTGACTGCATGAATTTCCGTTTCAACGTCTAGCAGCAAGGGGCGCACAACGATGATCAAAACCAACGCAGAACAGCTGATCTGCCAGTCGGTGATCGGGGAAATCACCTCGCCCCAGGGCGGAATCAATCCCTACCGGATCAACCCGGACGGCTATTCGGACGTATACCCCGGCGTGGGCGGCATCACCTACAACCTGCGGATCGGGGATCTGGCCGGGGAGAAATTCGGCGACCATGTGGAGCCTGCGATTTCCATCAGCAACTTCACCCAGGTTCAGGGGCAGCCCGGCCCCAACCGGGCCTTGAACCAGTTTTCCTGCGTGGGCAACCTCGCCAAGGTGGTTTCCGGCGACGCCAAGGGCGAGATCGGCCGGGTAACGGGCAAGCATGGCGGCATCGAGCATGTGCTGGTGGATTTTTCCCCGGAGGTGCTGGAGCGACTCACCATCGGCGACAAGATTCAGATCAAGGCGTGCGGTTGCGGCCTGAACCTCCCGGATTTCCCGGGAATCAAGGTGATGAACCTGGACCCGGCCCTGCTTGCCGCCATGCCGCTAAAAAAACTCGCGGGCGGCAGGCTGGAGGTTCCGGTGACCCACACCGTGCCCGCCAAGATCATGGGTTCCGGCATCGGCGCCTCCCACAGCCACAGCGGCGACTATGACATCCAGATGTTCGACCAGGGGATCGTCAAGGAATACGGCCTTGAGGATCTGCGTCTTGGCGATTTCGTCGCCATCCTGGACGCGGACGCCACCTATGGCCGGATCTACAAGACCGGCGGCGTGGTGATCGGCATTGTCGTCCATGCCAGTTGCGTCCTGGCCGGGCACGGTCCGGGGGTGATGATCGCCATGACCTCGAAGGACGGATTGCTGGCGCCCAAGATCAGCGCCAAGGCAAACCTGACCACCTATTTTGCTAAAATGAAATAAATAACTATCCAATCTAAACCAGAAAATAAGGCTAAAACAGCCAAACTGTAACTGTTCAGCAGTGCCGCAGATGCGAGGAAGAGGTCTGCGAAGTGTGCTGTTGCACACGAGCCAGACCGATGACAAAGCAGATGTGGTGCTGCTGGACAGTTACAAAAATAAAAGGATACTCCGTGAACAACAGAGAACAACTCAAACAACTGCTGCTGACCAAATCGTACCGCCACGGGAAGTTCAAACTCTCTTCCGGTAGGGAATCGGATTTCTACATCGACGGCAAACAGACCACCCTGTCCGCGGAAGGCGCATACCTCTGCGGCAAGCTGATCTTTGAGATCATCCAAAACAACCCGGAAAAGATCGACGCGGTGGGCGGCATGACCCTGGGCGCCGATCCTCTGGTCACGGCGGTTTCGGTGGTGAGTCATCTGGAACAAGCGCCGATCCCCGCCTTCATTGTGCGCAAGGAATCCAAGGGCCACGGCACCGGCCAATACATCGAGGGCTTGAGCAACATGCCACAGGGCTGCACCGTTGCCCTGCTGGAAGACGTGGTCACCACGGGCGGCACCCTGCTCACCGTGATCGAGCGGGTTGAGGCGGCTGGGTTCAAGGTGGGATTGGTGGTGACCGTGGTGGACCGGCTGGAAGGCGGGGCCGAGGCGTTGGCCGAGAAAGGCTACCGGCTGGAAGCCATCTTTACCCGGCACACCCTGCTGCAAAAGGATTAACACAATGCAGTGCACGAAATGCAAGGGCAGGCTGGAGGTTTCCCGGTCCTGCCGGAGGGTCCGCATGCGGTGTCAAAAATGCGGCCATGAATACCAGATCCACGAAGTGGCAGACCAGCTGGACGAGGAAACCGAAGAGATTCTCTCCCGCTGGACCTGCATCATCTACGACTGATTACCACTCCAGCCGCAGCACATTGTCCAGGGCATCGACCTTGGCCACCCGCACGGAAACGATATCCCCCGGCTTTGCGCTCAACGACTGACTCGGCGGCATATCGGCATCCAGCAGGCAATCAAGCAAGGTCAGATTGATCCGTTTTGGACCCTTGTTGACCAACAGCGCATCAACCCTTGTCCCAGCCTTTTGCTCCAGATACCTGAGCAGCCAATACCGGTGCCGCATCCGCCGGACTTGACTGACCCTGGCCAGCACCGTGTTGATATCCCCGGCAACCCCGGCAAGTTCGTCGGCGGAAAACATCGCTCCCTTTCCAAGGAGCAGGTTTTTGATCTGGTGCTGCATGACCAGGTCGAGAAATCTCCGGATAGGAGAGGTGACCGTGGTGTACTGCATGACCCCGACGCCGCTGTGGGGCTTGGGATATACGAGAAGCTCACCGGGCTTGAGCTGCTTGCGCTGACGAAAAACAGAAAACAGATCCTTCTCACCGCCCGCGATCAGCCGCTGATGGGGATCGTCCTGGGCCCGAAACAGGCCGGGGGCCTGACGATCCGCCACAAACTGGGCGGAGAGGGCATTGGCCAGCACCATGAACTCCGCCACCAGACTGCGGGAAATGGTGTCCACCGGAGCCAGGTTCACCGACACCTTTCCTTCCTGATCAATGCCGATATTCACATCCGGCACCGGCAGGAGCAACGCCCCTTTTTCAATGCGCCGCTGCTTGAGCTGCTCGCTGAGCTTAGCCAGGGTCTGCAATTCCCAATCGCCGCTCGCCACCAGCCGTTCCGCCTCCGGGTAGTTCAACTGCCGCTTCACCGTAACCAGGCTGGGGACAAGATCAAACTCCAGCACCTCGCCCTTGGGGCTGAGCAGCACCATGACACTCATGGCCGCCCGCGCCTTGCCTGCAACCAGGCTGCATACCCCCTCGGAAAGCGCTTTCGGCAGCATGGGGATCTGGGTCTCGGGGAAATAAAGGGAGGTCATCCTCCGGGCAGCTTCTTCATAGATCGGCGTCCCGGGGGCAACGTAATGGGCCACGTCGGAGATATGAATACCCACCAGGAAATCGTCGCCCCTTCGTTCCACATGCAGGGCATCGTCGTAGTCGCGGGTTGATTCACCATCGATGGTGATGAGCGGCAGCTCCCTGAAATCCCGCCGGTTCCTGCCGACAAACTCCTCGGCCACGGGCTCGGGCGCCTGGGCTGCCGCAACGCCGAGTTCCCCGGAGAAATCCACCGGGATTGCATAGCGCAGCAGGGCCACATTTTCATGGGGCTGCCAGACCCCAGCCTTGATCAGGAGATGATAGACATCGTGGGGGCCGGTGAGTCCTGCCTTTTTAAGCAGCTCCCGGGCAAGCTCATGCTCTTCGGCCTCGCTGCCAAAGACATAGTAATCGGCCAGCAGACCGAGGCAGCGGTCGCGCTCCGGCCATTCCGGGATGACGTCTCCATCCCAAAGACGCTTGAGCATCATGGCCCCGGTGCTCATCAGGGCCTCCTGCTCCTTTGCCTTTTCCTGCTTGATGCGCAACCCTTCAACCGCCTCCGGGCTATGGGCCAGCACCATGCCTTCCTTGTATTTGAAATAGAGGCGATCCACAAAGATCGAACGGAGAAAGGCAGCGACATGGTTATCCGTGGCGTCTTCCCCAAAGGCAAGCTCGGCGAGAAAAGCGGGGCTGAAACTCCCCCCCTCTTCCTCGCTGGCCAATTGCCAGATCCCGGCCAGATCGATCTGCTGCAGCATGGCCTGCCGAATCTGATCCGCCTCCTTGAGCAAGTGGAGCTGCTCATCCCGGCTGAGCGTAAGAGAATGGCGTTTCGCGGATTGGTGCAGCAGCCGAGAGAGGGGAAGGTTCACCTCCCTGCCGTTCTGGTTGATCAGGCGCAGCCGTTTGCTGTCCTCGTCAAGGACCATGGCGCAGATGAACCTGCCCTGCTCCATGTATTCAATGATTGCGCCCTGCAAACCCATGCAATGTGCCTTTATGATGAAAGAAAGCGCGCCGGAAACTTTGTCCGATATGTGTGGGGAAAATCCGGGCTGCGCGGTTGGCTGATATGAAGGAAAAACTGGCCAATGTGTACCAGCTATTCCCGTGGTTGTCATCTTTTTCCATGACCGCTAAAAAGAGAGGGGATGCGGAAAATCAGGAATACTGGTATGTAACACTGTATTTTTCTTACTAACACACACGAGCGCAAGAGCCCCCATGAACAACTCCCCGGAACAGGTCAAATCTGGCATTGTCGCCCTCATCGGCCCTCCCAACGTGGGTAAATCCACCTTGCTCAACAGTCTGCTCGGCCAGAAAATATCCATTGTCTCGCCCAAGCCCCAGACCACCAGGAACCGGATTCTGGGCATCGTCAACGGGCCGGACTACCAGATCGTCATGCTGGACACCCCTGGCATCCACAAGGCGAGAAGCCCCCTGAACCTGGAGATGGTGAAGATCGCCCTGGGCAGCCTGGCCGAGGTGGACGCCATTGTTTTCATGGTGGACGTCACCATGCCCTTGCCGAACCCAGGCAACTCCCCGACCAGCTGCCTTGAGGGCATCGACAAACCGGTGCTGCTGCTCCTGAACAAGATGGACATGATCGACAAGGAAAAGCTGCTGCCCATCATCGCCACCTACCAGGGGCTCTACCCGTT
>JBAYUD010000085.1:0-10648 GCA_041675265.1 Desulfurivibrionaceae bacterium | reverse complement strand
CAGCTCTTTTTCGTAGGCGCCGGAACGGCCGCCCACGATGTCGGTGATGCTGGCAAAGAGATCGCGGAACAGGTTGGCGCCGACAATGGCCTCGCCGGTGACCACGCCCAGGTAGGCGGAGATCCTTTTTCCATCGAGGGATGGGGTGGTGGTAATGATCATGGTTGTTGCTCCTTGTTGCCGGGAGGTTGGGAGATGGGCAGGCAGAGACGGAACACGGTGCCCTCCGCCGCCGAAGAGGAGAAATCCACCTTGCCGTTCAAAAAGGTTTCGCCGAACAGCTTCATGGTATAGGTGCCGGTGCCGCGGCCCACGCCTTCCTTGGTGCTGATATAGCGCTGGAAGATGCGGAGCCGGACGGCATCGTCGATCTCCTTGCGGTTCCAGACGCAGAAGCAGAGCCTGCCGTCCGCCGTCTCCAGCCGGAGGCGGACGGTGTCACCCGGTTCGGAGGCCTCGAAGGCGTTGGTCAGCATGTTGGAGAGGATGCGGAGCAGCAGGGAGCCATCGGTGTGGATCGACAGATCCGCATTCAGGGGCTCGATGCACAGGGTTTTTCCCTCTGCCGCGGAGTGGGTGGCAAAAAGTGCCTGGATTTCGGAGAGCAGTTCCGCCACGTCCACCGCGTGCATTACAGGCCGCAGTTCCGCCAGCTCGGAGTGGAGCAGGGAGCGCTGGATTGCAACCTCATTGGCCAGCCGGGTGGTCAGTTGCTTTATTGTTTTGACCAGCGGGAACCCGTCCTCGGTCCCGGTATGCTTGAGCAGAAGCAGCTCGCTGGCGCCCACGAGCCCAGAGAGGATATTGTTGATATCGTGGAAAAAGGCGCGCTCCAAGGCGGCTCTCTTTTCCTGGGTGGTGGTGTCCTGCATAAAAAGAAGCAGGTAGCGCTGGCCGTCGGCGCTCACCGGGCAGGAGCGGACCAGAAAACAGAGGTCGGTTTCCCCCTCCTTTTTTTTGGTCCGGATGATGCATTTTTTCTCTACCGGCACATTGGTTTCAAGGCTGGCGACAATGGCGATGGCCGCGCCGCAGGAGGCGCAATGCCGGGTGGTGCCGCAGCCATGCGGCGCCTCATGGGAGTGGGTGCATTGGAGCGCCTCGCCGAGCCGCAGGCCGAAGGTGGCCTTGGCATCTCCAATGCCCAGCGAGTCGAGGAGGGAGTCATTGACCGCCAGGATCTGCCGGGAGCTGTTGAGCACCGCAAGGACGCTGCCCACGGAATGCATCAGCCCGTCAATCACCGGGTTGTTGTTGACCCGGGCAAGGTCCAGCGCCAGCTCTTCGGGCGTGGCCCGATCCGCCGGGGCGAAGTAGGTTTCCATGTGTGTTTTCTCCTGAACAAAACTTTTCAGGATAGTCTACGGTGTTTGGGCGGTAAAAAGCAACAGGGAAGAGGAAAAAGAGAGCGATGGGAACCGGGCGGCCACCAGGGCGGGCCGGATTGCCGGACCCGCGGGACAGAGACAGGATTGCAATCCCGGACGGTATGTGCTAATGCTGTGTGCTTCGATTATGGATTGCGAAACGGATCTATCGCCCCGATTGTACATAAAAATGAAGGAACCCATATGACCACCCAGAAGATTATCTACACCGAAGTCGATGAAGCGCCCGCCCTGGCCACCTATTCCCTGCTCCCGATCCTCCAGGCCTATACCAAGGGCTCGGGCATTTCCGTTACAACCATGGATATCTCCCTGGCCGGGAGAATCATCGCCAATTTTCCAGAAAATCTCACCGAAAGCCAGAGAATCCCCGATTATCTGGGCGAGTTGGGCAAGCTCGTCAAGCTGCCGGATACCAATATCATCAAGCAGCCCAACATCAGCGCCTCCATTCCCCAATTGAAGGGGGCGATCAAGGAGCTGCAGGAAAAGGGGTATGCCATCCCGGATTATCCCGAGACGCCGGAAACCGAGGCTGACAAAGAGCTGCAGGCCCGGTTCGCCAAGGTCTTGGGCAGCGCGGTGAACCCGGTGCTGCGGGAAGGAAACTCCGACCGGCGGGCAGCGGCTTCGGTGAAACGGTTTGGCCAGAAAAATCCGCACCGGATGATGAAACCGTGGCCAGCCGGGTCCAAAACCCGGGTGGCGCATATGACCGCAGGCGATTTCTACGGCAGCGAACGGTCGGTGACCCTCGCCAAGGCGTGCGAGGCGCGGATCGAGTTTGTCGGCGAGGATGGCGCCACCACGGTGCTCAAGCCGAAAATGCCCTTGCTGGCAGGCGAAATCCTTGATGCCTCGGCCATGCAGGTGGCCAGCCTGCGCAAATTCTATGGCGAGCAGATCGCGGCGGCGAAAAAGGATGGGGTGCTCCTGTCGCTCCATCTCAAGGCGACCATGATGAAGGTCTCCGATCCGGTGATGTTCGGCCACGGCGTTGCCGTTTTCTATCAGGAGGTCTTTGCCAAGCACGCGGCGATCATCAAGGAGCTGGGGGTCAACGTCAACAACGGGGTGGGCGATCTTTACGCCAAGATCCAGTCCCTGCCCGAGGCGCAGCGGCTGGAGATCGAGGCGGATATCCAGGCGGTCTACACCAAGAACTGCGCCCTGGCCATGGTGGATTCCTCCAAGGGCATCACCAACCTCCATGTCCCCAACAATGTGATTGTCGACGCCTCCATGCCGGTGGTGATCCGCGACGGCGGCAGGATGTGGGGGGCTGACGATCAGCTGCACGACACCATCGCCATGGTGCCGGACCGTTGCTATGCCACGATCTACCAGGAGGTGGTGGCCGATTGCAAGGCCAACGGCGCCTTTGACCCCGCCACCATGGGCTCGGTGGCCAATGTCGGCTTGATGGCGCAAAAGGCCGAGGAGTACGGTTCCCACGACAAGACCTTCATGGCGCCGGGCAAGGGCACGATCCGGGTGGTGGATAACGCTTCCGGCGAGACCCTGCTGGCGCAGGAGGTGGAAACGGGCGATATCTTCCGGGGCTGCCAGACCAAGGACGCCCCGATCCAGGATTGGGTCAAGCTGGCGGTGACCCGCGCCAGGGCCACGGGCACCCCGGCCATCTTCTGGCTGGATGCCAACCGGGCCCACGATGCCCAGCTCATCGCCAAGGTGAAGCAATACCTGCCCAACCACGACACCAGCGGTCTGGATATTCGGATCATGCAGCCGGAGGAGGCGATGCGCTTCTCCCTGGCGCGCATCCGCAAGGGCGAGGACACCATCTCCGTCACCGGCAACGTGCTGCGCGACTATCTCACCGATCTCTTCCCCATCCTGGAGCTGGGCACCAGCGCCAAGATGCTCTCCATCGTCCCCCTGATGAACGGCGGCGGCATGTTCGAGACCGGGGCGGGCGGTTCCGCGCCCAAGCATGTGGAGCAGTTTTTAAAGGAAGGCCATCTGCGCTGGGATTCGTTGGGTGAGTTCTGCGCTCTGGTGCCGTCGTTTGAGCATGTTTACGCGACCTTCAAGAACGCCAAGGCGCAGCTCTTTGCGGAGACCCTGGATGAAGCCATCGGCAAGTTTCTGGAAAACGAACGCTCCCCGTCCCGCAAGGTGGGGGAGCTGGATACCCGGGGCAGCCATTTTTACCTGGCCCTCTACTGGGCCCAGGCCCTGGCCGGGCAAAGCAAGGACGGAGAGGAGCAGGCCCGGTTTGCCAAGGTGGCCCAGGCGCTTGGTGACAACGAGGCTAAGATTGTCGCCGAGCTGAACAGCGCCCAGGGAAAGCCGATGGATATCGGCGGCTATTACCGGCCCGATGCGGCAAAGACCGCGCAGGCCATGCGCCCCAGCGCCACCTTTAACGGGATTGTGGCCGCGCTCTGATAAACCCGAAAGACAATGCAGCTTCATAAAAAAAGCCCTCCGAGCGGAGGGCTTTTTTGTTTGGTGCGGGGATGTTCCGGCCCGGCAGGAGCCGGGCGCTACTTTTTCCGCGGAACGAATCAGGTGTCGGCCCGGCCGGAGTCCAGAACCTGCCGGACCAGGCGGGCCACCACCACCTTATCCAGAAAAGGTTTGAGAAAAAAGGCGCGGATGCCGATTTTTTTCACGTCTTCCTCGCTGATCACCTCACTGAAGCCGGAACAGAGGATGATGGGAAGATCCGGACGCAAGGCCAGCATTTTCGTGGCCAACTCCTTGCCGGTGAGATGCGGCATGGACATGTCGGTGATCACCAGATCCACTTCCCGGGGATTGGCGCAAAACCATGCATAGGCGGCGGTGCTGTCCGACAGGCTGGTAATCCGGTAACCGAAGTCCGCCAGAAAAATCTCGAGGAGCTGGACGATTTCCTTTTCATCGTCCACCACCAGGATCCGTTCGCTTCCGCCCAGGAACTCCGGTTTTTCCAGCGGCTCCAGGGCTTCCGCCGGGAGTCCTTTGTGCAACGGCAGATAGATGCTGAAGGTGGTGCCGAGGCCGGTGGTGCTGGCGACACGGATATGGCCGCCATGACTTTCGACGATGCCGTGCGTCACCGCCAGGCCGAGGCCGGTGCCCTTGCCCTCCTCCTTGGTGGTGAAATAGGGTTCAAAGATCCGTTCCAGGATGGAGGTGTCCATGCCGCAACCGGTGTCGCGCACCACCAGCTGCAGATAGTCGCCTTCCGGCAGGGAGGGGGAGATATTCGCCGCCGCTGTTTCGCCAAGCGAAACCGTAAGGGTGCCCCCCTTTTCCTGCATGGCGTGGTAGGCGTTGGTGCAGAGGTTCATGACCACCTGATGGATCTGGGTGGGGTCGGCGAGCACTGCTCCGCAACTTGACGGAATATCCTGCACGATTTCAATATTGGCCGGCAGGGAGGCGCGCAGCAGCTTCAGGGCCTCCTTGATGATCAGGTGGATCTCGATGGGTTTTTTCTCCTGCTCGTCTTGCCTGCTGAAGGTGAGGATCTGCCGGACCAGTTCCCGCGCCCTGAGGCCGGCGGTAAACACTCCGTCCATGTAGGAGCGGCAGGTGGCATCCGATTTTACCCTCTCCTGGGCCAGCTGGGTGTAGCCGAGGATGGCGGTGAGGATGTTGTTGAAATCATGGGCAATGCCGCCGGCCAGGGTGCCGATGGCCCGCATCTTCTGGGCCTGCCGCAGCTCGGCTTCCGCGCGCTTGCGCTCCGCCATTTCCTTGGTCAGGGCGGTGTTGGCCTCGGCCAGCTCCCGGGTGCGTTCGATGACCCGGTGTTCCAGCAGATCGTGTGCCTCCCGCAGGGCGGTTTCCGATTTTTTCCGGTCGGTGATGTCGGTGACAATGCAGACAATGCCGGGGGGGCTGCCGGTCTCGCCGGCAAGGGCGGTTCCCGAGAAAAGGACCGGAACGCCCGCCCCTTCCTTGGTGAGGAGCCGGCGTTCCGCCTTGCTGATGTTGCACCCCTCGCTCCCGCGGCGGGCGAGGTTCATTTCAATCTCCGCTGGGTTTGCAAAGAAGGAAGCAATATTTTTTTCCACCAGCTCTGCTTCCGGGTAGCCAAGCAACCGGCAGAGTGCCTCGTTTGCCTTGCTGATCCTGCCCTCGGCCGTGGTAACCAGCAGGCCGTCATTCATGGAGGCAAGGATATTATCCACATAGGCCTTGGCAGTGGTGAGATTCTGGTTGCTCCTGCTCAGGGAGGCATTGAGGTTGAAAATCCGGGTCAGCAGCTGGCCAAAGCTGAAGTAGAGGACCAGGCTGGCAATGATCAGGAGCAGCAAGGCGAGCAGGACGGCCTTGATGATGAAATTTCTGGCCTTGGTCAGCTCTCCGCTGATGTCCTGGGCGACCAGAATCTTGGCAATGGGCTTCTTCTGGAAATTTTGCAGTTCGATATTGGAGAAGAGGATATACGTCTTGCCGCCGACGGTGTAGCGGCGGTTGTTTTCCTGATCCAGCAGAATACGGGGGTCAATTTTTCCGAAGACGCCGTTTTGCGTGGGCAGGAAGGCATATTCTCCTTGTTCGCTCTTATTCTCCGCAACCAGGGTCGCCTTTTGCCACTCCCCAGATTTGACCGCCACCGCGATCTCCGGGCTGATGCGCTGCCGGAGCAGATTGACAAGCTGCTCATGGCTGATGCCGAATTCCAGGGCGCCGAGATACCGCTCTTCCTTGAATACCGGCTGGACAATCCGGTAAAAAAGCCCATTTTTGCCGACCTCATAGCCGGACCGCTGTTTGTGGGTGCGGTTCACCTCGCGGACCATGGGGCGGATTGCGGCCAGATCGTCGCCATGGAGTTGAGGAAGATGCATGCGAAGAAACGAGGCGTTTTCCGGCAGGTGGAAGTGCATGATGGTGAAGTAGGGATTTTCCCCCATGATCGTCCTGTAAAAGGGCAATGCCGCCCGGTGGAGGGCCTCCCGGTCGCGGCTGGCAAAGGCATCGATCACCTCTTTCTTGGTGGTGGCAAGGCTGACAATCCGCGATTTGTATGCGGCAAAAATCTGTTCCTGCAGGTTTTCCGCCAGAAAATTGGAACTCTCCTTTTTGGCCTGAATAACGTTTTGCAGATGGTCATTCCGCTGCTGAATGGACATGAAAACGAAGATCGAGGTCAGGATGGTGATGGTGAGCATCACCGAGAGAATGGCTTTGGCGCGGATATCCATCAACGGATCACCTGCGTGCGTTCATGACAACCGAGCAGCAGACCGGTGCGTGGGGTGTTGTGCATCCTCTCTCCTGACGGAAGTGTTGAGAGCTTGTTGCCGAAAAATTCATGTTAGCAGCAAAAAAAAATATTCGTCAAGCAAAGGAGCTGCAACGGCGGATTTTGTTCGGCGCGGGCGAAAAATGATCCTGATTCAGCCCCGGATCAGGGAAAGCAGCTCCGAGGTTTTTGCCTCCAGCAGCGCGGGATCGCCTTTCGTTTCCACATTGAGGCGCAGCACCGGTTCGGTGTTGGATTTGCGGATATTGAAGCGGAATTGTTCGGCGGTGAAGCTGAGGCCATCGGTGTAATCCTTTGCCCCGGGGGTTTCGGCGTAAAAATCCTCCACCGTGGCGATGACTGCGTCCGGGTCCGCCACCCGGTTGTTGATCTCGCCGCTCACCGGATAGGCCTGCTGCCGGGCCCGTACCAGCTGGGACAGGGGCTGGCCCGCTTTGCCGAGGATCTCGGCGACCAGCAGCCAGGGGATCATGCCGGAGTCGCAGTAGGCAAAATCGCGGAAGTAGTGGTGGGCGCTCATCTCGCCGCCGTACACCGCATCCTCGGCCCGCATCCGCTCCTTGATAAAGGCGTGGCCGGTCTTGCACAGCACCGGCAGGCCGCCGGACTGTTCCACCAGCTCCCGGGTATTCCAGACCAGCCTCGGGTCGTGGATGATCCTGGCGCCGGGGTTTTTCGCCAGGATGGCCTGGGCCAGCAGCCCGACCATGTAATACCCCTCGATGAATTCGCCCGTCTCGTCAAAGAGAAAGCAGCGGTCAAAATCGCCGTCCCAGGCGATGCCGAAATCCGCCCCGTGTTCTCGTACCGCCTGGGCGGTGATGGCCCGGTTTTCCGGAAGCAACGGGTTGGGCACCCCATTGGGGAAGGTGCCGTCCGGCTGCCACTGTAATCGGATGAACTCAAAGGGCAGCCGTGCGGCCAGCCGGTCGATCACCGGACCGGCGCAGCCGTTGCCTGCATTGGCTACGATCTTGAGGGGCTTCAGGGTGTTGATGTCAACATAGCCCAGCAGATGGTCGAGGTAGGCGGGTTTATTGTCCAGGTGGGTCAGGGTGCCGGGCTTGTCCCCGGTAATCCGCTGCCCTTGCGCGGCCAGCCGCTCGATCTCGCGCAGGCCGGTGTCCCCGGAGATGGGCCGGGCTCCCTGGCGGACCAGCTTCATGCCGTTGTAATCCGCCGGGTTATGGCTGGCCGTGACGATGATCCCGCCGTCCACCGCGAGATGGAAGGCCCCGAAGTAGATCTCCTCGGTGCCGACCATCCCCAGGTCCACCACATCCACCCCGGTCGCGAGAAAGCCGTCGGCCAGGGCCTTGGCCAGCGCGGGGCTGGAGATCCGGATGTCGTGGCCGATGGCCACCTTTTTCGGGGCAAACTGGACGCTGTATGCCTGGCCGATGGCAAAGGCCAGGGGTTCGTTGAGTTCATCGGGCACCCGGCCCCGGATGTCGTAGGCCTTGAAGCAGGGGAGTGTGGCAGGCATGTGGTCTCCGGCAAGTGATTGGAGGACTAGAGGGCCTCGGCAGTATGTCCGCGGCATCATACTCCATAAAATTGAGTTTTGCATCTGCCACTGAGCAGATGGGGCCAGGCATGGCAAAGGCGAATTTTTTTTAATTTGACTTGAGTCAACGGTTTGTCGGATATTTTACAGTATAACCATAACAATCTGTTGCCGGAACAGCGCGATATTTTGCTGACCGGCAAGGGAAAAGGAGGCGATGTTACGGCTTAGGGCAAGGGCTGCCTGATCCGGGAAACTATTCCAAGAGGAGGAAATCAGCATGAAATTTGGCAGGCGGGATTTTATAAAGGGGGCGGTGGGCACAGGCTGCGCCTTGGCGCTGGGGCTGAAATTTTTTCATTTTGCCGAGGATGCCCAGGGCTATGCCGCGCAGGTTGACCAGATCATCCGTTCGACCTGTTCCCCCAACTGCACCGGGGCGTGCGGCTATAAAGCCAGGGTCACCAAGGGACGGATCAGCACCCTGATCCAGGCGGCCGATTATCCGGAGAACTCTTATAACCCGCGCGGCTGCCTGCGCGGTCTGTCTATGATGGACCTCATCTACGGCAAGGATCGTCTCAAGTACCCTCTGATCCGCACCGGCCCACGGGGCAGCGGCCAGTTCCGCCGGGCGAGCTGGGACGAGGCCCTGGATTATGCCGCGGGCAAGCTCAAGGGGATTGCCGACAAACATGGCCCGGAGGCCATTGCCGCCACCATCCAGGTGCCGGGCACCGGCTATGTGCAGAAGGGCGCCATGGTGGCCCTTGCCGGCCTGGCCCACTGGACCATGCACCACGGCTACGACCAGAACGGCGATCTGCCCATGTTCTGGCCCATGACCTTCGGAGTGCAGAGCGAGGAACTGGAATCGCTGGAGTGGCTGAACGCCCGCTACACCATGGTCTTTGGCTCCAATGTCATGCAGACCCGGTTGCCCGACGCCCACCATATGCTCGAGGCCAAGCGGCGGGGACGGCTGATTGTGGTGGACCCGGATTTTTGCAGCACTGCGGCCAAGGCGGACGAATGGCTGCCGATCAAGGCCGATACCGATGCCGCCCTGGCCCTGGGCATGGCCAAGATCATCATCGACCGCCGCCTCTATGATGCCGAATTCCTGCGGGATTTTACCGACTTCCCGATCCTGGTCCGCAAGGACAGCGGCAAGCGCCTGCTGGCCGGAGAGGTCCAGGCCTTGGCCGCTTCTGCCAAGACGCGGATCATCCCCGAATACCGCCGCCTCTTTGTGGTCCATAACGGCAACGGGGTGCAGATCCTCGATCCGGAAAATCTGGCCCCGACCCATGCCGAACTGGAGGGCGAATACCAGGTCACCCTGACAAACGGGCAAACGATCACGGTGGAGACGGTGCTCACCGCGCTGAAAAGGACGCTGGCTGATTACACCTTGGACAAGGTGGCGGCCATCACCGGCGTCAAGCCGGAGCAGATCGAGCGGGTCGCCGTGGAGGCGGCCGCCAACACGCCGCTGCATGTGATCTACGGCGCCAGCAACTACCAGTGGTACAACGGCGATCTCAAGGGCAGAGCCATCTCCCTGCTGCCGGTGCTGACCGGCAGCATCGGCAAGAGCGGGGCCGGGATCTCCACCTACGCCGGACAGTACCGGGTCCGTTTCAACCTGAAAAGCTGGTGGTCCCCGGAAGATGCCAAGCTCAACTGGGTGCCCTATCTCCACTTTCTCCAGGGCAAGGGGCCCCGCTATCCCGAAAACGGGATCAAGGCCATGGTCGGCGGCTGGGGCAATCCCTTTGACCAGCACAACATGAGCAACCGGCTCAAGGAGCTGGCCACCTCCGGCGAGCTGGAGTTCATCCTGACCACCGATTTCCAGATGTCCACCAGTTGCCAGTGGTCCGACGTGGTGCTGCCCGCCCCCACCTGGTATGAAAAGTACGACCTCACCGCCACCATTCTCCACCCCTATCTCCAGCTCCAGCAACCGGCCATCAAGCCGCTGTTTGAATCTAAATCCGAGCTCTGGATCTTCCGGGAGTTGGCCAAGCGGTTGGTGCCGGAGCATGCAGGCCATTTCTTTCCGGAGCTGGACGAGAACACGGCGGCCCTCAAGGTCGTCGAGCTGCTCCTTGCCACCGGCGGCCGGGAAACCGAGGGGATCACCCTGGCGATGCTGCAAAAAGGGCCGGTTCGTCTCCATTCTTCGGCGCCCAAGGACCGGCAGATCCCGTTTTACGAGCAGGTCGCCCACCGGCAGCCCTTCCCGCCACCCAGCTACCCGGCGCCGCTCAAGGCCACGGCCCAGTTCCTGCGTAGCGGGAGGATCGAGTTTTACAAGGACGAGGATCTTTTCTTGAGCGAAGGCGAGCAGTTGCCGGTGCATAAGGAAACCTACGCGGATACCGAGTACAAGGCCAATCCGGCAGCCCGCGACAAGTACCGCTTGCGTTTCGTCACCAAGAACTCCCTCTACCGGGTCCACTCCACCCATTCCAACAACACCATCCTGCTGGAGCTGCAGGACAACAAGCCCAAGGT
>JBAYUD010000084.1:0-10702 GCA_041675265.1 Desulfurivibrionaceae bacterium | reverse complement strand
CGCCCCGCACCTCCATAAAAACAAGCTCGACAACGGCCTGACCGTTCTGGTCAAGGAGACCCCCGGCACCAAGGTGGCCACGGTCCAGATCTGGGTCAAGGCTGGGAGCATCTACGAGGAGAAACGTGAGGCGGGCATCACCCATCTCATCGAGCACATGATCTTCAAGGGCACGCCCACCCGGGCGCCCGGCGAGGTTGCCGGAGCCATCGAGGCGGTGGGCGGCCAGATCAACGCCTACACCTCCTACGAGTACACGGTTTACCACGCCACCCTCTCTTCCCGGAACTGGGGGGATGCCATGGAGGTGCTCACCGACGCGGTGCTGCACTCGAATTTCGATGCGCAGGAACTGGAGCGGGAAAAAAAGGTGGTGCTGGAAGAGATCCGCATGCGTAAGGATCGGGCCAATGTCGCCTTGTTTGAGGAACTCATGGCCAAGGCCTATACGGTGCATCCCTACCGGCTGCCCATCAGCGGCACGGCGGAGAGCGTCAGCGCGATCAGCCGCGACGACATCCTCCGCTACATGAAAAACCATTATCACCCCGGGAATTTCACCGTGGTGGTGGTGGGTGATGTCCGGGTGCAGCAGGTGGTGGATACGGTGAACAACCTGATGGGGGGCTTGGCCAAAAGCGAAGCCCAGCCGCCCGCCATCCCCAAGGAACCGGCGCAGAAGGCAACCCGCCTCTTCGCCCTGAGCCAGGACGTCAACCAGACCCAGCTGGCCCTGGCCTTTCCAGGCTCCGCCTTCAAGGGGCAGGATACAGCCGTTCTTGACGTGATGACCAGTATCCTCGCCAGCGGCGAGACCTCCCGCCTCTACACCAAGCTGCGCAACGACAAGGGGCTGGTCTACCGCATCGACGGCTCGGCCTTTACCCCCCGTGATCCGGGGTTGCTGGAGTTCACCGCCACCCTGGACGCGGACAAGGTTGCCCCGGCCATGGAAGAGACGCTCGCCGAGATATTCAGGATGAAACACGCCAAGGTGAGCGATGAGGAGCTTGACCGGGCCAAACGCAATCTGGAGAGCGATTTCATCTTCAATCTGGAGCGGGCCGAAGGCCAGGCCAGGGTCCTGGGCTCGTTCGAGTTCCTGACCGGAGATCCCCGGGAGGACAAATACCTGGAACGGGTCCGGGCGGTGAGCAAGGAGGATATCCAGCGGGTTGCCGCCTTTTATTTCAAGGGAGAGCATCTCACCGTGGGCACCATTGCCCCCTTCGGCACCCCAACGTCCCTGACCCAGGCGCAACTGGCACGGATCATCGCCAAGGCCGAGGCCGCGGCCAAGCTGGACCAACCCGCGTCAAAGGTGGACGATGCCTACCTGACCGGGGTCCATCGCTTTCAGCTGAAAAACGGCATCCGGCTTCTGGTTAGGGAAAACCATGACGTGCCCACCGTTTCCGTCCGGGCGGTCCTGCCCGGCGGGTTGCGCAGCGAAACCCCAAGCACCAACGGCGGGTTTGCCTTTATCAGCGAACTCCTGCCCAAGGGCACCCAACAGCTGCGCGCGGAAGAGCTGGCCAGACAAGTGGCCAACATGGCCGGGTCGCTCGGCGGCTTTAACGGCAAGAACACCTTCGGGGTCAAGGGCGACTTTTTGTCCCGCTTCACCAACAAGGGTCTGACCCTGGTCCGGGATGTCCTCCTCACCCCGGCCTTTGATCCGGCAGAGGCCGAGAAGATCCGGCCGGAGCTGCTTTCCCAGCTCAAGAATCAGGAAGATTCCCTGCCCAGCCTGGCCTTCAAGGAATTCAACAAACGGCTGTTCATGGGGCATCCCTATGGGCTCAACACCCAAGGCGACGAGACCGTCATCCGCAACTTCACCGTGACCGACCTCAAACGGCTGTACGAAGAGCACGCCCGGCCCGAGGCCCTGGTTCTTGCCGTGGCGGGCGACGTTGAGGCGGAAAAGGTCAGGGATACGGTGGAAGAGCTTTTTTCCGCCTGGCAGCCGACCGCCTCGAAAAAAACGCAGACCAGCGAAAGCGCTCTGCCCCCGGATGTGCCTTCCGGCCCCGATGTGCTCAACATCTCCCGGGACAAGCAGCAGGTGCATATCATCATCGGCTTTGTCGGCACCACCCTGAACAGTGAAGACCGTTACGGCCTGGAGGTTTTGGACACCGCCCTTTCCGGCCAGAGCGGCCGGTTGTTCACCGAGCTGCGCGATAAGCAGAGTCTGGCCTACAGCCTCTCCTCCTTCTCCCTTCTCGGGTTGGACACCGGCTCCTTCGGCATCTATATCGGCACCAGCCCGGACAAGAAGGACGAGGCGATCAAGGCGGTCTGGCAGCAGCTCTACCGGGTGATGGAAGAGCCGATCAGCGAAGAGGAGCTGGCCAAGGCCAAGAATGTCCTGATCTCCAATTACGAGCTGGGGTTGCAGACCCGTGGCAATCAGGCCATGGAAATGGCCTTGAACGAAACCTACAACCTGGGGCAGGATTTCGGCAACCGGTATGTGCATGCCATTGAGCAGGTCGATGCCGCAACCGTGCAGGCCATGGCCCGCAAATACATCCTGCCCTCCAACTATGTGCAGGTCACGGTGGGCGCCGACCCCCTCCGGGAAGCCCCGGAGGCAACGCCTCAAGCCGAGGCAGAACCAAAGGTCGAGACCGAGGCCGCTCCTCCGGTCCAAAATCCCGAGACACCCCCCCAGCCCGCGGATGCGGACTCTTCAACAAAGATCGGTGAATAAGATGCTCAAAACCATGATCGCCCCCTCCATCCTCTCGGCGGATTTCGCCCGGCTGGGGGAAGAAATAACCTCCGTGGCCAAGGCGGGCGCGGACGTGATCCACATCGACGTGATGGACGGCCATTTCGTGCCCAACATCACCATCGGCCCCCTGGTGGTCAAGGCGGTGCGCAGGATCACCGACCTGCCCCTGGATGTCCATCTGATGATTGAAAATGCCGACCGCTATCTTGAGGATTTTGCCAAGGCCGGGGCGGACTGGATCACGGTGCATGTGGAAACCGGCTATCACCTGCACCGGACCATCCACCGCATCAAGGAACTGGGCAAGAAGGCCGGGGCGGTGCTCAACCCGGCCACCCCGCTGACAAGCCTTACAGAGATCCTGCCCGATCTGGATCTGGTCATGCTGATGACCGTGAATCCCGGATTCGGCGGGCAGTCGTTCATCGAAAGCTCGCTTACCAAGATCAAACAGCTCAAAAAGATGATCGACGACCGGGGGCTGAGTGTGGGCATCGAGGTGGACGGCGGGGTGAGCCCGAAAACCATCGGCCCCATTGCCGCAGCCGGGGCCAACATCTTCGTGGCCGGTTCCGCCGTGTTCGGCCAGGACGACTACGCCAAGGTGATCGCCCAGCTCAAGGGTGCCTGCTGAGTATCCGTTCCTGCCAGAGCGCTTCCATGTCCTGCCGCTCAAAAAGGTAGGTGGTGTTGCAATAATGGCAGCAGGTCTCCACGGGAAATGGGCCGCTGCACAACTCGTCGAGATCTTTTTCCGACAGGGTGAGGAGGCGAGCGCCGATATCCTCCCTGGAACAGGGGCAGGCAAAGGCAACCGGCGTGGTGGTGAGCAGCTCCGGCTGAAACGCAGCAAACTCTTTGGTCAGCAAACCTTCCGGTTCGCCGCCGTCGGCAAAATATCTCCCCAGGGATGGCAGCCCCGCAACCCGTTCCTCCAGCTCCGCCATGAGTTCGGGCCTGGCTCCGGGCATGGCCTGCAACAATAAGCCGCCCGCTCCCACCACCAGCCCCTGGCTGTCAAACTGAATACTCAGCGCTATGGCCGTGGGGGTCTGCTCCGAGGTCTGGAAATAATGGCTCAGATCCAGGGCCAGGTTCCCGTGCTCCAGCATCACCGTTCCGGTGAACGGCTGACTACCGCCTTCCAGATGGGTGCTCACCGAGAGAAATCCCGCCCCGAAAAACGGCGCCAGGTCAAAGGATTCCAAGGGCTTTTCCAGGGGAATCGGATTCTGCCGCAGATAGCCGCGCACCTCGCCCGCCCCGTTGCCCTCCGCCACCAGCCCCTTGATCGGGCCGGAACACTCGATCCGCAGAGCGAGCCGATCCTTGTCCCCCTTCAGGGTCGTGGCCAGCAGGGTCGCGGCCAGGCAACCATGCCCCAGCACCAGGGTTTCCAGCAAGCCCAGCCCGTGCCTGGCGCGCATCTCGCTGACCAAACCGGTGCCCCGCACCAGCACCCCGCGTACTTCCTTGCCGCCCAAAAGGAAACGGGTGCGCCCGTCAGTTTGCTGTCTCACATGCCACCCAGGTATTGGCCGAATTCGGTCTTGACCTCCTGAATGGGCACGGCAAAACCTATTCCCTGGGCATCGCGAAGCACCATGGTGTTGATGCCGATGAGCCCGCCCTGCTCGTCAATCAGCGGCCCGCCGCTGTTGCCCGGGTTGATCGGCGCGTCGGTCTGGATGAATTTGCGCCCCTGGTGCTCCCGGTAGCCGGAGATGATCCCCCCGGTCACGGTATGCCGCAGTCCCATGGGGCTGCCGATGGAATAGACCTTTTGCCCCTGGCCGAAATGGCGGTTGTCCGTCACCGGCCGGATAAAAGGCGCATTGTAGCAATCCACCGAGAGCAGGGCCAAGTCGGTGCGGTCGCTCATCTTCAGGGATTGCACGGGCAATTCGCTGCCGTCGATGAGGATCACCTTGATGTCGGAACTCCACGAGGAGCGCTCGATCCGTTGCAGCTGACCGACGATCTCCTTGTGCATGGCGCTGTATTTCTCGTACGCCTCTTGCCGCCGCTGCAGCTCTTCTTCCACCTGCCGCCGCACCCCCGGATCCCGGATGGAGGCAAGCTGGTTTTGCAGCACCTCCCGGTTCCGCCGGTCCCGCTCCAGATCATTGGCCAGCTTGTCCGCCTTGCTTTTGAATTCCTTCAGCTGGGCGGCGTCGAATTCCACCACATGCCGGTTGGTGATGATGTAGCCGTTGGCCGTGACAAAAAAACCGGAGCCGCTCCCCCACGGAGTTTTGATAAAAACCGTGGCGTTGCGGGCATATTCCAGCGGGGTGTTAGCCGGAAAGGCGGCGGCCAGTTTGCCGACTAACCCCTCGGCGGTTTGCGGCTGATCCGACTCCCCTCCCGGCTGGAGTTGCGGCGGTTGCGTCTTGCTCCCCTCCTGGACCCCCTCCAGGGAAGAGACCGCCGCGGGCTGCCCGCCATCCACCGCTGGTTGCTGGTGCTGGCCAAACATATACCAGCCGGCCAGCAGCCCCACGATCATGGCAACCAACCAGCCCGCCAACCCGGACGAAGCCTTCGCGGGTACGACAGGGGGTTCCACTTCGGCCTGACCCGGCTGGACCGGAACGACCGGCGCCTCCTCCTTTTTCGGAAGCCGGGCAAAGATCACCCCGCAGCGTTCGCATTCCTTCTCGCCAGCTTGCGCATGGCCGCATTTTGGACAGTCCACACTCCTCCTCCCGTGGTCAACCGCGGGGCAACAGAATATTGCCCCAATACAAATGTATACACCATCGGCCCGGATCTTGACAAACTCTTGCCACAAAAAAAGCCCGCTTGAGACAAGCGGGCTTTTTCATAATCCGGGTTCGGAAAAAATTATTGGGGAATTCCCCACAGCGGGCTTTGCCGCTTGGAAACAGGGGTGATGGCGACCTCCTTGCTTGCCCGCTGGCCGCCTGGGTCCGTGGCGGTTACCCGGATGACGATCCGGGTCTGCTCCCCGCGAAAGAACGAGGGCACCACAAAGGAGACCGCGGAACCTTCGCCGTGCTTCTCCAGCTGCACCGGCGCACCGGCCACCTGCTCCCAGCTGTAGCGCACGCCGCCGGGGGAATCATCCTTGGTAAGCCCTGCATCGAGCACCACGCTTTCCCCGACCCTGTGCGAATCACCCACCGGCCTCAGGACCAGGACGGGCGGCTTGTCGTTGGGCTTGACCGTGATGGTCAGCTTCGCGGCCTTGGAGTATACCCCGGCTGCCTTGAAGCGGTACCGCACCACCTCCTTGCCGCCGAAATACCGGTCCGGCTCGTAGCGGTGCCGACTGCGGTCAACACGGTGCAACGCGCCGCGCAGGGGCGGCCCGCCGAGGATTTCCACCGACACCTTGGAGTCAAAGGGCGCCTCGTTGGCACCGGCCCAGATCTTTTTCCAGTTGATGGTGAGCGGCGCGGTGCTCAGGGTCTTGAGGGAGATATTCCTGGCCGTCACCACCGGTTTCTCTTCCGGAGCGGCTGGTTCCGCCACCACCGGCTTCACTTCCTCCGGGCCCATGATCACGGCCTTGGCTGGTCCGCTGGTCAGCTGCCCGTCGGAGACGCGGAATTCAAAGCTGTCTTCCCCCGGGAAATCCTTGTTGGGCAGATAGGTGATTTTGGGCAGATCGCCCGAGATCCTGCCGAACTTGGGAGGACTCACTATTTCAAACTTCAGGGGATCGTTGTTTGCATCGGTGCCGCTCAGCTCGATGGACAGGGCCTCGTTGGGGGTCGTCATGCGCCAGCGGGATTCGGTGGCCACCGGCGGGGCATTGGGGGGCACAACGGGCAGTTCGGCGGGTTTCTCCTGGGCGACCGGCGCCACCGGAGCCGGCATCTCGCCCTTTTTGTTTTTCGTCATGTACCAGTACCCGCCTCCTCCCAGCAACAACACGAGGAAGAACACCCCGATGGCCAGGCCTTTTTTATTGCCGGCTTTCGGCGGTGGAGTAAAGGGATGATCATCCCTGCTCGAAGCAGAGGATTTTTCCCGGCTGTTGTCCATAGTGGCCTCCGCAAGAAAATCAGGCACGGCAGCAGGAGAGGCTGTGGCAAAGATATCCTCTTCGCCCAGTTTTCCCTGGGATGGTGTGCCGACGGTATTGGTTTCATCGGGGATATCGGGCAGGTCGCCAAAATCAAACTCATCGTCATCAAACCCGCCATCATCCGGCAAACCGAAACTATCTTCTCCTGGGGCACCAGCCCCTTTTCCCCCCGCACCTCCCGCATCTTGGGCCACCTCGGCAAAACTCACCGTTTCGGCCCGCTCCGGCTCCTCGCCGCCGAGGTCGGAAAAGAGATGGTCAAGATCATCCTTGCTGGGAGCGCCCACGCCATCGGCCACGGGTGGCTCGCTCGGGCCCTTTTCCGTGCCGGCGGCAAAAAGGCCATCGATATCGGACTGGTCCAGATCAAAATTCTCTCCGGCCGGAACCGCAGCCCCAACCGCAGGCCCTTCCCCACCGCCGCCGAGCAGGGAATCGATGTCGGACTGATCCAGCTCGGCAAAGCCTTCGTCTCCTCCGCCCGCCGCGGAAGCAGGAGCAGACGCACCGCCGCCACCCCCCAGGAGGGCGTCGATATCGGACTGATCCAGTTCGCCGCTATCCTCGGAAGGAGGAGCGCTGGCCGCGCCGCCGCCGAGCAGGGAGTCGATGTCGGACTGGTCCAGCTCGCCGGTCCCCTCTCCCACCGGGCCTTCGGATGTATCTTCCGCCAGATCGTCCAGCCAATCGTCTATTTCCAGGCCTGATTTTTCTTCTGCCATACCCTCACCCGTATCAGCGGCTCGCAAAAACGCTTACTGCATGTAGACATAGCTGTGGAGCGCCCGATAAATGGGTTCCGACATCTCGACATTGACCACATAGGAACGCCGATCACCCCGGGTATTGGCCGCGATGATATGAATCCGCAGATAGCCGTCCACTTCCTGGAGAATCCCGGAAACCTTCTGCTCATACTCGCCTGGCGCCGCGGCCCGCCACACGGCCAGCGACTCATTGCCGATCACCGCGGCCATTTGCTCGGCCAGGGTAGCGCCGAGCAGGGAAACCCGCTGCCGGTTGGAAAATTCACTGAGCACGATAAAAGGCTCGATGGTCACCGGCTCGGCGGCAAAAAAACCGTGCAGATGCTCCATGGCGTCACTGCCGACCATGGCCACCAGAGTGGGAAGCGAGGCGTAATTTCTCTGGCTGAGCATGCCTTCGGTGGCCGCGCCCCGGTCACCCTCCTCTTTTTCCGTGGCCCAGGCCCCGGTTGCCCACAAACCGCAGAGCAAAACAAACAGCACCACCTGCATCGGAAAAACGATCTTTTTCACGGCTCCGGATGTTTTCATGCGCGCGGCTCCTCTTAGCGGCCAATGCCCTTCACGGCAATTTTATAGGGCGCTTCAGGCTGCTGAAACAGGCCAAGCAGTTCCCGGTTGAGGGGCATCGAGTAGCGCCAGGAGGTCTTCACCGCCCCATCGGCAAGACGCACCATGCGGCCTTGAACCACCAGGGTCTTGCGGGTATTGGCAAAGGTGGTTACCACCACGTACTCGAGTTCGGGCATTTTGTTCGCCAGCTCGCCGATGTTCCGGGAGAGGATGAATTCTCCGGTCTGGGGCAGGATGGTGATATCCTTGCCCAGGCGCAGCTCCGTTACCTTGAGGCCGCGGTCCGCCAGATCGGTAAGCATGTACTCGCCCATGACCCGGCCAAACTCGGTATCGCGCTTGAAATCGGAAAGGGGCACGGCATTGACCACCGCAATCTTGCCGGTGGAATTCATTTCTCCCGCATCCTCCTGCAGCTCGTAGAACACCTTGCCGGCGATCTCCTTGGACATCTCCGAAAGGAGATTCTCCGTGCCCACGGTTTTCGCGGTGTCCGGCAGGTACTGGTAGACGTTATACTTGGTCGGCACCCTGCGCACCTCGGCCTGAGGAGCGGCAGTGCTCTTCTCTTTCGGCGCGGTGGCCGCCGCTGCCTTGCCCGGCATCACCGTCGTCGCCCCACCGCCCTCGGCTGCCTTGACCTCCGGCTTGCCTTCAGGCTTGGCGTCCTGCTGGACCGTCACACACCCTGCGCCGGCAAACAGCGCCAGCCCCAGGCAACAGAGTATCGCTTCCCGCTTTCCCTTTTTCATCCTGTCCTCCCTGAACCGTTATGCGCTCTTTCCATGAAAAGCCATTTTTTGCATCCCTGCGGATATCCTATCATAATTGCGGATGGGTCACGCCCATCATAACTCCAATTTTTTCAAATAGAGCGGCTCGGGTTTTGCTTCCCGGACCGAGGCGGTATCCGCCAGCAGCTGCTCAGCCAATTGATTTCTCGGGATGATCGCCGTGGCCGAGGAGAGGAGCTTGGCGCTCCGGTTGTCGACGATCCTGGCGTTGATGACAATGCTGTCCTTGCTCGGGGTGTAGGTGCCGGTGAGCATGGCCCCGGCAGCCACGGTCTGGCTGACCTCGGCGGGGTTGCGGGAAAGGCCGAACTCGCCGCGCTTTTCCTGGATCAGCACCGCCTGGCTTTTCCGGATCTCAACCACCTCGTAATGCTGTTGCTGCATCTCGTTCATCAGCTGTTCCGCCACGTACCTCCCCAAGGAGGAGGTGCGGGACAGTTTTTTCAGCTCGACAAAGGTGCAGACCAGGATGCCCTTGTTCAGATCACCGTTTTCCGGGTCTCCATCCGCCAGGTTGCGGAACAGCTCCTTGGCCAAACCCTGGATCTCGTTGCGCAAGGCAGCGGCCTCGCTCACCGTGATCACCACCGGGGGTACAGCCGGGGCAACCGCCTCGGCCTTGGGTTTCTGCGGTGTCTCCTGCGTGAAGGGCCAGAAGGCCAAGGCCTGCGCCGGAAAAACCAGCAGGGCCAGGAGCGCTATTTTCGGGAGGGTAGAAGGGGTCGGCCAGCCAGACCATCGTTTCCTTGGGAATTGCATATGTCGCCGTTCTCCTTTATTATGTGACGCCGGTTCGCCGCCTTGAGGCCGTCAGAGGCCTTGGGCGGAAAAGAGTTCCCGGTTTGTCCTTAATCATCGGTTGGATAAGAGATTGTCTTTAACAAAAAATGCTTTGCAAATTGAGAGGATAGGGCACTTGCTCCTCTCCGGATCGCAACCGCATAAGGCCATGAAGCTCTCAGGCAACAACATGTGGTATGACCTTTGGTACAGACAGCTATATCTTGCGAAAAATCACCACGGTTTGCCGCGTGATTTTTTTTCCGCCATCCATCCAGTCATCCAGTCATCCAGGGGCTGAACCCATGACCGAGACAGAAAGTTTGCTGGCGGAAGAGCTGCTCATTGTCCGCCATTCCGGGGAGATCCCGGAAATCGCCTTCCACGGTTCCCTCTACTATCTCTGCGAAGACCCGGACGGGCCGCAACTCACCCTGGGCCAACAGGAGCTGGATCTCCTCCGCCAACAGGTGGTGGCCCGTTACCGGGAGATCATGCTGCGGGATCTCAACCCGGAAAACCGGGACGCCCGCATCTACCGGGGGTTAAAACGGTGCATCTTCAATTGGGAACGGCTGGGGAAATTCTGTACCCGACAGACCATGACCGTTGAGGATGTACGCCAGGAGATCGCCGAGGCCTTGCGCTGCTTCCTGCGTCAGGAGGCGGACGAGGTCCGGGCAGGACTGCGGCAATCCTGCCTCAACTGCACTCAGGAAGAATTGGCTGCCTTTGCCAAGGAGATAGGGGTGGGGCCGGAAGAGCTGCCGGAAGATATTGAGATGCTTTGTTGTTCGCAGGGTTAAAAAATGTCCAAAAACTATCCGGCGGCTAACACAATCTCCCCTCCCCTTGCGGGAGGGGTTTGACCTTCCCCCGGAATTGTGGACAGTCCGAAAAGCTGCTACAACAGCACCAGGAGGACTGTCATGGTTTCAAAGAGAAGACGTTTTACCCGTGAGTTTAAGATCGAGACGGTTCGTTTGCT
>JBAYUD010000083.1:0-10810 GCA_041675265.1 Desulfurivibrionaceae bacterium | reverse complement strand
TGCTCAAAAAATACAACCCCTCCGTGGACTTCGCCCAGTTGAAACCGGGGTTGCGGTTGGTGGTGCCCCGTGTCGAATCGATCCGTTGATCGCTGCCCGGACTGATTCCATGGATACCCAGCCTAAAACCATTCTGCTCAAGGATTACCGTCCGCCTGCGTACACGATCGAAGAGGTGGCGCTCGGTGTGGATCTTTTCGAGGATCGAGCCCGGGTCTGTTCCCGGCTGGTCTGCCGCCGCAACACCGGTACCGCGCCGGATGCCTCCCTTGTGCTCCAAGGGAGGAAGCTGGTGCTCAAGGGTATTGCCCTCGATGGTGTCGCCCTTGCCCCGGACCAATATCAGGTCGATGGTGAGAGTCTCACCATCCCAACGGCGCCGGAGCGGTTCGTGCTCGATGTCGAAACAGAACTCTATCCCCAGAACAACACCTCCCTCGATGGCCTGTACCGCTCCAGCGGCAATTTTTGTACCCAGTGCGAGGCCGAGGGGTTCCGCAAGATCACCTATTTCCTCGACCGGCCCGATGTGCTGGCCCGTTACGAGGTAACGATCAGCGCCGAGCAAGAGCGCTATCCGGTGTTGTTGGCCAACGGCAATCGGCTCGACGTCGGAGTGCTGGACGGAGGCCGCCATTATGCACGCTGGCAGGATCCGTACCCCAAACCATCGTACCTTTTCGCCATGGTTGCCGGCAATCTGGTCAAGATCGCGGACACCTTCACCACCCGCTCCGGCCGCCAGGTTGCCCTGGAGATTTATGTCGAAGCGCATAACCGGGACAAATGCGATCATGCCATGGATTCGCTCAAAAAGGCCATGGCTTGGGACGAGGAAACCTTTGGCCTGGAATACGATCTCGACCAGTACATGATCGTGGCGGTGGACGATTTCAACATGGGTGCCATGGAAAACAAGGGGCTCAACGTCTTCAATTCCAAGTACGTGCTGGCCCGGCCGGACACTGCCACGGATGCGGATTACGAGGGGATCGAGGCGGTCATCGCCCACGAATATTTCCACAACTGGACCGGCAACCGGGTCACCTGTAGGGATTGGTTTCAGTTGAGCCTCAAGGAAGGGCTCACCGTGTTCCGCGACCAGCAGTTCACCGGGGATCAGGTCTCCCCCGCGGTCAAGCGCATCCACGATGTCCGGCTCCTGCGCAACGTGCAGTTCCCCGAGGACAACGGCCCCATGGCCCATCCGGTGCGGCCCGATTCCTTCATGGAGATCAACAACTTCTACACCGTCACCATCTACGAGAAAGGGGCCGAGATCATCCGGATGCTCCACACCCTGCTGGGCCAAGAGCTGTTCCGGCAGGGGCTGGCCCTCTATCTCACGCAACATGACGGCCAGGCCGCCACCACTGATGATTTTGTCCAGTCCATGGCTGATGTCTCGGGCCGCGATCTCACGCAGTTCAAGCGTTGGTACACCCAGGCCGGCACCCCGCGCCTTGTTGTGCAGGGCGAGTATGACGTCCAGGCGCGGACCTATACCCTGCGCCTCGGGCAAAGCACGCCACCCACCCCGGGCCAGCCCGACAAGGAGCCGCTCCATATCCCGGTTTCCCTTGGGTTGCTGGATAGCCAGGGCAGGGAGATCCCGCTGACCTGCCCGGAGCGGCAGGGGGAAGCGGCCTGCGGTCTGTTTGAGCTGCGCGAAGCCCAGGAGACCATCCGGTTCAGCGCGGTGCCGGAAAAGCCGCGGCTTTCGATTCTGCGCGATTTTTCCGCGCCGCTCAAGGTTGATTACGATTGTGATGCAGAGGAGCTGCTTTTTCTCTTCCGTCATGACCGGGATCCCTTCAACCGTTGGGAGGCGGGGCAGTGTCTGGCCAGCCGCTTGCTTCTGGGGCTGGTGGAGGATTTCCGGCACAACCGCCCTTTGCAGCTTGATCAAAGGTTTGTCGAGGCCTGTGGCCGGTTGCTTGAAGAAAAAACCGTGGGGGATAAGGCATTCCTTGCCCTGTTGCTCACCCTGCCCTCGGAGGAGTATCTGGCCGAGCAGATGGAGGTGGTGGATGTCGAGGCAATCCACACTGCCCGCGCCTTTGCCCGGCAGACCCTGGCCCGCTCCCTGCGCCCCCTGTGGGAGAATACGTATCAGGCCAACCAAGCCGCCGGCCTGTACCGCTACGAGCCCAAGCTGGCAGGGCAAAGGGCGTTGCGCAATCTCTGCCTCGCCTATCTGGTGACCCTTGAGGATGATGGCGCGATCCGGATGGCCCTTGAGCAGTTCGCCAAGTCCGATAACATGACCGACCAGATGGCCGCTTTCTCGCCCCTGGCCCATTCCGGTCGTCCGGAGCGGCAACAGGTGATCGCTGATTTTTACCAGCAATGGCAGGGGGATTCCCTGGTGCTGGACAAGTGGTTTGCGGTGCAGGCCACGGCCCCGCTCCCGGAAACCCTGGGCGAGGTGCAAGCGCTCATGGCGCATCCGGCCTTTCAATTGAAGAACCCCAACAAGGTCCGCGCCCTGCTGGGCTCCTTTGCCGCAGGCAACCCCGTCTGTTTTCACGATCTGTCCGGCAGGGGCTATGCCTTCTTGGCCGAGCAGATCCTTGCCCTTGATCCGCTCAACCCGCAGGTTGCCGCCCGTCTTGCCGCCCGGCTTGGCCGGGGAGCGCGCTATGACGAAACCCGGCGGGGCCTGATGCGGGCTCAGCTTGAACGGATTGTCGCCAACAAGTCATTGTCCCGGGATGTGTACGAGGTGGTGAGCAAGAGTTTGGGGTGAATCGCCGGATTTTTTTACACCAACAGATAACGAGGTGCGTACATGGATATTTCAAAAACGATTGCCGAGATGAAGAAGAACCCCGCCTTTGCCGAGAACGTCGGCATGGTCCTGGTCCACAACGGCGTGGTCCGGGCCTGGTCGCGCAAGACCAGGGAAGGGGTCACCGCCCTTGAGGTTACCCCGGATCAGAAAAAGGTCGAGGCGATCCGCCGGGAATTCCTGAAAAAGCCGGGGATCTTCGACATCGTGGTTGAGGCCAAGAGCGGCAGATTCCAGCCCGGCGACGATCTGCTCTTCATCATCGTGGCCGGCGATATCCGGGAGAATGTGAAACCGGTGCTGGGCGATCTGCTCGACCGGATTAAGTCCGAGGCCATCGGTAAAAAGGAAGTCATGCTGGCCTGATTTGTTTAAGGGGAAACTCTCAACTTCACCCTTGCAAAAATGCGGGAATCCGGTTAGTAAGGTGCCGCACAGTGTTTTTTTGAATTGATTGAACAGGGAGATAGCAAGTATGTATTCCGCTTCTGATTTTCGCAAAGGCTTAAAGGTTCAGATCGACGGCGAACCGTATATTATGACGGATTTTTCCTTTTCCAAGCCCGGCAAGGGCCAGGCCCTGTACCGCGCCCGGTTGCGGAACATGATCACCGGCAACGCCTTTGAAAAAACCTTCCGCTCCAACGACAAGCTGGAAAAGGCCGCCCTTGAGGAGCGGACCATGCAGTATCTCTACTGCCAGGGTGAGGAGTATACCTTCATGGACAACGTCTCCTTCGAGCAGCTGGAGATATCCAAGGCGCAGCTGGGCGATGCCATCAATTTTCTCACCGACAACATGGATGTGGAGGTGCTGCAGTACAACGGCCGCCCCATCGGCGTCACCCTGCCCAACTTCGTCAATCTCAAGGTCACCCAGTCCGACCCGTGGGTCAAGGGCGATACCAGCGGCAGCGATTCCAAGCCGGTGACCCTGGAAACCGGGTATGTTGTCCAGGTGCCGCCCTTTATCGAAGAAGGCGACAAGCTGCAGATCGACACCCGGACCGGCGTATATGTGACCCGAGTCAAGGAGTAGAGAAAAAGTCCCCTCTCCCCCCTGCGGGAGAGGGATAGGGTGAGGGGGAAGGTGCCGGATGTGATGCCCTTGGCAACGTCACCCACCCCCACCCCTCCCGTCAGGTAAGCGTAGACTCCGAGGGAGGGGAGTTAATGTAAAATCCCAACCGGACCTTGCATAACAACGATGATTTTTACTCACGGCCTGCGATTGCGGGCCGTTCTCATTCAAGCCCTGCGCACCTTCTTTATCGACCGAGGCTATCTCGAGGTCGAAACCCCCATCCGCATCCCTGCCCTAGCGCCGGAAGCCTATATCGAGCCCATCACCAGCGAGGGTTGGTTTCTGCAAACCTCCCCGGAACTCTGCATGAAGCGGCTGCTGGCCGCAGGCATCCCCAGGATTTTTCAAATCTGCAAATGTTTCCGCAAAGGCGAGCGCGGCGACCGCCACCTGCCCGAGTTCACCATGCTCGAATGGTACGCAGCCGAAAGCGACTACCGCGATTTGATGGCCGATTGCGAAGCGTTGCTGCGCCACCTGGCTGCGGCCATGGGCAAGGGCGGGGTGTTGGAATGGCAGGGCCGTCGGATCGAGCTTGGGCCGGAATGGGAGCGGATCACCGTGGCCGAGGCCTTCCAGCGTTACGCGCCCTGCACGGTGGAGGAGGCGCTGGCCCAGGATCGATTCGATGAGATGCTGGTGGAGTACGTGGAGCCGCATCTGGGCATGGTCATCCCGACCTTTCTCTGCGACTACCCGGCGGCGCTTGGGGCGCTGGCTCGGTTGTCTCCTGCCGATTCAACGGTGGCGGAGCGCTTCGAGCTGTATGTGGCGGGGCTGGAGCTGGCCAACGGCTTTTCCGAGTTGGTTGATCCCGTGGAACAGCGGGCCAGATTTCTGGCGGAGCAGGAGACCATCAGGCGACAGGGCCGAAACCCTGGCCTCATGCCGGAGCCGTTTTTGGTTGAACTTGTCGAGATGCCGTCTGCCGCGGGGATTGCCTTGGGGGTGGATCGGCTGGTTATGCTGTTTGGTGGTGCGGACAACATCGACCAAGTGGTGGCCTTTCCGCCGGAGGGGTTGTAGCTTTACCTCGTTGCAGGCAAGCCAAGGCTATTTTGCCGCCCTTGCCTTGCTGCGCGCAGTTCGAATTGTTGTACCCGAAGTGGGAGGCTTGTCATATGTCTCCACATAGGTATCAATGAGCCTGCGGATCATGCGCTGATACTGGGTATGGTGTTTTGTTGCCTCGGCCTTGAAGAACTCGACGCTCTTCTTGCTGAGAGCAATGGTAACCTTCACCCCTTCCTCCCGGAAAGCAAGTTCCTCGGGCGGAGGAAGAAAGTCCTGAATGACCTTGGCCCCAATGGGTTCATCGGTGTATCTGATTTTCGCGCTCATAAATTGTCTTTCCCTTTCGCCAGTAACCGGCGCCAAATATGCGAATCACCCCGCCGCGATAAGTGAAGCGGACGGTGAGAATGCCGCCCTCTACCCTCTACCTCGCCGAAACAGAAATAACGTTTAATCCTTTTTTACGAAGGCTGCGACCCAGTCGGCATAGTTCGATTCGTCTGGCATTAGCTTGGAAGATATAGCTGCGGAGAAGTCAACCTCGGTGACGCGGGGGGCATCCTTCTTGAACTTTTTTCTGAATACCTCTGACAACTGCTTCCCATGGTCATGTAGATCCTTGCAGAGCAGATTGCTGAAGAATATACCGTCATCCGTTTGGCTGTAAATGGCATCAATGGTTGCTGGGTAGTCGAGGTTTACATGCCCATCGCCATAGGGGAGGCCGAAGTATAGCGGAGCAAAATCTCGGTTGTCTTTTGGGAAGTCAGATTTATAGCCCTCAATCAGGGAGTTTCTCTTTGCCAGGGACTCATTGAGGCTGTGGGTTACTTGGATGAGCGTTATCACCAAGTTCAGTGGTCTGCCAACCAGTGATAGTTTCTCAAAAACTACAGCTCGCAAAGTGTCTGTGGGCAGTGGTAGTGCTTGAATTGTCTGGAGGTCTGCTTGGAGGGCGAACGGTGTGCCGCTTTGGATCTCGCCTGTTTGGCGCTTTCGTTTGTGTTCCAGTAGCTCAGCTTTTTGAATTTCGAATCGTGACTTCAGGTCTTTGACGTGCTGCCCCTTGAGGGCAAGAAACGAGTTGACTATCCCGAAGGCGACAGCTATTGCTGCGTTCGTATTCCTGAGCTCTCGCAGTAATTCTTCACGATGTTTACCTCGTTCTGCCGTTCGCTGCGCGGCCACGGCACCAGCAAATGCGCCAGCGAGTGCTCCGATGAGCGAAGTGATGAATGTCGAGTTCGCGAATTTTTGAATGGTCTCCCAAGTAGTGCTTGCGGTAAACGATGAGTACCAAGTGCAGACTAGTGGCGATAGTTGAGTGTCAAGCATGGTTTCTCCGAATTGTCACGATGGTGCACAATCGATTGTGTTTGTCACAACACTCGTCCTGGGTGCCTGTCTAAACAGCCTGAATCTTCTTCTGAATCATCTGTAGGTCCAGCCAGGTCGCCTTCTTCATCTCCGGATTTTTCAAAAGAAACTCCGGCGAGAAGGTGGGAATCAGCGGAATGCCCTGAAAATCGTGGAACCTGCCGCGCAGCTGGCTGAGGGGCTTGTTGGTGTGGAGCAGCTTTTGGGCGGTGAGCACTCCCATGACGCAGATGACCTTGGGGGCAACGAGCATGATTTCCTTGAGCAGGAAGGGCAGGCAGGCGTCCATGGCCTCCTTGCCCGGCGGCTCTGGCCCATGGCATCTGGTGAGCAGGCTCAGGTGAACGTCTGCCCGGCTCAGGCCGATGGCCCCGAGCATCTTGTCGAGGAGTTGGCCCGGTTCCCCGCTCATGACCAGGCCGGAATGGTCGTCTTCGGCAGAGGGTGCATCGGCGATAATCAGCAGCTTGACCCCGGTCGTGCCCTCTCCCGCAACAATCTTATTTCGACTCTGGTGGTGCGGGCAGCGTTGGCAGCCTTGTATCTCGGCATACAGCTCGGCCAGGGTGGTGTCCGGCATGGCGACCGCAGGCGCAGTCTGCCGTTGGGTTGTTGGGCTCGGTGGCGTCTTCGGTCTGGAGGCGGCTGCGGGGTGTTGTTTGGCAGCAACCAGTTGCCGCGGTCCGGCAACAAAGCGTTCAAGTTCCGGGGTGCGGGGGTAGCCCTCGATGCCGATTGCCTGCTGGAAGGCGACAAGTTGCCTGACATCGTGGAGAAACTCCAGGGCGGCCTGGGCTGGGATCGGTGGAGTGGTGGCGTAGTTTTCGTCGGGCGTGGTCATGGGTGGTCCTTGATTTTTGCCCATTATAGCCCGGAGCAGGGGGAAGGCCAAAAGAAAAGATGGGGCGAGGCGGGGAATTGCATTAGCCCGTTCGCGGTGAGCCTGTCGAACCGCAATTTCCGGCGCAACTGCTGGTCTTCGACAGGCTCAGCCCGAACGGTATGGTCTTAACGAGAAGATTTACCGGCGAGCCTTGCTTACAACACCACCGGAATGGAAAGAATCGATTCCCCCTTGAACAGGAAACCGGTTTCCCGTTTGATCCGCACCGTCACCGGGGTGCCGATTTCCTTGGAGAGCAGGAAGATCTTCAGGTCGTCGATGGTGGTCACCGGTTCGTCATCCAAGGCAAGGATGACATCTTTTTTCTTAATCCCTGCCGATCCTGCCTTGCTCTTTTCCGACAACCCTTCCACCAGGGGGCCTTCGGCGGTGTTGGCGAGCATCACCCCGAGAAGCGCTGCCGGAGGCAGTTCGTCGGGTTTGGAAAAAATCAGGTAGTCCGCCTCGGTTTGTTCAAGCTCCTCGTGTTCGCTGTTCAGGATCACTGCCTGGCGGATCTTCGGCAGACGGCGGGCGACCCGGGGCGGGATGGCTGTCGCCTTGTCGGTATGCCCCTGGCCGGCCAGCACCACCATCCTCCTTTCCGGGTGGGCGGTGAGGTAGGAGGCCACGGACTCGGCCATGGTTTCGTCCCAAAGAGCCTGGGCCTGGAAGAAGCCGTTGAACTGCTCCTGGGTGCCGTGCTGGCCGTGCATGGTAAAGACTCCGGTGATCCGCTCCCGATAGCCGGGGATGGCAAGATCGCGGTCCGGTGGAACCTTGGCGAGTTCTTCGTCGGTCAGGGCGGCGGCGCCTTGCTTGAAGACCTTGCTGACAATCTCTTTTTCCTGGTTGAGGGCAACGATGGGCAGCTTGTGGCGGCGGGCAAAGTTGATGATCTCCCGGTAGAAGCGGTAATCATAGCCCCATTTGGAAAAGTACTTTGATTGCTTCAGAAATTCACGCTCGTCCAGCTCCCCGGCCACGTACCGGTCGAGAACGGGCTGCGCCTCGCGGCTGAACATCTCCATGCCCACGGCAAGGTCGGGGTTCTGGGCAAAGAGCGCCCGGATCACCCGGAGCTGCAGTTGATGGTCTTCAAGACGGGTATGATTCTCCCCCACGTGCACCACCTGTTTGTCGCTGATCTGCTCCATGATCGCGGCAAAGGAGAGGGCCTGGGGCAGGGCGATGCCCATGGGCGGGGCATCAACGGTCAGGCGCAACCCCTGCTCGGTCTCCGCGATGGTTTTCCGGTCAATCCGGCCCAGGTTGAAATGCAGCGCGCTGTATTTGCCGTAATGGGCGAGCTTGGGCGCGGCCGCCGCTGTTTCCGCTGCACCGGATGAATCGACCAGCACCGCGACCTGGCCGGGCGCCAAGGGGTTTTCCCGCGTCTCCAGGGTAAAGCCCGTGGCGGGTTGGGGCTGGCCGGCAAAAATGGAGCGGGCCAACCGGCTGTTCGTGCCCAGGAAAAGCACGGACTTGCCCGCCAGATCCTCGTTGGTGGCCGAGCCCGCGGTTTTGATCGGGCAGTCCATGGAGGCAAGGAATTCAATGAGCGGGGCAAAGGGGTGCTGGTCTTGCGCCTCCGGCACGATAGCCAGTCTCTCACGGGCGCCGAGGAAACGCGACCAGGTGGCCGGCAGTTCCTTTGCCTCAAGGGTCCGCATCAGGTCGTAGTCCGGGTCACCAACCACCAGCGAGGGATAATCCGTGAGGCTTAAAGCCAGTTTGGTCTCGGTTTCGGTGATGGGTATCTCGCGGCGCTCCTTGCCCTTGGCGGTGACGATGTCCAGGGGCAAGGTCAGGCGGTAGGGGGTTTTCTGGAGCTGCCTGATGGTGAGGGCAAGTTCGATCCGGTCGTCTTTTTCCGCAACCCTGCCCCTGGTGATCGCAAGGCGGGGAAGATCGGCTCGGGTGAGCCATTGTTCGAAAAACGGCCCAAGATCCTTGCCCGCGCTTTTGGAAAAACTCGCTGTCAGATCCTGCCAGCTTGCCTGTTGATGGCGAAAACGCTGGTAAAAGTCCCGGAGCCCGGCATAAAAGGGCGCATCGCCGATCTCCCGGCGCAGCATGTGGAAGACCATGCTTGCCTTGTCGTAGCCCACCGCCCGCGCTGCCTTGTTTCCGGAAAGAAGATGGCTGCCCGCCCCGCTGAAATCCTTGAGGGGGAGGGTGTTGTCCGGGGGCACGTAGCTCTGGTAGCTGAGGAGCTGCTGCTTTCTGAATGCGGCATCGTTTTTGGCATCGGCGGCAAAGGCCTGATCCGCCAGGTAGGAGGTCAGCCCCTCGCACCAGTTGCCCTGGCTGGCGTCCACGCTGACAGCGTTGCCGAACCAGCTGTGCAGCACCTCATGACCCAGCGAAGTCTCGGTGATGAAAGGCAGCCGGACCACGGCCTGGCCGAGCAGGGTGAAGGTGCGCATGGCGTAGCCGGTGGGGAGCCGGTTTTCCACGATGCTGAAACGCTTGTAGGGGTAGGGGCCGATCAGTTCCCGGTAGCGTTTAAGGTAGTTGAGCGTTTTTTTGCGGTATCCCGCCGCCAGTTGCCGGTCTTCCGGGAAAAAATAGGAGTAGAGGGTCTGGCCGGGTCCGATGGCTTCCTGTTCCACCACATAGAGTCCGGCCACGAAGTCGAGGCCGGACAGGGGATGGCTGAAATGGAAGCGAACGGTGCGGACATTTCCGGCCACCGTGCTGCTGATCTCCTCGGCCTCGGAGACCGCTTCAAACTGCTCGGGGATGGCGGCGGTCAATTCGTGGAGGCAGTCGGTGTCCAGGCGCGGATGCCAGATTCCGGTGAGGGAGATGCCGCTGGGGTCGATGATTCCGTTGAGCCCGTCCGCCCGGGTCTCGGCGTATGTTTTCCGAAAGGCGATGGCCACCTGCTGGTCTTGTGGCGCCGGCGGAATGGCCACCTGCTCGGCGGCCTGGAGGGGAGAGCCGTTCAGTTGCAGGGTTGTGACCTCCAGGCCGTCAAGGAAGATGGTGGCTGCGGTCTGGGCGGGGATGGTGATGCGTGAGTTGCCGGTGAGCCGGTGGCCGACAAGGTCAAAGGCGATGTCGAGCTGTTGCAGGGGCGGGGCCGGACGCGGGGTGGCGGCGGAGGATTGGGCCACGGAGAGGATCAGCAGGGTGCTGAGCAGGAGAAGGCAAGGAAGAGCCCGCTCATATTGGAGCCGGGTCCAGTTTTTCCGCGTCGCAGAACTGTTTGAGGGAAGCCAGGGCTGTTTGGGCACGGTGTTGTCCTCGCAGTTTTTTAGGAAGTTTCGTCTCCCAGACCGGGAACAGGCCGAAGTTGATGTTGGAGGGCTGGAAATGCTTGGGGTCGGTCTGGGTCAAATGGCCGACCAGCGCGCCAAGGGCGGTGTCGTCGGGCAGATTAAGGCCAGCTTGGCCATTGGCCAGACGCACCGCGTTGATCCCGGCCAGCAAACCCATGGCCGTGGACTCCACATACCCTTCCACCCCGCTGATCTGTCCGGCCAGCAAGAGATCGGGCCGGTTTTTCACCTGCAGGCTGGGGAGCAGTACCTTGGGCCCGCAGACAAAGGTGTTGCGGTGGATGCTGCCGAGCCGGGCGAACTCCGCCTGGGCCATGCCCGGAATCAACCGGAACACTTCCTGCTGGGCTTTATAGGTCAGCTTGGTCTGGAAG
>JBAYUD010000082.1:0-10973 GCA_041675265.1 Desulfurivibrionaceae bacterium | reverse complement strand
AGGCGCAACGAATAGCGGGAATGATCATCGAGCACGGTCAAGGCATGGCAACGACCGGCACTCATCGCAAAATGTCCCTTGAAATCCATTTGCCAAAGTCGATTCGGCGCATCGTGCTCAAAACGCTGCCAAGCTTTATGTTTGGCCGATTCCGTTTCATCCAGCCGACCGTTTCGGCGCAATATCTCGGTCAGCGTGCTTGCGCTTGGCAGCGCCTCGTGTCCCAGGTCTTCCAGTCGTCGCTTGATCTTGCGCCCACCCCAAGCAGGGTGCGCATCGCGCATCGACAACGCCAGTTGTTCCATAGGCTCGGGAATACGGTTGCTCGATCTGTGCGGACGGCGCGAACGGTCTTGCAAACCTTCGTCGCCCGCCTTCCCATAGCGGCCCAGCCATTTGTAAGCAGTCTTCCGACTAATGCCAAAGCGCCGACACAATTCGCTTATGTTGGCGCAATTCTGACTGGCTAACATGATAAATTCTTTGCGTAAGGACATGGTAGACACCTCTTGCCACGGCATGATTGTTCCTCCCTGCGAAACAATCTACCAGTTTACAAAATGTGTTACCTATGTCTCCGAACACCTGTTACCCATGTCCCCGGTCTATACACCCGTCGAGGGAGGGGGTATTCGATCCGAGCATAGCCTTATCAGCTTGCCCGGCCTGCCGTGCCGATCACATCGGGGTAGCGGTAGACCTTGCCTTCGTAGTTGCGGAGCAAAAGATCGTTGCCCTCGCGGCCGACCACGGTTTCCGGGAGGAGCGGGATCTTGCCGCCGCCGCCCGGCGCGTCGATCACATAGTTGGGCACGGCATAGCCCGAGGTGTGGCCGCGCAGCCCTTGGTACATCTCCAACCCCTTGGAAACCGGGGTGCGGAAATGGGCCGAGCCGATGATGGGATCGCACTGGTAGAGGTAATAGGGCTTGACCCGGATCTTGACCAGCCCGTGCATGAGCCTGCGCATGGTGTCCAGCGAATCGTTGATTCCGGAGAGGAGCACGGTCTGGCTGCCCAGGGGGATGCCCGCATCGGCGAGCATGGCGCAGGCCCTGGTTGCTTCCTCGGTCAGCTCGTCGGGGTGGGTGCAGTGGATGCTCATCCACAGCGGGTGATGTTTTTTCAGCATACCCACCAGTTCGGGGGTGATGCGCTGGGGCAGGACCATGGGGGCCTTGGTGCCGATGCGGATCATCTCCACATGCGGGATCCGGCGCAAGCGGCCGAGCAGCCAGTCCAGCTGTTCGTCGGGCATGGTCAGCGGGTCGCCGCCGGAAAGGAGCACGTCGCGGATCCCCGGATTGGCCGCGATGTAGGCGATGGCTTTCTGCCAGCGGGACAGGCTGTGCCCCTTGCGGCGGCCGACCATCCGGGAGCGGGTGCAGTAGCGGCAGTAGCTCGAACAGTAGTCGGTGGCCAGAAAGAGAACCCGGTCGGGATAGCGGTGCACCAGGCCGGGCACCGGGCTGTGGTTGTCCTCGCCCAGGGGATCGTGTTCCTCGCCCGGCGAGACCAGCATCTCGTTGACCGTCGGCACCATGGTGCGCCGTATCGGCTGCCTGGGATCGTCAGGGGAGATGAGGCTGGCGTAGTAGGGGGTAATGGCCAGGGGCAGGGTCGCGCCATTGAAGGCCATGGCCTGCCGCTCGTTGTCCGAAAGGTCTATGAGCTTGCCGAGTTTTTTGAGGCTGGTGATGCGGTTGCGAAGCTGCCAGTGCCAGTCGTTCCAGTCATCATTCGTGGCGAGGGGAAAATGGCGTTGGCGGAAGGCGGGGGAAGAGGTTTGGCCGGAAAACTCACAGGCGGCCGGGTTGGGGCAACACCCCGGAGGTTCCTCTTGCTCCTCATCCTCAAGGTGCATAACTTTTTGCTGCATCGTTCTTCTCCTTGCTGAATCTTCGGTGGCGCCTGAAAAAAGATCGAAGAAATTCAAAACGATACCGCTGACAACCGCAAGCGGTTCAGCGTATTTGACTGAACCAGTTTATGCTGATTGCGCGGGAAAGTGTCAAGAAAAAAAACAGGGCGCACGTTTTTTTTAACTCGTTGTTTTTGCGCACGTTTTGTTGCTTTGCGGATTGTCCCTGTTGCCGGCGGAGCGAAAAGGAACAGGGGGAGATGTTTAACCAGTTAAAATCATTTGCAATAATTCGGAAAGTTCCTGGAGGCTGAAGGGCTTGGGGGCAACCCCGCAAAACCCGTATTCACCGAAGGACGCCATGATCGGGTCATTGGCGTATCCGCTGGAGACAACGGCCTTTACCCGGGGGTCGATCTGGCGGAGGTGGGTGATGGCCTCCTTGCCTCCCATGCCGCCGGGCACGGTGAGGTCCATGATCACCAGATCAAAGGGACATCCTTCCTTTTGGGCTTGCAGATAGCGGGTGATAGCCTCTTCGCCGTCATTGGCGGCGTGGGCCTCATAGCCCAACTGCCTGAGCATGGCGGTGGAAACATTGCGGATGAGTTCCTCGTCGTCCATGACCAGCACCTTGCCCTGGCCCTTGGTCGGCAACGCTGCTATCCGGGCGGGCTTTTCCGCAAGGGGGCTTTTCCCGGCCGAAGGAAGATAGATGGAAAAGAGCGTGCCCTTGCCCGGTTCCGACTCCACGGTGACGTGGCCCGCGTGGCTGGCGATGACGGAGTAGACCACTGCCAGTCCCAGACCGCTGCCGTTCTGCTTGGTGGAGAAATAGGGGTCAAAGATCTTTGCCAGATGCTCCGGCGGGATGCCGAGCCCATGATCTCGAACGGTGATCAGCACATATCCGCCGGGCGCCAGGGACAGCTCGTCCTTGCCGACGGTGAGGTTGCGGGCCGCAAGGCGGATGGTGCCGCCCTCGGGCATGGCATGAACCGCGTTGATCACCAGGTTTTGCAAAACCTGGCCCAGCTGGCCCCTGTCCACCTCGGCCAGCCAGAGATCCTCGGCAAAATCGTATTCGCACACCGCCTTGGTGCCGCGCACGGCAAAACCGGCCGCATCCTGGATGAGTCCGGCCAGGGAGGCCTCTGTCTTGACCGGCGCTCCGCCCTTGGCAAAAGTGAGGAGCTGCTGGGTCAGATCCCTGGCCCGGAGGGTGGCCTTTTCCGTTTCGGCCAGCCGCTCCGCTACCACTCCGGTTTCCGGCAGATTTGCCTTGGCCAGGGAAAGATTGCCGAGGATGCCGGTGAGCAGATTATTGAAATCGTGGGCAATGCCCCCGGCCAAGACCCCGAGCGATTCCAGCTTCTGGGTCCGGAGGCGTTCCTCGTCAATCCGCTTGCGCTCGGAGATATCCCGGGAAACGCAGAGGATTGCCGTCCTGGTGTCATAGTCGATGAGACTGCAGCTCTGTTCGATGGGGAGAATGGAGCCATCTTTTTTGCGATGGGCGGACTCGAAGATGGCCGTACCCTCGTTTTTCAGCCGCTCGACGCGTTCCTTGACCAGAGGGATATACGGCGGGGCAACGAGCTGGGTTATGGGCAGGGCCAGGAGTTCTTTCCGCGTGTAGCCCAACCGTTCGCAGGTCGCACGGTTCACCTCAAGGAGATGGCAGTCCAGGCTGTAAATCAGGATCGCATCGTTGGTATTGTCAAACAGGGCCCGGACCTTTTTTTCCGAGGCCTGCAGGGAGTGCATGTGCATGGCGTTCTTGATCGCCATCGCCGCCTGGTTGGCAAAGCTTTGATAGATGCTGATCGCCTCCTCGCCGAAGACCCGGGGTTGCAAGGTGTGGCCGATCAGCACCCCGAAGATATCCTCGCCCAGCATCATGGGCACGCAGAGCGCGGAACGGATATTTTTTTCAACAACAAGGGAGGGGATTTCAAACCGGGTTTCCTGCTGGAAATCCAGCACCACGGCGGGTTTTTTTGTCAGCACCACATGGGTGGAGAGGCCCTGGCCCTTGAGCAGGGCATAATTGCCGATGGTCTGCTCAGGGAATCCAAGGGTGTCCCGGATAACCAGACCGCTCTGGTCATCGCTCATCAACATCAGGGTGGAAAAATCAAGATCCAGTAATTCCTTGGAAAGACTGGTGACCTTCCGGTACAGCGTGTTCAGGTCAACGGTGCTGGCCAGGCTTTGCGAGAAGGCGAGCAGTTCGGCCAGGGCCTTTTCCTTCTGTTTTCGTTCGGTTATCGGCAGGACCAGCTCCAGCGCCGCGGTAACGTTTCCGTGCGCATCGCGGACAGGAGTGGCGATGATCTCGCAGTAGATGAGGTCGCCGTTCTTGTCGCGGCCCATGGTCTCGGTGATCACGTGCTCTTTGCCGAGGTCAAAGACCTCCCGCACTCCGCACCCGGGGCAGACTTGCTCCTGTTGGTTGTAAATCTGGTGGCAGATCTTGCCCACGGTGTCGCCGTAGAGATTTTCAATAACCTTGTTGGCCCAGAGGGTGCGGTAGTCACGGGAGATGATCGCCAGTCCCGCGCCCAGTTGACTGGCCACGATTTCAAGAATATCGCCGGAGGGGAGATGGGTGTTGCCTGCTGGCTGAAGGGGCGGCGTTGCGTTCATGTCTTTGGGAGCCTCGCATCGGTTCCGAAGGGTATGCGCAGGTTAGGTGGCTGCGCCGTGAATCCTGATTATGCTCGAAGGGAAGGGAAATGTACAAGAATAAAAAACGGCCTGCCCTGCCCCGGTGGCGATACCTTCTCCTAGAAGGTCCAGGTTGCCTTGGCGTAGACGCTGCGCTCGATTTCCGAGGGAATGGTATTGATGAACAAATAGCCGAATTCGGGGTGGGCGCTATCGAGCAGATTCCTGCCCACCAGGGAGAGTTCCAGGTCCGGCCTTGCCTGCCAGCCGATCCGGGCATCCATCGCGACATAGCTGTCGATGCCATAGGTCGGCAGTGTGTCGACGTAACGCAGCCAGGTGTCCAGGGTTATGCCGGGGCTGAGGTCCATCATGGAGCGGAGCGAGGCTTGGTTGCGGGGGCTTTCCCCTTCCGCATCCTCGCTCGCCAGAAGGCCCTGGCCGGATTCGTGCAAATCAAGGCGCAGGAAGGAGTAGGTGAGCTGCAGACGCCACCAGTCCAAGGGTTTGGCGTCGGCCACCAGCTCGAAGCCATGGGCGTTTCCCTCCATGGTATTGCCGTCCTTGTAGTCGAGCTGATAGGGCAAGGCCGGATTGCCGGTAAAAGAGAGAGTTCCTCCCGCCAAGGGGACTGTCCGCAACCGGCTGTAGTCGTTGACAAAGGCGGTAAGGTCGAAGGCCAGCTTTTCGTGGACCTGGGTCCGGTAGCCGAGTTCGTAGGCAATGAGTTTTTCGGACTGGAACTCTTCATTCCCGCTGATGGTAATCTCCGCCAAATCTCCGGGGGGAAGAAAAAGATATTCACTAGGAACAATGGAGCTGCTTATCCGGACCTCGCGATCGGCTTGCGAGGGGGTCCGCACCGCCTGGCTCACGGCGGCCCAGAAGGTATGGTGCTTGTGCGGGGTAAAAAGCAGACGGCCGCTGGGCTGAACCTCGTAACCGGTGAAGTCGTTGTGCTCGAACTTGCTGCCCAGGGTGAGCCGGAAAAGGTCTTCGACCAGGGTGATTTCATCCTGGGCAAAAGCACTGAACAACATATCGCTTCTGTTGGCCGGAGCAAAGGAGATGGTAGGGCTGTTTTCCAGGCTGCTATGGCTGTAGCGGTAGCCCAGACCCCAGGTAAGCTCCTGCTTCGCCGTGGCCTGAAAGCGGTGCTGGAATTCGATGTCGCCCGTGCCCCGGTCGTCGCCTAAAACCAGGTCATTGCTCTTCTCCCGGTCGTAATAGGCCTGCAGCGACATCTCGGAGTTGTCTTTTCCTTTTCTGGTCAACCGGGTCAGGATATCCCCTCCCCTGACGTTGCTTGGGTTGTAGATGTTGGTGGAAAAAGGCGGGCTGGTGGTGGGGATGTTCGTTGTGGCGTCCGAATACCCATGGTATCCGTCCCCCTGGATGGTGAAGGAAAAGGGGGAATCGGGGGCGCCGCTGTCCGCCCGGAAGCCGCCGCGCCACTGGTACCATGCGTCGCGGGCACTGTCGCCGTCGGCAAATTCCAAATCGTCGCGGTAGGCATTTTTTCCGTACACCCGGTAGGTGGTGTGGTCATTGATCTTGGCGCCATGGCGGAGGGCGCCGAATCCTTGCTCCTCGCTGCCGGTTCCTGCGGTGAGCAACCCGCCCTGGGTATCCGCCGAGTGCTTGGTAATGACATTGATCACGCCATTGACCGCGTTGGCCCCCCAGAGGCTGGCCCCCGGCCCGCGGATCACCTCGATCCGTTCAATGTCGTCGAACAGGGTGTCCTGGGTGTCCCAGAGAACCCCGGAAAAAAGCGGATTGTAGATAGTGCGGCCATCCATGAGCACCAAGAGTTTGTTGGCGGAAAAGGCGTTGAACCCCCGGCTGGTGATCGCCCATTTGTTGGCGTCTATTTGTGACACCTGCAGGCCGGGCACCATGCGCAATACGTCCGGGAGGGTTGTGGCGCCGGAGCGGCGGATATCCTCCTGGGTGATGACGAAAATGGCGCTGGCCGCGGTGGCGAGCGGCTCCGATTTTTTGGAGACCGAGGTGACCTCCATCTCCAGCAACTGTTCCAACGAGAGCTGGGTGATCTTGGCGGACGTGGCCTGGCCTGGGGTTGGGTTGGCAAGCAGAATGGCGGCCAGGACGGCGGGTGTCCAGAAGCGGCCGGGGCGTGGTTGTGGGTGGCGCATGGTGGGCCTCGTATCGTTCGTGCTGTTTTCAGGCATGGTGGTCGGCCTGCTCAAGGGTGAGTTCCGCAAGGGTTTTCCTGAATTCACCGAGATTGATCGGCTTGGAGATATAGGCGTCCATGCCGGCGGCATGGCACTGCTCGCTGTAGCCCTTCATGGCGTGGGCGGTCAGGGCGATGATCGGCACGTGCCGCCGGCTCCCCTGCTCCGCGGCGCGGATGGCGGCGGTGGCCTCGAAGCCGTCCATGACCGGCATCTGGATATCCATCAGGATCAGGTCGAACTGTTCCTGGCCGTACAGGGTCACGGCCTCCTGGCCATTGTCGGCAATGACGACCCCATGCCCTTCCTTTTCCAGAAGCCTTTGCATGAGCCGCTGATTCACCGGATTGTCCTCGGCGAGCAGGACGTGGATGTTTTGAGTCGCCCGCGGGGTTGGGTTGGCGACGGGCGCGGGCTTTTCCTGCCTCGGCCCTTCCTGGCCCAGGCATTTGCCGAGTTCCCGGAGGAGTTCCCGGCGGCGGAACGGCTTGAGCAGGTAGCCCTCGATGCCGAGCTCGCGGCAGAGGGCGGCATCGTCCTTGTGTCCGGCGGAGGTGAGGATGCAGACCGGGATATTCTTGAGCTGGGCGTGCCGCCGCATCTGGCCGGCCAGGGTAAAGCCGTCCATGTGGGGCATGTGCACATCGATGAGGGCCAGATCAACGGGTCCGGTCCGGCCATTGAGAGCATCGAGGGCCTCTTGGCTCCGGGAAAAGGAGCGAACCCGCATGCCGAAACCGCCGAGCATCTGTTCGAGGATCTTCAGGTTGATCCCGTTGTCATCCACGACGAGCACGGATTTGCCCGCGAGATTTTCCGGCGGGGCAACCATTTCCGGCGTGGCGGTCTCCTCGGTCGTATCGAAGGTGGCGGTGAAGAAGAAGGTGGAGCCCTTGCCCTCTTCGCTCTCCACCCAAAGCTTGCCGCCCATGAGGTTGACCAGGCGGGAGGTGATGGAGAGTCCCAACCCGGTGCCGCCGTACTTGCGGGTAAGCGAGGTGTCCGCCTGGGCAAAGGGGTTGAAGATCGAACCCAGCTGCTGCTTGGGAATGCCGATCCCCGTATCGCTTACGGAAAAAAGCAGCTCCACGCTGCCGGGCGATTCCTTTGCCAACCGCACCCCGACCACCACATGCCCCTGCTCGGTGAACTTGAGGCTGTTGCCGAGAAGGTTGGTGAGGATCTGATGCAACCGCACCGCGTCGCCCACCACCATGGCCGGGGTCTCCGGGGCAATATTGCAGAGCAGCTCCAGCCCCTTTTCCTGGGCCTTAACCGCCAGCTCCTGGACGGTGTTTTCCACATTCTGCTCCAGCGGAAAGGGAAGATGCCGCAGCTCAAGCTTGTGGGCCTCTATCTTGGAAAAATCGAGGATGTCGTTGATCACCTCCAGGAGCCGGTTGGCTGACTGGTCGATCAGCCCGAGATATTCCCGTTGTTCGGGATCGATCTTTGTTTCGAGCATCATCTGGGTCATGCCGATGACCCCGTTCATGGGGGTGCGGATCTCGTGGCTCATGTTGGCAAGAAAATCGGACTTGGCGCGATTGGCCGCCTCGGCCGCCTCCTTGGCCGCGAGGAGATCGAGGGTGCGGGCGCGGACCTTCTCTTCCAGGCTGTCCTGGGCCTGGAGCAGGGCTTGGTCCCGGGCCTCTATCTGGTCGAGCATCTGGTTGAAGCCTCGGGCCAGGGTGGCAATCTCGTCGTCGCCTCCGGTTTCGGCCCTGAGGGTATAATCCTTATCGCGGGAGACATATTTCATTACCCCGGAAAGGGCAAGGATCGGCTGGGTGATCAGCCGTTGCAGCCTGGAGGAGATCAGCAGGGCGACCAAGGCCGAAAGCAGAAGCACGGCGGCGACGACCAGCAGGTAGCGTCGGATCATGATCTGTTCGTCGGCAAGGTCGGCATGGACAAAGATCCAGCCGATGAGTCTGTCGTTCAGGCGGATCTCCCGGGCAAGATCGACATGCCCCTGCTGAAAGGCCGCCTTTGTGAGGGGCAGGGCCTCGGGGCTCAGATCATGGGGCAAGGGGGTTGCGTGCTTGCTGAACTGGGCAAAGATCCCGGCCGGGGTGATGATGGCTCCATAGGCAATGTTGGGGTCCGCTCCCAGGGTGGCAAGGGTTTGGGCGGCGGCATCCTGGTCGGCAAAGGCGATGGCCGCCGTGGCGTTGGCGGCGATGGCCGAGGTGAGCACGGCGAGCCTCTCCTCCCGGTGCTGGCGGAAGGAGTACCATTCGTAGGCAAACAGGGTGAGGCAGGCAAAAAGCAAGGTGATCCCGCAGGTCAGCATGATGATCAGCAGCAGCTTCTGGCGGATGGAGTGGAGACGTTTTGCTTTCATGGCGCGATGTTCCTGGATTCGGCTTTGATGATCGCCAGCCGCAGAAGCTGGGAGCTGATCTTGAGCCCGGACCGTTGGGCTGCCTGGGGATTGATCTCAAAGCGGATTTTGTTGTCCTGCCGCACGAAATTGATGATGCCTCCGGCACTGAGAAAATCGGGGGACTCCCCCACGGTGATGACCGGCCGGCCCGAAAGGGCAGCAAGAAGCGAGGCGGGTTTTCCCGGATAGGTGGCGGGAATGAAGACCATGTCCGCCTTGAGGGCATCCTCGGGGTTGTGGCTCTTGAGCACCTTGAGGGGACGGCCAAGCACGGTTTCATTGCCCAGGGCTTCGGCGATGGTCGTGCCGACGGGGCCGGTATCCAGGACGACCAGCAACATCGGATGCGACGGAGGCGCGCCACCGGGCAGGGTGATGAAGTTGAAGAAGTTGAACAGGAAGCCGGCCTTGACCTCGTATTCGGCAAAGGGGCCGGCGGCGCGCGCCGCCGGGGGGGCCGGAAGCAGAAGGGAGAAGAGCAGGAGCAGGGCCTGACACAGCACGGCTGTAACCACGGGTGGCAGGGGGATGCGCAATGCTGGAGAAGTCCTTGGCGGCGGCAACATAATCAATTATAAACAAAATCAATCAGGATGCCAATTTTTTAGGGTCTCCGGAGGGTTATGGCAAGAGGCATGTCCGTCTGAACGGAGCATTTTTGGCGCATCCATAGGGTGCGGAAGGATCATGGCGCGCAAATCATGAAACAGAAAGCCTCGGTTATCAATATCATCTGGCTGTCCCTGGTCGTGCTGGCCACGGTGACCGCCGCCTATACCAACCGGATGGATGCCCTGACCAAGGCCTCGTTCGAGTCGGCCAAGGATGCGGTTGTCCTGGCCATCGGCCTGATCGGCCCCATGGCCCTCTGGCTGGGGATCATGAAGGTGGCCGAGGCCGGTGGGCTGATGCGCATCGTGGCCCGCAAGGTGCGGCCGTTGATGGTCCGGTTGTTTCCCGACGTGCCCCACGATCATCCGGCCATGAGCGCCATGATCATGAACATGGCGGCCAACGCCCTGGGCTTGGGCAACGCGGCCACGCCCATGGGGATCAAGGCCATGCAGGAGCTGGAAAAGCTCGCCCCGGAAAAGGGCACGGCCACCAACGCCATGTGCCTCTTCCTGGCGATCAACACCTCCAGCGTCACCCTGCTGCCCCTGGGGGTGATCACCATCCGGGCCGCCGCGGGCTCGGTGAGCCCGGCCGCCATCTTTATCCCTTCCCTTATCGCCACCACCTGTTCCACCATCACCGCCATCGTGGCGGCCAAGATGCTGGCCCGCAAAAACAGCGGAATGGAGCCGGTCGTTGCGCAGGCAACCCAGGAGGCGGCAGCGGCCTTGGCCGAGGAGGGCGTTGAGCCGGAGCTGTATCCGCCGAGCACCACCGGGAAATGGTTCGTCTGGCTGCTGGTCGCTGTTTTCGCGGGGGGAGCGGTGTATCAGTTGAGCAGCGCCACCGAGGTGGTGGCCTTTTCCGCGGCCGGCCTCAACAGCCTTTCCAGCTGGCTGATCCCGGCCTTGATCTCCGGGTTGCTCATCTTTGGCTATATGCGGGGGGTGCGGATCTATGAAACCCTCACCGACGGGGCCAAGGAGGGGTTCACCACCGCGACCCGGATCATCCCCTTCATGGTGGCGATCTTTGTCGCCATCGGCATGTTTAGGGCCAGCGGGGCCATGGATATCCTGGTTTCCGTGCTCTCGCCCCTGACCTCCGCAGTGGGCATGCCGGCCGAGGCCCTGGCCATGGGGTTGCTGCGGCCCCTTTCCGGCAGCGGCTCCTTTGCCTTCATGAGCGAGATCATCAATCAAGCGCCGGACAGCCTGCTTTCCGCCATGGTTTCGGT
>JBAYUD010000081.1:0-11641 GCA_041675265.1 Desulfurivibrionaceae bacterium | reverse complement strand
GTGGATGAGTTCGTCAAGGGCAAGATAGACCTCGCCCATGGCGCCCAGGCCGATTTGCCGTACAACGCGATACCGGCCGATGGTTTTGGGAATCTCCGTGCTCACCGTGGCTGTCTGCTCCTGTCTGAAATTGCGGGGCTGTCGGATTAGGATATATACCGCTCGGGCGCATGGCAAGTTTTTTACGGACCAGGACGGCGCATCATCGCCAGGGAGATTTGCGGGGCAGGGGGAGGGAGTGTTTCCGGAGGAAAAAGGAGTGGGGGAGCCGGGTTTTTTTCGCCGAGGCGCTGAGATTCCTGCCCCCCCTGCAATCACGGGGAGCCTGAAACCGAGTAAGGGGAAGTCTTCAGCCATTCCTCCAGCTCTTTTGCCGGCAGGGGCTTGCAGATGTAATACCCCTGGGCCAGGTCGCAATCCAGCTCCTGCAGCCTGGTCATTATCTCCGCCGATTCCACCCCTTCGGCGATTACTTCAAGCCCCATGTTTTTGGCCAGATCGATGGTGGCCCGGACAATGACTTCGTCGTTGTCGTCCTTGAGCATGTTTCTGACAAATGATTTGTCGATCTTCAGTTCTTCGGCGGGCAGCTGCTTGAGGTAGGCCAGGGATGAATAGCCGGTGCCGAAATCATCGATTGACAGCTGCACGCCAAGGGCGTGGAGGTTCGAGATGACTTCGTAGGTCCGGTCCGGGTCGAGCATCATGCTGGTTTCGGTGATTTCCAGCATCAAATCGGACGGCGCCAGCTGATATTTCTTGAGCAAATCCTTGATCAGCAAGGGGACGGAGATGTCCTGCAGGTTCTTGATCGAAAGATTGACGGAAACGGGGAGGTCGAGCCCCGCATCGCGCCATGCCGCCCGCTGGGCGAGCGCGGCATTGAGCACCCATTTGCTCAGGGAGCGAATGATGCCGCCCTGTTCCGCCAGAGGGATGAACTGGTCCGGCGCGATCATGCCCATTTCCGGATGGTCCCAGCGGAGCAACGCCTCCACGCCATGAATCCGGTTGCGTCTGGCGTCGATCTTGGGCTGGAAATGGAGAGACAGGTGTTCTTCCTTCCGCACCGCTTCGCGGAGATCGGTCAGCAGCATCAAGCGGTTGAGGGTGAACTGGTCCTGGGAATCGTCGTAAAGCGCGTAGTGGGTTTCGGTTTTCTTGGCCGAATACATCGCGACATCGGCGTGCTGGAGCAGGGTGTCGCAATCGGTTCCATGCGCGGGATAGAGGGCGATGCCGATGCTGATGCCGATATTGAGGCTGTGTCCTTCAATGATGAACGGCTGCTGCAGGGTCTCGGAAATTTTTTGGGAAACGATCTTGGCTTGTTCCGCGTCCGCGGCCAAAGCCACGGAAAACTCATCGCCGCCCAAGCGGGCCAGGGTATCGGACTCGCGGATGACTTCCTGCAACCGTTCCGCTACCTTCTGCAGGAGGAAGTCGCCGTAGTGATGCCCCAGGGCGTCGTTTATTTCCTTGAAGCGGTTCAGGTCCATGACCAGAATCGCCAGTGGTTGCAAATCCCGTTTGGCATGCAGGATCAACTGGTTGATGCGTTCCAGCAGAAGGGCCCTGTTGGGCAGGCCGGTGAGGTCGTCATGGAGGGCGTTGTGCCGTTCCAGGGCCGCGATTCTGTTGATGTTGTCAATGGAGGATCGGCTCAGGCGGACAACGATAACCACAAAGATGCTGCCGCCGAACAGGATGAGGGCGACGACAAAATCGCCGAAGGTGATCCGGGGGCGGAAAAGGAAGTAGCAGAAGGTGGTGTAGCCGAGGACGAAAAAATGGATAAGAATGAACAGGGTATTCCAGCCGGTGCGGTTTTCCTTGTCGAAACGGCGAATCAGGTGAACTGGATTCAGGGCGCTGATCAGCAGGATAATGCCGACAACGACCATGGAAATGGAAAAAATATGTTGGATCATGTATTGGCATGTCCCGGTTGTTGGCTTCGTTTGTCTGTTCCGGCAGCCAAGAGGAGCGTTGCCGCCCCGTCGCTGCCGGCGATTGTCCATGCCGTAAAAAGAATGCGACGGTCGAAGGAAGTTTAGGCATGCTTCTAAACATTCATGTACGTAAGTGTAATCCGGTTTGTGGAAAGAACAAGCAAAAAGGCGGCGGGCGCAAGATGAGCGGGGAGGCAATCATACCCGGAGGAGAAAGGCCTGGGGCGTGTGAAAATCGGGCCTCTCTGCCGGATGGGCAAGAGCCCAGTAGCTCAGCCGGTTATCCCGATGCAGGAGAACGGCACAGATCCCAACCCGGAGAGGGAGGCGTGTCCGGAGATCGCCGATCTCCACTTCGGCGGCCAGAGAGAAGGTGTCCGGTGTGGCCTGCATTGTGATAAGCGGTTCGGCAATCCGCTCTTCCCGGCGCATGCCCGTGCGGTAATCGGTAAAAGCGTAAAGATTCCAGGCTCCGCTCGAGGCAAGGTTCAGTTCCCAATAATTCTTTTGTCCCTCTTCAGCCCAGAACATCTCAAGGCAGGTGGATTGCCAGAGGTTGTCGCACCGTTGCCGCTCGGCCGTTGGCGGCAAAACGAGATCGCGCAGGTTTCCTTGCAGGAGAAAGGAAAGCGCCAGGCTCTGGCCCGTGCGCTCGATGGAGCCCTGGATGATCACTCCGCCGGGATCCTGGCCGGGAAAGGGGTGCAGGCTGAAGGTGGTCATGGTTTTTGGAGATCCCCGACAATGGCTCTGATCTCCGCCTCCTGCGCTTCGATGCTGCGGCAGAGGGCGAACTGGACCATTGCCCGGTGCAGGTTGTGGCCCGGGTTTTTGATCCGAAAATAGACATCGCCGGCCAGATGGTCGGAGAAAAAGCGCAAGCCAAGCTCAAAGGCGATGATCCGGACGGCATCATAGATGTAGTGATAGCCGGCAACGGAAAAAAACGGGGCGACCTGGGGCAGGTATCCCCGGAGGATGGCGGCGCAGCAGGCAAGGTTGAAGGAAACCTTGCCTGGGTCCGCGTCTTCCCCGGCCGGATTGCAGCAGGAGCGGAGGCAGTCGCCGATGTCGTAATGGAGCAGTCCGGGCTTGACGGTGTCCAGATCGATGAGGCTGATCGCCTGGCCGGTATTGCGGCTAAAGAGGATGTTGCCCAACTTTGGGTCGCCGTGGATGGGGCAGGCGGGCAGTTCACCCCGGAGGTGCGCGGCTTCGAGCACCCCGGCCGCTTCTTTTCGCTCGGCTATGAAGCGGTGGCAGAAAAGCGCTTCCGGTGACGGGTCGGGCCGGGGAGGGGCTGCGGCCAGGGTCTCGTATGCCGCCAGATAACCGGGGGTGACATGAAAACCCGGCAGGGTGTCGTGCAGCAGATGGACGGGCAGGTCATGGATCAGCCCATGGAAGAACCCCAGCCCCCTCCCTGCCTCTTCGGCTTGGGAAACGGTGGCGATGGCATCGAAACTCTCGGTGCCGGCGATAAAGCTCTGGGCCCGCCACAAGGCGCCGTCCGGATCCCGGTAATAATCAGCGCCGGTCCGGGTGGGGATGATGGCCGGCAGCTCCCAGCGGTGGTTTGGCCGCGCCAGCAGTTTGGGCCGGACATGATCGTCGAGAACCCGGAGGTTGTGCATGATCCGTTCGGGTTGCGGAAATACATGGGGATTGAGGCGTTGCAGGATGAAATCTTGAACGGCCTCGGTGTCCGCGACCCTCACCAGATAGGTGGCGTTCACATTGCCGGACCCGTACTCGCACACGGTGAGAACCTCGCCGGGAAAGGCGAACTGTCGGGCGATGGCGGCAGGATCGATCACGGGGCTTGCCGGAAGATCCGTTTCAGCGGAACAGGTAATGCTTGCGCACCGCGCTGTGCACCTGCCACTGGCAATCCAGCCCCTTGGGAAAGGTCACGTAATCGCCGGGGAGGATGTGCACGGTCTGGTCCGCGGTGGTTACGGTGATCTCGCCTTCCAGGATATAACAGGATTCTTCCTGATCGTAATGCCAGGGAAAGGTCGAGGGCTCACACTGCCAGATCGGCCATTCGTCGAGGCGCAGGGCCTCGCGTTTTTTTGGGGAGAGCTTTTCGATGGTGATGGACATGGACAAATCCTTGGTCAATGGTTGCGGGATGGCTGTTGTTAACAGATAGCCGTGACCTCTCTCTTTGTCAATTCCTATGAACATCGGCTTGAGGTAGGGCTTGCCAAAAAAAGCGGCCCCAGATATAAAAATGAAAGCAGAGGGGAAAATTCGCTAATGATGGCCAGGGGTTGGGAGGCATGTCTGCCCGGGCCGCTAGGGAGAAGATGATGGCCGGCGGTTTTCATGAGAAAAGAAAAGAAACGCGAGTGTACTTTTCCCCGGGAGAAAATATTTGCGGGGTCTTCGTTTTTCCGGATTTCGGGCAGTTTTCCTTTTCCGCCCTGATTCTTGACCTGAGTCTTGGGGGGATCCACTTCATCTTGAAACGGGAGGAGTGGAATTCCCTGGAGCCTGGGCGTCAGCTTGTCCTTGCCCGGCTCAGCCAAGGGGATGATTTCTTGTGCGACAGGGCCATGCCGCTTACCGTGCGCTGGGTGCTGGACCACCCGATGGTGAGCAATGTCAGCGTTGGTTGTGAGTTTGACGGGTTGGAGGAGGATGGCCGGAAGATATTGCAGTCTTTTCTGGCGCGGAAATTGGCAGCCTGCCAGGGCACCGGGTCCGGCGCTGTTTGCTGACCTGGATTTGCCGTTGGTTCAGGGACCAGGCGAAAAGGCTTACGAAAACATCCTCGTTTGGGAAAATGTCGTCCGGCACCGGTCTCTGTCCCGTATCCATTGCTGCCCTGTACCGCGCGCAATCGTTGAAGTTCCCAGCGCAATAGAGCCCCGTCAGGTATTCGCGCATCTCCCTCCCTTCTTCGCGCACCGCGAAGAAAAAGCAGTTTTCCGCAAGATCGCAATGGTTCATATGGGTTCCCCTTTTCCGTTGAGACAAGGCGCGTGCTTCCAAATCCTTGGCACTGTATCCGAACCGGGACGGGAAATATATGGGGGGAAGTCGGTAAAACGCAATGGGGAAAGGTCGGTATTGAGGCGGGGGATCAGGTGATGCCGAGAACCTTGAGGGGGTTGATCCGCCAGCGTTTGGCGGATTCATAGCCGATGATCCGATCCTCGCCGCCCTTGCCATGGGGTTTGGAGAGATCGATGTCCTTTTGGCTGACCGCCCAGTCGTGCCTGGTGTCATAGATGAGGCGCACCACCGGGCGCAGCAGGTTGTCGGTCGATTCCACCACCACGCCGAGCAGGCCGCTTTCCAGTTGAACCAGGGTGCCGGCCGGATAGACGCCGATGCACCGGATGAAGCGGTGTACCAGCTCTTCGTTGAAATGGTTATGGCTCCAGCCGTAGAGCTTGCGCAGCACCTCGACCTGGTCGATGCCGGTGCGGTAGCAGCGATCCGAAGTCAAGGCGTCGAAGACATCGGTGATGGCGGCCATCTGCCCGCCCAGGCTGATGGCCTCTCCGCTCAGGCCGTGGGGATAGCCGGTGCCGTCGAACCGTTCATGGTGTTCCATGGCGATCTGGGCCACGGGCAGGGAGATGTTGTGGGTGGTGGCCAGGATTTCCTTGCAATAGATGACATGCTGTTGGATTTTTTTAAACTCGTCGTCGTTGAGGGAGCCTGGTTTGTTGAGGATGGACAGGGGCACGGCCATCTTGCCCACGTCATGCAGCAGTCCGCCCAACCCGATGGTCCGGGTGGTTTCCTGGTCAAAGCCCATGGCCCGGCAGAAAGCCAGGAGCAGCACGCCCACGCTCACCGAATGGTCGAAGGTGTATTCATCCTTCTTGCGCAAGCGCATGAGCAGGAAGAGTGCGTCCTTGTTGTGGCAGATGGAGTTGTCCAGCTCGTTTACCGCGGTCTCGGCCTCCTTGGTCTGGATCTTTTTTCCGGCCCGCACGTCGGCCAGGATGTTCTTCGCGGCCTGGCTGGCCCGCTGCCGTACTTTTTGGGCCCGGACAATCTCATGGCGAATCGGGATATGTCTGAGCTCGCGATCAACCCGTGCGGTCTGCGGGGTGACGATGTGCTCGAACGCCACCGGCGGCGGAGGCCTTTCCCGTTCGATTTTGACCGGGACCGGGGGTGGGTTGTGGCCGTCCTCGATGTAAACGTGGGTGACGCCCCAATCCTTGAGGCGTTCTATATCGCCCTCGCTCTTGATCCGTTTGCTGTTGAAGATAAAGGGGTGGTCCAGCCAACCGCAATCAAAACGCTCGATGTGCATGCCGGGCTGGAGTTCTTCGATTGCAACCTTTTTGATCATGATGGCAGGCTCGGTCGGACCTTTGGCGATATGGTTTCACAGCGGATCAACAACTCCACTTCGATAGTATACGCCAAGGTCCGGCGGGGAGCAAGCAGGTTGCGTCCGCCCCTGTCCCGGTGTTACAACCCCAGGGTTTTGCCTTGCCGGATAAAGGTGGGGATGGCGAGGTACCTTTCCCGGGCAAGGTTTTTTGGGGTCCGGGGGGGCATCTCGGATACGGGCTGGGTTTTTGAGTGTTTTTTGCCAAGGGTCACGGAGAGGAACGAGGTTGCGACACACCGGTTGAGCGCTGAGAGCAATTCGTGTTTGAAGCCATGGTCCGTGTAAGACATTGTTTGCCTCCGAATGGAAAGTTGGGTTGCGTTTTCTTTTAAAGTGAGACTATCATGGCAGGTAGGACAAATGGTGTCCCACCTCTAAACTTTTTTTGCGGAAGAGATGACAAAAGACAAAACCCAGCTTTTACGCCTGCTGTTCATTGACCGCAAGATCCGCGAGGGGATGAAAAGCGGGATCATGGCGAACTGCTCTTCCATGGCCGCCGAATACGAGGTGAGCGCCAAGAGCATTCTGCGGGATATCGACTACCTGCGGAGTCAGCGGGATGCGCCCATCGCCTACGACGCCACGGCCCGGGGCTATTATTACACCGAGGAAAACTACGCCCTGCCCGCCATCTCCTTGAATGAGAGCGATCTGTTCGCCATCTGCATCGCGGAAAAAGCCCTGCGGATGCATGAGGATACCCCCATCTACCGCAAGCTCCGGAAGGTGTTCCGCAAAATCGAGGATTCCTTGCCCGACAAGGTCTCCATCCATCCCGACTGGGTGGAGGACAAGCTGTCGGTGATTCCGGAGCGGCAAACCAGGCTTGAGCCGGAGGTGTGGGAGGCTGTCTCGGCGGGTTTGAGCAAGAATCGGACAGTAAGCATTTCCTACCGCAAGCCCGGCGGGCAAGAGAGTACGGAGCGGCGGGTTGATCCCTACCACCTGGTGCGCTATCAGGGGGAGTGGTATCTTATCGGCCATTGCCACAGGCGCGGCGCCATTGTCACCTTTGCCATGTCCCGGATCGAAGCGGTCCTGCTGCTTGAAAACGGATTTTCCGTGCCCGTTGATTTTGATCATGCCCGCTACGGCGGCGCCCAGTTCGGTATTTTCAGCGGGGAGCGCGAGGTTTTGGTCAAGGTCTGGTTTTCCAAGGCGCATGCCCCGTATGTTCTGGAGCGGGAATGGCATCCCCGGCAGAGTGTGGTCCGGAAGAAAGACGGGAGCGTGATGCTCGGGTTTCCGGCCCTCCATCTCTACGAGGTGAGGCGCTGGGTTCTTTCCTGGGGGAGCGGGGCAAGGGCCATTGCCCCCAAGGAACTGGTGGACGGGGTGCAACAGGAGCTTGCCGCCGCGTTGGCCGATTATGGCAGGGGCAGGAGTGGGGGCAAGCCGTGAGCATGGTCAGGTGGATTTTGCTCGTGTTTGTCCTAGGGAGTTTTCCCGGCTGCTCCGGACTGAAGCAGGGAGAAGGATCCTTGCCTCGTCCAGCCTCGGGCAAGGAATTGGCCATGCTGGGACACACCATCCAGGTCGGCGCCTTTGCCGAACTGGACAATGCGGTGCGTCTCATGCAAAAACTTGATGGACTGGGGCTTGACGCCTATTATTATCGCCATGCTGGCGGGTTGTACAAGGTGCGCTTCGGGAATTACCCTTCGCGCAAAGAGGCTCAAGTCCGGGCCACCCAGCTGCGCAAAGCCGGGGTGATCGAGGAGTTTTACCTGGTCGCTCCGGGGGAATTTGCCGCGGCCCGGTTTCGGCACTATCGGGACGGAACCTTGCGGAAGATGCTGGTGAGCACTGCGGAGGGGTTTCTCGGCATCCCCTATGAGTGGGGCGGGGAGTCGGTGGAAACGGGTTTTGATTGCAGCGGTCTGGCCATGACCGTCTACAAGCTCAACGGCCTCGATCTGCCGCGGAACTCCATGGCGCAGTACCAGGCGGGAAGCCCGGTGGGCCGCGATGATCTGGCGCCCGGAGATTTGGTTTTTTTCGCCACCAACGGGGATTCCGCCGTCTCCCACGTGGGGATCTATACCGGAAACGGCGGATTCATCCACGCGCCCAAAAGAGGGGAGGCCATCCGGCAAAGCTCGCTGCGGAACGGCTATTTTGGCGGGTGTTACGTGGGGGCGCGCACCTACCTGGGTAAGGATGATTGAGCGAGCCCCCCGTTTACCAGCCAAAATCTCAGGCGGCCATGACCCCGGGCTGCCGGCTCAGAAAGGCAGGCAGCCCGGCCAGGGCGCCGGGATCATTGAAATACAGCCCGCCGAACTGTTGGGCGCAATGCGGACAGCCCCGCAGCCAGAGGATGTGATGGCGGTAGCGGTTTTTGGCATAGGCCCTGGCCACCCATTGGCAGCTGCAGCATTCAAAGCAGTAGAGCAGGGTCCATTCCTCGCCGGACAAGGCGGCGGCGCATTCCCGGCAAACCGGAATGACCATCTCGCGGACCGAGACCTCGGTGATCTCGTTTTCGTGATAGCCAAAGGGCATGACAATGTAGTCCACCGCCGGAAAGTCTTCCCGGCGGGTGCCGGGGCCATGGTTCAGTTCGCAGCATTCGTTGGGAAGCTCCGCTAGGAGCCCGAGCCGGTCTGTTTCGTGCATGGTCCCTCCTTCAGCCGCGTCAGGCGGCTCTGTGGTGTTGATGCCGAAAGCCTGCCCCCTTGCAATCCATATCGGTTTGCAGGCAGCGGATGATAAGGGGCTTTTGCAGGGGGAAATGAAGGGGGGCGTTGCGGAAACGCTCAAGGAAAGATAAGAGGATACCGATAGTTGTGGTGTCGGCAGTATCTTGGAAAGGGTAGTAAGTCAAATGCTCAGGAATGAAAAAGGAAATTCTTCATGCAGAAGTGGCAGATAAACGGAACCGTTCAATGGCTGTGCGAGGAATGCGCCAAGGCCAATTCCCATGTGTTTTTACTGTACCAGCATCAATGGCTCGGTGAGGAAAAGGATCTTGCCGCCTCCTGCGACTGTTGCCGGTGCAAGGATGTGACCGTTGCCCGCTTGGGCAAGATGCGCTGGTTGCTCTATCCCTTTCTCTGCCTGGTGCCGCGACAGTGGCCGGCCATGACCAGAGCGGTGCGCCGCGCCAAGTGAGGCTTGGTCGCGCCTGGGTCACCTTAGAAGGGCAGGGTGAACAGGGTCGGGATCAGGGCGGTGCGTTCCTTGAAGTATTCGAGGATCTCCAGCAGTACGAATATCCACATGAAGATGCTCGCATGGATCATGGAGCGGAACAGCACCTTCGGGTAGACGGTAAAGCTCTCCTGGGAGGTGTAGGTCTTGAAGGTCGGCAGGATTCTGCCGACCCGCTTGGAATAGTCGGCGTATTCCTGTCCGAAAAAGCCCAGCAGCCGGGCCTCCTCACCCTTGATGACGAAGTAGTAGTAGACAAAGAAGGGGAGGATGATCGCCAGAAGGGTCGGTTTTTGAGCGCTTAGGATGATGCCGATTGCGCCGAACAGGGAAAAGACATAGAGCGGATTTCTGGAGATGGAGTACGGCCCGTCCTGGCATAATTCCTCGTCCTTTCGGCCGCCGATGTAGACGGTCGCCCAGATCCTGCCCAGGGTTGCGAAGACGATCAGCACATAGCCCACGAGTTCCAGAAGTTCGTACAGCTCGCTTTCCCCGTACGCCGATGTCGAAAAAACGATGGCGAAGACGAAGAAAAGGCCGACAGCCCAGCTGAAAGCAAGCCGGTAGCGTTCCGCTGCGGTATGCATGATGATCCGTTCTCCTGCGGGAGGTGATGCGGGGTTGTTACCGGATGGCCTTTTTCAGATCAAGGCCGATGGCGCCGGTGATCGTGGCGCCCCGGAGGTTGGCCTGTTCCAGGTTGGCTCCGGTCAGGTCGGCCCGTTCCAGGTTGGCTCCGGCCAGGTCGGCCCCGGCAAGGTTTGCCCCGGAAAGATCCGCGCTGGTCAGATTGGCGCCCTTCAGGTTTGCCCATTTGAGGTTGGCTTTGACCATGGTGGCGTTGCTCAGATTGGCCCCGGCCAGGTTGGCCCGCATCAGGCTGGCTTCGGCCAGATTGGCGCCCTGCAGGTTACAGCCCGGGCAGTTCTGGCTCATGCCGCGGTAAATCATGCCCAGATCCCGGCTGGCCGCCTGAGGGCTGGAGGTCTGGTACGTCTCCTGAATTGCGGGGGTGGACACCGGCGGTGCGGCCGGTTCTTCGATCACCACGTCGGGGGAGGTGGTGGCGGTGGCCCGCCTGCTTGGCTGTTTCTGGGCGCCTGCCGCGCTTTTGCCGGCCTGTCCTCGTTTGACGCCTTTTGTTATGGTGAAATAGCTCGATTTGATCCCGGTGGAGGTGTAGAGGTGATACTCCTCGCCCCTACGGAACACCGTGTAGCAGATCTGCTCGCCAAAGCCCCAACGTTTGAACTGGAGACAGAGTCTGTCGTCTTCCGTTGACCATACCCCCTCATTCTTTTCCGTCTTGCTTTTCACCGCGTACATTTTGCCGTTGGCGTACATCTCGATGGTTGCGGTATCGCCATATTCCTGGATGGAAATAGTGTTGTCGGAGAGCAGTTCGATCAGTTCCGCGCCGGTGACCCTGGTTCCCTCACCCGCGGGCGTTTTTTCCTGGGTGTCTGTCGCCTCTGTCATCAGGCCGCAACCGGCTACAAGAAAAAGCAATATGGTCAAGGGCAGGAAAAAATAACGGTATTGGGCGTTCAATGTTCTCTCCTCGTGGTTCACTGTGTCGTCATCCGGGATACGGCAACTGACTGATCGATGAAGATTTTCCCCTGCGAAAACGCGGCTGAATTCCGGCCCGGAAAGAAGGGGACAATGGCGCCGGCGACACCCGGCATCCGTTGCGTTTTCGCTCCTCGTGGGAACTTTTTCAACTTACCTGAAAAAAAAATAAAACGCCATGCCCATTGTGTGAAATAACTGTGTTTGACAATGCGGGCAAGTGTTTTTCAACTGGAAATTCCGCTGTTGAATTGATATATTAAAAAATTGCGTCATTGCTTGGAGTTGTGTGCGGGGATCTCTATCCCGAAGGCAGCTGGGTATTGCACGTGCAACTGGTTCTTTTGAGAGGTTTTTAGATGCTGAAACTCCTGGCCGCGACAGATAACAGCCCTGCCCAATTCCTGATCCGTCTGGCCCTGGGGGTGGTGATCTTCCCCCACGGGATGCAAAAGGTTCTCGGCTGGTTCGGAGGGCCCGGCTACAGCGCAACGGTCACGGCCTTTTCCGCCATGGGTTTTCCGCTCTGGGCCATTCTTCTGTTGATGGTTTCCGAGGTATTCGGTTCGCTGTTGCTGGTGCTCGGCCTTTT
>JBAYUD010000080.1:0-11804 GCA_041675265.1 Desulfurivibrionaceae bacterium | reverse complement strand
TGATCATGGCCTGCGTTGGCCGTAATGACTATCTTTCTTATAACACCGAGTTTCCCCTAAAAAGTCCAGTATTTTTTTGCCGCACCCAGGGCCGCATCCAGTGGCGGCAGTGGTCTTTTCGCCAGGGCCAGGGCGGTGAAGGCACCGGGTGTAAGCCCCCCCTCCCCGGCCATTTCATGGAGGCTGGCCAGCACGCCATCGGCGAGGCCTTGCAGGTTGTAGCCCCCTTCCAGCACCAACACCAGCCGTCCATCGCAGAGCTCCGTTGCCAGATCGACCAGAATCCTGGTCATCCCGGCAAAGCCGGTGGTGGTGACGGCCATCCCGCCAAGGGGATCGGAGACATGGGTATCGTAGCCGGCCGAGACCATGATGCAGTCCGGCCTGTATTGGCGGGCAACCGGGGCAACCAGTTCGGTGATGATCCGGGCGAAGTCCTGGTCGCCCTGGCCGCCGGGCAGCGGCACGTTGAGGGTATAGCCTTCCCCCTTGCCCGCGCCCATTTCCTTGAGGGAGCCGGTTCCGGGATAATGCGGGTACTGGTGGGTGGAGCAGTAGAGCACCTGGTCGGTGTCGTAAAAGGAGTGCTGGGTGCCGTTGCCGTGGTGCAGATCCCAGTCGAGGATCAGGATCCGCTCCATGCCGAGATGTTTCAGGCCATAGCGGGCGCCGATGGCGATATTGTTGAACAGGCAGAATCCCTTGGCCTGGTCCGCTTCGGCATGGTGTCCGGGCGGGCGCACCAGGGCCGCGGCATTGTCGGCCTGGCCGGAAGCCACCAGCTTGAGGCCGGTGATCACCGCGCCCGCGGCAAGTACTGCCGCCTCGTAGGAGAGGGGCGAGGTGTGGGTATCCGGATCAAGCACGTCGAACTGCTTGCCCGCTGTTTCCGCCACCCGCTCGATGTGCTCGGCGGTGTGGTTTGCGGCCAGATCCGCGTAGCTCGCAGGCTTGCATTCCGGATAGAAAAAGGCGTCACCGTCTTCCCGGGCCAGAGCCTGGTAGATGGCGGTGAGACGCTCCGGGCTTTCCACATGGTCGTAGCCCGGGTCGTGTTCAAGAAAAAGCGGATCTTTCAGGACCGCTGTTTTTCGGCGCATGACGTTGTTCTCCCAAATTTGAGGGTGCGGGTTTCGGTGATGAGCCAGTCGAGCGGCTGGTCGTGGCTTTCAAGGGGCACCGTGTCGACAACCTGGAGGTCAAAGGCCAGGCCGATCCGCAGGGCTTGCGGCGCGGCGGTCTGTAAAAAGCGGTCATAATAGCCGCCCCCGTATCCCAGCCGCCCTCCCCGGGCGTCGAAAACGCTGCCCGGCACCACCACCACCTCGATGGAGGCTGGGTCCACTTGGGGCAGGGTTGGGCGCGGCTCGGGAATGGAGCAGTAGCCCGGGACAAGATCCCGGTCCGGCTCGGTGATGGCATAGGACAGCAGCCGGGACTCCCGGACCAGGGTCAGGGGTACGCTCACGGTCACCCCCCTTTTGAGGCAATCCGCGATGAGTTCCAGGGTTTCCACCTCGCTTCTGAAGCTGACATAGGCAAAAATGTTGCGGGCACGGGCGAACTCCGGCAGGGCCAGGAGGCGGTCGGTGATGATTCGGCTTTTTTGCCGCCGTTCTTCCCGGGGCACGGTATCGCGAGTCGCCAGGATTTGGGTGCGCAGGGCGGTTCTCTCGTCAGCCATTGCATCTCCTTTTTCAATGCCTCTAGCAGGATGTTGAAAAAAGCCGTCCTGGCTTTTTTCAACCACGATCGGCCAGAAGTGAATTCTGGCCGATCTCACAATTTAGGACTCGTCGAAATTGGCGATCCATCCCTGGATCGCACGTAGGGCATCGAAAAACGAGTTTTTCAACACCCTGCTAGTTATACCCAAAGGGCATACGTTTCATTTGAGCAGACACGCTGCTCAACTCAGCTTTATAACGCAACCGCGCCAAGACGCTAAGATTTTTGTTTTGTTCTTTGCGTCCATTGCGGCTTTACGTTATATTGAAGGAAATCATTAAATTCCAGACAGGGATCGCGGGAGATTATTGCATGTTTGAAGAATGGCAACGGATGGAGCAGGACGGAACCCCGGTGTATGTGCAGCCGGAAAAGCCGGACTGGTTCGTGCCGGATAACGAAGCTGACTGCCTGTTGCAGGAGTTGCAACAGGGGAAATGCCATGCTCTTGGCAACGTACTTTCCGGACAAAAACCCGGCGGCCGGATGCTCACCGCCCAGCGGATTGTCTCCCAGCTTGAAGGTGGGGTGGTCTTGCCGTACAACGGCCGGTACCCGTTGCTGACCCTGAACAGCCTGAAGGAATGCTGGTTTCACCTCACCGACCGCTGCAACCTGGCCTGCCGCCACTGCCTGTTTTCCGCCTCCCCGGCCCAGGGAGCCACCCTTTCTCCGGCAGCCCTGGCCCAGGGCATCTCCGAGGCCAAGGGGCTGGGCTGCACCCTTTTCTAATTCACCGGGGGCGAGCCCTTTATCTATCCCGGCTTTGTCACCATGGTGGCCGAACTGCTCGATGATCCGCAGGTCCATGTGGTGGTGCTCAGCAACGGTCTCTTGATCAAGGAGCACCTTGGCGCGCTGGCATCCCTGCCCAGGGATCGCTTCCACCTGCAGCTCAGCCTGGATGGTCTGGCCGAGCAGCATGAGGCGTTGCGGGGAAAAACCACCTTTGCCCAGCTGCTGGAAAGCCTGGGCTTGCTCAAGGAGGCGGGCTTCCCCCTGACCCTGTCCGTGGCGGTGAACCGGGCCAATGTTGGCGAGCTGGCCGAGATTGTCGCCTTTGGAGCCGGCCAGGGGATCAGCAATATCCATCTGCTCTGGCATTTTGTCCGGGGCAATGGCAGTCAGGAGCAATTTGTTGCCCCGGCCTTGATCCTTCCCGAGCTGATCCGGGCCCAGGAGACGGCGGAGAAAATGGGGGTGCGCATCGACAATGTGGAGTCCCTGCGCAGCCAGGTATTCAGCACCCCAGGCACCCGGCACGATCTGTCCAACACGGGATGGGAGTCGCTGGCCGTGGGGCCGGACGGGGTGATCTACCCCTCCCCCGCCCTGGTCGGCATCGCGGACTTGGCCTGCGGCCCTCTGACCGACGGGCTGGAAACGGTCTGGCGGGAGAGCCCGGTGCTGGAAAGGATCCGCCAGGCGACCTTGGCTGCCGGCGAGGGGTATCGGGCCAACTCCTTGCGCTTTCTGGTGGGGGGCGGCGATCTGGACCATAGCTATCTGGCCGGAGGCGATTTCGTTGGACACGACCCCTATGTGGAGCTGTACAACGGGCTGGCCCTCTGGCTGATCAGCAGGCAGGCCCGGCAATACCCTGTCCGGGCACAGGGTGAATTCCTGCTGCGCATGGGCGAGGTGCGGTACGATTGCCCGGATGGCGGCCAGGAGGTGGCGCTCACCCATTGCAACTGCGTGGTTTCCCTGGCCGATGACCAAGGGCACGCCACGGTGCGGGAATTTTACGGCCGCGCCGCTGTTGTCGCCAACGAGGAGATCGTCAACCCCTTTGCCCCGGACCAGGCGTTGGCCAATTTCATCCCGGCGGATTCCCGGAAAAAATCCTACGGCTGCGGCAGTCCGGTAAAGGATGCCGAGCCGCACCCCGGCGAGGTGCTGGTGGATCTGGGTAGCGGCAGCGGGGTCGAGTGCTTCATGGCCGCGGCCAAGGTGGGGGCAACCGGCAGGGTGATCGGCATCGACATGACCGAGGAGATGCTCCATCTGGCCCGGGTTGCCAAGGCAACGGTGGCGAGCCGCTTGGGCTACGACAATGTGGAGTTTAAAAAGGGGTTTCTCGAAGACATCCCCCTCCCGGACGCCACGGCCGACGTGGTGATCTCCAACTGCGTGATCAACCTGAGCCCGGACAAGCGGCAAACCCTGCATGAGATCTTCCGGATTCTCAAACCCGGCGGCAGGCTGGTGGTCTCCGATATCGTCACCGACGCGCCCATTCCGGTGGCGATCAAGAACAACGCGCAGTTCCGGGGCGAATGCCTGGGCGGTGCGCTGCGGCAGGAGGATCTGCTGGGGATGCTCCGGGCGGCGGGTTTCGCCGGGGCTGGCTTGGTCAAGCGGTTCCCCTACCGGCTCGAAGGGGAAACCCAATTTTATTCCCTCACCTTCCAGGCCCATAAGCCGGAAGCGTCGCGGCAGGTCGAGGTCATCTACCGGGGGCCGTTTGGCGCGGTATGGACGGAAAGCGGCGCCATGCTCCTCAAGGGTCGGCGCGCGACCGTGACCTTGAGCGAGGCGGAGAGCCTGGCTGATTCCCTGTTCATCCTCGACGCGCAAGGGGCGGTGGCCAATCTGACCTTGGAAAACAGCTGTTGCGCCTCGCCTGCCGGGGCGGAACCCCTCCCTGCCGGCGGCTGCTGCCCTGGGCCGGAGGAGGGGGCGGGCAAGATCGTCGCCCTTCCCACCCTGCCCAAGCCGCCCATGCCGATCGACGCCCGGCATCCCTCGGGCTGCATGGTCTGCGGCAAGGAGGTCGGCTATCTCGCCCGCGAACGGGAGGTTGCCTGCCATTATTGCGGCGGGGTCAAGAAAACCAATGCCCTTTGCGTCGAGGGGCATTACATCTGCGACAGTTGCCACCAGCGGGACGGCCTCTCCGCCATCCGGCTGCTCTGTACCGAAACAAAGGAGCAGGACATGCTGCTCCTTCTGGACACCATCCGCCGCCATCCCGCCATTCCCCTGCACGGGCCGGAGCACCATGCCATGGTGCCCGGCATCATCCTGGCCACCTACCGGAACCTGGGCGGCGCGATCAGCCGGGAAGCGATCCTTACCGGCATCGAGCGGGGCAGCAAGGTGCCGGGCGGGGTCTGCGGCTTCTGGGGCAATTGCGGGGCCGCGGCCGGGGTGGGCATCGCTTTCAGCGTGTTGCTTGAGGCCACGCCTCTTACCCCCAAGGCCCGGCAGCAGGTGCAGGAAGTCACCTCTCGGGTGCTGGGCGAGATTGCCCATACCCAAGGGGCGCGCTGCTGTCAGCGGGAAACGGTCACGGCCTTGCGGGAAGCGGCGTTTCTCTCCCATCAACTTCTGCCCATATCCCTTCTGGCCGAGGCGGATTTTTTCTGCAAACAGTTTTCCGTCAACCGGGAATGTATCGGGGGCCAGTGCCCTTTGTGGGGCAAGGCGGAGCTGCGGGCGGGCGGCGCACAATGAAACCGGCGGGGAATGAAAAAAAAGGGGTTGGCAAGGCCATTGTTTTTGCGCTGTTTCTTGCGGCAATGATCGGTCTGTTCCGCTTTCCCCCGGCGCGGGAATACATCTCGCCCGATTACCTCCAGCGGTTGGTGCATTCCTTTGGCCCCTGGGGGCCGTTGGCCTTCGTGCTCCTCTATGCCGGAGGCATCTGCCTTTTTCTGCCCGCCACCCTGTTCACCGGCATCGGCGCCCTGCTATTCGGCACCCTGTACGGGTTTCTTTACAACGAGCTGGGCGCCATGCTCGGCGCTTCCCTGGCTTTTTACATCGGCCGCTACCTGGGGCGGGATTTTGCCGCGGGCCTGATCGGCGACCGGTTGAAGAAATACGATGACCGGATCGCGGCCAACGGCTTTGCCACGGTGCTCTATCTGCGGCTGATCTTTTTCCCCTTCACTCCGCTCAATTTCGGCATGGGTCTGACCAGGGTGACCTTCAGGGAGTATTTCCTCGGCACCCTGTTCGGCATCATCGCCGGAGGGTTTGTTCTTACCTTTTTCTTCGCCACCCTGGCCGAGGTCTGGAGATCCGGTGATTGGCACCAGCTGATGAGCTGGAAGGCTGCTTTTTCCCTGGCGCTCTTTGTCGGCTCTTTTTTCATCCCCAAGGTGATCCGGAAAATCAAGCCCGAGAGTGCAGTCTGAGAAAGGAGTCGTGCCATGCCGGAACTGCCGGAAGTGGAAGTGGTCTGTCAGGGGCTTGGTCCCCTGGTGCGCAAGCGGAAAATCCTCTCGGTTTCCTTCAGTAACAAGCGGTTGCGCAAGCCTTTCCCCAGGGCCAAGATGTACACCCGGGTCGAGGGCGCCTTTATCCTCGGGGTGGAGCGCCGCGCCAAATACATCCTCCTGCGCTTGACCGGCAAGAGTGTCCTGCTGTTTCATCTCGGCATGACCGGCAAGATCGGGATCTTTGACCGCGACACCCCCCGCCGCAAGCATGATCACCTCCGCTTTCTGCTGGATAACGGCAAGGAGATGCGCTTTAACGATGCGCGCAGGTTCGGTTGTGTCGAGGTCTATTCCGAAAAAGAGCTGCAAGAGAACGACCCCTTTGCCGGGCTTGGGCCGGAGCCTTTTTCCGAGGATTTTTCCGCCGGGTATCTGCTGGAAAAGGCGCGGGGCAAGCGGCTGCCGGTGAAAAGTTTTCTCATGGACAACCGGGTGGTGGTGGGACTGGGCAATATCTACGCCAACGAGACCCTCTTTGCCGCCTGCACCCACCCGCACACCCCGGTCAATCGTTTGTCACGGCTCGATTGGCAGCTCATCGTCAAGAAGAGCCGGCTCATTTTGGAAAAAGCCATTGCCATGGGCGGCTCCACCATCTCCGACTACGAGAACGTCAGCGGCGAGGCGGGGTATTTCCAGCTGGAACTGGCGGTGTACGGGCGGCAGGGGCTGCCCTGCCCGCGTTGCGGCCAGCCGGTGGCGCGCAGTGTCCTGGGCGGGCGGGCCACTTTCTGCTGTCCTGCGTGTCAGAAATAACTCGGGAAAATCGCTTTTTTCTTGGCTGGGTGTATATTTTTTCTTTACTCTGCCGAGGAGCGGATGTATAAAACGGATATTTGTCGCCCCTGACCAAGGGAAGAGTTGTCTGGGTGATCCAGGCGTGATCACTACCAAAGTGTAATGCGCATTGTCGCAATTATTAAAACACCAAGAGAGGAAGAGAACCATGAAATCAGTAAAAACCACCGTTGCCCTTGCCCTGATGCTGCTTCTTTCCACCGGCATGATCGCTTGCAAGAAGAGCGAAGAAGCTGTAACCCCGCCGGTTGAGCAGGCTGCTCCCGCTGTTGAGCCTGCTGCTCCCGCCGCTCCTGCTCCCGAGGCTGCTGCTCCTGCCGCTCCCGAGGCTGCTGCTCCCGAGGCTGCTGCTCCTGCTGCTCCCGAGGCTCCTGCTGCAAAGTAAGCTGCTGTTTCATTGCCGGGGCTGGGTTCTTCCAGCTCCGGCAATTTTTTTCCCGCCTGTTGTTCGCCTTCTTCCCCACCCCGAGAAATAAACGCTACTCCATAATCTCCAGCAGCGCCGTGGCTGCCAGGGAGAGATCCGTTGCGCTGTGATGGCGGGTAATGGAGAACCTGAGCCGCGCTGTGCCTTCCGGCACGGTGGGTGGCCGGACCGCCGTGGCAAAGATCCCCTGCGTTTTGAGCAGGCCGGCCTTATTCAACGCCTCCCCGCTTTCCCCGACGAGAATGGGGATGATCTGCGAGGGGCCAAGGTCCGGACCGTATCCCCCCTTGCGCAGCAGTCCTTTGAAATAAGCGATTTTTTCATGCAGCTCGCGGCGCAGATTCGGCTCCTGGCGGACGAGGCGCACCGCGGCCAGGGAGGCCGCGGCAACCGCAGGCGGCAAGGCCGTGGAAAAGATAAAGCTCCTGGCCCGGTTGAGCAAAGAGTCGATCATCTCCCGGTTCGCCGCCACATAGGCGCCATAGCTGCCAAGTCCCTTGCCGAAGGTGCCCATGGCAAGATCCACCCCGCCGCCCACCCCGTCCTCTTCGATCACCCCGCCGCCATGTTCGCCGAAAACCCCGGTGGCATGGGCCTCGTCCACCATGAGCAGGCAGCCGAACCGCTCCTTGAGTTGCACCAGTTCGCGCAGCGGACAGCGGTCGCCGTCCATGCTGTAAATGGATTCCACCACGATCAAGGCCGTGGTTGTCCCCCGTTTTTCCTTGAGCAGCTCTTCGAGGTGGTTGAGGTCGTTGTGCCGGAAGCGTATCACGCGGGCGCCGGAAAGGCGGCAGCCGTCGTGGATGCTGGCATGGTTCAGCCGGTCGCTGAAGATGAGGTCGTGACGATCCACCAGGGCGGGAATGATGCCGGTGTTGGCCATGTAGCCGGAGCCGAAGGTGAGCGCCGCCTCCTTGCCCTTGAGCAGGGCAACCGCTTCCTCCAGCTCGTGGTGCACTGCAAGATCGCCGCTCATCAACCGGGCCGCGCCCGAGCCTGCGCCAAATCGGCTCAGCGCCTCGTGGGCCGCCGCGATCAGGGCCGGATGTTCGGCAAGACCCAGGTAATCGTTGGAGGAAAAATCGATCAGTTCCCGGTCATTGTCTCCGGCCAGGGTAAGCCTTCCCTTGCCCCGGCGGAGTACCGGGCGCAGGCTGCGGAGCCCCCCTTTTTCCCGTTGCTGGCTCAGCCACGCCTTCAGATCGACCATAATTCCTTGATATCTTCGGCAAATTGGAGGTCTGCCTCAGGGGAACGGCCCCGCTGGGTGAGATAGCCGCCGATCATCATGCCGTCGGCGCCCGCCATGAAGGCGGAGCTTAAAAAATCACCTAGGGCGGATTCGCGGCCGGCGGCCAAGCGGATCGCCGCCTGGGGCAGGATCAACCGGTAGAGGGCGATGGAACGGAGGATTTCCGTGATCGGCAGGGGGGCAAGGCTGCCGCAGGGCGTGCCTGGCAGGGGAATGAGGATATTGATGGGCACCGAGTCAATGCCGTATTCGGCAAGGCTCATGGCCATGGACAATCGATCCGCCTCGGATTCTCCCAGCCCGAAGATGCCGCCGCTGCACACCGAAAGCCCGACATTCTGGGCGGCCTTGATGGTGGCGACCCGGTCAGCGAAGCTGTGGGTGGCGCAGACCAGCGGGAAGAATTCCTTGGAAGCCTCCAGGTTGTGGTGGTAGCGGGAAACCCCGGCATCTTTCAGCTGCTGGAGTTCGGACTCCCCCAAGATGCCGAGGGAGGCGCAGACCTTGATCCCCACCTCCGCGCGGATGGCGCGGATGATCTCCAGCACCTGGGGCAGATCGGCACTTGCCAATCCCCTGCCGCTGGTCACCAGGGAAAAACGGCTGGCCCCGTTTTCTTGGGCCTCCCTGGCGGCGGCAAGGATCTGGGCTTTGTCCAGCAGGGGGTAGACAGGGGCCTCTGTCTGGTAATGGGCGGATTGCGCGCAAAAATGGCAATCCTCGCTGCACTGGCCGGATTTGGCATTGATGATGCTGCACAGGGAAAAGGATGTCCCCCGGAGGGCAAGCTTGGTCGCCAGGGCCTGGTGCATGAGTTCGGCCAGGGGCAGTGCCTGGAGTTTGACGATGTCGGGCGGCTGGTTCATGGTCGTAGTCTCTGAAATCAGCCACGTGTCAATTATCGGCAGTAGTGCCGATAAACCCACGAAAGAACACGAAAGTTGTTGAAGTTTTTCGTGCCGTTTCGTGGGTTTCGTGGCAAAAAAACAATCTATTTGAGGCCGAAGATCCCGCCCTTCTTGCCGGTAAATGCTGGCGTACGGCTTTCCGAACGGTGCGGCCGGGTTTTGCCGCTCCTGGGCTTGCCGCTTCGGGGGGAGGCTGGAGGCTCGGCCCGCGCCGCCAGCTCGGCGGGTGAACCGCCCAGGGCCTCCTGGTACAGCTGAAAAAGGAGCAGCCCGTCCGGGAAATAACTTTTGCGTTTCAGCCAGCCGGGCCAGGCCTGCTCCGCGCCGTGCCGGATAAAAACCGGGAGATTGACCAGGAGCGAGGTGATCTCCTCCCTGGAGGCACGTTTGACATTGAGGTGCTCCAGCTGGGAATCAACCTCTGCCCGGAGGGCGCGGGAAAAGGCAAAGGTCTCGCGGCCTTCGGCCGGCGGGTGCAACAGGTCGAAGCGAGCCTGGGCCCAGGGCAGCAAGAGGAGCGCGAGCAGGAGGTGCTCCGGCAGGGGTTTGCCTTCGGAATGCAGACGGTCAATGACCTGGCACAGGTCGAAGAGAAGGCGGGTTTGCGCCGAGGCTTCCTCCGTCTCCTGGCTGATGATCCCATCATAGCAAGGCAGCAGGAGAAAGAACAAGCCGCTGGCCACGGCAAGCCGGCACCAGGGGGCGCAGGCGCCGCTGTTCAGATCCTTGAAGAATTCATCCCGGACCCGGGAATCCGGGCAGAGGCGCAGGGTTTCCCGGTGGGCGACAATGGCCTGCCAGGTGCGTTCTTCAATGGTGAACCCGCTTCGGGCCGCATGGCGGATGGCCCGCATCATGCGGACGGGATCGCGGATAATCCTCCGGTCCGGTTCGCCGACAATGCGGACAATCCGGTTGTTGAGGTCCGCCACCCCGCCCGTGTAATCGATGATGGTGAAGTTTTCTATTTCGTAGAACAGGGCGTTGATGGTGAGATCCCGCCGGAAGGCGTCTTCCGCCTCGGAGCCGAAGGTGTTGTTGTGGGCCAGCACCTCGTCCTCTTCCCGGTCGCCCTCTTCAAACTCGCTGCGGCAGCGGAGGGTGGAGACCTCAACGATCTTGCCCCCCATGAAAAAGACCTGCACCAGCCGGAACCGGCGGCCGATGATGCGGCTGTTTCGAAACAGGGTGCGCAGCTGCCCGGGACGGGCGTTGGTGCTGATGTCGAAATCCTTGGGTTTTTTGCCGAGGTAGAGATCGCGCACAGCGCCGCCCACCAGGTAGGCGGAAAAGCCCGCGTCGCGGAGGCGGTGCATCACCTTGAGGGCCTCGCGGTCGATGTCCTTGCGGGAGATGGGGTGCTCGGCCCTTGGGATGATGAGGGGCTCCGGCAGGTCGGCCAGGTCGGCGGATGGGTCCATGGGATCTTCCGGGCAGGAGAGCAAGGTAGTTGGGCTCCTGCTCAATACGTCGCCGCAGGTTCCTTGTACATGGACTCGGCCTGCGAAACAAACTGGTCGAAAACCTCGCGAACGGTGAGGATTTCCTTGATCTTAAAGACGTTTTCGCCGGAAAAAACCAGACCGTCTTCCATGTTGCCCTCGCAGGCCGCGGTGAGGCGGTCGCTGATGCAATACACATGGTCGCATTTCTTCAGACACTTGTATTTGCATTCCTTGGCCTTGAGATCGGCCTTGCTCAGCAGCTTTTCCACAAAGGGGGTCTTGATGGCCCGGCCCGGCAAGCCGACCGGCGACTTGATCAGGGCGATGTCTTCCTTGTTGGCATGGAGCATGGCCTGCTTGAAGCTTTCCGCCACCGAACATTCCTTGGTGAGGACAAAGCGGGTGGCGATCTGCACCCCGTCCGCGCCGTACTTGTCCATCATCTCCGCCATCTCAAAGCCGTTGGTGATGCCGCCGGCCGCGATCAGGGGCACTTTTTTGACCACCTTGCGGATCTCGGGAAACAGTTCGCGCAGGGCCACGTTGGTGCCCAGATGGCCGCCCGCCTCCTTGGCCTCGACCACGATGGCCGCAGCGCCCAGTTTCTCGGCCAGCATGGCAAAGGAGGGCGAGGAAACGATGGAGACGATGGGGGTGTTGGTCTCCTTGCCGATCTTGAAGATATCCCGGGAAAAACCGGCGCCGGTGACGATCATGTCGACCCCGGCTTCGATGGAGCCCTGCACCAGATTGTAGAAGTTCTTCATGGCGAACATGATGTTCACCGCGATGATCCCCTTGGTCGCGGCCTTGGCCTTGCGGATGTCAGCCTGGAGCTCCTCCACCGGAATGGCGGAGCCGCCGATGGTGCCGATGCCGCCGCACTCGGCAACGGGAATGGCCAGGGCCGAAGTGGAAACGCGGATGGACATGCCACCCTGAACAAGGGGTACCTGGGCGGTGAACTTGCCGATGGTAAGGGGGGGTAGCTTCATGAATATCTGGTGCTCCGTT
>JBAYUD010000079.1:0-11886 GCA_041675265.1 Desulfurivibrionaceae bacterium | reverse complement strand
CATCAGGAGACAGGAAATGGCTAAAAGTTTAGGTATTTTTGTTACCTCCCCCCAGAACATGCGCCATGTCATGGGGATCACCAAGGCCGCCAAGGCCAAGGGCTCCAAGGTAAAGGTTTTCTTCAGCTGGTACGGCGTCCATCTGACCAAGTGCCCGGAGTTCCCGGCTCTCTGCGAGCTGGCGGACGACGTGTCCATCTGCGTGGACAGCTACAAGAACGCAGGCTATGATCCCGCCGACATCCCCAAGGGTCTTGAGGCCAAGAAGATGGCCACCCAGTCCCAGCATGGCGAAATCATCGAAGACTACGAATGCTACCTGACCTTATAAGGAGAGAACCATGTCCAAGAAAGTAGGTTTTCTGTTGGTAAACAAGGAGTACACCCTGGACGGCATCCGCTCCACCCTGGGGTTGGCCGTCGAGAACATGTACTCGTATGCCTATGTCATGAACAACGAGCTTGCCGAGCTGAGCGACTACCACAAGGAAAACATTGAGTGGGTTCGTGACATGGAAGGCGAGGTCTACACCACCGTGGACGCCAATGTCGAAAAGCACGGCATGGTCAAGATCTCTCTTGAGGAAATCGGCCAGCAGCTGCGCGACCTCGAGATCATCATCCCTTACGGCATTCTCCGCTCCGACAAGAGCTGAGATAACTATTGACCCAAACAACAAGGAGTGTTCCGATGAAACTCTTGAATGTATACCGTTCTGAGCCCAGTGACGACACCAAGAAGCTGGTGGAGATCGTCTCCGAGGGTCGTGACGTTGAATCCTTTGACCTCAACGTTGAGAGCCCGGACTACAGTGCATTGTTGGATAAGGTTTTCGCGGCCGACCAGACCATCTGCTGGTGGTAAGCAAGACTTTTTCAGCCCACGCGGACTGAAGCGAATCCCCGGCCATTATCGGCCGGGGATTTTTTTTGCTCTGGGGCGGGTTTTTCTGTGCAATTCAGCCATGAATATCGTATGCTTTTTTAGGCGTGTCGCAGAGGAGAACTGCGAGCTCCTTAAAATTTTCCTTAATTTCCGGCAAGGGAACCCTGCGAATTAACCTTATGATGGACTTCGCACTATGACCTGGAAATCGCGACTCTCTGTTGTGGGATCCTCAACCCCGCCTGCTTTTCTCTTCGTACTCCTCATCCTTTCCTTCACCTTCCTGCACAGCGGTTGCGCCACCAACCCTCCTGCGCAAAAAGCCGCCCAGCTGCTCCCGCCGACGGATATCCCCTGCGGCCCCCCCCAGAATGATGAAGATCTTGACCCAGGTCTGCCGGTTACCGCCCCTCTCAAGGCCCCGAAAATAGTCATCAAAAAAGCCAAGAAAAAGCTTTTCCTCTATTCCGAGGAAAAGCTGCTCCGCACCTATCCGGTGAAGCTCGGCTTCAACCCGGTTGGCGACAAGATCCGCCAAGGGGACAAACGCACCCCGGAAGGCAGCTATTATATCTGCATGAAAAACCCGCGCAGCAAGTACTACCTCTCCCTGGGCTTGAGCTACCCGAGCATTGAGGACGCGGAGCGGGGCCTTGCGCAAAAGCTCATCACCAAAAACGACCACGACCGGATCATCGAGAGAATCTCCAAAAAATCCATCCCCCCGTGGGACACCCCCCTGGGCGGCGAGATCTTCATCCATGGCGGAGGTGAAACCTGGGATTGGACCTATGGCTGCGTAGCCCTGTGCAACAAGGACATCGAGGAATTATTCAAGGTCGTCGCCCTTGGCACCGAGGTTGTCATCCAGCAATAAGCAGACTCACTCCCCCACCGCCACCGGTGTTTCATGCACCCAGACCCAGGTGCCCGGATCGGCCTGGGTCGCTTCCTGCCATTTCCCCCTGTTGTTTTTCGGCCTGGTCCATTGAAAGAGCCAGAGTGCGTCCTTTGGCGCCAGATTGACGCAGCCGTGGGAATTGGGCAGACCGAAAAAATCGTGCCAATACGAGGCGTGCAGCCCGTATGACTTATAAAAGTACATGTGCCACGGCACATCTTCCACGTAATAGCGGTCCGACTCATCCTCCCCGCCGCTCATCTTGCCTATTTCGACCTTGGCCCAGATCCGGAACAATCCCTTGATCGTTGGAAAACGCTCATCTCCGGAAGAGATCAGGGTGGCAAAAATCAACCGGTCTCCCTCGTAGGCGGACAAGGTCTGCTCGGTGAGATTCACCTCGATCCAGCGCTCCGATTCCCCCACCCCCTCCGGACGACCGTGCGGAGTAACCATGGCGAGGCGGGCATGCGGAACCCAGCCGCCGGTGCCGATCCGGCACCACTTGCGCTGTTCGGCTTCCCGCACCTCATGGACAATGACCAGAGATCTCGCCGGCACCACGGCCGGATCCTCCTCTTCAACCGGAGGCACCCCCGGGCCGGGAGAGACACGGGTGTGGAAGATCATCCAGGCAAATTTCTTGTCAAACTCCCGCGGCACCATGACCCCTTGAAAACCGGAGGGCTTGGCCAGCCGGAGCTTGTCCGCCCGCAGGTATTCCCGTTCATTGATCTTGTACCATCCCTGTCCGTCCACCATGACCGGATGCGGATCACTGAGGCTCACCCACATAAAACCCTTTTTGGTAAACCGGACCGGGGAAATCCCGGCGGACTCGTCCTGCGGCTGACCATAGACAGGGACGTAATCCTCCATGATCCGGGCATAGGTCAGGGGCAAAACATCGGTTGTCATATCCGGAAACGGACAGACAAACTGTTTTTCCGTAAGATCCTGTCCGGCTCCGGCCCGGCACACGCCAGCCTGGAGACCGAAAACACACCCCATGAGCAGACAAAGAAAAACGGCGCTCCGCACCATCAGCCCCTAAGCCTTGATATGTTCATCCGCAAGCATCCGGTCCAGAAAACCAAGCAAAAACTGGCGCTGGGCCGGGGTGGAATAGCTGATGCACGAACAATGCAGATTGCTCTGGCTCCGAACCAGAAACTCGGCGATCAACCGGCTCCGCCCCAGCTCGATGCCGAAAAAAAACGGGCCGCATTGCTCATGCCCCTGCTGGGCTTCGGCCAGCAAATCGTCCGGAACCGGCAGCCAGAACATCCCCTCCATGGGGCCTGCCTTCAGGGTCCGTTTCAGATATGACTCCAGATTGTCCTGCTCCTCCTTGCTCAACTCATCGACAACAAACTGACGCATAGCATGCCCTCTGCTGATTTTCCGGTGGATTTGCGGTTTAGGTACCCTGGCTGCGCATGGCATTTCCTGCCACGCAGCACACCCTTACAGTACCAGAATCGCCGCAAACTGTCACCAGAGAGACTGGCCTTCTCATTCCCCGCTGCCTTGCTTTACATTTGACAGAACCATGCCCGGACAGTATCCTGCGATCTGTCATTACCTTACGGGACAAGAAGAATAAGGAGAAGCGGATGAGCAACCCCTGTCTTTTCTGCAGGATCATCAACGGTGAAATCCCTGCCAATAAACTGTACGAGGATGATGAGGTCTTCGCCTTCTGGGACATCTCCCCCCAAGCGCCCAAGCACTTCCTGGTCATCCCCAAGAAACATCTCAGTGGACCGGGCGCAATTTCCAGCGAAGACGAGGCGCTCATCGGCAAGGTTGTCCGCATCGGCGCGCAACTCGCCCGGGAAAACGGCGTGGAACAGTGCCGGTTGGTCATGAACAACGGCGCCGAGGCGGGGCAGACCGTCTTCCATCTGCACCTCCACGTTCTCGGCGGCAGGGCCATGTCCTGGCCTCCGGGCTGAACCGAACCCCCACGGCAAACACCACCATGCCCCCAGTAATCGCATTCATCGGCAAACCCGACTCCGGCAAGACCACGCTTCTTGAAAAACTCATCCCGGAGTTGCGGCGCCGCGGCTACCGCATCGGCACCATCAAGCACCATGTCCATGCCTTTGAAATGGACAAACCCGGCAAGGATACCTGGCGCCACAAGCAGGCCGGCGCCAATACCGTGGCCCTCTCCTCCCCCACCGGCCTGGGCATCATCCGCGATGTGGACGAGGATCTCACCATCGAAGAGCTGGTGGGCCGCTATTACGGCGATATCGATCTGGTGATCGCCGAGGGCTACAAACGGCTGGGTCTTCCCAAGATCGAGGTCTTTCGCAGCGCCCTGCATGATGCCCCCTTGCCGGACCGGGATGACACCTGGGTCGCCATGGTCAGCGACACCGCAGGGGTCAATGATCTCCCCTGCTTTGGGCTGGAGGATGTCGCCGGGCTGGCCGATTTTCTGGAAGAGCGGTTCATCAAGCCCTTTCCCAAGCAAAAAACCAGCCTGCTGGTGAACGGCCAGCCGGTCTATCTCAACTCCTTCGTGGAGAGCTTCCTCCGCCAGGCCATCACCGGCATGACCTGCTCGCTCAAGGGGTGCCAGGATCCCCGGGAAATCATCATCACCATCCGCCAGGATCCGCCGGAATGACGCAACGGATTGACCAGGTTGCCGGGGTGATTCTGGCGGGCGGCAAAAGCTCCCGCTTCGGGAGCAACAAGGCCCTGGCCCTCCACCAGGGCGACGCCCTGATCCAGGGGATCGCCCGCAGGCTTGCCGGGCTGTTTCCGGAAACCCTGCTCATCACCAACACGCCCGAGGATTACGGGTTTCTCGGCTGGCCCATGACTGGGGACAGATACCCCGGTTGCGGCCCCCTGGCTGGCATCCATGCCGCCCTTTGCACGGTCTCCCAGCCCCGCATCTTTGTCTGCGGCTGCGACATGCCCCTGGTCAATCCGGCCATGATCCGTTTCCTCTGCGAGCTGGAAGGCGGCCATGACATCGTGCTGCCCTGGCTGGACGAGGGGCCCGAGCCGCTGTACGCCGTCTACAGCAAAAACGCGCTGCCAATCATCGAGGAACAGCTCGCAAAAAAACAATACAAGATCGGCAGGTTGTTCGACACACTGCGCATCCGCAAGGTCACGGCCGAGGAGATATTGCAGGTCGTGCCGGATCTCACCACTTTCCAGAACATCAACCACCAGCATGACCTTACCCGTCTTGCCGCCATGGTCCACTGAGCCATGGTGATCCTCTCGCTTACGGAAGCACAACGGCTGATTGTCGACCACAGCTCTGCCCTGGCTACCAAGACGGTGCCTCTGGAGCAGGCCGCAGGCCGCATTGCCGCGCAGGCCATCAAGGCGGTGCGCGCGGTCCCGGCCTTTGCCCGCTCCTCCATGGACGGCTATGCCGTCAACAGCCGCGATCTGCTCACCGGCGCACAACAGGTATCCCTGCACGTCACCGGCGAGATTGCCGCAGGCGCCACCGATCTGCCAAGGGTTGCCGGAAAATGCGCCGTCGCGATCATGACCGGCGGCGCCCTGCCGCCCGGGGCGAATCAGGTTGTTCCCTTTGAACACTGCCGGAGAAACGGATCCGTGGTGCTGGTGGACACTCCGCCTCACCCCGGCGCTTTCATCCGCGCCAGAGGCGCGGACCTCGGGGCCAAGCAAACCATTGTCCGCGCCGGGACACGAATCGAGCCCCAGCACCTGCCGCTCCTGGCCGAAAGCGGGTTAGCCGAGGTTCCGGTGGTTGGCTGCCCGGAGCTGGCCATCATCTGCTCGGGCAGCGAATTGCTCGATACCCTGGATACCCCGGAGGCCGGCCAGATCGTCGGCGGCAACCGTTTCCTGCTCGCCTCTCTCATCAAGGGTGCGGGGGCGGCATCCCGCGATCTCGGCTTGGTGGCCGATGACTGCGACCGGATCGTCGCCCTCCTGAAAGAGGCCCTGCACGGCCCCTCCCAGGGCGTGATCACCACCGGCGGCATGGGCCCGGGCAACTACGATCTCCTGCCCCAGGCCTTTGCCAAGCTCGGGATCCGCCCTCTGTACACCGCCCTGGCGGTCCGCCCTGGCCGCTCGACCATGTTCGGCCTCTACAACAACAAACCGGTCTTCGCCCTGCCTGGCCCGCCGCCCGCGGTTTTCCTGCTCTTTCACGAACTCGTCCTGCCTGCCTTGCGCGCCATGCAAGGGCAATCGCGCCCCTTGCCCCCGCTTGTGCGCGCCACCCTCACCACGCCTGTGACCTTGAAAAAAACAGGGCTGCTCAACCTGAAAGGCGCGGTGGCAAAACTCAGCGGCAAAACCCTCACCGTACGCCCCGCAGGCAAAAACGAACCGGCCAACGCCATCATCCATCTGCCGCCCAGCCGGAAGCATCTGCTGGCCGGGGAGGATGTCTCCCTGCGCCTCTGCACCTCCGCCTTTTTCTAAACGCAGAGCACGTCCCGCCCTCTTGATTTCTGCCCTGCTCCATGATACAACCCCCTCTGGTAGAGACTTTTAGCGACACGGCACTATACTCAAGGGGATATCCATGCTCGAATTGCGTTTCATCAGGGAAAACCTGGATCTCGTCAAAGAAAAACTCGCCTTCCGGGGGATCACCGATTCCCGCATCGACGATTTTGCCGCCATCGATCTCAAGCGCCGCACCCTGCTCTCCGAGGTGGAATCGCTGCGCAACAAGCGCAAGACCGCATCCCAGGAAATCGGCAATCTGAAAAAGGCGGGGGTTGACGCCGAAGCCCCCATGGCCGAGATGCGTCAGGTGGGGGAGCGGATCAAGGAGATCGAAACCGATCTGGTCAGCCTGGAGGAGGATCTCCAGAGCATCGTCATGACCCTGCCCAACCTCTGCGACGACTCCGTGCCCAAAGGCTCCGACGACAAGGACAACCTGGAAATCAAGCGCTGGGGCACTGTGCCGCAATTCGCTTTTGCAGCCAAACCGCACCATGAGCTGGGCGAAGCGGCCGGGACAATCGATTTTGAACGGGCGGCCAAGCTTGCCGGCGCGCGCTTTGCCGTGCTCAAGGGGTTCGCCTCCCGCCTGGAGCGGGCACTGATCAATTTCATGCTCGATCTCCACACCCAGAAACACGGCTACACCGAGATCCTCCCGCCGTTTCTGGTCAATTCCCAGACCATGACCGCCACCGGCCAGCTGCCGAAATTCGAGGCGGATCTCTTCCGCATCACGGACTGGGATCTCTGGCTGATCCCCACCGCCGAGGTGCCGGTGACCAACCTGCACCGGGACGAAACCCTGGCCGAGCACGAGCTGCCCGTCAAGTACACGGCCTACACCCCCTGCTTCCGTTCCGAGGCCGGGGCCTATGGCCGCGACACCAGGGGGCTTATCCGCCAGCACCAGTTCGACAAGGTGGAGCTGGTGAAATTCACCACCCCGGAGACCTCCGGCGATGAGCTGGAAAGCCTGCTGGCCGACGCGGAAGAGGTGCTGCAGCTCCTGGAGCTGCCCTACCGGGTGGTGCAGCTCTGCAGCGGCGATCTCGGATTTTCCGCCAACAAGACCTACGACATCGAGGTGTGGATGCCCGCCCAGGACACCTACCGGGAGATCTCTTCATGCAGCAATTTCGGGGAGTTTCAAGCCCGGCGGGGCGGGATCAGGTACCGGCCCAAGGGTCAATCCAAAAGCGCGCTGGTCCATACCTTAAACGGCAGCGGCCTTGCCGTGGGACGGACCCTGGCCGCGATTTTTGAAAACTACCAGCAGGAGGACGGCACCATCGCCATCCCCAAGGTGCTTGCGCCCTATTTTGAAAAAAGATTTTAAGGAAGGGGGGGAAGCTCATCTTCCCCATTGTGACTGACGGAAAGGGTCACTTCAGGACATACCGGTTCTTGCCGCTCTGCTTGGCCTCGTACATGTTCTGATCGGCCCGCTCCACCAAGCACTGGCCGCTTTCGTTGGCGTGGTATTGGGTCACGCCGATGCTCACGGTTTTGCGCACCGTTTCCTTGGCATTCGGCTGAAAAATCTCCCCGGCAAAACGAGCCCTGATCCGCTCCGCCACCACGACCGCCTGTTCGCCGCCGGTTTCCGGCAGGATAATGGTGAATTCCTCCCCCCCGTACCGGCAGGGAACGTCGTTGACCCGCAGCGACTCGGCAATCACCTGACCCAACCGGGCCAGAACCCGGTCGCCATCCGCATGCCCGTACGTATCGTTATGGTGCTTGAAATTATCGATATCCAAAAGGAGCAGGGAAAGCGGATGGCCATGCCGGTTGGCCCGCTCCACCTCAAGCTGTAACTGGGTGTTGAAGTAGCGCTTGTTAAAAAGCCGGGTCAACTCGTCAACCAGACTGAGTTCCTTGTAGCGGCGCTCGCTCTCGGTCAAGGCCTTTTCGGCCTTGACCCGCTCGGTGATATCGGTGATATGCTCGACAATGCCGACCAAATCTCCGGACGGCCCCTTGAACGGCGTGGAAACGATGCTGTAATAGGCGGTTTGCCCATCCGGGCTTACCCGGTCGATCTCGCGCTCAACGCGCTTCTCCCCTTTTTTGATCTGCTGGAGTGGGCAAGCCTCTGTTTCGCAGATGCAGGAATGAAAGATTTCGTAGCACTTGTGGTTCTGGGATCTTTCCCTGGTCACGCCTGCCATCTTGAGAAAGGAATCGTTGCACCGCAAAAGCTTGCAGTGCTTGTCCACCAGGATGATGCCCCCGGCAACGGTCTTGAATATCTGGTTGATCTCGATGTAGGCCTGCTCGGCCTCCATGGCCATGGCATTGGCTCGGCTCAGGGCCTCTTCCAGCTGGAGGTTGTTGTCCACCAGCTCCTCCTGGACCTTGACCAGGGCCAGGTCATCCTCTTCCCGTTGCAGGCAATCGCGCACCTCCTGCAATGCCGCGGAAAGCCAGATATTGAGCACCTTCCTTTCCACGGGCTTGGCCATGAAGTAATTGACCCCGGCGGCAATGGCCGTGGCAATGTCCTCCGGGCTGTCCTTGCCGGAAACCATCAGGATGGTGAGGTATTTCCCCCGTTCGGAGGCGCGAAAGGCCTTGGAAAGCTCCAAGCCGTCCATGTCCGGCAGCATCCAGTCCATGAGAACAAGATGCGGGGTCCTTGCGGCAAAGGCAGCCACGGCAGCGGCGGCGGTAGGGCAGACAACAACGGTGTAGCCCTGGCTTTCCACGATCCGTTGCAGGAGATCGCAGACTGCCTGGTCATCCTCGACAATCAGGGCGGTGAGCCCTGTTTTTTCCGCCGCACACTCTGCCAAGACAGATGCTCCGCTGAATTTTCCGGCACCATCCCGCCGGAGTCGTGTCATGCCTCGCTACAAAGTATAGCAAATCCATCCGATTTATTTAAAAAAATCTGGCGCCGGCCTCATTCCTTGGCCAAGGCCAGCTCGATCAAGCGGTCGAGCAGGGCCGGAAAGGGCAAGCCATGGGCCGCGGCCGCCTGGGGCAGCAGACTGGTCGGGGTCATCCCCGGGATGGTGTTGGTCTCAAGCACATAGATACCATCCTCGGCAACAATCATGTCCGTCCGGCTGTACCCCTTGAGATGCAAGGCGCGGTGCGCGGTAAGCGCGATCGCCTGAGCCCTGGCGGTCACCTCGGGCTCCAGCTCCGCCGGGCAGACCTCACGGGAAGCGCCCACCTGGTATTTGGCCTGATAATCAAAAAAGGCGAACTCCTCGCCGGGGATGATCTCGACCAGGGGCAGGGCGGTGAGTTCCTTGTTGCCCAGCACCCCGCCGGTGATCTCCCGACCCCGCACGTATTGTTCGACCATGACCTCGCTGTCAAAGGTAAACGCCTTGGCCAGCCCCTGGGCCAGCTCCTCTTCGCTGCGGGCCAGGCTCATCCCCAGGCTTGAGCCCTGGCGGATGGGCTTGATGACCACCGGCAAGGAAAGACGCTCCAGCAAGCGGCTTGGATTTTTTTGATCTTCCGGCTGCGCCATCTCCCAGGAGGCCACGGTGAGCCCCGCCTGTTTGTAGAGAACCTTGGCCAAATTCTTGTCCATGGCCAGGGCAGAGCCCAGCACCCCGGCCCCCTGATAGGGAATGCCCAACAGATCGAGAAACCCCTGCATGGTGCCGTCCTCGCCCAAAGGACCATGTAGCAGGATGAAGGCCATATCGATCGTATCGGCATCGGCGGCCAACTGGGCCAGATCCGTGGCCGGATCGTAACGGCGAACCTCATATTTTTCCCGGTTGAGCGCCTGCTCCACCCCTTTGGCCCCGGCCAGCGAAACCTCACGCTCGCCGGATTTGCCCCCGGCGACAAGGGCCAAACGAATCTTCTTTTCCATAGCTTTTTTCCGAATAGTTGCGTACTGAATTGTAAAGGCCCATGCTGCCAAAGCGGGAGCTGGGCAAAAATGACAACGGTTGCCGAACACGTATCCTTATAATAAGTTCCCTGTGTATTTTGTAGGGATTTTTAGACGCCAGACGGAAAAACTCCTGCCACGCGGAAAACGAGCAATGAACCAGCACACCATCGACAGGCTGCGGGAGATTGTCGGCCAGGATCAGGTAACCACGGTCCCGGAAGAGCTGGCCTGCTACGCCTATGACGGCACCGGCCGGGAATATCCCCCCGCTGCCGTAGCCTTCCCCGGCTCCACCGAAGAGGTGTGCCGCATCATGGAGTTGGCCTTCGCAACCCCGTTTCCCGTGGTGCCAAGGGGGGCGGGCACCGGCATGACCGGCGGCGCCCTGCCCGTGGCCGGCGGTCTGGTCATGGTCATGAGCCGCCTGAACCGCATCCTGGAAATCGACCCGGAAAATCAGATCGGAGTGGTCGAACCAGGGGTCATCACCGGCGATCTGCGCAGAGAGGCGGCCCGACACAACCTCTATTACCCGCCGGACCCGGCCAGCCTGCAGTTCTGCACCATGGGCGGCAATGTCGCCGAATGCGCCGGCGGCCCGAGCGCGGTGAAGTATGGGGTAACCCGCGATTATGTCCTTGGCCTGGAAGCGGTTCTGCCCGATGGCCGACTCATCCACACCGGGGTCAGGACCGCCAAGGGCGTAGTGGGCTACGACCTTACCCGGTTGCTGGTGGGCTCCGAAGGCACCCTGGCCATCATCACCAAGATCACGGTCAAGCTCCTCCCCGCCCCAGAGGCACGCTCCACCCTGCTGGTTCTCTGCACAGGCATGGTCGAGGCAACCAGCCTAGTGACAAGGATTCTCGCCCGCCATACCCCCTGCACCCTGGAATACATGGACCGAACCGCCCTGCGCATTGTCCGGGACAAACTGCCCCTCCCTTTTCCGGAAGAAGCCGGAGCCCTGCTCCTGATCGAGCTTGACGGGCAGAAGGATACCGTGCCCCTCGCCACCCGCCAGCTCACCGATTTTTTGCAGAGCCAGCCGGGGATCATCCAGAACCGCGCTGCCGAAAACGAAGCCGAGACCGACCAGCTCTGGGCAGCTCGCCGCGCCATCTCCCCTGCGGCTTTCAGCCTCAAGCCCCACAAGATGAGCGAAGACGTGGTGGTTCCCCGCAGCCGTCTGCCGGAGCTGGTCTCCTGCACAGAGAGGTTGAGCCGGGAGCTCGGGGTGGTCATCTTCACCTTCGGCCACGCCGGAGACGGCAACATCCACGTCAATATCATGCTGGACAAAAATAACCCCCAGGAGGTGCAGCAGGCCAACACCGCCAAACAGCTCCTTTTTGAGGAGGTGCTGCGGTTGGGCGGCACCCTGTCCGGTGAACATGGCGTTGGCCTGACCAAGGCGGCATATCTGGACATGGAGATTGATCAGCCTACACTTGCGCTCATGCAACAGATCAAAAAACTCTTTGACCCGCTCAACATCCTCAATCCGGGCAAGATATTTCCTGCCTGAGAATGCGCCACTGGAAACAAAACAGGCAATTAGCTGCTGGCGAATGCGCTCATAAAAAAACCCGGCCTTTTGACCGGGTTTTTTTATGAGTATCAGTGAAAGGTTCTTGACCTTCCCCCGGAATTGTGGACAGTCCGAAAAGCTGCTACAACAGCACCAGGAGGACTGTCATGGTTTCAAAGAGAAGACGTTTTACCCGTGAGTTTAAGATCGAGACGGTTCGTTTG
>JBAYUD010000078.1:0-12806 GCA_041675265.1 Desulfurivibrionaceae bacterium | reverse complement strand
GGCGAAAAGACCACTGCCGCCACTGGATGCGGCCCTGGGTGCGGCAAAAAAATACTGGACTTTTTAGGGGAAACTCGGTGTTATAAGAAAGATAGTCATTACGGCCAACGCAGGCCATGATCACATATACCTTGAAGGATCTTTTTCACATGGCACAGGCAAAAATCCTCATCGCCGACGACGACACCCTGGTCAGGGAGGCCGTCTACAAAATCCTCACCATGTTCGGTCACGCGGTGGTGCCCTGCGCCAGCGGCGAAGAGGCCCTGGAAAACCTGAGCGCGGATTTCGATCTCATCATCCTCGACATCAACATGCCCGGGTTGGACGGCTTTGAAACCCTCAAGCTCATCAACGACCGGAGCTACGGGATTCCGGTGATCTTCCTCACCGGCGCGGGCTCCATGGAGTACGCGGTCAAGGCCATCAACCTGGGGGCCTACGACTTCATCCCCAAGCCCATCGAAGACCTGGACATCTTCAACATCAAGGTCAAGCGGGCCATCGAGAAACGGATGTACGTCCTCCAGGAAAAGGCCTACAAGGAAAACCTGGAAGTCGAGGTGCGCAACAAAACCAGGGAGCTGGCGGACAAAAACCGCCTTCTGGAGGAGTACAGCCACAATCTGGAGGTCTCCGCCCTGAACACCATGCTCACCCTGCAGACCGCCCTCGAAGAAAAAGACATGTACACCGCGGGCCACACCAACCGGGTCACCTTCCACGCCATGAACATCGCCCGGGCCATGCGGTTGGGCGAGGAGGATCTCACCGTGCTGGAGCGGGCCTGCAAGGTGCACGACATCGGCAAGCTGGTGGTGGATGTCAACTATATCCGCAAACCCGGACCGCTTTCCGATGAAGAATGGATCCTGATGAAAAAACATCCCGAGGTCGGGGCCAACATCATCAAGCCCCTGGCCTTCATGCAGCAGGAGATGTTCCTTGTCCGCCACCACCACGAGCGCATGGACGGCAAGGGCTATCCCGATGGCCTGGGCGGCGATGAGCTGAACCTGCTGACCAAGATCATCACCGTGGCGGACAGCTATGACGCCATGACCTCCAAGCGCAGCTACAGGCAGAACCTGGAACTCAAGGATGCCATCGCCGAACTGCACCGCTGCTCCGGAAGCCAGTTTGCCCCCGAGGTGGTGCAGGTTTTTGTCGAGGTTCTCGAAGGCCAGGTGAAAATGGCTGCCGGCTGACCCCTGGTGCTTTTGCAAGACCATCAGGGATATTGACTTGCCCGGCTGAATGCGTTACAAAACAGAGCATGAAAATCACCCCGGAAGAAGTACGATATGTCGCCAAGCTGGCGAGGCTTTCGCTGTCCGAGACAGAGGTGCAAAAAACCACCCTTCAACTGGACGGCATTCTGAGCTATGTGGAAAAACTGGGCGAGCTGGACACCACCGGTGTTCAACCCACGACCCATGCCCTGGCTGTCCGCAATGCCTTTCGCGAAGATGAGACCAGGGAATCCCTGCCCCAACGGGAGGCGCTGGCCAACGGCCCGTTGCAGAACGGCGAGGCCTTCGTGGTGCCCAGGGTTATTTAGTATTGAGGGATTAGTGCACAATAAGAAGTTGCCTGCCGGTTTCGTTACGGACCTCCTTTCCGAGGTCCGTTTTTGTTGTTGAAATCGTAGATAAGCGCAGACTTCGAAAAGCCACGATTACAACGGTTATCACAGGGTAACCATCGAATCTATGTCACGGACCTGTATCTTCTTTCCCTTTTTACGAGCGCATCTGTAATTGGCGCTCCCCGCGCCAGCGGCAGACATCCTATAAAATCAAGCGGTACGGTAACACTATGGAACTCCACGCCTTAACCATCCATGCCTTGCAGGATCTCCTGGCCAAGGGAGAGATCTCCTCCCTGGAGCTGACCCGTTCGGTGCTCGACCGGATCGACGCGGTGGAGGACAAGGTCAACGCCTATATCACCCTGGACCGCAATGGCGCCCTGGCCCAGGCCGAGGGTGCCGACGAACAACGCAAACGCGGGGAAGGCGGCAGCCTCTGCGGCATTCCGCTTTCCATCAAGGATGTCCTTTGCACCAAGGGATTGCGCACCACCGCCGGCTCCAAGATTCTCGAACCCTTCATCCCGCCCTACGACGCCACGGTAATCGAAAGGCTGCGGGAAGAGGGCGCGGTGATCCTCGGCAAGACGAGCATGGACGAGTTCGCCATGGGCTCGGCCAACGAAAACTGCGCCTACGGGGTGCCGAAGAACCCCTGGAACCTGGCCCATGTCTGCGGCGGCTCCAGCGGCGGCTCGGCAGCCTCGGTGGCGGCGGACGAATGCATCGCCTCCCTGGGTTCGGACACCGGCGGCTCCATCCGCCAGCCCGCCTCCCACTGCGGCATCGTCGGGATCAAGCCCACCTACGGCAGGGTCTCCCGCTTCGGGTTGCTGGCCTATGCCTCCTCCCTGGATCAGGTCGGGCCGCTCACCAAGGATGTGCGCGACGCCGCCATCATGCTCAAAGCCATCAGCGGCCATGACCCCCGGGATTCCACCTCGGTCAACCAGGAGGTGCCGGACTATACCGCTGCCCTGGTTCCCGATTGCAAGGGTCTCACCATCGGCATCCCCAAGGAATACTTCGGCGCAGGCCTTGACCCGGAGGTGGAACAGGCGGTGCGCAGGGGAATCGGGCTGCTCACCGAGGCCGGGGCCAAGACCGTGGAGATCTCCCTGCCCCACACCGAATACGGGGTGGCGGCCTACTACATCATCGCCCCGGCCGAGGCCAGCTCCAACCTGGCCCGCTACGACGGAGTCCGGTACGGCTTCCGCGACCATGACCAGCACGAACTGCTGGAGATGTACCGCCACAGCCGCTCCCAGGGCTTCGGCGAAGAGGTGAAGCGGCGGATCATCATCGGCACCTACGCCCTTTCCTCCGGCTACTATGACGCCTATTACAAGAAGGCCTCCCAGGTCCGCACCCTGATCGTCCAGGATTACGCCAAGGCATTTGCCCAGTGCGACCTGCTGGTCTCCCCGGTCACCCCGGCCCCGGCCTGGAAGATCGGGGCAAAGATCGACGACCCGCTCTCTGTCTATCTCTCCGATATCCTTACCATTTGCACCAACCTGGCCGGGTTGCCCGGCATGTCGGTGCCCTGCGGGATAAGCTCCGGCGGCTTGCCCATCGGGATCCAGCTCCAGGCCAGCCATTTTGCCGAGGAAAAAATCTTCCGGGCCGCCTATGCCCTGGAACAACGGCTCGACCTGGCTGGGAACAAGCCAATGTTAGCTGTAAGCTAACAGCTGACGGCTTATAGCTTTACTATAAGGATTTTACCCCATGAAACTCCCTGTTCGCGACAACATCGCCAGCCTCATCCCCTATCCGCCGGGCAAGCCCCTGGAGGAACTGGAACGCGAGTACGGCATCACCGGCTCCATCAAGCTGGCCTCCAATGAAAACGCTTTGGGCCCGTCCCCAAAAGCGGTGGCTGCGGTTTCCGACAGCCTGAAGAACCTGCACCGCTACCCCGACGGCAGCTGCTATTACCTGGCCCAGGCGCTGGCCGAGAAGATCGGCGTCTCCCCGAACCAGCTGGTCTTCGGCAACGGCTCCAACGAGGTCATCCAGTTGCTCATCGCGGCCTTTCTCGGGCCGGGCGAAGAGGTGATCACCAGCCAGCCCACCTTTCTCGTCTACCAGAAGGCGGTCCAGGCCCAGGGCGGCATCAACCGGGTGGTGCCCCTGGTCAACATGCACCATGACCTGGACGGAATCGCCCGGCAGATCACGAAAAAAACCCGGCTCATCTTTCTCGACAACCCCAACAACCCCTGCGGCACGGTGTTCAGCCACGAGGCCTTCAGCGGTTTTCTCGACAAGGTGCCGGATCAGGTGATCGTGGCTCTCGACGAGGCGTATGTGGATTTTGTCGAGCCGAGTCTGCGCATCGACGCCCGGGATTATCTCAAGCACCGGGTGCCGGTGGTGGCCCTGCGCACCTTTTCCAAGGCTTACGGCCTGGCGGGTTTAAGGGTGGGCTACGGCCTGATGCACGCCGACATCGCCGATTACCTGCACCGGGTCCGGCAGCCCTTCAACGTCAATCTGCCCGCCCAGGCAGGCGCCTTGGCCGCCCTGGGCGATGACGAGCATTACGAAAAAACCATCGCCTTTACCAGGGAGGGGATCGCTTGGTTGAGCAGCGAGGTGGAAAAGCTCGGCTGTAAGCCCTTTCCCTCTCAGACCAACTTTTTCCTCATCGATGTCAAGGCCGACGGCAAGAAGCTCTACGAAGCCCTGCTCCACCAGGGGGTCATCGTCCGGCCCATGAACGCCTACGGCTACCCGGCCTATATCCGCATCACCGTGGGATTGCCCGCGGAAAACCAGCGGTTCGTCAAGGCCTTGGCCACGGCGCTCACCGAGGTGGACCGTGCTTGACCCCAAGGGGATCATCACCATCGACGGCCCCTCGGGCGCGGGCAAAAGCACGATCAGCCGGGGGTTGGCCGCGAAACTCCACTTCACCTACCTGGACACCGGCGCCATGTACCGGGCCGTGGGGCTGGCCTTGGAACGGCAGGGGATTGACCTGGCCGACACCGACGCGCTGAAAAGATGTCTGGCCGCAATCGAGCTGACCCTTGCCCCCAACGGCGACGACGATGTGCGGGTACTGCTCAACAACGAGGACGTGTCCCAGGCCATCCGCACCCCGGAGATGGGCATGGTCGCCTCGCGGGTTTCCGCCAACCCGCTGGTGCGGGAAAAACTCACCGCTCTCCAGCGGCAGCTGGGGGAAAAGGGGGGCATCGTCGCCGAGGGCCGCGACATGGGGACGGTGGTGTTTCCCAAGGCCTCCTGCAAGTTTTTCCTCAACGCCTCGGCCGAGGAGCGGGCTCGCCGCCGCCAAAAGCAGCTGGCGGAAAAAGGGCAGAGTGTTGATTATCAGGAAATTCTGGACCAGATCAGCAAACGTGACTATGATGATTCCAGACGCGCGCTTGCCCCGCTCAAAGCCGCCGATGACGCCATTCTTGTCGATTCTTCCAGCATGGGCCCGGAAGCGGTCATCGATTACATGCTGGAATGCATTGCCAAGTCAGCCCCTTGAGTAAACGGCCAACAGGAGAGGAAGTCATGACCGACGAGACCAGATCCCTGAAACGCAGACACCTGGTGTACTATCTTGAAGTCTACGACGATGACGCCAACCAACTCCTGGGCCACCTCGTCGATGTGACCACCAGCGGCCTCAAGCTGGTGAGCAAGCAACGGATCCCCACCAACCGGACCTACCGGCTGCGAATGATGCTGCCTGAAGGGTATTTTTCGCAAAAGGATCTCTACTTCGAAGCGCAGAGCATGTGGAGCTCCAACGACATCAATCCTGATTTTTACGACACCGGGTTTGCCGCGCCCAAGCTCGATGCAAAAGCCCAGGACATCATCCGCGATCTGGTGAACCAGATAAGCTTCAACGACTAAAGAGAAACAGGAATGCATACGGTACTCGACTGCCGGGGTCTGGCCTGCCCGCAACCCGTGATCAGGGCCAAGGAGTTGCTCGACTCCATGGCACAGGGCTCGGTGGAGGTGCTGGTTGACAACGAGGCGGCACAGAGCAATCTGGAACGCTTCGGCAAGAGCCAGGGCTGCGGGGTGGAAATTCGCGCCGCCGGCGACACCCGCCACATCACGATCAGCAAGGACACCTCCGCCAAGGATGCGGCTGCGGCGCCGGCGCCGGAGGAGTACCGCTGCGACCTGCCCACCACCGGCCTGGTTGTAATAATCCCGGCCGAGACCATGGGCAGGGGCAACGACGCCCTGGGCGGGGTGCTCATGCGGGCCTATGTCAAGACGATCAAGAACCTCAGCCCCCTGCCCGCGAAAATCTTCTTCTACAACACCGGGGTGAAAATCACCGCCACCGAATCCGACCTGATCGCGCCGCTCAAGGAGCTGGCCGCCCAGGGGGTGGAAATATACTCCTGCGGCACCTGCCTTGATTTCTTCAACCTCAAGGACTCCCTGCTGGTGGGCCAGGTCACCAACATGTACGAGATCATGGACGCCATGGCCCAGGCGGCCAAGGTGGTCAGCCCCTACTGAAGGCACCCTCCCCCCCTCATTATGCCGGATTCACCCCCCATCTATCTCGACAACGCCGCCACCTCCTTTCCCAAGCCCCCGGAGGTGGCTGCGGCCATGCACCGGCTGATCCAAGAGATATCCCTGAGCCCCGGCCGTTCGGCGCACCGCTTTTCCCTGGCCGCCAGCCGGGTGATCTTTGAGGCCCGCGAGCAGGTCGCCGAGTTCTTCGGCTGCCCGGATTCCAGCCGGGTGGTGTTCACCAGCAATGTCACCGAGGCGCTCAACGTGGGCATCTTCGGCTTGCTCCAACCCGGCGACCAGGTGCTGACCACGGGCATGGAACACAACTCGGTGACGCGCCCCCTGCGGTACCTGGAGAAAACCAGGGGTATTTCCCTCACGATTCTACCCACCAGCCCCACCGGCAATATCGACCCGGACGATATCCCCAACCACCTGAACGCAAAAACCCGGCTGATCATCATCAACCATGTCTCCAATGTGACCGGCGCCATGGCCGATCTTGGAGCCATCGGCACACGCAAGGGCGGGGCGCTGCTGATGGTGGACGCGGCCCAGTCCGCCGGGGTGTTCCCCCTGGACATGGAAGCCTTTAGCATCGATTTTCTCGCCTTTACCGGACACAAGGGGCTGTTCGGCCCCACCGGCACCGGCGGGTTCCTGCTCCGCCAGGGGCTTGTGCTCCCGCCGCTGACCATGGGCGGCACGGGCAGCAATTCGGAGTTTGAGGAGCAGCCCCAGCTGATGCCGGACTGTTTTGAATCGGGAACGCCTAACACCCTCGGCATCGCCGGCCTGGCTGCGGGGCTGGCATTTATCAAGAAAACCGGCCGGGAAACGATCCGGCTCCACGAAGAGCGCCTCACCCGATTGCTCCTGGAGGGATTGACCCGGATACCGGGCGTCACCGTGCATGGCCCGCCACCCGGCACCAACCGAGGCTCGGCCGTCTCCCTGACCATGACCGGCAAAAGCGTGGCCGATCTCGCCTTTCTCCTTGACCGCAACCACGGGGTCATGGCCAGGGCAGGGCTCCACTGCGCGCCCGCGGCCCACCGCAGCATCGGAACCTTTCCCCAGGGCACCCTGCGTCTTTCCCCGGGATTTTTCAACACCGAGGGTGAGATCCAGGCTGTTCTCGCCGCCTTGGCGCGGATCAGCAGCGAAGCATAACCCTTCTTGCCAAAAAAAACGGGCGGCGGATCGTGTGCTGATCAGCCGCCCGGCGCATGCCCGCAATGCCACACCCCTGAAGATTACAGATTTCTCGCCACAATAATGGCTATGGCCAACTCCTGGGCCGCCAGGATGGAAGCCTGGGTGGTGGCCACATTGACGCTCTGGAGCTGCTGGGTGGCGATAATCTGATCTGCGGTCATGCCGATATTGTCGGCCATGGCCAGGGTGAGATCCCCCATTTCCAGAATCCGGTTGGCCATGAGGCCAATATCCGCCGAGATTTGCAGCATGCTCGTGAGCGAGGCGGAAAGCGTGGTGCTGGAGGTCATGGCGTCCAGGCTGTCGATGGCAAGAACATAGCCATCCAGCGCCACGGCCAGGGAGGTGAGCATGGTGGACAGGTTGCCCAGGTTGAGCAACGGCGTGGTGTTGAGATAGGCGGTGCTGGTGGCGGAATCCTGAAGCATGGTGGCCTGGGCCGCCTTTACCTGGTCGAGATAGGCATGGACATCGGTGGCAACCGTGCCGAGCTGGGTCTTCATGGTCCAGGGGCTCAAGACCACCGCCGCCATCCGGGCCGCCAGCAGCTGGCCATCCACCACCAACTGCTCAAGGGTGAGGTTGTAGGTGTCGCTCTCCACCACGGAAACCAGGGTCAGGATATTGGTCTGGGTCTGGAGCATGCTCTGCTGGGTGAGCAGGATATTCTGGTTCTGAATCTGTTGGGTCAGGATGATGCGGTCGGCCATCAGGCCGATATTGTCCGACATGACCAGAATCTTGTCCGCCATCTCCCCGATGCGGTCGGCCATGGCCCCGATATCATCGGAAAGCTGGAGCATGGCCACGATCCCGTCCTTCAGGGTAATGGCCCGGGAGGCCGTCGACAGCCCCCCCAGGTCAACGGAGAGCCGCAGACTTTCCGCAGCCAGGCTCGTATTCAGGGCGGAAAGCGTTTCCAGCGCGGTCAGGGTCTCGTCGTCCATCTGCAGCGGCGCGGCCAGATTATCGTTCACCTGGCTGATGCTGTTCACCAGGGCGCGGGCCGCCTGATCGGCCTGCACCAGCGGCCCGCAGACCGAGTCCGCCGTAAGGCTAATCGCCTTGAGCTGGGTATCAAGCCCCTGGGCCTGGACCACCAGATTCCCCAAGTCCTCCGCCAGGGCCGCCAGGGCCGTGCCCGGCTGCAACCCCACACCGGCCAAAAGAAAAAGGGTTGCCAACAACCCGTTTCGAATAGATGCGCTCATGATCTTTCTCCCACACAATATCGGCCGCGATTACTGGCCGAGATAATTTTTGATAACGGTAAGGGTGACATTCTGGGCGATGGTCACCGAGTTCTGGGTCAGTTCGATATTGGATTGCTGGAGGTTCTGGGTCTCGACAATCCGGTCCGCCATGAGCCCGATATTATCCGCCATGACGATGATCTTGTCGGCCATCTCCATGATCCGGCCGGACATCTCGCCGATATCCGCGGTCAAGCGCAGCATGCTGGCCGTGGCATCCGCAAGAACCGGGGTCTCGGTGAGCGGGGCCAGCTGGTTGATGGTGTTGGCGTAGGTTTCCAGGGAAAAGGCCAATGCCGCCTGCATGCCGGAGAGGTCGCCCATCAGGGTCAGGGTGTCGCCGTTGATATAGTGGCTTGCCACTTGGCTGTTCCGGCTCATCCAGGTATAGAGGGACACCGTGCTGTTGAGCAGCAGGGAGGTCTGGGCCTCCAGCGCACTCAGATCCACGGCCATGGTCTGGCTGGTGAGGGTTGTCCCGCCCATCTCCCCCACCAGGGCGTTGGCCTCGTTGGCCACCAGCCCAAGGCTGAGATTGTAGGTAATGGTGGACAGGCTGTCGCTCATGGCGATCATGTTCTGCTGGGTGGTGAGGAGCGAGGCCTGGGTCAAGGCGACATTGGCGTTCTGCAGCTGCTGGGTCAGCAGGATCCGGTCCGCCATGGCACCGATGTTGTCGGCCATGACCAGAATCCGGTCCGCCATCTCCAGAATCCGGTTGGCCATGATGCCGATGTCGTCGGAAAGACGGAGCATACCGCTCAAGGCGGCGCGGTACTCGAAAAGATCGGCCACATCCTCGATGCTCCGCAGCTCCAGGGCTATCCGCACGGAATCGGCGGCCATCCCCTTGGCAAGGCCGGAAAGATCATCCAGGGCGGTGAGATCGGCGGCGGTAAGGGTCACGGGCACGGTCAGCTGGGCGTAAACCGCCTGGACGCTTGCCAGATAACTCTCCAGGGAGACATTGAACCCGCCCAGCTGGGTGCAGGTGTTTCCCTGGGCAACGCTGATCGCCGCCAGGCTGGTGCGCAGGGTGGTGCCCTGGACAACCAGAGCCTGCAGGTCCGTGCTGAGGCTGGCCCGGGCCGGAAAGGCCGAGAAAATAAGGGTGAGGGCAAGCGCCAGGCCTGCAAGGGATTTAGGCAGCATCGTGAGTCTCCAAAACCAAATAATGTGTTAGAATATAATTATATTGTTAACTGCTTAACTACCACAGGCTGCGTTCTTCCGTCAACCCCGTTTTTCCCTCCTCCCGCGAGCGGTTTCCAGGCCCGGCCCGGAAAAAGGCGAGGAACCGCGCCGCATGTCGGCGCTTGCAAAGAATGCACCCAATGGGTAGATTGCCTCGGACCAGCCCTTGACCTCGAAAAACCAACCACACACATCAGAGGAATGTCATGAAACGATATCTGCATATCTTGGCGGCGGTGATGCTCTTGCTTGCGGTGGTCGCCTGCGGCGACAAAAACACGCCGGATTCCGGCCAGACCCCGATCTTCCGCTCCCTTTCCCCCCAGGAGGCCAAATCCCTCATCGAGGCTCGCAAGGATCTGGTGCTGGTGGATGTCCGCTCGCCGGAAGAGCTGTACGAGGGGTCCATACCCAACTCGCAACTCATCCCCTTCGGCGAGCTCGCCAAAGGCAAGGTGACCCTGCCCACCGGCAAGCCCCTCTTGCTGATCTGCGCCGTGGGCGGCCGCAGCTATGCGGTGGGCCAGTATTTTTCCGGCAAGGGGTACGGGGAGATCTACAATCTGGACGGCGGGATCAGCGCCTGGAAGGCGGCGGGGTTGCCTGTGCAACCGCGATAACAGGAGGGGAATTCCGGGTAAAAACACCTAGACTTGACTTAGGTCAAGTCTGCTCCTTGCTTTACATGCTATTGTTGCCGAGTTGAGGGGAACCGCACACCACGCCAGGAGGATGCCACGCCCATGAATTTCGTCAAACAACTCGCCATCAAAAACCAGATGCGGCTGCTGGTTTCCATTCCGGTCTTTTTCCTGGCCGTGATTCTGGTCGCCAATGGGATGGAGCGCTACCAGACCATCACCCAGGCGAAAACAGTCAAGGAACTTGCCGTCATGGCCGGGCTGATCACCGAGATCGCCCACGAGGCCCAGAAGGAGCGGGGGATGACCGCGGGTTTCCTGGGCAGCAAGGGGCAGAAGTTCGGCGACCGGTTGCCGGCCCAGCGGGGCGAAACCGACACCCGCATCACGGCGCTCAAGGAGTACCTCCAGCACTCCGCAGCCGACAAGAATGATGCCACCCTGGCAAAAAACCTGGGGGAAGCCCTTACCGACGCGGAAAAAATCTCCGCCATCCGGCAGCAGGCTGACACCCTGGCCATCGCCGGCCCGGAGGCCATTGCCTTTTACACCGGGGTAATAGAAAAGCTTTTGGGCACCATCCCCCAGATCGCCCGCACCACCCCCGATGCCGGAACCATGCGGGCGCTCACCGCCTACTACAACTTTGTCGAGGCCAAGGAGCGCATGGGCCAGGAAAGGGCGGTGCTGAACAATACCTTTGCCAACGACCGCTTCGCCCCGGGCATGCGCAGGAAATTCGTCCAGATCCTCGCCGAGCAGTCCTCTTTCCTGAAAAACTTCCTGGTGTTTTCCGATCAGCCGGGCGCCAGGGCTTACGAGGAGAAGATGAAGGGAGCCGCGGTCTCCGAGGTTGCCGCCATGGAGAATGCCACCCTGGCCAAGCTTGCGGACAATGTGGAGGATGGTTTCGGCATCAATGCCGAAGGCTGGTTTGCGGCCATGACCGGCAAGATCGACCTGATGAAGGAGATTGAAACCCATCTTGCGGAAGGACTCGTGGTCCAGGCGGAAAGCGGCATGCGCGCAGCGCGGACCTCGCTGATCATCACCACGACGACCGCCTTAAGCGTCATCCTGGTCAGCATCTTGCTGGCCGCCTATCTTTCCTCCCTGATCGGCAACGCCCTGGAGAGGATCAGCCATGATCTGGACAGCGGCGCCGAGGAGGTGACCTCGGCGGCCGGCCAGGTCGCCTCGGTCAGTCAGTCCCTGGCGGACGGGGCCAGCAATCAGGCCGCCGCCATCGAGGAAACCTCCGCCTCCCTGGAAGAGATTGCCGCGGTGACCAAACAGAACGCCGACAATGTCGGCCAAGCCGAGGCGTTAACCAGCGAGGCGCGCAGGGTGATCGACACGGCCAATGGTTCCATGGATCAACTCACCCAGTCCATGGCGGAAATCTCCAAGGCCAGCGAGGAGACCTCCAAGATCATCAAGACCATTGACGAGATCGCCTTCCAGACCAATCTGCTGGCCCTGAACGCGGCGGTGGAGGCGGCACGGGCCGGGGAGGCGGGGGCAGGCTTCGCCGTGGTGGCCGACGAGGTGCGCAACCTGGCCATGCGGGCCTCCGAGGCGGCGAAGAGTACCGCCGGGCTCATCGAGGGAACCGTGCAAAAGGTGCGGACCGGGGAAACGCTGGTGACCTCCACCAACCAATCCTTTAGGGAGGTGGCCGAGAGCACCGCCAAGGTCGCCATGCTGATGGGCGAGATCGCCACGGCCTCGCGGGAACAGGCCTCGGGGGTAGGCCAGGTCAATCTGGCGGTCACCGAACTGGACACCGTCACCCAGCAGAACGCGGCCACCGCCGAGGAGGCGGCCAGCGCCTCCGAAGAGCTGAGCGCCCAGGCCGAACAGATGCGGGAAACCGTGAAGTCGCTGATCGCCCTGGTGCGGGGCGGAGCCTGAGCCGAAAAAAAAGGGAAGCCCGAGCGGGCTTCCCTTTGATGAAACATCTTTCTTGCGGACAGTTTATTCCATTTCTAAATCAAGCGGTAAACCGTGCGCTTATCCATTGAAGAAAACTCCCCTCCCTCGCCGCTGACACTGCTGACGGGAGGGGCTGGGGGTGGGTGAAGCCGCAACCTGCCGGGCTCATAGCTGATTCCCCCTCACCCTGACCCTCCCCGGAATTACAGAATAGCCTTCATGGCCCCCATGTAGGAGCGCAGCTCCGCGCCGATCTCCTCGACCCCGGTGTAGCGAATCGCCTCGTTGATCTGCACCAGCTCGATGTTGTTCACCCCGTTGTCCTTGACGCTCAGACCCTTGCCGATCACGTCGGTGTCGATCTTCTTCATGAACTTGGCCAGCATGGGCACGGCGGCGTGGGCAAAGAGGTAGCAGCCGTACTCGGCGGTGTCGGAGATGACCACGTTCATCTCGTAG
>JBAYUD010000077.1:0-12940 GCA_041675265.1 Desulfurivibrionaceae bacterium | reverse complement strand
GAGCGATTCTATAACCGCCGTCGTCTTCACTCGACCTTGGGCTTTCAAAGTCCGGCCCTGTACGAAGCGACTTATTTTAAACTTGCAGCCTAATCCGGTGTCCACTAAACCGGGGGAAGGTCAGTTGGGGGTGGGGGAAATAGCGATGAAGCCACGGCATCCCTTGCATGATCGAGCAGGTGAACTTCGTAATAATCTTACGGACGCGGAACACCGCCTCTGGCAGCACTTACGGAACAGCCAGATGGAAGGCGTGAAATTCCGCCGTCAGCAGCCGATTGAAAGGTATATCGTTGACTTCGTCTCTTTTGACAAACGGATCGTCATAGAGCTTGATGGCGCGCAGCATGCGGAGGATGGAAACAGGGACCAACAAAGGGATGCCTGTCTTGCCACGAATGGATTCAGCGTCTTGAGATTCTGGAATAACGAAATTTTTGAAAATCTGGAAGGGGTGCTTGAGGTTATCAGACAGCGGTGTCTTTGAGCGAGTTCCCCCACCCCCTGACCCCCTCCCGCAGGGGGCGGGGGAAGAAAAGGCAAGGAGCTTGCCGGATAAGCTCTTAACTTGTGCGGATTTTTTTAATGAGGGAGGTGGTGGAGTAATTTTCCACCAACGGAATGGAAAGCACCCTGCCGCCCGCAGCCAGCACCTCCGGGGCGCCGACAATCTTTTCCACCGGCCAGTCGCCGCCCTTGACCAGCACCTCGGGCATCAGGGTGGTGATCAGCCTGTGCGGCGTTTCCTCGCCAAAGATCACCACATGGTCCACGCAGCCCAGGGCGGCCAAAATCCTGGCCCGGCTCTGCTCATGGTTCACCGGCCTGTCATCTCCCTTGCCGAGAGCCCGCACCGAGGCGTCGCTGTTGACCCCGACCACCAGGCAATCGCCTTCCCTCCGGGCCTGCTCCAGATAGGTGACATGCCCCTGGTGCAGGATGTCGAAACAGCCGTTGGTGAACACCACCTTGCGCCCCACACTCCGGTAGCGGGCAGTCAGTTCGGCCAAATCCCCGAGCTCGACAATCTTGTCCTCATCATTAAACAGGTACACCGCAGGCCCCACGGTGTTGAAGCGCTGCCGCAGCTCCTGCATCCAGGCCGGGTCGATTTCGACCCACGCCTCACCCGGTTCCGATCCAGCCTCGGCCAGCACCGTGCCGTCCGGACCGACAACCAGGGAATGGCCGCCGAACTCGGTTTTCCCGGTAACCCCGCAACGGTTACAGGCCACGACACAGATCTGATTCTCGATGGCCCGCGCCATGGCCAGGGTCCGCCACTGCTCCCGCCGGGCCTCGGGCCACTGGGCGCTTACCACCAGCAGCCCCGCGCCTTTTCCGGCCTGGGATTTTGCAAGGTCGGGGAACCGGAGATCGTAGCAAACCAACCCGCCCACCATCCCAAGCCCGGTTGCCACCGGCTGGAGATTATCCCCTGGGGTGAAATGACGATCCTCGGCCATGGGGGCGAAGAGGTGCTGCTTGCGGACCGAACCGACAACCCCGTTGGGACCAACGATGTACAGGGTGTTATAGATGACGGAGCCCACCTCGGTGAGCACCTCTTCGGGCAGGGAGCCGGCCAGATGAATACCATACTGCCCGGCCAGCCGCTGCATCTCGTCCAGCATCTCCACGGTCTGCAGGGCGAAATGCTGGAGCCGCTCGTAAGCAAAGCCGCAGCTCCACAGCTCGGGCAAAACGATGATCCCCGCCCCCCTGGGGGCCAGACGGGCCAAACCCGCCCGCACCGAGGCGAGATTCGCCGCAGGATCGGCCAAGCGTACGTCAAACTGTAAAAAACCGGCATGGTAGGAGGTGGTGTCGGTGATATTTTTCATGGGGTTAGAATGACCCGCTCCGTGGTTTTTGTCAATACACGGTTGGCCGGGGACGGCCTGTCTAACTCCTCCGCGCACTTACCAAAAAGCTCAGTTCGTCAGCTCTGTTCTCCTGTTCCCCCTCAGTGTTGTCCGGTAAGAAAATTGCAATATCAAGCAAACCGTCAAAATCCCCCCTCGCCCCCCTTTTTCAAAGGGGGGATTTATTAGTCGATGATGCTGCATCTTGACCGTATGCAATATCTTAACCGGACGACGCTGGTTCCCCCTCCCCTTGCGGGAGGGGGTGAGGGGGTGGGGGACGTTGCAAGGGCCTACTTCATGGCGCATTCACCCACCCCTCAATCCCCTCCCATCAAGGGAGGGGAAGAAAAAACCGCAGGCCGGATCATGACAAAAAATCTTGCCCATTCCGCAAAACCATGGGCTATAAGATAGAAACGAACACCACCCTCTGCAATTCAGCCCAAGGCAACCCAATGAACAACAACGATATCCTGCGCAGTCTCCGCCATGCCTTCGCCTGGAACGAGGCGAAAATGCTCGCCATCTTCGCCCTGGCCGAGCACCGGGCAACCGGGGAGCAGATCACCGGCTGGCTGAAAAAAGAGGATGAGCCGGGGTATCAGCCATGCAGCGATACCCAGTTGGCCATATTCCTCAACGGCGTGATCAACGAGAAACGCGGCAAGAAAGAAGGTCCGCAATCCCCGCCGGAACAGCGCTTAACCAACAACATCATCCTGCGGAAACTGAAAATCGCCCTGAACCTGCGAGACGAAGACATGCTGGCGATTCTGGCCCTGGCGGATATGCGCCTGAGCAAACACGAACTCAGCGCCTTTTTCCGCAGGCCGGACCACCCGCACTACCGCGAGTGCAAGGATCAGATCTTGCGCGGTTTTCTCAAAGGGGTGAGTCTCAAATACCGCGCCTAACCGAAATTGGCCCAATCCCCGTGCTTAATCCTGAGCATACCGACAACACCCCGTATTTTTTCAGCATTGACAATCTGTTAGGTGCGTGGAAATGTGTCGCGATAGTATTTCTGGACGGTCGTATTTCCAGATTTAGTGGGAAAGAAGTATGTCCCCGAAATTGAGACGAAACTGCGGATGACCTTATTCCACAGAACATACCGTCTCGTCCCATAATCAGGAAAATCAAACAGAAAATCGTCAGATTCTACCTCATGGGGCTGACATGAGGTGAGCTATGTAATGCTTTTCATAAGGAGTTTGGATGAGTTACGAAAATGACAAAACTCTTTGGTGGTTACTTCAAGTTCAACTACCTGAACGACACGGGAAGCAACAGAACATCTTTTCATCGCCAATTCCACGCCCAGACCTCCTCCGACAATCTGTTTCCTTGATCCCTGAGAATATACGAATTAGCAGGGGAGCTTCAACTTGGGGGTTAGCGGATTTAGTGAAAATAAACGATGATCTATTTTCGTTTTACCTTACAATTAGACCACCATATGCACGAATAGCGGAGGAGCCTGAACCAGGGCATCTCAAAGATTCTAAAGACCCAAGATTTTATACCCTTTGTGTCATTAATATTCCCAAGCAAATTGTGATGGTGCATAAAGCACCAGATGTTTCGCGTTTTGCAAAATCTGCAAGAACATTCGCTGATATTTTTCAAGAACTATTGGAAAAAGCAGTTAACTCATTAAACATGGATCAACATTATTTGGTTGAAGTCGATCCGATTGCAAAAACTGGGTCTTTCGTCGAATGGGTTAACAGCCTAGATATATTAAAGAAAATAATTATTAAGCACACTGGTTCCAATTTGCCATCTGGTCCCAGCACTTTGATAGCTGACCTTAAAGAATCCGCAAAAAAATTAAAAAATTCATTAAAATCTAAAGACGTTGAACTTGTCGCCAACGAACCTGAGTTGGACGATGAAGAAATAATTGAGCTTGACAGGGCGGTTGCAGACAGACGCTTAAAACTAAGAGCAAAAGGCATGAAATCCGGCGTCGGCACAACCTGGAGTAGCCGCGAAAAACCTATTGCAGAAACTGCTATTATGCCAATCAACGAAGAACAGCTACATGATGGCTCAGGGGTGGCTAGAAGAATTGACATTTACATTAACGAGCGGTTCGAAGGCAGATAATGAAAAAAGAGAGAAATCCAGCCCCTTCCATCACCGCCGATATATTCAAAGCAATACTTCTTACTATAATTATCGTCACATTTTTATTTATTGTATTCCACCTACACGGTAATGCACAAAAAATTGATTCAAGAATGACTTCATTGTTCGGTGCAATCCTGGCTTTCTCAGGTCTGATGACAAAGCAATATTTACTAAAAGAAAATATTTCATATCTACATAAATGGAAAAAAGTCGAATTTGTAATTAATGAAATTATTTTACACCCAAAAAATCAACAATATCGTGTTGATGAAATTCTTAATCAATTGTCAAAACAAAACAGCACGGCAAGACTGTATATGAAATATGTAATAGATGAAATTAAGATTATCCCTATAATTCCCTTGTTTTTGGTAGTACTTTATGGGGCCGCCTTAATTGCCAGCGAATCACAGTACGTTAGTTTAACATGTTTAGCATTAATGCTATTTCTCGTTTCATATCTTGCACAAGCAACAATTACTTCTAACAACCTGGCGATCGACACCACAGATGTAGATGAAATTATTAATGAGTTTGAGGAAGCGTTATCACTGTTAAATGAAAAATAAGCATCCCTTCATCTCCCCTCAAGTTTTCCAACCACCCTCCCGAAAAGCACAGTAGCACGGCTACGCCTTCCGCCCGCCGTGCTACACCGCAAACCAGCACGGGAGCCCGCCAAATGAACATCCCAACCAATTCCATCCAGGGACCAGCCGCCTCCACCGACTACCAATCCCTGTATTCCGCCCGCTCCGGCAAGTCCACCTTTGAGCAGACCCTTGCCCAGACGCAGTCGTCCTCTTTCTCCCTGACCACGGCGGAAGGCGATCAGGTCACCCTTTCGAGCCTGAGTCAAAATTACCAGTACACCCAGGCAATCGGCTGGTTCAATCCTGCCTCCTCGGGGGTGAATTATGCCGGCAGCTCCACCTCCGCCGAAGCCATGGGCATCTCGGTGCAGGGCGACCTCAATGAACAGGAGCTTGCCGATATCACCAGGCTGGTGGGGGAACTGACCTCCATTGCCTCTACCTTTTTTTCCGGTAACCACGAGGAGGCCATGACCAGGGCGATGGACTTCGGCGAAATGTCCATGGGCTCGGTCTCCTCCTTTTCCGCTTCGTTCAGCAGACAAACCGTCACCCAGACCCGGATCACCAGCCACCAGCCACTACCCGCCATGGCGGACCTCAACGACCTGAACCTCAAGGATCTCTACGATACGCTGGGCGCTGGCCCGGGGGGAGAACTGGACTACGCCGAAATGCTTGAGGCGCGCTGGCAGCAGATTCTCAAGGCCCTGGATGAAATGAAGGAAAAGGAACTGGACGGACTCTTTGCCCGCAGGGAGAAGCCCCTGCCGGTGGAGTCGGTGGAGACCGAAGGCTTGAATACCATGGCGGAAGCACCGCTACCAGTGGCAAGCGAGCCGCTCCCTGTTCCCCGGAAGGCAGACCCCACGGATCTCCCCCTCCCCACAGAGGAGCGGGTTGCCCAACAGATGTTGACCCGCGTGGAACAGCTCCTGGCCAAACACCCGAAACTCTCCCCCTTTGCCGGTCCCCTGGCCGCCACTGCCATGGAGAAAGCGGCAGGCAGGAGCGAGCAACCGGACACCGCCAAGGCCCTCACCGCCCTGCAAAACGGTTTCCGCAACCGGCTGGACCAGTGGTTTCTTCCTGCTGAAACGCCGGCCACCAGCGGACCGCTCACAACAGCATAGCCCTTCCTGCAACCCGGCTGCTGATCACCACTTGACCACATTCACCAAGGCCGGGCCCCGCTGCACGGTCCGCTGGTATTCCACCGCAGGTTCGCCAAAGGCCATGGCATACCCCAGGGTGTGATTTTCGGGGATGCCGAGCTTGCCCACCACCTCGGGGCAGGCAGCCAGGGCCATCATGCAGATGCCGTCCCAAACCGTGCCGACCCCGTGGGCATGGGCGAGCAGCTGGAAGGTGGTCAGGGCGATGAGGGAATCCTGCCCCGGACAAGGGGCGTCCGCCGGAGCGCTGGTGATGAGCAGATGCGGGGCTCCCCTAAAAAGAATGTCCTTGCCCTCCTCCTGCCAGGCCTTGGCTGTCCAGCCGAGGTACTGGCCTGCCAACCCCTCCGGCAGCCCGCCGATATCCTTCAATTTCATGAGACGGGCCATCAGATGCTCCCGCAGCCGGTGCAGCACCGCCCGCTCCCTGACCACGGTGAAGAGCACCGAGCGGGCATTAACCCCGGTGGGCGCATGGCAGGAAACCGCAAGCAGGCGGTCGATCAGCTCCGGGGCCAGATCCTGCTCCTGGTAGCGGCGCACCGCCCTTCTGCCCTTGATCAGGGTCGCAAGCTGGGCCGGGTCCGGCAGGTTGCCTTTAAGCTCCGTGCTCGCCTCGGGATCCTTGCCGAGGATCGACACCGCTGCGGTGGGACAGACGGCAAGGCAGTGCTGGCACTGGAAACAGCCCCTGTCATTGGTCATTTTCGGGTACCCGTCCATGGCGATGACACCGGCCGGACACTCAAGCGCGCATTCGCCGCACTGGATGCAGCGCTCCTCATCGATGCGAAATTGCAGCATGGGAAACCTCCTCTTGTTTTCAGGACGTTGGCAACGGATGGAACATATTGCTCGATTATCGCGGCTGAAGCCGCTCCTACCGGGTCGGGGTGTATCGGTTGTGTAGGAGCGGCTTCAGCCGCGATGGCTGTCATCAGCGTTGCATATTTACCCGCCGGAACATAGTCTTGTATTAGCGCATTTTTCCAGGGAGCACCAAGAGAATTGCATCCGAATCCAGCGCTTGACAGAAAGAGCGGTCTCGCGGTAGACCAGAATCAGGCATGGAATACTGTAACCCCTCACACCCACGGAGGCTTAACCATGATTCGCACCCATCTGCTGAGACTTTTCCTCGCCATTTTTATGGCAACGCAACTCGCCGGAGCCCCGGCCATGGCGGCGCCCCCCGAAGGGAAGGGCAAACACGACAAGGCCCAGAAGCACGACATGGGGGAGAATAAGTCGGACTCCCATGACTCCTCCGTCCTGGTCACCGCCGCAATCACCATTGAACAGGCCCGCCGTTTGGCGGTTTCCAACAATTACACCGGCTATGGCGCGCTTCCCCCGGGGATCCGCAAGAATCTGGGCCGCGGCAAACCGCTGCCTCCGGGGATCGCCAAAAAAGCTGTCCCCGGCCCGTTGCTGGCTCAACTGCCCCACCACCCTGGCTACGAATGGCAGGTTTGCGGCTCCGATCTGGTGCTGGTCGCCGTTGCCACCGCCGTCATCGCCGACGTGCTGACCGGGGTGTTCGATTAGGTTCCCGCGAGATTTTCCGGCTCCACGAAAGCCCCCCTGGTGAACAGGGGGGCTTTTCCGCGATCCTTCCGTATTTTTTCAGTATTGCATCCGGGCAAACAATCTGCCATATCTGCGGAGCAAACAACTGAACACCCCCTCTCGGATAAAAAACAGGTGGCCCATGCAATTCCTTATCATCGACGACGACGTTGTTGCCCGCACCACCCTGAAAAACCACCTGAGCGCCATGTTCGCGGGGTGCAAGATCACCGAGGCTGCCAACGGAGCCCAGGGGCTGTTCCAGTTCTTCAAGAAAAAGCCGGACCTCATTTTTCTGGACATGCTGATGCCGATCATGGATGGCCGGGCAGTGCTGGACGCCCTGCGGGAGTGCTACCGCTGCGGCCAGATCGTCAAAAAACCAAAGGTGGTGCTGATCTCCATGCTCGACACCATGCAGATCGACCAGATGCATCCCCTGGCCGACAGCCCGCTGGTACTGACGGTGGTCAAAAAGCCGGTTACCCGCAACCTCCTCCAGCAGATCGAGGCCTTTCTCCCCAGCTTCATGGCCTGATCTTCGTCCACCGCTCCTCTCGACCAACCCCATCACGCCCTCCTCTTCGTGTTAACGCTTGACGTTATTGTTGTTTGGCGTTATGTTTTTTCCATGATTCAGTCTTTCGCCTGCAAGGAAACACAGAAGATATTCCAAGGCCGTTTTTCCTCCAAACTTCCGCAGGATATTCAACGTCTTGCCGCACGAAAGCTGGAACTGATTGATGGCGCCGGAGAGCTTGACGACTTGACGATACCTCCGGGCAATCGCCTTGAGGCTCTACGCGGTGAACGGACAGGCCAGTACAGTATTCGGGTCAACGAACAATGGCGAATCTGCTTCAGGTGGCGCGACGGTAACGCCTTTGAGGTGGAAATCGTGGACTACCATTAAGGAGTATCGCCATGAGCAAAAGAGATTTTCCCCCCATTCATCCCGGAGAAATCCTCAGAGAGGAATTTCTTGCCCCCCTGGGCATAAGCCAGTATCGGCTCGCCAAGGAAATTCATGTGCCTGCCCGGCGCATCAACGAAATTGTCTTGGAAAAACGCGGCATCTCCGCGGACACCGCCCTGCGTCTTGGCCGATATTTCGGGACAACCGCCCAGTTCTGGAGCAACCTTCAGGCTCGTTACGACCTTGAGGTAGCTCGCGACGCCATCGAGGACACCCTGACGCAGGAGATAAAACCCTTCCATAAGGCGGCATGAGCAGCTGACTCCTCGCTTCACGCCGCTGACCGGCTTCAGGATGCTTGACAAGCCCCGCCTTCCTGCTATCTTTGTGCGATAATCCATCCCTTGCCAACACTTCCCCGGAGACCGGAGAGTTATGAAAAAAAGCGTTACCTTCCTGCCCGACAACGTCACCATCGAGGTGGATGACGGAGAAAACCTGCTGAGCGCCGCGGCCAAGGCCGGGCTCTATATCCAGGCCTCCTGCGGCGGCGACGGGGTCTGCGGCAAATGCAAGGTCAAGATCGAACAGGGCGAGGTGGCGGCGAACAAGGCCATGCAGCTCAAGGCGGAGGAGCACGCCGAGGGGTTCCGTCTGGCCTGCCAGTCTTCGATCATCGAGGATCTGGTGGTCTCCATCCCCGTTGCCACCAGCAAGGACGGCAAGGCGCTCAAGGCCAAGCCCAAGACCACCCGCGCCATCTCGGCCCGCTCCCTGGACCATTTGATCGGCACCTGGCAGGTGGCGCCGCCGGTGGAAAAACGCTTTCTCACCTTGGAGCCGCCGACGCTGGAAGACAACGTGCCCGATCTCCAGCGCTTGATGCGGGCCATCAAGAAAAAATGCCACGACTGCTCCGAACCGACCTATGACCACCCGGAGCTGTTGATGGAGCTGCCCTTCACCCTGCGGGAAGCCGACTGGCAGGTGACGGCGATCATGCTTCGCGGCAAGCGGGCCGAGGAGCCGGACCGGATCATTGCCGTGGAAGCGGGCGACACCACGGGCAACCTTTACGGGTTGGCCGTGGACATCGGCACCACCACGGTGTGCGGGGTCTTGATCGACCTGAATTCCGGCGAGGTGATCGCCGAGGCCTCGGCCTATAACGACCAGATCAGCTGCGGCGAGGATGTCATCTCCCGGATCATCTACTCCCAGCGGCCCGGCGGCCTCAAGGGTTTGCAGGAAAAAGTGGTCCGCACCATCAACGCGGTGATCGAAACGGTCTGCAAGAAGGTGATGATCAGCCCCAGCAACATCAGTTACATCATGGCCGCGGGCAACACCATCATGAGCCACCTGCTCCTGGGGCTGAACCCGAAATACCTGCGCGAATCCCCCTATGTCCCGACCTGCAGCCATTTTCCGCTGACCCGCGCCGCCGCCCTGGGCATCCACGCCCATCCCTCGGTGCGCCTCTTCCTCTACCCGGCAGTGGCCAGCTACGTGGGCGGCGACATCATCTCCGGGGTGCACGCCTGCCAGATGTACAAGAGTTCGGAACTGACCCTGTTCATCGACATCGGCACCAACGGCGAGATCGTGGTGGGCAACGAGGAGTGGATGGTCTGCGCCGCCTGCTCCGCCGGCCCTGCCTTCGAGGGCGGCGGCATCAAGCACGGGATGCGGGCCAATGCCGGGGCCATCGAGAATTTCCATATCCATCCCGAAACCCTGGAGCCGATGATCATCACCATCGACCGCATCAAGCCTTGCGGCATCTGCGGCTCCGGGCTCATCGCCATCGTGGCCGAGCTGCTGGAGGCCGGGGTCATCGATCAGCAGGGCAAGTTCAACCGCGAGCTTTCGCACCCCCGCATCCGGGAAGGGATAGACGGCTACGAATATGTGCTGGCCTGGTCCAAGGATACCCTCATGGGCGAGGACATCGCCATCACCGAGGTGGATTTCGACAACCTGATCCGGGCCAAGGGCGCCATGTACGCGGGCTACGTCACCCTGCTGGAATCGGTGGGCATGACCTTCGACGATCTGGACCGGGTGATCATGGCGGGCAACTTCGGGGCCTATATCGACCTGGAGCAGGCGATCTGCATCGGGTTACTTCCGGACATCGACCGCGACAAGTTCTACTACCTGGGCAACGCCTCCATGCTCGGCTGCCAGATCAGCCTCACCGACCATGTCCGCTTCCGGGAACGGATGATGGTCAGCTCGCTCATTACCAATCTGGAGCTTTCGGAGAGCAGTCAGTTCATGAACCACTACATGGCCTCGCTCTTTCTGCCCCACACCGACATGGCACTGTTCCCCACGGTGCGGGAGAAACTGCCGCGGTAAATTCAGCAGCATCGCATCTGCGTCGCAGTCTCGCGGTGCTCGCTTAGCTGTCATCGGCCTGCTCATGTGCAAATAGCACACTTCGCAGGCCTCTTCCTAGCATCTGCGGCAGCAGCGAAGCGGCGCTGCTGAATTTACCGCCATGCCAACATGCCAAGACGAGATTTTTTACGAGTCCATCAATACTCTATGGAAGACATCGTACCCGACCTGGCGATCTGCCTGATCCACAACCCGGAAAACCCCGAGGGGCTGTTCCCCTTTCTGGACGCGCTCCTGCCCCAGGCCGACCAGGTGGCCCTGGAGATCATCGTGGTGGCCGCGCAGCCGGAGCATCCTGCCCTTGCCCGGCTGGAACGGGCCTTTCCGGAGATCGTCATTCTGGAAAACAGCGGGGGTGATCACCCGGCCAAGGCGCGCAACCACGCCTGCCGGTTGGCCACGGCCCGCTATCTCTCCTTCTGGGACGAAGACCTCCGCCCCCAACCCGGCAGCCTGGACGCCCTGATCCATTTTCTCGATGAAACCCCGGAGGCCGGGTTGGCCGCGCCCCGCATCGTTGATGCCCAAGGCATGGTTCTCCCCTCGGTGCGTTCCGCCCCGACCCTGGCCACGATCCTCTGCCTGCACACCCCTTTGGGCCGCGTGCTTGCCGCTGCGCCCGCCATCCTCAGCCGTCATCTGCTCACGGAACAGGATCATCTGCGCCCCTTCGAGCCCCAATGGCTACTGGACACCTGCCTGGTGATCCGCAGGGAGGTGATGGAGGAGATCGGCTTTCTGGACGAGGGCTTTGCCGCCCACTACGCCGATGCGGATTATTGCCTGCGGGCGCGCCAGGCAGGCTGGCATCTCCACTATCTGGCCGAGGGTGTGGTGCTCCAGACCAGAGCGGAATCCTTCCCTGCGCCGATCAGCCCCTCCGCGCGCCTGGTGGGTGACTGCACCCGGCTGCTCTTGAAAAAATGGCTGCGCCCAGCCAAGATGCCCGCGTGATTCACAATCAAAAAGGGTTGTTGAAAGGGTGTTGGTCTTTTGTTGAATGGCTGTTGAAAACCTGTTGATTCTTGCTTATTCCTCCCCGCAAGCCCTTTGCCAAAAGGGGTTTCCCGCTTCCCGCCCCTCTGCGCTAACTCCACCTGGGCGCTGTTGATTTCCCGCACGTTTCACGTGAAACCTTGGCTGCGCTGCGCGACAAAGTGCCACGCTGTGCAAAAACTATCCGTGTGCTACTGTCCGCATGGATACAAATTACCCAGGATTACTCCATGGCCGTACAGAGCCCCGGGCACCCCTGCCCCAATTATGGGCGGCAATTCAAGGGGAATGCCCCCTGGTCCGAGGCGATGGCACGATTCGTGATATATCCTGGCACCACAGAGTTTGTGCTGTGCTGTTTTCCCGTATGAAGTTGTTTATCATTTTAATCAGAGGAGGATTATCCACATGAAGAAAATCACGATGTTCCGGATCAGCACCGTCCTGGCAGGCTCCCTGCTCACCGCCGCCATGGCCTTTGCAGCCGCGGACTACAGCGCCATGACCAACGAGGAATTGGCGGCCCAGCGCGGCAGCATGAAACAGGCCACGGTGGAAGAGCGCAACGCCTTCCAGAACGAATGGCAGAACCGGGTGCAGAAGATGAGCCCGGAGGAAAAGCAGAAAGCCATGGGCCAGCCGGAGAATGCGCCGCGTGACGGATCCGGCCAGAAAAATGGCCAGAGGCAAGGCATGGGCGGCAGCGGCGGTTCCGGGAGCGGCGCGGGTGGCGGCATGGGTTCCGGTGGCTCCGGCATGAGCGGAGGAGGCATGGGCGGCCGGGGTGGCATGGGCGGCGGCGGAAGGCGGTAATCCCTTTCCCCGACCCTTGTTCAACCCACCATGGCCAGGTTGCTGCCCACACGGCGCCTGGCCATGCCCGCAACACCCGGAGATTCCCCATGAAGCCGTTTTCCTCCATCATCGCCATCGGCGACCAGATCAAGGAGGCTGGTGGCAAAATAGGGGGCAATCCTAGGTATATCCACCGATTTCCGCGCCACTCCGACACTTTTTTACACCGCTTCACCCTGTTGCCTGTTGACATCCGTTTTGTAAAACGCTATTTTCCCACGTTACCATGCACCCTTACACTCGGGAAAACCGCCGTTTCCATCGGGAGCGGTAGAGATATATATACGATTGAAACCACAGCACGGGAGAAAACAATGAAGGTAGCAGCCATCGCGGAAAGCATCAACATCATGGGCAAGAGAAGCGGCACCGCCATGAAGGAACGGAATCCTGGCCCGGTTCAGGAAATGGCCAAGGAAGAGTCCG
>JBAYUD010000076.1:0-12978 GCA_041675265.1 Desulfurivibrionaceae bacterium | reverse complement strand
GGTTGAGGTTGACGCCAAGGTTATGACCCCGGCCGAGATTTCCGCCATGATCCTTACCAAGATGAAGCAGACCGCGGAGGAATATCTGGGCGAGGAAGTCAGCGAAGCGGTCATCACCGTGCCTGCGTATTTCAACGATTCCCAGCGTCAGGCCACCAAGGACGCGGGCCGGATCGCGGGCCTCAACGTGCAGCGGATCATCAACGAGCCCACTGCCGCGGCCCTGGCCTACGGCCTGGACAAGAAGGGCGAGGAAAAGATCGCCGTGTTCGACTTGGGCGGCGGCACCTTTGATATCTCGGTGCTGGAGATCGGTGACGGGGTGTTCGAGGTGAAATCGACCAACGGCGACACCTTCCTCGGCGGCGAAGACTTCGACATGCGCATCGTCAACTGGATTGCCGACGAGTTCAAGCGGGATCAGGGCATTGACCTGCGCACCGACAATATGGCCTTGCAGCGTTTGCGGGAAGAGGCGGAAAAGGCGAAGATGGAACTCTCCACCACCATGGAGACCGACATCAACCTGCCCTTTATCACGGCGGACGCCTCCGGGCCCAAGCATCTGCAGATGAAGCTTTCCCGCGCCAAGTTGGAAGGGTTGGTGGAGGATCTGATCGAACGTACGGTCAAACCCTGCCAGATTGCCCTGAAGGATGCCGGGATCAACGCGGCGGACATCGACGAGGTTATCCTGGTCGGCGGCATGACCCGGATGCCCAAGGTGCAGGAAAAGGTCAAGGAGATCTTCGGCAAGGACCCCCATAAGGGCGTGAACCCGGATGAGGTCGTGGCCATCGGCGCCGCAGTGCAGGGCGGGGTGCTCAAGGGCGATGTCAAGGACGTGCTGCTCCTCGACGTTACCCCGCTGTCCCTTGGCATCGAGACCCTGGGCGGGGTGATGACCAAACTCATCGAGAAGAACACCACCATCCCCACCAAGAAGAGCCAGGTTTTCTCCACTGCGGCGGACAGCCAGCCCGCGGTTTCCATCCATGTGCTTCAAGGCGAACGCGAGATGGCGGCAAACAACAAGACCATCGGCCGTTTCGAGTTGACCGACCTTCCCCCGGCCCCGCGCGGGGTGCCGCAGATCGAGGTCACCTTTGATCTCGACGCCAACGGCATTCTCCATGTTTCCGCCAAGGATCTCGGCACCGGCAAGGAGCAATCCATCCGGATCACCGCTTCCAGCGGTCTTTCCGAGGAAGAGATCAAGCGGATGCAAAAAGACGCCGAAGCCCATGCCGACGAGGATCGCAAACGTAAGGAGCTGGTCGAAACCAAGAACCAGGCCGATTCCATGATCTACGCCACGGAAAAGAGCATGAAGGACTTGGGCGACAAGGTTGACAGCGAGACCAAGAACAAGGTTCAGACCGAGATCGACAGCCTCAAGAAACTTATGGAGTCCGACGATGTGGAGGCGATCAAGAAGGGTCTTGAGTCCTTGACCCAGGCTTCCCATAAGCTGGCTGAGATGATGTATGCCCAGGCCACCAAGGATAAGGCCGCGGAAGGCGGCGAAGGCGGTGGGCAGGGTGGTGGGGCAAAGAAGGATGACGACGATGTGGTGGATGCGGATTTTGAAGAAGTGAAGTAACCACTACTGCTGAGTGCAATGATTTCAGGCCAGGAGACACGTGTCTCCTGGCCTTTTTTTATGCCCGCGGATCAGTCCGCGCCGCAGCGAAGGCGGGAGAGCGCTTCGGAAAAGTTGAATCTGTCATCATGGTCGCCCGTGTGGCAACGTTGGCAGGTGGCCATGGTCGGCTGACCAACTTTGGCTGCGGCTGGCTGAAGGGTGTGCGCTTGGGCCGGGCCATGGCAGGATTCGCAGCCGACCTGGCGCAGGTCGTGGGCAAGGGCGAGCATTTCCTGTCCTGTCTGGGCGGCGGGTCCGGTGATGTGGCAGGGAAGGCACTGGACATTGAACTGCTGTTCTTTTGCCTCCAGGGTGTCATAGGCCGTGGCATGTTGCGTGGTCCGCCATTTTGCAAACTGCGGGGCATGGCAGCTGGTGCAGGCGGTGCTGCCCGCGTATTTTTCCGAAGTCCCTTCCTGTTTCCGGCCGGTACTCTCCGAGATTCTCGCCTTTACCGCAGCCTTGCCGATCCGGTTTACCTCGCTGGTGGTTGCATCGACAATGGCCCGGACGGACGGATTGTCCGGAAGATCCTTGCGCATGGTCTCAAACTGGAAGCTGTACGAAGAGGATCGTGAACGGTTCGCATCCCGTGCGTTTTGCTCGGCGGTAAGACGGAGAATCTCCTCCTCCAGCAGTCGCCGTTTTGCAAGCATGTCGTTATAGGCTTCAAGAACCTGGGGTTGGTCCTTGAATGCCTGTGTCGGATCGCCTTGCCGGCGGTAGCGGTTGATCTGCCATCCCAACCGATCCAACTCGTTTTTCTTGTCTGTCAGCAGATTTTCCGAGCCCGTCTCTTCCCATTTCTTGCTTTCCGCGTTCCAATGCACCTCCAGGATGCCCACTGATTTGCCTTGGGGTTCCACCTGGGTGATCAGGGTGTTGTTGACCCACTCCGGGGGCATGTTGCCCCGGCTGTCACCTCCCTGAAGAATCAGGTGGATCTCCGGATGGGTCTCGGCGATCTTTTTGTTTATCGCGGAAGGATAGCTGGAAAGCAGAATGGTCATCCCGGCCCGGCCCCGCAGCTGGGCGAGTTCCTGGGGCAACACCTCTTCCCATGGGGTAATGACCGCGTTGTCCTTGTCCGTAAGGAGCGAGTCGGCCCCTTGAGCGGTGAGGCCGATGACCGCGATGCGCATCCCGCCTGTTGTGAGCAGGGTGTGCGGCTTGAACCAGGGCTTGCGGTCGGTGCGGCTGAGCAGATTGGCGCTCAGCCAGGGGAAGCTTGCTTTCTTCTGGAGAGCGAGCAGAAAGGGAAGGCCTGCCGCGAGATCCTGGCGGGCGATGCCGACACCGGCAAAGGACATCTTGTTGTATGCCGTGACAATTCCCTGTGCCGTCACAGTGAGCTGTTCGCGCTGATCCGGGGGGAGCTTTTCATCCTTGAAAAGCAGGGCTCCGCTGTCAAGGGGCAGCACTGCGGATTTTTTCCCCCGTAGGACTTCAAGCTGCTGGGCTTTTTTGGGCAGACCGCCCAACTGGTTGCTTTTTCAACCGCAGGGTTCTGTTTCACCCCGCACGTCATTGGCAAAGAAGATGGTCACGTCGTGCTGTGTCCCTGCCTGCTGTTTTGGCGCCGCTTCCGAGGCGGATACGGTTATGCCGAGCAGGGTAAGAAGGAAAAGCAGCAGAAAGGTGGTTGGTTTGTTCATCGTGGTCGTATGCTCCAGTAGTTGCCTGAACACGAATCAGGCGGGTTGTTTTTTTCGATCCCGCAGCAGCTGTCGCCATTTGCCAAGCCGGTCCCGGATGATTGCTTCATAGCCCCGGTTGGCGGGCTGATAATAGGTTTTTCCTTCAAGTTGGTCCGGTAGGTGATGTTGATCCACCAGGGCATGGGGATCATCGTGGGCATACTGGTAGCCCTTGCCGTAGCCGAGATCCTTCATCAGCGAGGTTGGCGCGTTGCGGAGATGGAGCGGCACCGGCAGAGTGCCCGTGCACCGGATGTCGTGCATCACTGAATTGTAGGCGGCATAGACGGCGTTGCTCTTGGGGGCGGTGGCAAGATAGGTGACAGCCTGGGCCAGGGCCAGTTCGCCCTCCGGAGTGCCCAGGGTCTGATAGGAATTCCTGGCGTTGATGGCAATCGTGAGGGCCTGCGGGTCCGCATTGCCGATATCTTCCGAGGCGAAGCGGATCAGACGGCGGACCACGTACAAGGGCTCCTCCCCGGCGGCGAGCATCCGGCACAGCCAGTAGAGGGCGCCGTCCGGATCGCTGTCCCGCAGGCTTTTGTGCAGGGCCGAGATCAGATTGTAATGCTCCTCGCCGTCCGCGTCATAGCGCAGGCTTTTGCGCTGGATGGCCTCTTCCACCGTGGCCAGGGTTATCCGTCGCGTGCCGTCGGCATCGGGGTCGGCCAGATTGGCGGCGATTTCCAGACTGTTCAGCAGGCTGCGGGCATCGCCGTCGGCAATCCTGGCCAGATGGGCGGCAGCCTCCGGTTCAAGGGCAATCTGCCAGGAGCCAAGCCCCTGCTCCGTGTCCGTGATGGCCCGTTGGAGAATGGTTTGCAGATCCTCCGGCCCCAACGGTTCAAGAACCAGAACCCGGCAGCGGGAGAGAAGGGGCGCGATCACGTGAAAAGAAGGGTTCTCGGTGGTTGCGCCGATGAGGGTCAACAGGCCGCTTTCCACATGGGGGAGAAAGGCGTCCTGCTGGCTTTTGTTGAAACGATGGATCTCGTCCACGAAAACAATGGTGGCGGTGTTGCGCTCTTCCTTGGCGGCTTGGGCCTGCACGACTATCTCCCGGATCTCCTTGACCCCGGAAAGCACGGCGGAAAAAAAGGCGAAATCAGCGCCGGTTGTTTGGGCCAGGATCCGGGCCAGGGTGGTCTTGCCGGTGCCGGGCGGCCCCCAAAGCACCAGGGAGGGCAGATATTTTTGCTGGATGAGCCGCAGGAGAAGCTTGTCCTCGCCCAGCAGCTGCTTTTGCCCGACAAAATCATCGATTGTCTGCGGACGCAGCCGTTCTGCCAGGGGGGCGCTATGTGCGGCAGATTTTCTGGCCATGACTCGTTATCTGGCTGGTGGAGGGGGATGGGGTAATCACTTTAGAAAAATAGTATGCCAGGAATTTGCCGGAATGTCATCAGCTGATCGCGTGGCGAGCAGGCGCAAATTTCCCTGATTTCACCCCAGCAGGACGGCAATCCGGTCTGCCAGACGTTCCGCCGAAAAGATCAGGGATTCCAGGTCGAGAAAATCCGGAACCTGGCGATCGAAAAGAATCTTGACCTTGGCGGGAAATCCGTCTTCGGGTTCCGCCTCCCAGTAGACCAGATACTGGGGAATCCTGGGCAGGACCGGGATGATGCATCCCAGCGTGGCGGAGGGCGCCGGGTGGGCAACACCTCCCAGTTGGTGGCAGGTTGCCATGATTGTCTCGACGGGAAGAGGGGTGAAAAGCTCCGCCAATCTGTTTTCGCAATAGGTGGCAAGGGTTCTTACCTTGGAGATGGAGTTCGGCAGGGTTTCCAGGCCGATCCAATCCAGGGCGGGAGCTGGACCGCCCTGGGAGTGGATATAATTGTAGATCAGAATCTGGTCCCTGGGATCCTCCGGGGTGCGGCCGTTGAGGAGGATTCCCTGTCTGCTCAGCAGCACCTCCTGGGCAAGAAAGGGAAACGACAGGGTCTGGTTGTCTTCGCCGCAGAGACTGGCGCCCAACGGGGCGGCAATACGGGTAAAGTCCAGGGTGGAAATCTTGTCTTTCAGATGTTCGATAAGGGCCAGATCGCGTTGTCCGGAAAGTTCCTCCAGGGCGGGCCCCCTTTCGGGCAAGGCCTGGAGCCCGGTGGTGTCGAGATAGGGGCATTTGGCAAAGGACTCGCCGCTTTTCGCCACAGCCGCCGAAAAAGCAAGGCAGGTGGGATAACCGCATTGCCCGCAATTGCTCTTTGGGGTTCGCTTGACAATCTCGAAGGGAGTCATGGGCGCAGGCTACTTATGTTGTTTGTGGCAAGCCTTGGTGAGTTCGTTTACCTTCGCGGCCTGTTCCCGGGCGGTGCGCATATCTCCCCCGCGGGCGCAGGCCAAGGCCTCCCGCAGGAGCGTGAAGCAGGCAAGCCACTCCTCATGCCAGGGTGATTCTGTAAAGACCGTATATTTTTCAAAGGCGGAAACAAGGGAGTTCTCTTCGGCAGGGGTAGGGGGTTGCCCCTGTTCCAATTTTTTGGCAACGGTTTTCCAGAGGGCGCTGATCTCTTTTTTTATTTTTTTCCCCTCGGGCGGTCTCCCCTTCAAACGCAACTCCCTGTCATTCCCTGCCTCGCGGTTTTTTTCCGGAGCAGCTCCCTGACCGCTGGCCAGTATTGGTTCCTTGTCCAATTCACGGAGGGGCGCCTGAAAAGAAAGGGTGCAATACGCAGTGTCGCCGGAGATCTTCTGTTTGGTTTTTATGAACAGAGGGTTTCCAATGGCGACTAGGCGGCTGCCGACCCGGAGCTTTCCCCGGCTAAGGTCATCGGCAAGGGCTCTGAGGTCGGCGGCGATGTTTTCAAGGGTGTTCTGGTCATTGTGCCGGGCAGACATTGTCTCGCTCTTTAATAAAAGATTACCAGGGCCGTGACGTTGTCGCGTCCGCCCTGCTCATTGGCTGCCGTGACCAGGGTTTCGCTGGCATTTTCCGGAGTGGGGGCATTGAGGAGGATCTGTTCAATCCGGGTGTGGTCAACCATGTTCCACAACCCATCCGAACAGAGCAGGATTCTGTTTCCCGGGTGCAGAATGGTTTTGTGATATTCCGGCCCCTCATGGGAATGGAAGCCGATGGCCCTGGTTACCACGTTGCGGGGAACCTGGATCTCGTTGTTGTTGGCATCGGTTCTGCTGATGTATGTCACGGAGGTATGATCGGTGGTGATCTGTTGCAGGCTGCCCTTTTCGGAGATATAGCAGCGGGCGTCACCGACGTGGCAGGTGTGGAGCAGGTTGTCGTCAAGGAGGCAGGCGACCATGGTGCAGCCCATGCCCCGCATGGTTTCATCGTCGGCGGCTTTGGCCATTACTGTTTGGTTGGCATGTTGGAAGGCGTCCAGCAGACTCTGGTGGATCGCCTCGTCGTTGCCTCGGATCTCCCGGATTTTTTCTTCCGAGAGGAATTCGAGCAGGGATTCGATGGCCAAGCGGCTGGCGACCTCGCCGGCATTATGGCCGCCCATGCCATCGGCCACCACGAAAAGACGCCGGTTGCGCAAGGAACAAAAGCTGTCTTCGTTATGATCGCGGACCATTCCGGTGTCCGTGCGGCCATGGAACGAGATATTCCTGGGCTTGCTTGTGCAGATTTTTCTTAAAAAACCGAACATCGTGCGCGTTCCGTTGTTTTCCCGAACGGGGAAATTACTCAAAATGCAGCTGGTAGATTACCATCCAGAAAACAATGGCCCCGTCTTTTCTGCCGGAGAGAAAGGTGTGGGGTTTTGGCCCGTGGGCAAGACTGTATATGCCATCGCCTCTGCCGTCAAGGATGGCAAGGCATTCACCGCTGTTGCTGTCCCAGAGCTTGATGATGTCATCCTCGCAGCCGGAGATCAGGGTCTGGTTGTCCTGGAGAAACAGGGCGGAAGAAATGGTTTCGTCATGGGCTGTGATCGATTTAAGGCTGCGTCCGGTAGTGTGTTCCCAGACCTTTAAATGCCGGTCGGTGCCCGCCGAGACGAAGCGCTGGCCATCGGGCGAATTTGCCAGGGCGATAACCGGCATGGCATGGGCTTCGATGATTCGCGAGCATTCCTTGCCGTTCGCGTCCCAGATACGGACAGAGCCGTCCTGGCTTCCGGTAACCAGATTCAAACCGGTGGTGGTAAAGGTAATGGCGCGGACAGCGCCGCCTTCCTTGATCGAGGTGGTCATTTCCGGGCCGGTGCCGAGCTTGCGGATCTTCATGATGCCGTCTGCCCCGCCGGAGGCCAGGTGGCGGCCATTTTCATTGAAGGCCAAAGAGTGCACCGCGCCGTTGTGAGCAGGTTCCCGTGATTCCATGGCGCCGGTCTTGGTGGAAAACAGGCAGACGGTTCCGTCCTGGGCGCCAACGGCGATATATTTGCCCATGGGGCAGACAGCCAGCGCGGAAATGGGGCTGCCCCCTTCGCCCAGGACAATGCCCTGCTGCGAGGCGGATCCAAGGTCGTGGAGGGTTATTTTTCCCCCTGGGCCGGCGGCAACAAATTTTTTCGTGTTCGGGACATGGGCGAGATGTGTTGTCGGCCCTCCGTCACCTTTCAGGGTGAGAAAGCGCTGAACCCCCAGCACCCTCTTTTTTGTTCCGACCCGCAGCAGTCGGTCGTAGACCATGTTGAAGATTTTGTCTTTTTTGTAGCTGCTGTTTTTCCAGGCGGTCATCAATATATCGTGGCAAGGTCCGTAGCGCTTGTTCTCCAGATGGTCGAGGATGTTGCGCTGTACCGAGAGATGGAGCTGCCCTTCCCGGAAAATCTCCAGGGAGTTTTTTGGGGTGCACAACCGGAATTCGGGAAACTGCTGTTTTTCAAGCTCGACCTTATCCGCCACCATGCTGCGCTTGACCGCCGCTTCCATGTCGCTGAGCCAGGGCATTGTGGCGCCGCGTTTCTTGGCGGTTTCTATCTGCCGGATAATTTTTGCCGGCTTTGTTCCCGAGCGCCAGTTGAGCAAGATCATGTTGTACACGGCTTCTGGGAGCATCTCATTGATTTCAAGGGTTTTGTTCAGGCAGGCTGCGGCCTCGCCGGTTTCCCCCAATTCAAAAAGGGAGACCGCCCGGTTGTTGAGGCTGTCGGCCCTGAGATCGATATTGCTGAGTTCCGCATAGGGGCAGGCGGTGTTGAAGGCAGCGGTGTATGCTTCGTTGAGGGCCGCGCGCATCTCGCTGAAATTGGCATACCGGTCATCCGGATTGTAGGCAACGCTTTTGCGTAAAATATCCTTGAGTACCGCGGGGAATTTGACATCCGGCGCCACCGGAGTCGGGGTGGGTATTTTATGTTCAAGGGCATTGTTGGTAAAAGGCTTCTTGCCGCAGAGCATGACCCAGAGGCACAGGCCGAAGGAAAAAATATCAGTCCGCAGGTCAACCGAGTGGGCGTTGCGCAGTTGTTCCGGGGAGGCGTAGCCCAGGGTTCCCCGGAAGCCGATGGTTGCCTCGTGATCCGTGGTGTCGGCGCCGGGAACCTGGCCATCGCCATTTTCCGTCTCTCCATGGGCCAGGAGGATGCCGAAATCGGTTATTTTCAGCAGGGAGTTTTTGGTGATCAGAATATTCTGGGGCTTGATATCGCGGTGGATGATGCCACGTTGATGGGTAAATTCCATGCCGTGACAGAATTGGATGGCAAGGGACAGGGCGGTGCGGAGATTTCGGCACCGCCCGGCCTTGATCCAGTCGGAAAGATTTCCGCCATCGATGAATTCAATGAAAAGATGGGGGATCTTGTTGATGCCGAGAACATAAAAACAGGAGGCCACATTCGGGTGCATGCCCATCCGGACCCAGCTGTTGGCTTCCTTGAGTATCCGGCGCATGCCCTCGCGGTCCGCAAGGACTTCCGGTCTGGGAGCTTTGATGGCGACCTTTATCTTCCAGCCGAGATGTTCGGAAATGTAGATATTCCCCATGGAGCCCGACATAACCTGTTCGATAAGATACCGGTTAAGAATGGTATCTCCAGGCGCCCAGACAGGAACCTCCGGGATATGGGCGGCCGCTGGGGACTGCCGGGATTGGGCGGGTGCTTCGCCTGGGATACCCGGGAAGGCGCCCTTTTTCCACTTGCCTATTTGATCAAAGAGTCTGGAAAGCATCCGGGAGATTAACTGAACCTGATTTTCACACTCTTGATTTGGATGATGTCGCCTTTGCGCAAGAGGCGTTCCTCTTTGATGATGACATCGTTGAGCCGGGTGTTTGCCCATGATCGCTGGGGCACTATGTAATATTTATCTTTTTTGCTTACCACATAGCACTGGGGCTTGCCGACAAGCCAGCCGGCAATGATCATGTCGCAGGACGAGTCCTTGCCGATTTTCACACTGCTCTTGCCGTCGAGGGAGAGCGTGGTCGGCGCGGCGTTGCCTTCTATTACAGCGAGCCGGTAGATCTCGTTTTGCGAAGGGGCGGTGGCCTGGCTGGGTTGGGCAGTGGCCTGTTGCCGGGGAGAGCTGACAAAAACAGTTGCTTCGTCGTCGATATCCATGGCTGTGGCGTAGGATGAAGAAGCATGCTGCTCGTCTGCCGCGGACTGAATCAAACGGAATTTTCCGATAAAAATAATGTCCTTCTCCGTGATCGGAACCTTTGAGGCAATCTTTTTTCCATTCACGGTGGTGCCGTTGGTGCTTTTTAGGTCCGCCAGGTAATGGCGGCCATCCCGGAGTTCAAGGGATGAGTGGTGTCTGGAGATGGCGGTGTTGTCGATGACAACATCCGCATCCGGACTGCGGCCGATAATAAGCTTGCTGCCTTCATGGGTGGTGAAGCGGGTGATGACCCGGTCATTGAGCATAATGGTCCAATCGGATTTGGTGTAATCCTCAAGATTGATCGTTCCGTCCTGCATCATCGTCCTTATCCCGTCAGCTACGTATTATTATCAGTCGTTTGTCTGAATCCGCATGTGCGGAAAAATAACACAACAATACGGCCTGCGTTTGGTGAAACGTCTCAATAAAACTATTTGTCACACTATATCAGAAAGTTGCATGGATTTAACTTGCCTGTTATGACCGTATCATATATCACATAAGCGTGTAATAAAAAAACGTTACAGCTTTCGATTTTTTTTATAAATATTGTATAATTATAATGGTAAGTTGGAGGCAGTAAATGCTGGGGGGCGGGTTGTTCGAACTTTGGGTGCTTACGGAAAAATATGACTGAGACTGCACCGCCGTCAAGCGGAAAACTTGCTGAAATCTTTGCAAAAATGAACATGGGCGAACTCCCGGCCATGTCCCATAATGTTCAAGAGTTGATTTCCCTGACCCATAGCAGTCAGAGCTCGGGTTACGAGCTTTCCAAGGTAATCCTGAAGGATTATTCCCTCACCAACAAAGTATTGCAGGTGGTCAATTCCGCCTATTACTCCCTTGGCCGGCCGGTCAATTCCATCTCCAAGGCGGTTACGATTATAGGCTTTGACGCGGTTCGTGATCTTGCCACGGGTATCGCCCTGTTTGAGGATTTTGTCAAAAACGGGGTTGAAAAGGAGGGGATCAGTAAATTGCTTACCCGATCCTTTCTGAGCGCCCTGCAGGCCCGTGATCTGGCTGTTGAAAAAAATCTCAACATCGTGCCTGAAGAGGCGTTTATTTGCGCGCTTCTCCATAATCTGGGGAGGATTATCGTCTGTCTCTACATGCCGGAAATCTCCCGGGAGATCGAAGAAAAGGTGGCGGGAGGCATGTCCGAGGATGCCGCTACCCGGCAGATTCTCGACGGGCTGACCTTTGACCAGATAGGGGTTGAGGTTGCAACCTTCTGGAATTTATCCGACAAGGTCTGCGCTTCCATGAATCCCGATCCGCCGGTACCCCAGAACACATACGATACCCTGGGCTATCTGAAAAATGTCGCAAACTTCTCCAACCGGCTCATCGAGTATGTCTGTGATGAAAAGGATATAGGCGATCTCGTTCGTCAGTATGGCGATATGCTCTCCGTAAGCACGGAAGAGGCTGTGGAACGGGTCAACAAGACAGTCGATGCGTCGGAAGATATCTCCGATTCCATTCGCTATGGCCTTTCCAAACTGAAGATGCGCAGCCGTCTCCGGGGCTTGGGGGAGGCGATAAAGGATCCTGCAAAGGCGGCGCGGAAGAAGAAGACAAAAAGCGAGGAAGTGGAAGCCGAGGTGGAGCCTGCCCGGGAAGAAGGGGGGGGCTTGGAGGAAACAGGCATTCAGGAGCTGGATGAGCTGCCGACCAGTCCGGATAAATCGATCAACGATTTTATCCATGACATCACCGAGACGCTCATGGGGCCGTTCAACCTCAACGATTTCTATATCAATCTGCTGGAAGGCCTGTACCGGGGCATCGGCTTTGACCGGGTGCTTCTCGCCGTGATCAGCGTGCAGCCCACCCGGCGGGTGTTGGTCGGCCGGTTTGGCCTGGGCGACATAGATCCGGCGGGCATTGCCAAATTCGAACACGACCTCGCCCTGAGCGGGTACGTTATTCCCAAGTCTCTCAAGGCGTGCAAGGATATGGCCATCCCTCCCAACACCCCTGACGCCTTTCCCGAGAGCCTCAAGTTCTTCGTGAAAGACCGGACGGTGTACCTTTTTCCAATCTGCCTTGATGACAAGCCCATCGGCCTGATCTATCTGGACCGTAAAAAAGGCCGGCCCAAGCTGGATTCAAACCGGATCAAGGCAACCCGGCTGTTCCGCGATTTTGCGGTGATGGCGATCCGTAAGCTCCGCAGCCGCAAACAGTAGTATCTCGTGGCGGCGTTTTTCAAGCCCCGCGGGTCATTTTCCCCGTTCTCACATCTTGTCGATTCGAACGATCTTATTTTTAAGCTCTTGTATCTTAGGGAAGAGAGGATCCTTCTCGGGAAGGCCTTTAAGCGCCTCCGTGATGTGGTAGCGGGCCGAGAGGCTTGATCCCTCATAATATTGATACAGGGCGAGGTTGTAGTGTCCGAGGGCTTTGTTGCCAAGGGAGGCTCTGATTTTGCCGATTTCTTGATAGAGTTTTGCATAGGTCGGCATCCGCGCGGTCAGGCTTTCATAGATGAGAACCGCCTGCGCCGGTTCTCCGGACTGTTGCAGGGCTTTGGCCAGGCAATATGTGTTGTATGCCTCGTTGGGTGCCAGCTTGTTTATTTCCTGGAAGATCTCCAGGGCTTTTTTGCTTTCTCCCGCCTCAAGCTTTATCATGCCGAGATCTGTTTTGAGGATGTGTTTGTCCGGGTAACGGCTGATCACTTTTTGGAGTGTCTCTTCCGCCTTCTGGTAATCACGGTTTGCCAGATAGGCTTGGGACAGGCCGAAAAAAACCATGGGCTCATTCTGCAGGGTGCCCGGCTCCTCCGCCTTGTTTTTCAAGATGGGCAGGATCGATTGCGTGTCCCGGGTGAGGGCCTGCACCCGGTATTTGAACCTCTTGTAGGCGAACTCATCCTGGGTTTGGATTTTTTTATGCTGATCCTGTAGGATGAGGTCTTCTATGTAGCCGATTCTGTTTTCCGGCTCTGGGTGGGTGAGCAGATAGGTGGGAACCTGTTTTCGGTGGTAACGGCTGACCCGGCGCATTTTTTTGAGCATATTCACCATGTCCGCCGGGTCGCGTTGTTCTTCCAACATCCATTTGTAGGACAAGCGGTCGGCCTCTTCTTCATCC
>JBAYUD010000075.1:0-13339 GCA_041675265.1 Desulfurivibrionaceae bacterium | reverse complement strand
CTCATATTGACGGCTGTGGGATTCATCGGCCTGGGAAAAGGCCTCGAAGATCGACGCCTGATATTCCGGGGAAATGCCGATGCCGGTGTCTGAAACGGAAAAATGCACGACGAACTCATCCAGTTCGGTGTATTCCTTTTTAACCCGCACCGAGATCGTGCCTGCCTGGGTGAACTTGATGGCATTGCCGACGAGGTTGACGAGGATCTGGCTCAATCTGCCCGCATCCCCCATGAAGTCGTCCGGAATCTCATCCGCAACACTCCACTCGAGGGCGATATCCTTTTCCTTGGCCTTGAAGGAGAACTCCCGGATCGTCGTGGCAATGGTCTCCCGCAGCGCGAAGCGTTCCCTTGCCAGTTCAAGCTTGTTGGCTTCTATCTTTGAGAAATCCAGGATGTCATTGACCACCTTCAGAAGCCGGTAGGAGGATTTCTCAATGAGCTCCAGGTATTCGCGCTGTTCCGGGGGCGGGGAGGCCAGCAGGGCAAGCTGGGTCATGCCGATCACTCCGTTCATCGGGGTCCGGATTTCATGGCTCATGTTGGCGAGAAAATTGGATTTGGCCCGGTTGGCCGCTTCCGCCTTGTTCTTGGCGAGCATAAGCTCCCGGGTGCGGTCCACCACCCGTTTTTCCAGCAGGGTGTGGGCGTCGAGCAAGGCCTTGTTCTTCTCGTTGATCTGCAGGGCCATTTCGTTCATGGTTCTCGACAGCAACCCCAGCTCATCCTTGCGTTTCAGGGAAAAACGGAAGCCGAAATCGCCCTGGCCGATCCGTTGGGCGTAATGGGCCAGCTCCAGAACAGGATTGCTCATGTTCCTGGCGAGAAAATAGGCGAGGATGATCCCGATGGTGATAAAACAGGCGGAGAGAATGAAGAGCATGGTCAGGGCTTCATCGCGTTTCGCATGCCCCAGACCGTGAAAGGAGGATATCCGCTCCTCCATTTCCCGGTTGAGGTCTTTCATGGAAAAGCCGACCCGGACCCCGCCGATGCGGGTATTGTTGACAAAGATGGGCATGGACACGTCCATGATTTCGTTTTCGATCTGCACCAGGGTCACGTTTGCGGCCACGGCCCGTTCCGACACCCGGTCCGTAAGGCGTTTGCCGGCATGGGGTCCATTGCCCAGGCCGTCGTCAAGAATCTCGCCTGTGGGAGTGAAAACCTGGAAGTACTGCACATTCTGCTGTTTCAGGGCGGAGACGCCCAGGTGATGGACTGCCTTCAGATCGGCATGGGAGAGGGGGGTGGCAAGATTGTCGGCCAGCAGGTTGACCATGAGGGCGCCACGATCCCTGAGCTGGTCGAGCATGATTTCCCGGCTGGTGTCGATGCTCTGGTGGGTGATGGAATGGGTGACGGAGCGCAGGGTTATGAAAAACACCCCGCCCAGCGCCAGGACAGCGCCAAGCACCAGGGCAAGCACGGTGGCGATATAGCGATGTTGCAGGCTGTATTTCATGGGGGGCGCGTTTTTTTCTACCATAATCTGTTTGATACCAATTCCCGCGGCCTATGTAAATCATGGAGTGGTTTCGGCGGGAGTTCTTTTTTGATGGAAAACTTGGCGGTTCTGCTTTACGGTGGCACGGAGAAGCTTTTTCCCGATCTTCACCTTTTTAGCACGGCACGTTCATGGCAGGCTCCCTGATTCCCCAAACGGTTCTCGATGCAAGCGCACTTTTGGAAAGCAGGCCGGAAGGCATGGCCCTGGTTGATACCGAGGCGCGTTTTGTCTATGTGAATCCCGCCTATGTCCGGTTGCTGAAGGAGGTCTTCAACCTTACGGTGGGCCCTGGCTCCCGCCACCAGTACGTGTTGCCCAACAGCCAGCGGGCCTGGGCCAGCGATCTCTATCAGCAGGCGCTTTCCGGCAAGAAATTCAACGTGGATTTCAGCCGGAACTGCCCGGAGGGCGGGGTCTGCACCTTCGAGCGTTCGTTCAGTCCGGTGTACCATAATGGCCGGTTGGCCGGGTTTTCCGAGGTGATCCGGGATGTGACCGCGGAGCGGAGAAGGGAGGCGGAACTGCGCCGGTCCTACGACTCCCTGGAAAAGCAGATTACCTCCCGGACCCGCAGCTATCAGGAGTACAACGCGATTCTGGCCCAGGAGATCATCGAACGGCAGCAGGCCGAGGAGGATCTCCTGGAAAGCGGAGAGCGGCTGTCGCAAATCCTGCAGGGCAGTTCCATTCCCGCCTTTGTTATCGACGAAAACCATACCATCACCCACTGGAACAAGGCCTGCGCCGTGATGACCGGCTTGTCGGCCGGCGAGATGGTGGGCACCCAGAATCAGTGGAAGGCTTTCTATCTCTACCAGCGGCCGGTCATGGCCGATCTGGTGCTGGATGCCGCCATGGAATCGCGGATCGCCAAGTTCTACTCCGGCAAGTATCGCCCTTCCGCCCTGGTAAAGGGGGCCTATGAGGCAGAGGATTTTTTTGATTTCGGCCATGAGAGCAAGTGGCTTTTCTTTACGGCCGCGCCGATCAAGAATCTGTCCGGGGATATCATCGGCGCCATTGAAACCTTGCAGGACATCACGGACCGCAAGCGGATGGAGGCGGAGGTCCGGCGGATGAACGACGCGCTGGAGGCGCGGGTCGAGGAGCGGACCAATCAGTTGAGCCGCACCTACGAGCAGCTGCTGCATGCCGAGAAATTCAGCGCGGTGGGCAAGCTGGCCGCCTCCATTGCCCATGAATTCGGCAATCCGATCATCGGCATCCGCAATTTCCTGCAGGGACTGCGCAAGCATGTGCAGCTTGAGAAGAGCGACGCCGAGATGCTGGACGTGGCCATCGACGAATGCGTGCGGGTCAAGGATTTGATCAGCACTCTGCAGGATTTCAACCGGCCTACCACCGGCAAGGTCGCCTCGGTTGACCTGCACCGGATCATCGAGGAGCTGTTGCTCCTGGGGAAAAAGAAGCTCAGCGACAAGCGCATTACGGTGGAGCGGCATTTCGCTTCGGATCTGCCCAGGATTCAGGGGGTGCCGGATCAGATCAAACAGGTGCTCCTCAATGTGATCGGCAACGCCGAGGAGGCCATCCCCAAAACCGGCGGGACCATCACCATCACCACCGAGGTTGCAGGGGAGAATGTCCGGATTCTCATCCAGGATACGGGCAAGGGCATCCGGCAGAAGGATCTGGGCTCCATCTTCGAGCCGTTTTTCTCAACCAAGCCGGCGGTGGAAGGCACCGGCCTGGGGCTGTCCGTGAGCTACGGCATTGTCAAGCGCCACGGCGGCGATATCACCGCCAAGAGCGCCCGGGGCAAAGGGGCGCTGTTCACCATCACCCTGCCCATTGACGGGGTTCCCGGCGAAGGGGAGTCCCTGCCGATATTCAAGTGAATCCTGTAAACTGTCCGGCAGAAATTTTCATTTTGTAATTGTAATAAAATTCCCCCTCCCCCCGGCGGGAGGGGGCTAGGGGGTGGGGGTATTTGCCAAGTGTGACTCAGTCGCCGGCTTCACCCACCCCTCAATCCCCTCCCGTCATGGGAGGGGAGGTAAAAAACAGGAAGGAACCTGTTTTCTCTGGATCATTCTTGGTTTTCCTCGTGACTGTGACTTTCGGCCTTGATTTCGCAATCGCCGTCACAGCAGCAGCCGGCAGTCTCTTTCTTGAACCAACCACGCACCATCGCCGATATCGGCTTTACCGACAGGGCGAGCAGCAGCAGGGCCGCGCCAAGCTGGACCGGATAGGGCATGATCTCCGCCGCCTGTCCCACCACACCCTTGGCCTGGATGCCCAGCAGGGCGTAGACTCCATCCACGGCCAGGCCGCAAAGTACCGCGCCCGCACCGATGGCTGCCAGATAGACCAAGGTGGTGCGCTTGCCCAGCAGGTTGGCCAGCACGGTGAGGGTGGCCATGTTGGTGGCTGGCCCTGCCAGCAGAAAGACCAGGGCCGCTCCCGGGCTGACCCCCTTGAGGATCAGGGCGGCGGCGATGGGGGTGGAGGCCGTGGCGCAGATGTAGAGCGGGATGCCGAAGGCCAACATCAGCAGCATGGAGCCGAGCCCGCCGGAGAGGTAGCCGGTGATGAGCGTCTCCGGGACCAGCGCCGAGATCCCCCCTGCCAGCAGCAGACCGAAAAAGAACCAGCCTGCCAGATCCCCCCAGAGTTCGCCAAAAGCGTAGCGCATTCCCGCCAGCAGCTTTCCCCCCAGGGAGTGATGGGCGGCGTGGATTTCCGGCGGACAGTCGATACCGTCACAGCAGCCATCCACCACGCAGGAGAAATCCGCCATCACAAGCCGGGGTTTGGGCGGTCGCAGCAGATTTTCGGTGAGCCCGGCGGCCAGGGCGGTGAGAAAGGCGGCCAGGGGCCGGGCCACGGTCATGATCGGGTCGAGCAGGGCATAGGTGACCGCGATGGAGTCGATGCCCGATTCCGGGGTGGAGATGAGGAAGGCGGCGGTGGCGCCGTTGTTGGCCCCCTGTTTTTTGAGAGTTGCCGCGGCAGGCAGCACCCCGCAGGAACACAGGGGCAGGGGAACCCCGAACAGGGCCGCCTTGAACACCGAGCTGAAACGGCCCTGGCCCAAATGCCTGGCAACATAGGCGGGCGAGAGAAAGACCTTGAGCAGGCCGCCGATTACGATGCCGAAGAGGATGTAGGGGGCGGCGTCCAGAAGGAGCTGCCAGGATTCGACGAAGATGCTGGAAATAAGGTCCATGGGTTACTCCCGGATATGTTCAAGCGCCACAAGGACAAGCTGGCTGACGTGCGCATCGGCGAGCCGGTAATAGAGCACCGGCCCCTCGCGGCGGTTGGCTACCAGACTCATCTGCCGGAGCATCCGCAGTTGGTGGCTCACCGCTGATTCACTTACCCCGAGAAAGGCGGCCAGATCGCAGACGCACATCTCTCCCTGCTCCAGCGCCATGAGTATCTTCAGGCGGCTCTGGTCGGCCAGCGCCTTGAAAAGCAAGGCGAGCTGGTCTATATCCCGGCTTGCCGGGATGGACTGGCGGGCTCTTTCCACGCGACTGTGGTGGATGATTCGGCAAAGGCATTGATCCGTGGGCATGGTTTTCCTTGCGTATGTATGAGCATATACTCATATGTTGTTTTTTGGTTTCTGTCAAGAGGGACGGAATGCCACGGTTCCTGACAAGAAATAATCTGAAATCATCACAGAAAACACTTGTCAGGAATACTCCCTGTTGCTTACACTGGTGCGGAGTGTGCTGTGCTGTGTTTGGTGCTGTGGGATGGAGTGACCCGCGGACCGCGACCTCGACAACATTATCCGGGAGGGGAAAATAGATGTTGAGCCGTATTTGGACGAATTTCAGAAAGATTCCTTGGTGGGCGTGGCTCATTCATGGAGTGGGGGCGATTGTGGTCGCGATCATCAATTATTTTATCGGAGGCATTGGCGCGCTGAGTTTTTCGTGATGGATCAAGGCAGCCCTTCCGGTCGGTAGCAAACGAGCGTGCCGACGACTGTTCATTATAATAGATCGTCTTTTTGCCCAAAACCGTATAAAATGGCGCTCCACCACCAAAGCAAGGAGCGTTACATGCACAATTTGATCAACTGGCTCGTGGAGAGTATCGGGGCCATGGGCTATCCGGGGATCTTCATTCTGATGGCCATGGAGAGTTCGGTGATCCCGGTGCCCAGCGAAGTTGTCATGCCCCCGGCCGGGTATCTTGTCCAGGCCGGGAAGATGAAGATGCTGCCCGTTATTCTCTGCGGCACCCTGGGCAGCCTCTTTGGCGCCTACCTCAATTATTTCGCCTCCCATTACCTGGGCAGGCCGCTTCTTTTGAAGTATGGGAAATATGTCTGGATCACCGAGGAGAAGTTTGCCAAGGTCGAGACGTTTTTCTTGAAACACGGCGAGATCTCGACCTTTATCGGCCGCTTGCTGCCGGTGGTCCGCCATCTTATTTCACTTCCGGCGGGTCTGGCCGGGATGAACCACCTGAAGTTCTCCCTCTACACCCTGCTCGGCGCGGGGATCTGGGTGACGGTCCTCACCTGGCTCGGCTATTTCATCGGCAGCAATCAGGAGCTGATCATGAAATACTCGCACCAGGCCCTTTACGGGGTACTGATCCTCTCGGCCCTGCTCATTATCGTCTACGTCAAATTGCAGCCCAAAAGGTGCGCGGAGCGGGGGTAAAAAAAAGAGGGCAGCCGACCAGGATGCCCTCTTTCTCTGTTTGATCCTGCATGTACCGTTCGCGGTGAGCCTGTCGAACCGGGTTCTTCCGTCACTACCGGCCTTCGACAGACTACCGTCCCTTGACGAACATCTCGGTATAGGGCCAGTCCGCAATTCCCCCTTCCAAAATCTGCAGCCGGTTCTCACCCACTCCCTTGCTCTGGAGGTAGTCGTAGCTGTTTTTTGCCCCGCTCTTGCCACGGGGGCAGAGCACCACGACCGGGGCCTTGCTGCCATTGATGACCGGCAACGCCTTGTTCAGACGACCCTTTTCCTCGTCGCTTTTAGCGGGGAAGGCGTTGGTTTCGATGGAGCCGGGCAGGTGCTGCTTCGCAAAGTCGGCTGCGGGCTGGATGTCCACCATGATTACTTCCTGTTTCGTATCCAGCATTTTCTTGAGATTTGCCGGGGTGATGTAGTTGGTCGCCAGGGCGGGCGCGGCGGTCAGCAGGGTAAAGACCAGGGACAGTGCGATTCGTTTGAGCATGGGTATTCCTCCGTGTGGGTTATGAGTGTGGGGCAATTTAAGGATATACTTGTACCAGCAGGGAGGAGGGGTTGACCAATAGGTAATAACGAAATAACTGTTTGGTATTTATCGGGAAAATGAATGATGTGGCAGACACGGTGATTATCGGTGCAGGCGTTACGGATGATAAATCCCCGGATTTTTTCTGGGTTGTGGTTGGTGTGGAGGTTTGCTAGGGTGATGCATTGATGAGGGCGTCGATCAGGTTTTTCCACAGACTCGTTGGCGCACAAAATATTCGCATATTCGCATCAAATATATGTATAATATGGCATCAAAAAAAGATTCATTACAACCCGCATGAGGTGAAAAGATGTCAATTAGTATAACCGAGGATATCAGGTCTATCACAGACCTAAAGCGCAATACGAACTCAGTTTTAGACCAAATTCACAAAACCAAGCGTCCTGTCATTTTAACTGTCAATGGCAAAGCCGAGGCTGTTCTTGTTGACGCAAAAGAATACGAAAAAATTACCAATGCATTCAGTTTGTTAAAGCTACTTGCTGCCGCCGAAGAAGATATCAAAGAAGGGAGGTATACCGAAGCACAAGAATTTTTTCAGGGGTTCAAACGTGGCAAAAAAATATAAAGTCAACGTCTCGTTCAATGCCCAAAAAGATCTCGAACATATCTTCTTCTATATCGCTGAGGACAGCATTAATAATGCAAAAAAAATCATACTGGAATTAGAAGAAAAAATTTATAGCCTCGACAATTTCCCTGAGCGTCTTGCCTTAATTCCGGAAAATATTTTTTTCGGTACAAATTACCGACACATAATCCACAAAAAATATCGGGTTATTTATAGAATAGATTATAATTCCGTGCACATAATGAGAATTGTACATGGAGCCAAAATCCTTGATTTATAAAAAACAAGGGGCTGTCCTAGATAATGAAAATTATTTAGGATGGCCGGATGAGAAAAAGTAGACAGACAGCCCCTTTTTTTAATGAGAAGCCACTGGGCTTAAACAATGTTGTTTCCGAATCAGCGCTCCATTTTTTCCCGCAGCTCAAACTTGTACCCCACCCCATACACGGAATGGATAAATTCAGAGTTGGCATCGACCAGAGCGATTTTTGTGCGTAAATGCATGACATGGCTGTCAATGGTTCGGTCAGCCACCACCCGCTCGTCGGAATAGATGTTGTCCATTAACTGCTGCCGGGTGCAGACCTGTCCTTTTTTTGAGGAAAAGAATTGCAGTAACCTGAATTCGACAGCGGTGAGGGCCAGATCATGGCCGTTTAGGATAGCCTGGTAGCGGGATTGATTCAGGACGAGGCCGACGGCGGTATCGGGGGAGGGATTCCCATCGGTTCTCCGGAGTACCGCTCTGACCCTGGCCACCACCTCACGGGGGCTGAACGGTTTGCAGATGTAGTCATCCGCCCCGGATTCCAGGCCCTGGAGTCTGTCGATCTCCTCAATACGAGCAGTAATCATAATGATCGGCACGGTCGAACAGGTACGGATTTCCCGGCAGATATTCAGTCCGTTTCCTCCGGGCAGCATCAGGTCCAGCAGGATCAGGGCGGGGGCGTGTTTCCGTACCCAGGGAACCACCGCCGATGCGTTGGCAATCCAAAAGGTTTTGAGTTCCGCTTGCCGGAGATAGTCGCGTAACACCCCGGCCAGTTTCGGCTCATCTTCCACGACCAGAATCATTTGTTTCATTGGGGTCTTGTCCTCGGCAGTTCGACTTGGACCCATAGGCCGCCCAAGGGGGAGGATTGAGTCGAGATTTTCCCCTGGTGGGCCTCGACGATGTTTCGGCAGATAGCCAGACCGAGGCCAGCACCGCCGGTCTCGCGGTTACGGGAGGTCTCCACCCGATAGAGGCGTTCGAACACCCTTTCCATGTCCACTTCGGCAACTCCTGGGGCTGAGTCCTGGAAATCGATGGTCACGTTATGCGCATGGCAGGTCATGCCGAGACGAAGCTCTCCTCCGGCGTTGGTGTACTTCAGCGAGTTGTTGAGCAGGTTGGCGAAAAGTTGACGCAATCGCTCGGTGTCCCCGAAAATTTCCACCGTTTTTTCTGTAGGGAGAGTGCTGGTGAGCGTGATCCCTTTGTCGGAGAATTTCGTGTGGTGGGTGGCGATCGTTTCCTTGAGCAGTCCGATGATATCCAGGTTTTTCTTCTGGTATGTAAGCGCCCCGAGGTCTGACATGGCAAGCTGATAAAGATCTTCCACCAGGCGTGCGAGGCGGAGCACCTCTCCGTGCAGGGAGCGGAGCGAGTCGGGATTTGGCTGACGGATGCCGTCTTGAAGCGCTTCGATTTCGCCTTGCAGGATCGCCACCGGCGTGCGCAACTCATGGGAGATATCCGCCACCCACTGGCGGCGGCTCCGTTCATTTTTTTCCAGGGTCATGGCTAGGGAATTGAAATGTTCGGCCAGCTGCCCCAATTCGTCGGTAGAGACCACTTCCACCCTGGTGGAGAATCGTCCTGCCGCCAGCAAGTGCGTCGCCCCGGCCAGGCTTTGCAGCGGACGGACCAGCCGTTTGGAGAGCAGCAGCGAGAGCCCGGTGGCCAGCAGGAGGACAACCCCAGCCACCATGAGGAAGGCTAGGGTTTGCTCCTTGAGAAACCGTTCCTGCCGTGGTTCGGAGAGTTTTTCGCGGGGCAAGAGCCCCAAATATCCGATGATTTTTTTCTGATGGAGCAACGGTGTTGTCTCGCTGTGCGCAGGGATTGAAATCTGGCTGATCAGCACCTTTCTGTCCGCATCAAGAAGAAAAAAACGTTGACCCAAGTGCAGGGGCAGATGTGGGGGGCGAGATCCCGGCGGTGCCCCTCCGCCCATTCCGGGGTTCGACGGGGGGGCAAACGGTGCTCCCGGAGGAAATCCTGGCCGGGAGTCCAGTGTTGGGGGAGGCAGGTCGTCTCCGGGAATCGAGGCGATGATCAGCTGGGGCCATACGGTTGGGTCGCGCAGCACGAATCCCCAGCCGGAATCATGGCGATATCCATTCTCAAGGGCGCTGGCCAGCCGGGAGATCCCGTCCTTCTCCATCATGTTGATGTAGCGCAGAAATCCCTGCCTCATGCTCCACTGCATGATCAGAATCATACTGATTACCGCCATGCCAGCCGCCAAAATGATCGCCAAAAAGAGTCTGCGCGTGATGCTGATTTTCATTGTCTATCCTCATGTCTGTTCGGATTCAGTTTTTTCTTTATCACAACCAAGGGAATTTTTGCATGGGCATTCGGATTGCGCGGGTTTCTTTCCACTTTCTTTCCACATTGTTGAGTTGTTCTTCAACCGATATGGAAATCAGGCGCATCATTGGGTGCAGCACTAAATTCCATACAGGAGGACAGATTATGGTAAACAGTATCGGCAGTTCCGGCAGTTATGCCATGCAGGCCATGCAGGCCATGCAGCAGCGGCAAGGGCCGCAGGATTTGTTCAAGAAGGTGGATGTGGACAGCAGCGGGGGAGTCTCTCAGTCCGAGCTGAAGACGCTGGCTGAGGACATCAACAGCAAGACCGGACAGAGCCTTAAGGTGGACGATACATCCTTTAGCAGCTACGATACCGATGGCAGTGGGACGTTGAGTGAGAATGAGATGATGAATCTCATGCAAAGCAACGGGTTTGGCCCTCCCGGTGAGATGGGAGGCTCGGGAGAAATGGGGAGAATACCACCTTCGAAGGATCGAGCAGCGGCGGCCTATGCCGCCAATTCCGGCGGAGATGCCCTCTCCTCCCTGATTGCCGGCCTGCAAAATCTGCTGGAGCAGTTGCAGTCCGGGTCCGGCGATCAAGGAACCTCCTCGGACACGGCATCCATCGGCAACGATGGCAGCCATCATGGGCCGCAGGACTTTTTCAAGAAGGTGGATTCGGATGGCAGCGGGGGAGTTTCCATGGATGAGCTGGCAACCATGGCCGAGAACCAACAGAAGATGACCGGCCAGTCCCTTACTGTTGACAATGATACCTTTGGTGCGGCAGACAGCGATGGCGATGGCTCGCTCAATGCCGACGAGCTGAAGTCTTTTATGGACAAAAGCGGCTTTGCCCCGCCACCTCCTCCGCCGGAAGGCATGGCCATGGCAATATCCGGCGATGACTCAGAAACGAAATCTTCAGCTACCCAGGGTTCCAGCCAGAAACAAATTGATTTGTTAAAAATCATGCTGGAGCAATTGACAAAACTTAACAAGGAAGCAGATTCAACAGCCTCCACTTCTTTGTTGAATGTAACCGTTTGATCGGTGCACCTGTGTCCCGGCTGCCTTTCGAATTGAAGGCAGCCGGGGCGCTTGGAGGTGCAACATAGGGGGCGTCCATGATATTTTGTTTTTTTGCCAATCTTTTGTCGGAAAACCGGCTTCCATCCCCAGCTTCCATTGGTTGACAACCGCAGTTTTGGTCGTTAGGCAGATCATGATGGTGTTTTGGTCAACATTTGTAAATGTTGGGTTTCGTTCCTCTACCCAACATACCAGACTATCAGGCTCCAGCTCTTTATCATTGCCGTAGATCCTCAAGCTGAAACGGTAAGGGGCGAGCGGTGTTGGCCAGAAGTTCCCGGCAGTACGAGCAGGCGTAACAGTTCTTGTCGCAACCGCTGAGTCTGGTCCAGAAATCCGCGGGCAATTCTTCGTTGGCCACATGCAGCCGCTTGGCCAGCCATTCCATGGTGTCCATCAGATCCAGCAGATTGCCTTCATACCTCCGATCCGCATAACCCCGCACCACCCGTTGCAAAAAGGCGGTTCCCAAGGTTCTGCCGCACAGCTTGATCACCTCCACCACTCCCTCATACTGATGCAGATCCTCTGGCCGGATAAAGGGCGATTTGAACAGCGTTGCCGGGGAGTTGGACAGAATCCGGATGCAGCCGAGTTCCTGGTTGGCGGCATGGGTTTCGTTGGCGATACACCCCGTGTTGGCAAAGGCGATCTGCGCGTCGTGGGTCAGCTTGAATGGGCAGCGGTCCAGGCACCCCTCGTTGGCCAGCAGGGTGAGCTTGACTTTTGGGTAGTGTCGGCGGCACTGCTGGGAGATTGCCGCAAGGTCGGCAAGGTTGCGGTTCAGGGAGCGGTCCAGATTGATTTTGGTTGGGGGCTTGAAAGCGGTTTCGGCAATGGCTTCAAGGCAACCCTGCACCTTGGCAAAGGAGTCCAGCATGCAGTTGACTCCGGGTACTGCCTCCAGCTGCGCGGCCACCTCGGGGTTCAGGTCGGAGAGCGCCTGCAGGAGATAGAAATCGACAATGGTGATGCCGTGGAGGGCGTCCGCAGCGAGCAGGGTGTCCAGCGCGTGGATGATTTTCTGCAAGGCACTCTTGTCGGCATAGAGGCGGGGATGGTGGAAACGGCTGTTGAGGAGTGCGTATTTTTTCGGACCTGGCAGCCTGGCCAGGGCAGGGGATAGCTCGGCAAACGCGGGGGCGATGCTGGACCGGTGGCGGCCATCGGGAATGTTCTCCAGAAAAAGGCTGAAATGGACGGAGTGGAGCGAGGGCTGGAATTCGGAAAGAAAATCCACGTAATGCGGGTCGGGCAGGAATGGGACATCGAGCAGGAGCATAGGGGTTCCCCGGCTGGCGCTGTGTTCGGGCGATACGAAGCGGATGCTTTTTAGTGTACACCATTGTCCTCGCAGAGGCCAGCGGAGGCTGGCGCTTGTTTTCAAACCGTGCCGACAATAGCCTGGATTTTTTACCCCCATTCCGGGTAAGCTGTACGCAAGGCCAGCCGTTCAGGCCGCTATCCTTGCACATCGGAGGGGCAATGCAATCGGAAAAATGGGAAGAGGCGTATCTGGCCCAGAGTCAGGATGCCGCGCTGGGGCGGATGTTCCGCGGGATCATCCATAATCTCAGCGGGATCATCCAGGTTTTTTCCCTGCACACGGATCTCTCGGCCATGATGCTGGAAAAGGCGATGGCGGTGCTGGAGCAGATGCGCCAGACCGGCGCGTCGCCGGAGGTGGATGGGCTGCACGATCTTCTCGCCCGGAGGGCCGATTCTCTTTCCCAGATGCAGGACAAGGTGCGGCAGAGCCAGCAGATTTTGCAGCGGACCATGATCCTGCCCGAGTTCAGGCAGCTGGCCGGCGGCGTTCCCTATACGGTCAATTCCGTGATCGAAACCGAGGTGGAGTTTATGACCGCCGACTCTGTTTTTAAGCACAAGGTGCGCAAGGTTATGGCCCTGGCCGAGGTGCCGCCCTTGACGCGTTTTCAGCTGGAGCTGCATCAGATCATGCATATTCTGCTGGCCAACGCTCTGGAAGCCGTGCGGGGGAAGGAAGGCGCTGAGATCGTGGTCGAGTCCGCCAGGGAAGGCGAGGGCGTGGGCGTGCGGGTGCGGGACAACGGCCCCGGGCTACCGCCCGAGGCTACGGCGCATCTCTACGAGCCGTTTCATTCGACGAAAGAAGAGAAAGGGCATCCCGGTCTTGGTCTGTACCTGGCGAAAAAGCTCATTGCCCGCTGCGGCGGCGGGATTTCCTGCGAAAGCAGCCCCGGCGGCGCCAGCTTCCATCTGTTTATTCCCCCGGAGGCCGTGCAGGCATGAGGCAGACCAGCGAAAAAAACAACAAGCCCGCCGCCGGAGGCAGCAGCCGG
>JBAYUD010000074.1:0-13533 GCA_041675265.1 Desulfurivibrionaceae bacterium | reverse complement strand
CTCGGCAATCGAGTTAGGCTTCAGGAACCCGCCCGGGAACGAATTGGTAGTTGCCACCTGGGCTGAGGCTATCGGGGCGGATGTGGTGGACATGGTGGAGCTCGCGGCTCAGGGGCGGCCGAGGCCATGCAGGGATTGCCCTATTTCCTCAAACCATAAGGAGTAACCGATGTCTGAACGCATTCGCAAAGTGGTCCACAGTCTGAAGACCTGGCCGGAGTTCTTTCAGCTCACCTTGAACGGTAAGAAGAAGTTTGAGCTTCGCCGGAATGACCGGGACTACCGGGTGGGGGACGAACTGTTGCTGAAGGAGTGGGACCCGGAGGTTTACAGGGGTCGTTGTGAAATAGGTTTTTCTGATGATGAAGAATCTGTTCAGTTTTCCTACACTGGCCGGGAGGTCATTGTCAGGGTGAACTACATCATGCCAGCCGACCAGATCCACGCCATCATGGGCGGCTCTCATATTTATGAACCGCCCGACTACATCATTATGTCGGTCAGTCTTATCCCTTAACCCCCAGGAGGCCACCGGCGCCAGGCGAGAGTCGAAGACGGTTCCAGGAGAAGATTATGGTAGAGAATCAGCAAGAAACCGCTCTTCCTGAATGGCAGAGCCATAAGCGAGTTCGGGCGGATAAGATCGTCGCTTCGGTATCAGAATCGCCGTCCATGACCGGTCATTGGGACCTGGAATGTGGAGAGTCGGTCCCTGTAAGCCTTCACTTGGCTCACCGGGTCCCGGAGGGTGTGAACCCTGTAGGTGGTTATTATGTTCTATACGAGGACGGCTATGAATCCTGGTCGCCGGCCAAGGCATTCGAGGCAGGGAATGTCAAGATGTTGGGCGAAGATGCTCCTGCTCCCCCTCCTTCTTATCCGTACCCTGGCTCTATGGCTGACATCAATCATCGCTTTACTTACCACGCCCCCAAGGAGGGCCAGCCAGCCAAGTATGATCTTCTGCGCTCTCATGCTCGCGCCCTGGCCCAAAACATCAATAATCTTTGTTCTGAGAGCAGGGAGAAATCCTTGGCTTTAACGAAACTTGAAGAAGCGATCATGTGGGCCAACGCCAGTATCGCCAGGAACGAATAAAGGAGGTGGTTCTGATGCGCGGCAAAAAGAAAGGCGGCTGTTAGGTAGGCTGGATAGCTGATTCGGAATTTAGATACCGGGGTCCGGGCCGGGTCTAACCTCACTCGGACCCCACCTTGATAAGGAGGCGCACCATGGTCCACTGGTTCTGGTTGGTGATCGTAGCGGTAGCAGTCTTCACCCTGGGCTTTATGGGGGCGATATGTCTTGCGGCTGGAGCGGCTGAGGATGCGTACCGGGCGGGGTTCGTGGAGAGCGAAGCGTTGGGCCACGCTTCCGGGTTCCAGGACGGGCTCAAAGAGATGCAGAGGGTCGGGTGATGGTAATGTGTGAACCAACGTGTACGGAGTTCAAGGGTGGCACGATCAACCATTGGGTGTGCCGGTACTGGTTCTTTCCTCACCCTGACACGGGCAACCCCAAAGCCGGAGAGCCGTTGTGTCGGTTGGGCCGAAAGTGTCCGAGTCAGGGTCAACGGGTGGCTCAAAGGGCAGATAATGACAATGATGGCGAGCCCGATTAATGGCCTCCCTTACTCATCCCGACATCATCGGCTGGCCCCCGTACTTTCTCATCGAGGGCGATAAGCCATTGGCCGAAAACAAGCAGTTGATTGACGAGATTATGAAAGAAGATTTCATTTTCTACCTGATAGAACCATGGGACATGATCAAAGGAAAATGTTGATGCCTGCTGACAAAGTGATCCTATACGCTGTAACCTCATCGAACATCCACTCCATCGGGTACGACCCCCAGGCACAGGAGCTTCATATCCAGTTCACCAGCGGTTCCTACTATATATACCGTGATGTGTCCCTGGAAACTTATGAGGCCTTCCGGGCGGCCAAGTCGGTAGGCAAGTATTTCATGCAGAATATCCGGAATATTTACGAGGGGGTGAAGTCATGAGTTGCACCGGCTGTTTTTGGGCGGAAGAGGGGGAATGTTTACAGGGTGAGGATACCACTCAGGAAAATTGTCCGATCTATGCGAGTCGAATAGACGCCATGACCGGTCAACCGCTCGGACCTCTCCACCCGGCTCCGGAGCCGACCCCCGAGCAGTTATTAATGGCTTCTGTCAGCCGCCATGACCGGGGAGTTGAAGATTAGAAGGCAAAATAAGCGGGGATAAGCTCAATGGGTAGAGGCCGACCTTCCCGGTCGGTGGTTCCGGGTTCGAGACCCGGTCCCCGCTCACAACATAAATAACAGATACATTATCTATAAATACGATTTACCGATATCACACCTCTCTTCCCTCCCCCATGTAGTACCCAAATACCTTCATATCAACGTAATAATACCGTTTCCCACGCCTCAACATATTGTCAACTATATTGCTAACACAATTCACAACAAAATGACATTCTGATAATTTTACCCCTTGTAATTTCCATTTATTTGTTGCCAACTTACAATATGGCAGAAGTAAAATGGTTATTCGGGCCGACTTCATTATCATACATTCATTCTACGGCCCAAATTAACGCATTATTCGGCCCTCCAGGTGCCCATAAAACTTTTGCGTCCATTCAAGCTATCTTAGCCCATCAGCAACGATGTAAGCAAAGCATCAGGGTTGCTATCATTCGTGATACCTTGGAGAACATCAGAATTTCAGTGGTTCCATCTTTCTATGAATTTTTCCAAGCCGATACCAGTTATGTGCATTTCAAGAATGAGAACAAGGAATGCCGCATTGACCTGGCTGGCGGCTTCCATATCGACATTGATCTCTTCGGTTGTAACGACCCTTCCGATCTGCAGCGTCTACAAGGTGCTTCATCCTGGTCTTTGATCTGGATTAATGACCCGGCCCCCATGACTGAGAAGGGTAATGCTGGTGTGCCGGAAGTGGTTTATGATCACGCCGCTTACCGTTCCACTCGCCGCTCAGGTACACCCAGCCGGCTCCAAGTTGACATGAACTATGCCGAGGAAACCCACTGGACTTATCGGCGCCTCATCTTGGAACCCGATATCGACCCGGAAGCGCCTCTGATCGTCAAGCGGGTATTCAGAGTTACTTATGACGAAATGCAGGCCCTCAATGAAGAAGCCATGCAGATGGCGAAACGGGTCTTTTCGCATGATGAAACGGCTAGGGCGCGCTATGTCGAAGGTAAATTTGCCGAGTTCAAGCCAGGTAAAGAGGTGGCCCCCGGGTATAAGCGGGACATTCACCTTTGCCCCTCGGAAATCTGGCCTTCCCCCGGCCTGACTTGCTTTGCGGGTTTTGACGGATGGCATAATCCGTCGTGCGTTCTAGGCCAAATCACTACAGAAAACCGTCTGATTTACATCGACACGGTGCGGGCGGAAGGGACTGACATTGCGACTCTCTTGGAAACTCAGGTTGGCCCTCTTCTGAGAAGCCCCAAGTGGAATAACAAGTGGAGGTCTTGGCGGATTTGCGGTGACCGCAGTATCGGTAACCGAGACCAAGGAAATTACAGCCATTCTCCTGCTCAAGATATTGAGAAGTTCTTCACGCAGTTCGGCCACGGGATTTACAAGCCCCGGTTTGAGGGCGGCCCGGTCACCTGGTCGGAAATTGAGCGCACTTTCAATTATTGGCTTATTCACCGGAGCCCTTCCAATGCTCCGATGGTCTATCTGTCGGCCACCAACCATCTTCTGGATAAGGGGCTCAATGGGGCTTGGCACTTCAAGATCGACAATTCTGGAAACATCGTAGGGACGGAGCCCCAGAAGACAGAAATCAGCCACACGATGGACGCATGGGCCAATTCGGTCTGCGTGTGTCTTGGGAAGGTTGGCCGGCAGGGTCTTGACCGGGGCGCCATGGCCCGGCAGAACGCCAAATGGCGCAAAGTTGCCAATAGTTATGCGGTGCAGGGAGGTAGACAACATGCGGCGACCCGCTAAAGGATGGACGCCAACCAACGTGGGGAACCGCCTCAAGATGGAAGAGGCCGGGTTCCAACGGTGGCGTCCTCATACTTTTTTTGAAGGATGGAACGGGGATGGAACCATGCGGACCCGAGAAGGGTTCAAGAACACTCTGACCGATCAAGAGATTACGCCCCCTGCAGGTTGGAACGCCGATCTTGGCAACCTTGACCACGGCGACATAGCCTGCGTCCAGCATTCCGGGGATGCCTACAGGGAAGGGTGGGAGAGGATCTGGGGACAAAAGGAGAATCAGGATGCCATTAAAACCGGGTAAATCGAAAAAAGTTGTGTCGGAGAACATTTCCGAGTTCCACGGCGGCAAAACATTTGAGCATACCAAGGCAAAGTTTGGGAAAGAGGCCGCCGATAAGCAGGCCGTGGCTGTGGCCCTGAATGAGCAGCGGAAATCAGGCGGCGGCGGCAAGCCTTCCGGTATGACCGTGCTCCCTTCTGAAAAAATTAAGCACCTGAAATAGGCGACCAATGGCCCTTCAAGAAGACCTCCCGGCCAGCAGCATCAGCGAGCCGAAGCAGATGGACCCGAAGGAACAGGCCGAACGGGAAGAGGCTGCCAGCGCCTATGCCGGCGAGTCCCCTGGCCACTTCGTGGACTACTGCATGGACTGCGTTGATACCTCCGTCAAGGCCATGCTGGATATTCGCCGAATGCAGGAAGAGTGCTGGCGCATCTTCAATGAAGAGGAACCGGACAACTGGGCCATGAAGGAGATGTGGCAGTCCAAGATCACCTACCCCAAGCCCAACAAGTACGTCAGGACGGGACAGGCCCTGGCCCGAACTGCCTTCGATGTAGATTTCCTCGCCATTGAGAATGAGAGGGACCCGGAGGCGGTCGATTTTTGGTCTCAGTTCATGGGCTTGATGGTGACCCGGAACTACGCCAATTTTCCGACTAAATTTGCGGATGCAACCGCCATGGCCCTGGCCATCGGCACTTCCCTGGAAGTTATGCCCTATTGGGAATCAGGCAAAGGCCTGAAGCTGGATCTACTAAACCCGGAGAATATCCACCGTGATCCTATCGCCGCCAGCCGTGAGCCCTGGTCGGGGCGTTATTGGGTCCACCAGGAATGGCAGGCGTATTCAGAACTCAAAAAGGGCGAGAAAGCTGGCATCTATAAGAACATTGAAGATTTCGGCATTGGCGGCGGCTGGCTCACTGACTCGAATCTTACCGAGGAAGAGATTGCCCGGCGCAAGAACATGATCCATGTCCAGGGCAAGTACAACAATACGGTAATGGTTTCGGAGTTCTGGGGCAAGGTGCTCTCCCCGAGAGGGGAAGAACTGCTCAATAGCGCGAGATACACTGTGGCCGGCGGCCAAGTGATCAGGGCTCCCGAGTCAAGCCCTTATCCCACCATCCGCTGGCCTGGGGTAGGGTTTAGCGCCCTCCCCAACCTGCGCCGTTTTGATGGCCGCGGCTTACTCCAAGGGATCAGGAGCCTGTGGTACTTCGCCAACAATTTGCTCTCTCTCCATGCGGACAATCTGAATTGGGTGGTCAACCCTATGACGGAGATGAATACCGATGCCCTGGTGAACCCCATGGACAACGATGTGTTCCCTGGCAAGACTCAGTTGACCTACCAGACCGCTAACGGCCAGCCGGTAACCCGGACCATTGAGCGTAACACCCGGAACAACGACATCCTCGCCATGCTGGCCAAGGCCGACATGATCATGGACGATGGCAGCGGGATAAGCGCCACGATTCAAGGAAACCCTGGATATCGCTCTCAAATAACCAAAGGTGAAGCGGCCCAGAACCTGGACCAGAGCAACACCCTCATGGGCTCCATTGCGGCAGACATTGAAGACGGGGCACTGAATGTTATCACCGCCATGGCCGAAACGATACGGGTCAATATGACTTTTGATGAGCTACGGCAGTGGTTCCCGGAGTTCGCCCAGAAATATCAGGTGCCGGTGTCGGAGCAGTTTCCTACCGGACTGAACTTGCCGAAACTGACCAGCGGGAATTTCAAGATCGCTGGCATTTCGGCTTTTATGAAGCACCAGGAGAATTTGAGGAACTTGAAGGATATGGAAGAGATGTTCCAGCCCAATAGCGTATTCTTGCCTTTCCTCAAGCCATACCCGTATCTGAAAGCTCGGGTGAAGTATACCAATTTGGTTGACATCGGAGTGCTGATTTCACAAGAACAGGCCGATCAGATCGACCAGCAACAGCAACAGCAGCAAGAGGCGACTATCCAGCAAGAGCAGCAGCAGCTTGAGATTCAGACTCAAGTGGCGGCGGCGGAAGCGGCGAAGCATGCGGCTGGGGCCGATAAAGCTGCGGCGGAGGCTGAGGCTAATCTTTCCCAGGCCGATCTATTTGCTGCCCAGGCGGGTCAAACAGATGCTCAGGCGGCCATGACGGCAGCCCAGCCGCCAGCGATGCCGGAAGGGATGCAACCACCTGAAGGAGCAATTTAATGAACGGGCATCAACCCATGGGCCGGGGTGTAGGGCCTGGTAGGTTCGATCAGGCCAGGGCTGCGGAGATTGAAGAGCAGGAAGTCGTTCAAGAGGCGATTCAATTTCAATCCGATCCAAACCTTGGTCCGGTGGTGAAATTGCTCATCCAGGAGATGGAGGCCACGATGCTCAGGATCTACATGGAGCACCCTGACGGCCAAGCCCAGACACGGCTTTTTAAGCAACTACAAATGCGAATCGACCCATCCACGGTGATCAAAAATTTAGTCAGGAAGCGGATGGGAGCACCACTTAGCGCCTTAGCCGACGCCGCCCCGTAAAGGGATACCGGTCCGGAAGACATAACCAGAGGGGTGCTTTAGGCCCCCTGGCGGCCCGCAAGGATACCCGCCAGAAAAGGAGATGCACCATGCCAGACCCAGAAGATCACGAACTGCCGGAAGGCGAAGAAGGTTCTGAAGGTGGCAGACTCACGCTAGCCCACCTGATGGATCACCCGGACGCAGACCCGAGCCTTGCGGCACCGCCCACCCCGGAAGAGGAAGCGGCGGCCGCAGAAGCAGACCGACAAGCTGCCCTGGAAGCAGAAACCCCAGAGCAGAAGGCCGAGCGGGAAGCAGCCGAGGCCGCAGCCAAGCCGCCCGAGTTTACGCCCAAACATAAAACTTGGGAAGAGACTGAGGGGGCTCGTGAAGAAGCGGAGCGCCGGATGCACGAGGCTACCACGAAAGCCGCCGAGGAAAAGGTTGCTCGTGAAACCCTGGAAGCAGAACTGGCAGAACTGAGAGCGGCCAAGCCGCCTGAGAAGGAGGAAGAACCTCCGGTCCCGCCAGCGACCCCGGAAGAACGCAAAAAGAAACTCTTCGAGGTTGCTCGTACCGCCAACAAGAAGGCCGTCGCTAAAATCCGGGAATTGGACACGCAAGACCCGGACTATGATGACCATGTTGCGGGTGCATGGGCCGAGGCCAACGCCGAAGCCCTGCTGGAATCAGGCATGGGTTCAACCGCTGGCCTGTCCAGGGAAGAGGTGTCAAACCTCGTTAAGGAACAGGTGAAGGCCGAGCGTGAAGCTGAGAAAGCGGCCAAGGCCGAACGAGATATCCAAGACGAATCCACCCGGGCGTACAACAAGGCCCTCGATCTGGCGAAAGCATCTGGTCTGGACATGGAAGAAGACTCAGCCGACCGCATCATGTTCGATGCTCTGGCTTCCAAGATGCCCAATGAGTTGAAGAATAAGGGCGTCGAGGCCATCCATGAGAAGGTGGATTGGGTCGTGGCCGGAGTCAAACAGAAGCTCGGCAGAGTCGTGGAACAAACCGAAGCGCAGCGCCAAGCTGCCCTTGCTAACCAAAACAGAAACCGGCCTCTTGGCAAAGGAGCAGACTTTTCCTCTTCCAAGGAGCCACTTAAACGTAAAACCCTTTCGGAGATTATGGACCAAATATCTCCGTAATTTTAGGAGGCCAATATGGCTGATGAACACCTTTGGACAGATTTAGGTGGCGGTTTGCTAGGAAATCATCAAATCGCTGATGACATGTTGACTGCTATGTATGGCGAATGTCGGGTTTCAGCTTTTGCGCGGCCCGTGCCGGGCGGCATGAAGAAGAACGCCGGCGACAATATCACCTGGTATCACAACCTGCCCATCCCGGACAGCCTGGACGGTAGCCTGGAAGAGACCGGAGAAATCCCGGTACGGATGCTCGCCTTCGGAAAGCGTTCCATGGACGTGACCGAGCATGGCGTCGCCTTGCAGTTCTCCCACAAGTTGGAGACTCTGTTCAAGTTCAAGATCGACCAGATTTTCAAAGAGCGCCTGGCACAGCATCAGGCCGAAACCATGGATAATGAGGCGACCCGGGACGGTTTCCTGTCTTCCGATGTGAAGATCGTGGCCACCCCCACCTCCCTGACCGGCCTGACCTTTGGCACGGGCGGCGCTCCGGTCGCCACCGCGGCAGCCCCCATGACCAAGGATCACGTCAAGAAGATCAGCGCCTATATGTGGGACACGATTCACGTCCCTTTCTACACCCGGCCCAGCAAGAAAGGCAATATCGGGAACCAGGGCGAAGGCGGCAACGACCATTACGTCTGTCTGTCGGCGGGCGGCAACATCGAAAACCTGTTGCTGGACCCCGATGTGGCGTCCTGGCAGAAGGCCATGGGCAAGGGCGACATGCTCTACCGGAACGAGCAGTGTAATCTCCACAACATTCGGTTCGTGCGGATCAACCGGCAGAACGCCTTTGCGGACGAGATCGACGACAACGGCCTCATCAGCGATGCCGTGTTCTTCGGCGCCGAAGCGGTAGCCTATGCCGAAGTGGAGACTCCTTCCCTGCGGATGCAACCCAACTGGGGTGCCCGGGGCGGCCTGCTTCACGCCATGTTCTGGTACGGTATATACAATTACGCTCCGTTCTGGAATTTTTCGGACGACGGTTTGGCTAAAATGATAAGGTTTTCAAGCCTTTAACCTTTTTTAAACTGAACCTTCGGTCATTAATATGACTCTGTAAGGAGAACCAAAATATGCCTACCAACGAAGTGATTAGCAGCCTGTTTGAAGTGCGGCCCAATGGTTACGACGATGGGGTGGTTACCGCCATTAGCCTCGTCGATGCTGCCGCGACGCTACATACTTATACCGCCAATTTCCCGTGCGCTCCCCTGTATGCGGGGTTCCAGGTTACCACCGCTTTTAATTACCCCACCGCGGTAAACGCCTTGGGCAAGTTGATTCTCTCGCTGCAGCCGGCTGGCATTCTTCAAATCGCCTTCACCGGTGGCACCGGCGCCCAGCCCCGTGCGGGAGAGATTGCCACTGGCGGGAATTCTGGGGCCATCGGTATCGTGAAGGCCATCGGTGGCACCTGGGGCATCAGTGGGGTGATTTATTTCAAGAGCCTTACCACCGCGACTACTACCACTGAGACGATTACCTTCTCCGGTGGCGGGTCTTGTTCCCGTGCGGTAGGTATCCCGTTGATCAGTTTCGATTTGGATGACGACTTGGCCGCTGGCTATCGCTATATGGCGAAACTGGCCAATATCCCGTCGGTCGGGACCTATCAGGGGCACGCCTTGCCTCCGTTGATGGCCCTTCATCCTGGCGATCAGTTGGTATGGACTTCCGCTCCAACGGCGACCGCTACTGGAGGGGCCGTGACCGGAGTTTATCAGCCGGTGCTCTTCATGCAGTATCGGGGTGAGAGCCTGGTGAACATGCCGTATTGGAGTGATATCACCGTAGCCAGCGACGGGATTTCTTCTGCCATGTAAATCTCTGGTGGGCCTTGGGGTTGACCTGGGGCCCATTTTGTAAGGAAGGAGAGATGTTATGCCTCGTGCTTTGATTGCATCTGATGTCGTGGTGGCTTGCACCCCGAGCGACATTAATATTTTTGAAAATGGATTTGGCAGAGAAGCTTATGCCTCCCTAACCTTTGGGGCTGGTGACGGCAGTCTGACTTATCCCACCAATGGAGTCCCCGCTCCTGCCCCCGGCAATTTCGGTATGAACATGCCGGTGCCTTACCGCTGGATGGATATTCGGCAACCGGGTGATGGCTACGATTACCGTTATGATTCGACCGCTCGGGCGGCCGACCCGGTAGCCCCTTACGGCACCATCCGGATTTTCCAAAGTGCCGGGTTTACCCCCGCTGGTACAGTAGCGGCTCCGGTGTTTTCTGGTACTCCCGCAGTGTTTGGAGAGAAGGTTTACGCGTACTCCCTCCAAAACCTCAAGGGGGCTGATGCGGATGTAGCGGATAGCGCAACCGTGGATCAGGCGGCCTTACCCACCAATTCGGCGGTCATTGATGCGGCAGCCGCTGTGGCAGCCGGGGCCTGGACGTATGGTGAGAACGCCGAGATTCCCAATTCCCGAAACGTCAACATTGTCTTACTGAACGACACGGGTGGCGATATTGTCATGGAAGAGGGCACCCTGTCTTTCCTGGTGACAGGCCTGTTCCGGGGGGCCGCCCAGACGGATACCATCACCTTTACCTTCGGGGCTGGGGACAAGACCATTGCTCATGCTCCCGATTACCGCTGGAAGTACGGGGTCAAACCTTTCGACCAGATAAGCAGCGTAGTGGCGACGGGCCTGACTGCCACTCAGGATGGCTTGAAGATTTCCGTGGGATTGGGGCGCTTGTTAGGCGTACCGGTTGAACCAGATGCCGGGTCTATTAATAACTTCATCAAGATCACCAAGAACAGTGCCGAACTGGCACCGGTGGCCTACAACGACACCAACAAGACCCTGGATGTTGGGGCCTTGAGCGACAACGATGATCTGGATATCGAGGTTGAGGTTGCCACCATCGGGGAGTCCTATACTCCCGCTGGCACCAACACTGCCCCGGCCTTCACTGGAACCGCTCGTGCTGCCGCTCCGATGGTTGAACTGGGCGCCGTGGCGGTCGGGGTTACGACCCTGCGTGTCCGGATAACTGGCAAATAAAGGAGTAATTACATCATGGCATTGAACAGAGCAAGACAGCAAACCAGAAAGCAGCGGGACCCGGACGACCCGACACAGATCCTGCGAACCAAGAAACATGGTGATGTCCGGGTTGCGGGCAAGTTTTGGATGGGCGGAACCGGGGTGCCGAAGATCATCATTTTGACCCCCGAGGGCGGCTATCGGTATGCTCGTGGAGGCTCCATCAAGAGTGAACAGGCATTGCGAGATGTCATCCCGGAAGGGGTGGAACTGGATAAAGCCCTGCATTGGTGGGCCAACAAGGATAACTGGCAGAAGACTGCCACTCGGAAAATCACCTTTGAGGACGGCACCGGTTATCCGGTCTATATGGATACTGGCGAATATGTTGAGGATGAGGACGCCCTGCAGAACTATTGGCCGGCAGACGGCCCGACCAAACATATCCTCTGGGGCGCCGTGGCAGCCCTGAACGCTCGCCGGGAGGCCAAGGTCGGCCAGAAGGTTGACCCGCAGCCTCCGGTAGCGGCGGTTGTAGCCCCTTCTCCTTCTCCCTCCCCCGATCCGGAGCCACCGGTTCCCGGATGGAAAAAGGCGTTGGAAGCCAGGCAAGCCAAAAAGGCAGAGCGCGACGCCAAAGATGCCATGCACCGGGAAATGGCCGAGATGGCCGAAGCAGGAGTGGCAGGAGTGGCAAAACTTGTTGGGGATGAAGCAGCCTCAATGGAGTAATCCATGTCCGACAGCGGAACCACTATCCGGGTCTGCCAAAATCCAGCGTGTCGCCTGGGGATGCCGCAATCTGACTATATCACGGGGCTCCTTTTCCCCGGGTCCGACAAACGCTGTCCTCAATGCGGGACCCCGTGGAAGGCCCGGCCAGCTTGGAAAGGCCAACCGCCTGACGGCTATGAGGAGGATTACGAATGAACCTGGGCCAGATGCAGGCTGAGTTGGGATACCTCATCAAGGATAATGGCACTCTGGCCTCATGGCTGGTTGGCTGGATTAACGATGCCATCCTGTCAGTGGCCACCGATTACGACTTGCCGCCTCTGGCCATGGTGACTCCTTATGAAATCGAGGTGGATACCACCGACTGGCTTTGGTCGCTCCCGGACTCCTTCCATAAGAACTTGTTCATGGCGAAACGGGTAAACTCGGATGGGTCAGCCTATCGCATTCACAATATCTATAAGAACTATCGTTACCTACTGAGCAAAGACCATACGATCACCGGAGATAATGTCCGGGAGCTCGCGGTTATCCCCCAGGGCCTTGACTTTATGCTGGGGGTTCACCCACTGGCAGAGGACATTCTGAACCTGTGGTTCTACCAAAAGCCCGCGGCCCTGGTCGATGCCAGCGATGTGTGCGACTGCATCCCGTTCAATTTCATCCCCCAGGTGATCTACCCCAAGATCATCATCAAGAACTACCAGTTTATTGTGGACCAGGTTACCGACTTCGCATTCACCGCTGGCCCCTTGCAATATTGGCAAGGGGAGTTGGCTAAGGGGCTTTTCGGCGCCCGTGGTCAGGGGACGGGGTTACTCGGGTATTTTCAGATCAATTTCCATCCGCCCCGGCGTACCGGTGGCAGAGACCCCATCGGGGGAAAACCTTACCACTATGGCTCAGGAATGTAGCCCATGAAGGCCTCCAAACCCATTACTGCCCTTGGCTTTAACGGGATGAATAATCTCCCTGAGATGCCGGGTAAGCTCCTGGACGATGAGCGTCGGATCACTCCTTCCTTCATCTTGAACGCTGAGGTGACGGACGGAGGGGTGCTTATTCAGCGTCAAGGGCATGCCAAGAAGATCACCTTACCTGGGGCACATAGTCTGTGGTCCGGGAGCGTGATGTTGGTGGTAGCGGCGGGGGTGCTTTACCGGGTGGAAGGGGTCACGGCCACGGCGATTGACACAGTGACCGGCCCCGACGCCCGGATGACTTACGCTGAGATCGACAATAAGGTTTTCATGTCCACCCCGTACTGGCAGGGGATTTTGTACCTCGATGATATGACGGTGCGGTCCTGGGGGGTAGCCCTCCCCCCGGCCCCGGAGGTCAGTATCGTCTCCGGCGACATGCCCCCTGGGACTTACATCCTGGCGTACACCCTGGCGGCATATGGCCGTATCGGTGGGAATGGGGGGCTGACTCAGGTAACTTTCGACGGCGCTCCCCAGGGAATTAAGCTGAATAACCTGCCCTCCGGTGCTCAGACCTGGGTTACTCATCCCAACGGGAAAGAACTATTCCTGGCGAACGTGGTGGGCGGGGTGGTCACGGGGCAAGTGCCCCAGGCAATACCTCTCCCCTCCTTCACCGTGGCCCCACCCCTGGGGTTCACTGACTTCTGCCAAGCCTTCGGTCGTATCTGGGGGTGTGCTGGGAAGAAGTTGTCCTACTCCGACCCTTTCCAGTACGAGTGGTTCCGGGTGAAGAATTACGTCCCCTTCCTTGAGGATCTGATCATGGTGGCCCCGGTTACCACGGGGCTGTACGCCAGTTCTTTCACCTCCACCTGGTATCTGGATGGAACGGAGCCCGGCAAGATGGTGATGAAGCGGGT
>JBAYUD010000073.1:0-13683 GCA_041675265.1 Desulfurivibrionaceae bacterium | reverse complement strand
GGCACGGTGATGACCGCTTCGCTGACTTCCTCGCCCAGATATTCCTCCGCGGTCTGCTTCATCTTGGTAAGGATCATGGCGGAAATCTCGGCCGGGGTCATAACCTTGGCGTCAACCTCAACCGCTGCGTCGCCCTCCTTGCCGTTGACGATCTTGAACGGGCTGATTTCGATGCTCTTTTTTACTTCCGCGTCACCGAACTTGCGCCCGATAAGCCGTTTGATCGCGTGCAGGGTGCGGGTCGGATTGGTGACCGCCTGCCGCTTGGCAACCTGCCCCACCAGCCGCTCGCCGCTGGTGGAAAAAGCCACCACCGAAGGCGTTGTCCGGTTGCCTTCCACATTGGCGATAACCTTGGGCTCGCCGCCTTCCATCACCGCGACACATGAGTTTGTTGTTCCCAAATCAATACCAATAATCTTACCCATCTCATATTCTCCTTACATAACGGGATGAATCATCCTTGTTATTCTTCAACATTACCCTTGGAAACGACGACCTTGGCCGCCCGGATAAGTCTGTCCTTAAACATGTATCCTTTTTGATATTCCTGCAAAATCTGATTTTCCGGCACATCCGCGCTGGGTTCCATGGCCACGGCTTCATGGAAATTCGGATCAAAGGGTTGCCCCGCGCCGGCCACGGGTTTTACCCCAAATTTTTCCAGGGTATTGAGCAGCCCCTTGCAGGTCATTTCCACTCCAGCCAGAAGAACACCGGCATCCGGGGAACACTGACACTGCTCAACGGCACGTTCGAGATTGTCCAGGGAAGGAAGAAGCTCCCGCAGGATGTTTTCTTCCGCATACTTGAACGCGGTCTCCCGCTCCCGCTGCATTCTCTTTTTAAAATTATCCTGCTCCGCAGCCATGCGCAGCAGTTTGTCCTCCAACTCCCGATTCCGTTCCAGGGCCTTTTCCAACTGAACAGAGAGGTCATCCTTCTCCGCCTTGACCTGATCGTCTCCCGAGCTCTCCTGCTCAAGACCATTTTCCTTGTTTTCTTCTTGTTCCGCCACCCGTATCTCCTTTCCGGTGCATTAACCCCAGCGGGATGCGCAAACCAAACTGTATCCCATTGCAATAACTTGATTTTTACAGACAATTTCACGCCGGTGACCAACAATAAGTATGCTCTTTTTCGTTGTCAAGACAAGCTCCGGGAATTGTCGCGCGTGCAACCAGCCGGGATCCCGACGCATATCAACTTCTAACTCTTTGTTTTTCCGCACCGACAAGACAATCTTCCTTTGTCCCCGGATCACGGCATGGATTCCGGCGCGAAAAAAATTTTAGACATCCGTGGATTCACCGATAATGATAGCAGTAGATACTCGCCGATATTTTTCTGAAACAACAGGGTCAAGGACGAATGCGCCTCAAAATACTTCTCCCCCTTTCATTCTGTATCGCCCTTCTCCCCTTGTCCGGCAGCGCCGATATGCGCCCGATCAAAAAACTCCGGGCCGGGTTGCCACCCTATGCCGTGACGGAGAAAATCGCCCGGCACAATGATCAGGTCGTAAACAGCAGACCCACGGACGAGCCGCTGCGGACGCCAGGCACCCCGCACATGACCTGGCTGGCGGATTGCGATGCCAGGGTGCAGTCGACCCTGTTCTATCCCGACCCGGTTGACACGATCTATACAGTCCGAAATCCAGGCAATCAATTTTCGCTGTCCGCTGGGGCTATTGATTACGGGATCAACGAGCTCCTCTCCCCTGTTCTGCTCGTTACCGGCAATACCAACAGCGACAGCCTGCGCCTTTTTGTCAAAGGGTATGCCCACCTTGGCCCGGACCTGCGCCGCGACCTCGACGGTCTGCGCCTTTCCCTGGGTGAATACACGGCAGGCAGTGGGGCCGGAACAAAGGCGGAACCAAAGTTGGTGGAAAAAAATGTTGATTTCCAAGTCGCCACGGCCCTGAAACGCTACGCGCAAAGGATAGAGAGCGGCAGACTGGTGGTGATCGGCGCGGTGATCGACCTGAACAATCAGTACGGACGCGGAATCAATCGCCTGATCATCATCAACATCAACGGGGAGACCGACCCGGAACGGTTACGGGGTATGCATCATCTCATCAGGCTGGACAAACGGCTGCTTGAGCTGGTTGGCCGCAAACCGTGGGAGGAAGAGGGGGGTGCCAAGACCACCGCCCCCCAGAGCAAATCAACACCAAAGAAATCCAGCAAAAAGAAGCCCGGCGTGAAAAAATAACATAAAAACCGAGCCACGCGGGCACCCACATCTCCAGAGATAAAAAAAACCCCGAACGGAAATTCCGTTCGGGGTTTTTCGCAGCTAAAAAATTTACTATTCAGCGCATTAGCAGCCGAAAGCCTTCTGCAACGGCGGAACGGTCTGTTTCTTGCGGCTCATCATGCCGTTTACCCACATGGAGTTGTTCGCGATCTTGCCACCGAAAGCCTGCTCGATAACCGCAGGCTCATCGGAAACAACCAACAGATCGGTACCTTCCTTCACAACGTCGGTGAGCATGAACAGCACGGAGTGACGACCATCCTTCTTGAGATCCTCAAGGGCCTTGTACAGGTCGGCGCGAATGCCGGCAACCTGATCCAGGGTGGCGAGTTCGATCTGGCCGATACCGACCTTCTTGCCGTTCATGTCGAAATCCTTGTAATCGCGGAAAACGAGATCCTTCATGGGGATACCGTCCACGGAAGATTTGGCCTTCAGCATCTCCATGAAGAGCGCATCGGTGTCGGCAACGCCGGCAATGTCTTTCAGGGCGGCAACCGCAGCCTTGTCAGGAGCGGTGCAGGTGGGGGACTTGAAGTTCACGGTGTCGCTCAGGATGGCGGAGAGCATGGCGCCGGCAATATCCTTGGGCAGGGCGACATTGTTGTTCTTGAACATCTCGTACAGCACGGTGCAGGTGCAGCCAACGGGCTGGGCATTGAAAACGATCGGGTTGTTGGTGGTGATGTCCCCGATCTTGTGATGATCGACAATGGCGATAACCTCGGCATCCTTGATGTTTGCCGGAGCCTGACCGATATCGCTGAAATCAACCAAGGCAACCTTCTTGCCGGCAGCGTCCATCATGGTCTGGGGCGCGGCCAGGCCGAAATTTTTGAGAACAACGGTGCTCTCCGGGTTCAGCTTGGCTGCCTCAATCTGCATGCAAGCAACGGCGTCGGTGCCGGTTGCCTTCAGATAATGAGCATAAGCAATGGCGGCGGCGACGGAATCGGTATCGGGATTTGAATGGCCAACAACACATACAGACATGGTGATCCTCCTTAAAATTTTTTATTGAACCAAAAACATCCTGTTCTGATTCCGGGACAAAACCTTTCCGGGACCAGAGAAAATATGCGCACTTCTTACGAAATACTCATCACCTTATGACAATAAAAACTCGCGAAGAATAGTGCTATTGGAATAGAGAGTCAAGAAGAAAGACGCGCCTGCCGGAGACAATCAACCAGCGCACAACGCTCACAGCAACCAACCAATATCATTCAACAAAATCAACTAGCAAAGACTCATCCCGGTTTTATCTTGCCCCACAACCCCTTTTTATGTAACAATTCATTCAAGACGTGATTTCCCCTCAACGGCAAACCTGTCACCGATCGAGCACACATCATGCAGGAAAAAGAAGCGCCACAAGAGGCCGCCCAAACACCCAAGGCTCCCAAGCGTCACAAGATCCTGGTCGCGGAGGATAACCCCGTGGTGCGCAAGGGCTTGAATAATTTTTTGGTGAAATGGGGTTATGAACCGATCGAGGCGGACAATGGCGACACAGCCTGGAACGCCCTTGAAACGGACCCCTCCATCACTCTTGCCATTCTGGATTGGAACATCCCGGGCCTCAGCGGCATGCAGGTCTGCCAGCGGATCCGGATGCGCACGGATGGGCCGTATGTGTACACGGTCATCTTCAGCGCCCGCAGCTCCATTGAGGAACAAGTCCTCGCCCTGGAAGGCGGGGCGGACGATTATCTGGTCAAACCCGCCAAGCCCTCGCTGCTCCGGGCACGGCTCGGAGTCGGCCTGCGGATTCTTAACTTACTGGCCGGCCCCAAGGCCGCTTCCGCCAAATAAACACCCACCTCCATGACTCGCCACAGATGCGTGCTTTTTGATTTGGACGGCACACTGGTGGACAGTCTTGCCGATCTGGCGGATTCGATGAATCGCGTTCTGGTCCGGCAGGGTCTTCCTCCCCATCCAACAGAGGCCTACCGCTATTTTGTCGGGGACGGCATGGTCAACCTGGTCCAGCGCGCCCTGCCTCCCGGCAATAACAACCAACAGGATCTTATCCAGGACTGTGTTCGAGAGATGCGGCAGGAATACGGGCTACACTGGGCGGACACCACGCGACCCTATCCCGGCATTGCCGAATTGCTCGATGCGCTTGCAACCCGTGGGATAGAAATGGCAATCCTGTCGAACAAGCCCGACCGGTTAACCCAGGAGGTCGTCAGGACACTTTTGCCGAACTGGCACTTTGCCGCGATTGCGGGGGCGAAGGAAACAATCGCCAGAAAACCGGACCCTGCCGGGGCGTTGCACATCGCCGACCTGCTGCACCGTGAACCGGCGGATTTTCTCTATCTGGGCGACACCAATACCGACATGCAAACAGCGCGGGCAGCCCGGATGTTCGCCATTGGGGCGCTCTGGGGTTTTCGCACCGCGGACGAACTGAAAAAAAATGGCGCCCAGGCCTTGATTTCCGTACCGATCGAGCTGTGCGCGTTGCTGGACCACGCAGAGCAATCAGAAAAACAGACCTTGCCGGACGACTGCTAGGCGCTGAGCCGCTCAGCCTCTTTTGCCTTTCGTATCTCGCAGGCAATCTGGAACGCCCTCTCCTTTCCGTTTTTATTCACGGAAACGGAGGTCTTGCCCTGTTTACCCAGACGATTTACCCAACTCACCTCATAGCGGTTCAACTTTTCGTTAAACCGGACGCCGACAACGCCGGTGGTGGTATTGCTCACCGTAACAAGATGTTTGTCGGTTCTGATTTTCCCAATCTTTTTTTCCGTGGCATCCCGCCAGGTAAGGGCGGCAAGCAGGCTTGAGTAGCGGCCGCCGCATTTGCCATCGGAAAAAAACTTAGAATGCGTTGTCCCCAGAAAACGAACCCGCACATACCAGCCGTGTGTCCGCTTATCTTCCTGATCGATCCTCGCTACATCCTTGTGTTTTTCAAGTATAACCTTTTTTGCCATGACCACTTACCTCGCACAGGTTCAAAAACAATGAAAATGCCATGCCCAACGGTTCAGTTGGCAACACGGCCCCCCCTGCGCCAAACACCATTTAACACCAAACACCAATAATTATTTACGATGCATTGATAAGAGCGAAGAAACAATAGGATTCTCCGATGAATTTTTTATATATATCCAATTAACTATCTTTTTGCAAGTTGTAGCAGACAGATCCCTCACGACAAACGATATCGGCAAATCATTCCAACGCAAAACCGCATCCCACCAGATGCCTGGTCCTTCCTCGCCTCCTCTCCACAACCCCAAATCCTTCCCACGCCCCCAAGGATATCCGCCGCAAACTGCTGCCTTCTTCTCTTTCACGCCGGGAACTGGTATATAAAACCACTTGGGGCTCCGCCTTCTGATGAAAAAGAGACGGCACACGCTCCATGCTCCCGGGATGACTGCCCACGAATACTTGCTGCCCGGCGCATTTGCCGCTACACACCCATCCCTCAACCAGACAAAGGCAGGGCCATGACACGTACCTCGGAAAAATTTTTAGCCCTTATTGAGATTATAAACCGCCTCCGAGCCCCTGACGGATGCCCATGGGATCAAAAACAGACCCCCCAGAGCTTCAAGCAGTATCTCGTCGAGGAAACCCACGAACTGATCGAGGCAATCAACGACGACAATCCAAGCCATATCTGCGAGGAATTGGGAGATCTCCTTTTCCAGGTCATCTTCCTCAACAATCTTTACCAGGAAAAAAATCTTTTCACCCTTCCCGATGTCATCGATGCCATTTCCGCCAAAATGATCCGCCGCCACCCCCATGTCTTCGGCAATCAAACGATAGAGTCGGAACAAGAGCTTCGTCAGCAATGGCAGGCGATAAAAAACCAAGAAAACGCACGGAAGGGACAGCCCAAACACCCGCTGGATTCCATCCCCAAAAGCCTGCCCGCCCTCCGCAGGGCGCAACGGGTGGCGGACCGGGTCGCGCGGGAAGGCTTTGACTGGCCGGATCTCTCCGGCGCCTTGGCTAAAGCCGGCGAAGAATTCCAGGAACTTCAGGAAGCCTTTGCCAAGGGGACACGCAAGCAGATTAGGGAGGAACTCGGCGACCTTCTCTTCGCCCTCGCTGTTTTGGCACGCAAGGCTGATATCGACGGAGAGGACGCCCTGCAGGAGGCAACGAACAAATTCACCTCCCGCTTTTTCACCCTTGAAAACATCATGGCAGGACAGGGGAAACAGCTTACCGATCTTGACCCTAAGGCGCTTCTGGATATCTGGCGACAAACCAAGGGCGAGACGGAACCATCTCCAGAAAACGATTGACAAACAAAAGGTTAATTGCTATCAATCGCGATTGTTTTTTTACTATTTTTTTCCACATACCTCCTTGCTCTTCGCATGAAACGCAAAAAGCAAGGGCCAAACGACCACAAGGAGGAATCAATGCGCAGGTACGAGACAATAGTTATTGTCAGACCGGGGGCCGGAGAAGCGGAATTTTCCGCGGTTTCCGAGAAAGTAACCGGAACCATCGAGGGTTTCGGCGGATCCATCGTAAGAACCGACCGGTGGGGCCTGAAGAAGTTGGCCTACCCCATCAAGAAAGAAGCCCAGGGCGATTTCCTCTACGTCGAATATGCCGGGTTGCCTGATGGCGTCAAGGAAATGGAACGGCTCATCCGGATTGACGACCGGGTCTTGAAGTTCATGACCGTAAAAACCCAGGATGTCTTCACCCCGGATGCCCCCAAGCCCGAAGGGATTGCGGAGCCGGAAACCGCCACTGCGCTTGAAGACGAAGCCTCTGAATAGTTTTTCCGCCCAGCGCGAATAAACTATACATATATCGAACCAGAAAAGAGGAAAAAACATGGTTATCAAGAAAAAGAAGATTTTCAACCGTCGCAAGGTCTGCCGCTTCTGCACGGACAAAAGCCTGATGATTGATTACAAGGATGTCAAAACCCTTCGCAACTTCGTGACGGAACGCGGCAAGATCATACCGCGGCGCATCTATGGCAACTGCGCCCATCACCAGAGGCAGCTCACCGAGGCAATCAAGCGTGCGCGCCAGATTGCCCTGCTGCCCTACGCCGGTCAGACCCAGCTGTAGAAAGGAACCAGCCAGGAATCGTGTTTTTGCGCGCAGGAGCAAGCAGACAGACCGAGACAATCGTGGCCATCGCTGTCACGACCCTCGTTTTCACGGTACCGGCCGTTGTTGCCGGACTTGAGTGGCTCCACTGCCTGATGCCCCTGCCCGCCTACTATTTCCTGAGCGTTTACGGCCGGAAACACGGCACGGTCATTATAGCCTGCGCCCTTGCTATTGCAGGCGGCGTGACCTTTACAACCGGAACCCTGCCGGGGTTGCTTTTCTCTCTGACCTTCCTGCCCGTCGGCTTTATCCTTGCCGGGGCAGACAGGAGGAATGAGTCGGTACGGCGCGCCGGGATGCAGAGTGTCGGCTATCTCGTGCTTGTTTGGCTCATCGCGGGGTTCCTGGTCGGCGTGGTGGGCAACAGCAATCCTTATCTTGACCTGCAACAGGGCCTGGATAAGGGGTTTGAGGCAACTTTTGCCCTGTACCGGGATTCAGGACATTTCCAGGCTGGTGATCTTGAAGAGATAAAAACCTTCATTGACCAGCTCAGGGTGCAGGTGGCGCGACTTTTCCCGGCCTTGCTCCTCACTTCGATCATCTGCACCGCCTGGCTGAACATCGCTGCCGGACAATGGTTGCTGAAGAGAAAAGACCCCTTGCGGGCGAACCGGGAAGATTTGAAAAACTGGCGGCTCCCGGAGTTGCTGGTCTGGCCGGTGATACTGGCGGGAATCATGCTTCTTGTTCCCGATGAAAGGCTCACCACCCTGGGCTTGAATGCGGGCTTGGTGCTCCTGGTCCTGTATCTCTCGCAAGGATTGGCGATTATCTCGGGCATGATGCACAAATGGTCGCTGCCGCCGATAATCAGAGCGATCACCTACAGCCTTCTGTTCTTGCAGGTTTACGGCATCGGCTTTATCGCGGCACTTGGCTTGGCCGATGTTTGGGTTGACTTCAGGAAACCGCGGCTTAAAAAAGATGTGGATGACACCTCGGTGTCTTAATTTTAATAAAAGAAACACTATGAAACTGGAGACTTTTTCAGAGTCTTCATTTTTCAGAAATAATGAATCCGGACAAAAACCGGATTCAACCGGAGGCACAACATGGAACTCATTTTAAAAGAAACCATTGACACTCTCGGCGAGGAAGGCGATGTTGTGAAGGTAAAGGACGGCTACGGCCGCAACTTCCTGATCCCCCGTCGTCTTGCCGTGCCTGCCACCAAGGCAAACCTTACCATTCTGGAAAAGGAAAAGGCCGCCATTGTGGCACGGAAGAAAACGCAGCGCGACGAGGCGGAAGCCCTGGCCAAGAAAGTGGCCGGAGCCACGGTGGTCATTGCCCATCGTTCCGGGGATGACAACAAGCTCTACGGTTCGGTCACCTCCGCTGACATTGCGGAAAAACTTGCCGCGCTTGGCATTGAACTCGACAAGAAGAAGATCGTTCTTGACGAGCCCATCAAGACCCTGGGCATCACCATGGTGCCGGTGAAGATCGGCTACCAGATTTCCGCGGAAATCACGGTGGAAATCGTTCCCCTGGCCGCGGAATAGTTTTAAGTCCGCAAGCAAAAGGCAGATCCGCGCCTGGCCCAACCCTTGCCGTGGCCTTGGAATAACGCAGGATAAACGAATGGGGGCGGAACTCCGCCCCCCTCCATTACAGCCAACGATACTCCATGGAATCCGGACCAGGCCCTTCCAGCACCCACCGTCTGCCCCCGCAGAATCTTGAGGCCGAACAATGTGTTCTCGGCTCGATCATGCTGCAACAGGGAACCATGCCCAGGGCGGCGGAGATTCTCACCGAAGAAGATTTTTACCGCGACGCCCATAAATACATCTATTCCGCCATGATCACCCTGTTTGACCGTGGCGAACCCCTTGATCTCATCACCGTTTCCAATCTGCTGAAAGACAATAACCGGCTTGATGCGGTTGGCGGCCCCACGTATCTTGCCAGCCTCACCGACATCGTGCCGGTTGCCGCGAATATCGCCTATTACGCCAAGATCGTGCGGGAAAAGGCGATCCTTCGCAGGCTGATCCAGACCGGCACCGAGATCGCCGGCCGCTGCTACGAAGAACAGGACGATATCGACGGCCTGCTTGACGACGTGGAAACCACCGTCTTTGAAATCTCCCGGGCCAAGAGCGGCCAGTCCTACCACTCGCTCAAGACCGTCATCTCCGACACCTTCAAATACATCGAGCAACTCTACGAACGCAAGGAACACATCACCGGCGTTCCCACCGAATACCATGATTTCGACAAGATGACCGCGGGGCTGCAACGCTCGGATCTCATCATCCTGGCCGCCCGGCCCAGTATGGGCAAAACCGCCCTGGCCGTCAACATGGTGCAGAACGCCGCCCTGCTCCACAAGGTGCCGGTTGCGGTCTTCAGTCTGGAGATGTCCAAGGAGCAGTTGGGCATGCGTATGCTTTGCTCCATCAGCCGGGTTGACGCCCAGCGGTTGCGGACCGGCTTCTTGAAGGAGCAGGATTGGCCCAAGCTCACCCGGGCAGTGGGCATGCTTTCGGAAGCCCCCATCTACATCGACGACACCCCGGCCATCACGGTGCTGGAGATGCGGGCCAAATGCCGCCGCCTCAAAACAGAGCACAACATCGGCATGGTGGTGGTTGACTACCTCCAGTTGATGCGGGGCAAGGCAAATACCCAGTCCCGCGAACAGGAAATCAGTGAAATTTCGCGCTCGCTCAAGGCCATGGCCAAGGAGCTCAGCATTCCGGTTCTCGCCCTTTCCCAGTTGAACCGCAGCCTGGAAAGCCGCCCCAACAAAAGACCGCAGCTTTCCGACCTGCGCGAATCGGGCGCCATCGAACAGGATGCCGACGTGATCATGTTCATCTACCGTGACGAGGTATACAACAAGGCGGAAGACAACCCGAGAAAGGGGATTGCCGAGATCATCATCGGCAAGCAACGTAACGGCCCAACCGGCACCGTGGAGCTGGCCTTTCTCGACCGCTTCACTTCCTTTGAAAATCTCGCCCACCAGGGTTTTCCGCCAACGGAATAAGATAAGGTGGATAGGCTGTAGGTGGTTAGTCCATGAGCAACCGAGCCTCCTGCAACCGCCCCAAAGGTTCCCCCCCCCCCGCCCCCTCCCGTCGAGGACGGGGGGATTTAATTACGAAAAAAACCGGATCAACGAATATGAAATACGATTTCAAGGCCATCGAAGAAAAATGGCGCTCCCATTGGCTTGCAAACAGCACCTACAAGGCCGGCGAAGATACCACCCGGCCCAAATACTATCTTCTGGAGATGTTCCCCTACCCGTCGGGCCGCATCCACATGGGCCATGTGCGCAACTACACCATCGGCGACGTGGTGGCGCGCTACAAGCGGATGAAGGGCTTCAATGTCCTGCATCCCATGGGCTGGGACGCCTTTGGCCTGCCCGCCGAGAATGCGGCGATCAAGCACGACACCCATCCGGCCAAATGGACCTACGAAAACATCGACTACATGAAAAAACAGTTGCAGCGCATGGGGTTCAGTTACGACTGGGACCGCGAACTCGCCACCTGCAACGACAAATACTACCGCTGGGAACAGCTGCTGTTTATCAAGATGTACGAAAAGGGGCTGGTTTACCAGAAGGTGACCACGGTCAACTGGTGCGAAACCTGCCAGACCGTGCTGGCCAACGAGCAGGTCATCGACGGCGCCTGCTGGCGGTGTGACAATGCCGTGCTGCCCAGGGAGATGAACGGCTGGTTTTTCAAGATCACCGATTATGCCGAGGAGCTGCTTGCCGGTTGCGACACGCTTACGGGCTGGCCGGAAAAAGTGCTCACCATGCAGCGCAACTGGATCGGCAAGAGCGTGGGCGCCGAGGTGAACTTCACGATCGAAAACTCCGACAAACCCCTCACCATCTTCACCACCCGGCCGGATACGATCTTCGGCGCGACCTTCATGTCCATCGCCCCGGAACACCCGCTGGCCCTCGCGTTGAGCGCGGGCACCCCCCAGGAAGAGGCGGTCAAGGAGTTCGTTGCCCGGATCAAGATCGAAAAACAGCGGCAACGGCCGGAAGACGAGATGGAAAAAGAAGGGGTCTTCACCGGCGGCTACTGCCTCAACCCCTTCACCGGCACAAGGCTGCCGGTGTACGTGGCCAATTTCGTCCTCATGGAATACGGCACCGGCGCGGTAATGGCGGTTCCGGCCCATGACCAACGCGATTTTGAGTTTGCCAAAAAATACGGGATCGAGATCAAGGTTGTCATTCAGCCCGAGGGCGACTCTTTGGACCCGGCCGCCATGCCCCAGGCCCACGACGGAGCAGGCTCCCTGGTCTCCTCCGGGGAGTTCACCGGCATGGATTCGGAAAAGGCCAAGATCGTAATCACCGCGGCGGCTGAAAAAAGCGGCTTTGGCCGTCAGCGCACCACCTTCCGCTTGCGCGACTGGGGCATCTCCCGCCAGCGTTACTGGGGCGCCCCCATCCCCATGCTCCACTGCGCCCACTGCGGGGTAGTGCCGGTGCCGGAAAAGGATCTGCCCGTCAGCCTGCCCACGGATGTCCAGTTTGATAAATCCGGCAAATCGCCTCTGCACACCCTGGAAAGTTTCTACCAGACCACCTGCCCTCTCTGCCACGGCCCGGCCCGGCGCGAGACCGACACCATGGACACCTTTGTCGAGTCCTCCTGGTATTTCGCCCGGTACGTTTCCCCCCGGTTCACCGAGGGGGTGCTGGACAAAACAAAGGCAGATTACTGGCTGCCGGTGGATCAGTACATCGGCGGGGTGGAACACGCCATCCTCCACCTGCTCTACTCCCGTTTTTTCACCAAGGTCCTGCGCGATCTCGGCTACCTGTCCATCGACGAGCCCTTCACCAACCTGCTCACCCAGGGCATGGTCATCAAGGACGGCACCAAGATGTCCAAGTCCAAGGGCAACGTGGTGGATCCCAACGAACTGGTGGAAAAATACGGAGCCGACACGGTCCGGTTGTTCAGCCTGTTCGCCGCCCCGCCGGAACGGGATCTGGAATGGAGCGACCAGGGGGTGGAAGGGGCTTACCGCTTTCTGAACCGGGTCTTCCGCCTGGTGGACGACAACCTCGGAATTTTTAGCGCACCCGCCTCCGCTCTGCCCCAGGAGATGAATGCGGCCAGTACCGCTCTGCACCGGAAAACCCATCAGACCATCCGCAAATTCGGGGCCGACATCGAGGCGAAGTTCCATTTCAACACCGCCATCAGCGCGGTGATGGAGCTGACCAACACCCTGTACAGCCTTGCCGCCGATGAGTCTGGCGAAACCACCGCTGACCCCGCCGTGATCCGCGAGGCCATCGAGGCGATGCTTGCCCTGCTCTCCCCCATGGTTCCGCATCTTACCGCCGAACTCTGGGAGCTGACAAAACACCCCACCCCCCTTGCCGAAGTGCTTTGGCCGGAGTACGATGAAGAGGCGGTCAGGGAGGAGGCGATCACCATTGTTGTCCAGGTAAAGGGCAAGGTTCGCAGTCAGCTTCAGGTTGCTCCGGGCACCAGCGATGCAGACCTTGAAAAGATGGCCCTGGCCGATGACAAGGTGCAAAAATTCCTGGAAGGCAAACCGGTGCGCAAGGTGATTGTCGTGCCGAACAAACTGATCAATATTGTGATTTAGGGTAACTACTCAGGTGGATAGTCCGAAGGTTGAAGATTTTTTAGTATATACACTTCCGTCGTCAGTCTTCCGCCTATATACCCCTTCCTTTTTAGCCTGACGCCAGACATTCACGGAACCAGACCATGAAGATCCCAACCCTGAAAACCCTGAGCCTGCTCCTTATCCTGCTGACTGTCGCCGGGTGTGGCTATCACAACCCCAACATGCTGCCGCCGGACAAACAGGGCAAGGTTCTCAAGCTCCATATTCCCATCTGGCCCAACCCGACCAATGAAATCAGGCTTGCCACAGACATCAACAATGCCCTGCAGGATTGGCTCGGCCAGAGCAAACAGTTCACCCTGGTGAACAGCTCCGGAGAAGCCGATTATGTCTTGAACGGCAGGATCAACGCGGTGAGTTATACCGGTCGGGCCTACGACGCCAAGGATCGTGCCCGGGCGCTCATTGCCACCCTCAGCGTGAGCTACACCGTCACCGACACCAGTACCGGCAAGACGGCCTGGCAGTCCAACTTCGCCCTCTCGGAATCGTATTCCCTTGAGACCGATGCTCACAAACGACAGGCCGTGGAAACCCTGGTGGACAATCTGGGCGAGGATATCTACATCCGCCTGTACAGCGCCATCTCCCGGTATGAAAAAAACAAGGTTCGGGGAAATTGAGCGCGGTCCG
>JBAYUD010000072.1:0-13960 GCA_041675265.1 Desulfurivibrionaceae bacterium | reverse complement strand
GTGGTTCGCCGTGGGTTTCATGAGAAAAGATGGTGGGCCGTCGGGGGCTCGAACCCCAAACCTACTGATTAAGAGTCAGTTGCTCTACCAGTTGAGCTAACGGCCCTTCTCTTTATGTCGTGGCAAGATATACACCTTCCGTTTTGCCTTGTCAACAATGTTGCGTCACTTCTTTCGTAATCTTTTTTGAGGCACGGGAGAGCGATTTTTTTGGTGCCAATCCGGCCCGGCAGGTGCAAAAGCGAAGGCTTTCAGGTATAGTAGCCCATTCAGGTGCGATTGTATCGCATGGTGTGTGCCGAAAGCATGGCGGAGCAAGAGCAAGGAGGAAATCCATGAGCAAGGTGTTGATAATCGGGGCCGGCGGGGTCGGCAGTGTTGTGGTTCATAAATGCGCGCAGGTGCCGGAGGTTTTTTCGGAGATCTGTCTTGCCAGCCGGACCCTTTCCCGGTGTGAGAATATCCGGAAATCCGTCAAGGAGCGGACCGGGCGCGATATCGAGATCGCCCGGGTCGATGCCGACAATGTCGCCGAGACCGTGGCCCTGATCAAAAGGGTGCAGCCCAAGCTGGTGCTCAACCTGGCTCTGCCCTATCAGGATCTGCACATCATGGATGCCTGCCTGGAAACCGGGGTCGATTACCTGGATACCGCCAACTACGAGCCGCCGGACGAGGCGAAGTTCTGCTACAAATGGCAGTGGGATTATCAGGCGCGCTTCAAGGAAAAGGGGCTCATGGCCCTCTTGGGCAGCGGCTTTGATCCCGGGGTCACCAATGTCTACTGCGCCCACGCGGCCAAGCACCATTTCGACGAGATCCATTATGTGGACATCCTCGACGCCAACGCCGGGGATCATGGCCACCCCTTTGCCACCAATTTCAACCCCGAGATCAATATCCGCGAGGTCACGGCCAAGGGCAAGTATTGGGAGAATGGCACCTGGGTCGAGACCGCGCCGCTTTCCATCAAGCAGAGCTATGATTTTCCGGTGATCGGCCCCAAGAACGCCTACCTCATGTACCACGAGGAGCTGGAATCCCTGGCCAAGAACATCAAGGGGCTCAGGCGCATCCGGTTCTGGATGACCTTTTCCGACAACTATCTCAAGCACCTTGAGGTGCTGCAGAATGTGGGCATGACCGGGATCGAGCCGGTGCTGTTCGAGGGGCGCGAGATCATCCCTCTTCAGTTCTTGAAGGCGCTGCTGCCCGACCCTGCCTCCCTGGGGCCGCGGACCAAGGGGAAAACCTGCATCGGCTGCGAGGTGGAAGGGGTCAAGGATGGCAAGCCCAAGAAGATGTTCATCTATAATGTCTGCGACCATGAGGAATGCTACCGCGAGGTGGGCTCCCAGGCCATCTCCTACACCACCGGGGTGCCGGCCATGATCGGGGCGATGATGATGCTCACCGGCAAGTGGCGGGGCGCAGGGGTCTTCAACATGGAGGAGCTGGACCCCGATCCATTTATGGAGAAGCTCAATATCCACGGGTTGCCGTGGGTGGAGAAGGTGCTGGCCTGAAGGGCGAGGATTTCGCAACAACCGCCCTTCGACAGGCTCAGGGCGAACGGAGTTTCTTAACGTATTGATCCGTTCGTGCTGAGCTTGTCGAAGCACCTGCCTGAAGCACATTCGGAGTTGTTCTAAATTTGTCAAAAGCGAAGATCGCAATGAGCCACAAGGTAATTAATATCGGCTGTGACCTCAGCCAGGTGCCAACCCCCAGCTACGTGTGCGACCGGGCCAGCCTGGCCCGCAATCTGGCCATCCTCGACCAAGTCCAGCAGCGCACCGGCTGCCGGATACTCCTGGCTCTCAAGGGCTTTGCCATGTTCAGCCTGTTCGGCCAGATCCGCGAGGTGCTGCACGGCGCTTCGGCCAGCTCCCTTTCCGAGGCGCGGTTGGCTGCGGAGGAGTTCGGCAAGGAGGTGCATGTCTATGCCCCGGCGTACGGCGATGAGGAGTTCGCTGAAATCCTCGGTTGCGCCGACCATCTGGTTTTTAATTCCTTCCGGCAATGGCAGCATTTCAAGGACCAAGTGGCTGGGGCCGACAAAAAGATTTCCTGCGGCATCCGGGTCAACCCGCAGTATTCCGAGGTGGATGTGGATCTCTACAACCCCTGCGGCCGTTTTTCTCGTCTCGGTGTGGTGCGCGACCAGTTCCGGCCCGAGCTGCTGGACGGTATCGAGGGGTTGCATTTTCATGCCCTGTGCGAGCAGGATGCCGATGCCCTGGAGCACACGGTAGTGGCTTTTGAGGAAAAATTCGGCGAGTTTCTCCACACGATGCAGTGGGTCAATTTCGGGGGCGGCCACCACATCACCCGGGAGGGGTACGATCTCGACCGCTTATGCGCCACCATCAGCCGGATTCAGGAGAAATACGGGGTGCGGGTCTATCTGGAGCCGGGCGAGGCCATCGGTCTCAACATCGGGGTGCTGGTGACCCGGGTGATGGATATCGTGGAAAACGAGATGGCTACCGCCATTCTCGACACCTCGGCCACGGCCCACATGCCCGATGTCCTGGAGATGCCCTACCGGCCTGTGCTCTTCGGCGCTGGGGAGCCCGGCGAGTTTGCCCACACTTACAGGCTGGGCGGGCTCTCCTGCCTGGCCGGCGACGTGGTCGGCGATTATTCCTTTCCCGAGCCCCTTGCCATCGGGCAGCGGCTGGTCTTCGGCGACATGGCCCATTACACCATGGTCAAGACCACCACCTTCAACGGGGTGCGGCTGCCCAACATCGTGGTCTGTGATTCGCGCACCGGCGAGAGCGAGGTGGTGCGGTCATTCGGCTACGAGGATTATAAGTCCCGGCTTTCCTGAGCCGACCCCTCTTCCCGCTCCGGTTGTTCTTCCTCCTGGCCCTGAGGGGCCGGGGTGATATGGAACAACCGGTAGCCATCCCCACTTAGAATCAGCCTGTTCAATCCCTGTCCGGCTCCGGCATCGCCGGAAAGCAGATCCTTCACCATCGCTCCTTCCCCGAGAAGCCACTCCGCCCTTACGCTCACCAGGGCCGGTTCCGTGTGTTCGTTCATCAAGCCAAGAAGCCAGCCATCCTTGGTTTGGCGCAGGTCGGCGAGGACATAGCCGCTTCCCGGTCCCGTAAGTTCAATGCCGGGCTGCATCCCGAAAAAATTCTTGTAGATCGCGGTAAGCCAGGTGGTTCTGGTGTCCCAGGCAAAGTTGGGCGCGGTGTTCGGGTTTCCCATCAGGATGGCGGGAGCAATGAAGTCGCCCAACCCAAAGGTGTTGAGCGCGGTGCGCGCGGCAGCATGCTCCTTGGTAACCAGGGCCGCGCCCAGGCGCAGGGAGGATTCGGTTTCGCTCCAGGCCTGGGGGGTGCCTCCCGAGGCGGGGCGCATCCCGCGCCAGTATTTCCAGGTCCGGAGTGTTTGGGGCTGGGTATGGCCGAGGATTCCGCTTGGTACAGGGTTGAGAAGCAGGGGAGCGTAGCCTGCGCTCCAATCCGCCCCAGGCTTTATCCCGCTCTCCCAGGCAGGCCTGGCCTGGCTCACATCCACCCCGAAGACCTTGGCCATGGCCATGGTCCAGCCGGGGTTGTTCCGGTGGTTGGCGTCGAACTGGCCGGGCAGATCGAGGTTGGCGTGGATATGCATGGGGTGGTCGAGCAGCTTGGCGAGGGCGGCAAGATCCTCCGGCCGCATCTGGAAGTTTCTCGGCAAAAGCAGACTCTTGGCCTTCAACTCGCTTGTGCCCAGCTCGGCCAGGGGGCGGTTGATCAGTTTCGGCCTGAACCCCAGGCGGCGGAGCCCGCCCCAGAGGGAGGCGGTCTCCTCGTTGGTCCGGTTCCAGCTCAGATCAAGATCCTTGGGCCAGTAGACCAGGATATCCGGCTCCAGCGGTTGTGACCCGGCAAGGAACCGGCCCAGGGGCATTTCCTCCATCTGTTGGAACATGGCGCGCACCGCCTCGTACACCTTGGGTTTGGGTCGCCGTTCCTGATCCACCACCCCGAAGCCCGCCTCCCGTGGGTACGGGGTGGCGAGGAAGTTGTCGCGGTCGCTCCAGTGGAAGAGATGCACGCCCATGGCCCCGGAGAGCATGGCTTCCCAGGTGGAGCCGACGATGGCCTCGGTCTGGCGGGCCGCCGCACCGGGGAACAGGGTTTCCGTGGAGCTGTGGCCGGTCTCGGTAATCAGCACCGGGATGTCCAGAAGATCGCGGAACTTGGCGATGCCGAAATCCAGAGAGCGCAGCTCATGCCCGGCCAGAGCCCAGGCGTAGAGATTGAGGGAGATGAAATCGAGGGGCGCGCCCGCAGCCTTGCAGCGTTCGGTGATGGTTTGCGGGTCTTCGGCGGTGTAATTTGGGTCAAGGCCATTGAAGATGCCACCCACCATGGAATAGGAGATCAATTGGCTCGGGGCGGCGGCCTTCGCCGCCCTGGCGCCAGCGGCGACAAAATCACCGATGGCCTGTTTGCGCCACTGGATGAGGTCGTGGTAGCCGGAGTTGCGGATGGCCTCATGGTCGGCCCGGTCCGCCGGGTAGGCACGGGCCATGGGTACCTCGGCAAAGTCGCGGAAATTCGTGCCCCAGGCGGAGTTGAGCCTCTCGATGCTCCCCCCGTAGGTTTTGGCCAGAAAAGCACGGTAGGCAGGGAGGCTGACCTGCTCGTCGTAGCCGACCTGGCTCTTGACAGGGGCATTCTCCCAGAGATCGTAAAAGGCGAACTCGTTGCCGAGAATCCAGCCGCCGATGGCTGGGCTTGCCTTGTAGCGGTCGCAGACCGCGGCGATGAACCGGGCAAAGGCCTCTTGGGCCTGCGGGTGGCTGTAGTTCAACAGGGGGCCGGGGCCTTTTACGGTGCGGGCCATGGCCTGGGGATAATGGGTAACAAACCAGGAGGGTGGATACTGGTAACCGATGAGGATGAAGAGCTTGAGCCCGAGCTGCTCGGCCTTCTTGACCAGATGGTCGGCCTGGTCCCAGCGAAAAACGCCTTCTTGCGGCTCCACGCTTTCCCAGACCAGTTCCACCCGCAGGGAGTTGGCATGGGCCTGTTGCATGGCCTCCAGGTCGTAGTCCACCTCCGCCAGGGTCTGGGTGGCGAAAACCGGCGGGTTCCATACCTGATAGGCGAAGCCGTGGGGAATGAAAACCTCCTGGCGTTCGGTGTCCCAGAAATAGCCCTGCCGGATGGTCAGCCCGGCTGTGGCAGTGCGCGGCGCAAGGCAGAGAGCGAAGAGGAGCAGGGAGATGGCCATGGCCATGGAGGCGTTACGGATTTTCCGGGTGCGGGAAGAAGGTGTTTGTGTCGACAGCATGGAGAGGATGCCCCTTGGGAAAGAGATGGGAATGGCGCGATGTCTGGGGCATTGTATCATCAGCGCGCTGGTGTTGTCCTGAATAAAAAAAGCCGGGCACCCATCAGGGCCCGGCTTTTTTATATATTAATGGAAAGAGATGCTGCTCAGCGCTCCGCCATTCCGTAACCGGATTCGCCGTGGAGGGACATGTCCAGCCCTTCGAGTTCGCCCTGCGGATCAATCCTGAAACCCACGGTTTTTTCAACAATTATGCAGATCAGGATGGTGGCGGCAGCAGCCAGGGCGATGGTCACCCCCATGCCGAGAAGTTGCACCTGCAACTGATCAAAGGCGGTCCAGGTCCGCCCGACTGCAACGGAGGCCTTTGCCATCCAGGAATCGCGGATGAAAAAGGAGAGCAGTAATACGCCCAGGCCGCTGCCCACCCCGTGGATGCCGAAGCAGTCAAGGGAGTCGTCGTAGCCGAGCCGTATTTTGAGGAGCAGAGCGAAGTAGCAGACCAGCGAAGAGGCTGCGCCGAGGGTGAGAGCGCCGATGGGTTGGACCACCCCTGCGGCAGGGGTGATCACCACCAGCCCGGCAAGGATCCCGGAAACAAAACCCAGGGAGGTTGCCTTGCGGAAGGCGATGGCCTCGATGATCAGCCAGGTCAGCGCTCCGCTTGCCGCCGAGACTTGGGTCATGGTGAGGGCGCGGGCTGTTTCCAGGCCGCTTTGCACGGTGGAACCGGCATTGAAGCCGTACCAGCCGACCCAGAGAAGTCCGGCGCCCATCATGGTCATGACCAGATTGTTCGGGTGCATGGCGGTTTTGGGATACCCTCGGCGCGGGCCGAGGTACAGGGCGGCGACCAGGGCGCTGATGCCTGCGGAAACGTGGATCACCAGGCCGCCGGCCAGATCGATAACTCCATTGGCGCCGGCGTTGAACAGCCAGCCGTCCGGGGCCCAGATCCAGTGGCACAGCGGGCTGTAGACAAATAGAAACCAGAGGACGATGAAGAGGATGTAGCCCCGAAAATAGACCCGTTCGGCAATGGCGCCGCTGATCAGGGCCGGGGTGATGATGGCGAACTTGCCCTGGAACATGGCGAGCACATACTCGGGCACCCCGTTGGTGATGGTCTCGTCGATGCCCTTGAGCAGGAAGTAATCCGGGTTCCAGCCGATGACGCCGCCCAGGATTCCCTTGCCGAAGGTGAGGCTGTAGCCGCAGACCACCCAGAGCACGCCGATCACGGCCATGGAGACAAAGCTGTGCATCATGGTGCCGAGCACGTTCTTGGTGCGGACCAGACCGCCGTAAAACATGGCCAGGCCGGGGATCATCAGCAAGACCAGGGCGGTGGAGATCAACATCCAGGCCGTGGTGCCGCTGTCTACGCATTGGCTGTCGGCGGCGAGAGCCAGGCCGGGGAAGAGCGCCAGGCCAAGGGCGGTGCAGGGTATGGCGAGAGAACGGTGGTGCATGGTGTCTCCTTGGTGTTCCGGGTTGAGGTGGATTGGTGGACCAGCTAACGATTTGCGAGAATCGTGCCAATGGAGGGACTGTTTGTTTTTCTTGTTGAATATGTGTATTTTTTGGCGATTTTGTAAAATTCGTCCGGCGGTGGTGCATGGACAAATATGTGAAATAGATGTTTATATTTTACATATTTGTAGTCTTTCTTTGTGAGTATTCAGGCGGGGCAAGGAAGGGCGTCACAACGAAAAATACTGGCTCCGGGGTCAGTATTTTTTAAGTATTGACCAAAGAGGGCAAATAATGCGATACCCATGCATTGAGTAGTATGTGTCTCAACGGGGGAAGTTCGGGGGGAACTGCCCAATGATCTCACAGGCAAAAGGAGAGGGGAATGCGCAGGTTTGTGGTGAAATTCAAGGTCGGGGGGCCTGAACTTTGGCGTACGGCGGCAATCGAGAAAACAACTGTTAATGCGCAAAATGTGGCCATGGCCATGTACGAGTTCCACCGGAAACACGGGCAGTCCAGCGTGAAAATGACCGTTACCGAGGTGTACGAAGAGGGATAGGGGCGCATCGCACCGCATACATAGTGTTTATAAAAAAAAGAGGGACGGCGATAGCCGTCCCTCTTTTTTTGTGCCCAATCGGGCGGCTGCCGGAGCCGGCCTTGTTCGGGCCATCGTGCTGATATTGGGCTGGCGTCGAGATGGGGAAAGGATCCCATTGTGGCGGTGTGGATTGTCATGGAAGAAAAGGTCAAGGGGTAGGGGAAGGATGGTGCGCCGGTCGATGTTGCGGCGCAGGGAGGCTAGGGGCCTTTGTGTAATTTGGCTGTAACCTCTTGTCTTGCAAGGGTTTTTTGTTGTTTGCCCGGTTCCGGGGAAATCGCTGGATGTTCGGCGGTATTTTTTTGTTGCGGCAATATGTCGCAAGTGGTAGTTGTACACATAATTGGGTATATTTCCCAATATGATTGGGGCGCGTGCGTTCTTTCCCGCTGTGTGGATGGAGGCGTGTTCTGCCCCGCCGACAAAGCCGCCAAGAGAGAGGGAGGTGAGGCGCAGGGGGGAGCAGTAAAAAAGAGGGAACAATGTTTTTTGTGAACAAAAAGCAAGGGGAGACATTATATGAAGAAATTTTTGTTTGCGACCTCCGCACTGGCGATCCTGTGCGGAGCCACGCAGGCCCAGGCGGTGGTCCTTCCGGCCCACGCGGGCATCACGGCCTACAACGGGCCATCAACTTGTATCGCCTGTCATCCGACGCAGGCTTCGGACATGCTCAACAGTCTGCACATGCAATGGAAAGGCACCACTTCGGAGTTGACCAACGCCCCCGGCCAGTCGTTGGGCAAGGGGGTAAAAGGCATCAACACCTTTTGCACCTACGCCATGTCTTCAGGCGGCGCCTGTTTCAACTGTCATGTTCGTGCCGACGGCAATGCGCCGCATTCGCCTTCTCAGAATGATATTGACTGCCTGATGTGTCATAGCGACACCTACAAGCGGAAAACAACCCCCGATCCGTCCACGGCCATGACCGTGACCGACTATCTGGGCCAGCTCAAGACCTATATCTTTGGTCTGCGTGACGCGCAGGGCAACTATTTCACCGAGCCGGATTACGCTCTGATGCCGGCCGGCACCACCATGGTCGACATTGCCAAAAACGTGCACATGCCTACCCGGAATTCGTGCCTGCGTTGTCACGCAAAGGCTGCCGGGTCCGACTGGGCCAAGCGCGGCGACATGGGTGTCAATACCGCGGCGCCTACCGATGCCCAGGATGTGCATATGTCTCCGACCCGTGGAAATCTCTCCTGCGCCGACTGCCATGCGGTAAGCGGCCACAAGATCTCCGGCCGCGGCATCGATCTGCGTCAGACCGAGGCGCCGGATCCGAAGTGTACGGATTGCCATGGCTCCGCACCGCACAATACCACCACCACCGGCGTCAAGATGAACCGCCATGCCTCGGGCCAGGTCGCTTGTCAGACCTGTCACATCAAGACCTATGCCAAGGGCGGCGCCACCGAGATGTCCCGCGACTGGAGCAAGCCGGTCTGGAATCCGGCCTTCTGCAACGGCCAGGGCGGTTATGTCGGCGAGGAGGTCAAGGCCTCCAACGTGAAGCCGGAGTACCGTTGGTTTGACGGCACCTCCTATGTGTACAACGTCGGTGAGACGATCACCAAAAACGCCGACGGCACCATCACCATGGCCAAGGCAAACGGCAAGATCTTCGACGGCAAGTCCAAGATCGTGCCCATCAAGAACCACACTACGACCAATATGCCGCTGCTTGCGGATGGCCGGATTGTGCCGCCTGCGATCATGTGGATGTTCATGACCGGCGACTTCAGCCAGGCCGTGGCCAAGGGCATGCAGGATCAGGGCATGACCGGCAGCTACACCCTGGTTAACGCCAATGCCGAGATGCTCATCACCCACGGGGTTGAGCCCAAGACCATGGCGCCGAACTGCGCCACCTGTCACGGCACCTTGAAAGGCCACAACAACCTGATGGTGCCTTTTACCGCCTTGGGTTACCATCAGCTCCCAACCTCGGCCAAGGCTTGCACCATGTGTCACAGCAGGAAAACCCTGAGCTGGGAGGGGACGCACGACAAGCATCGTTCCAAGCTCAAATGCTGGACGTGTCATAGCGCAACCCCGACGGCCCTGAAGAGCCCGACCTCGACTCTGTGCAAGACCTGCCACAGTCTGGAGACCGCAAGCTCTGCGAGCGTGCACAAGAAGCATCTGCCCAAGGGCTATGCTTGCACAACCTGTCATATCATGCCGTAAGCGCAGTAAGCAGTACCGTATCCAAGCAGTAAGTGGGGGAGGTTCCCGGTTTGCCGGGGCCTCCCCCTTTTTTTGTTGCGGCAAAACGTCACAGGTGGTAATAGTTCTCATGGTTGGGTATATTTACCCCACAAGGTTGGGGCTGATTTTTTCCCAACCACAAAGCCGCCTAGGAAGGAGGTGAGACAGGGGGGGAGCAGTGAAAAAAATGGCACCATGGATTTTGTGAAAAAATAAGGAGGAATACATAATGAAAAAAATTTTTATTACAGCGACCGCGATCACGTTGCTGGCCGGGGGAGCCCATGCGGCCACCACCATCAATGCGGCCACGGAGCTGAAAACAACCTGTCTGAAATGTCATTCGGATAAAAGCTCCAAGGTGAGCTGCACCAACAGTAAATGGACGAAGCATAACGGCAGCAAGGTGAGCACCACGGTATATGATGCGGTAACCCTGTACAAGACCGGCAAGACCTGTAGCGGTGCGACCGGCACCACGACGCCGACGACAACAACGACCACCACCAGTGCGATTTCCGCCCACGCGGGCATCACCGCGTACAACGGGCCGGCCACCTGTATCGCCTGCCATCCGGCGCAGGCCTCGGGCATGCTCAACAGTCTGCACATGCAGTGGGCAGGCAAGACTCCGGAGCTGACCAACGCGCCCAATCAAACGCTGGGCAAAGGGGTAAAGGGGATCAACACCTTCTGCACCTACGCCATGTCTTCGGGTGGCGCCTGCTTCAACTGCCATGTGCGGGCCGACGGCAATGCGCCGCATGCGCCTTCTGTCAATGATGTGGATTGCCTGATGTGTCATAGCGACACCTATCAGCGGAAAACAACCCCCGATCCGTCCACGGCCACGACCATTATCGATTACCTGGGCCAGCTCAAGACCTATATCTTTGGTCTGCGTGACGCGCAGGGCAACTACTTTACCGAGCCTGATTACGCCCTGATGCCGGCAGGCACCACCATGGTTGGCCTTGCAAGAACCGTCCACATGCCCACCCGGAAATCCTGTCTGCGGTGCCATGCCAAGGCCGGCGGCGGCGACTGGACCAAGCGCGGGGACATGGGTCTCAATACGGCGGCGCCCACCGATACCCAGGATGTGCATATGTCACCAACCCGGGGGAATCTCTCCTGCGCCGATTGCCATGCGGTAAGCGGCCACAAGATCTCAGGCCGTGGCATCGATCTGCGCCAGACCGAGGCCCCGGATCCGAAATGCACGGATTGCCATGGCAGCGCACCGCACAAAAGCAGCACCAGCAACTACACCAAGCTGAACCGTCACGCCGCAGGCCAGGTAGCCTGCCAAACCTGTCACATCAAGACCTATGCCAAGGGCGGCGCCACCGAGATGTCCCGCGACTGGCTCACCCCGGTCTGGAATCCGGCCTTCTGCAACGGCCAGGGCGGGTATGTCGGCCACGAGGTCAAGGCCTCCAACGTGAAGCCTGAGTACCGCTGGTTTGACGGCACCTCCTACGTGTACAACGTGGGCGAGAAGATCACCGCCAATGCCGACGGCACCTACACCATGGCCAAGGCCAACGGTAAGATCTTCGACGGCAAGTCCAAGATCGTGCCCATCAAGAACCACAGGACCAACATCCCCCTGCTCTCCGATGGCCGGATTATTCCGCCTGCGATTATGTGGATGTTCATGACCGGAGATTTCAACCAGGCCGTGCAGAAAGGCATGCAGGATCAGGGCATGACCGGCGGCTACACCATGGTCAACGCCAACGCCGAGATGCTGATCACCCACGGGGTTGAGCCGAAGTCCATGGCGCCGAAATGTGCCGAATGTCATGGCTCCATGACCGGACACAACAACCTGATGGTTCCGTTCACCGCCTTGGGATATCATACCCTGCCGGCCAAGGTGAAGGACTGCACCCTGTGCCATGAGCGGGAGTCTTCCGGCTGGGAGTCCGTGCATGACCGGCATGTCCGTTCCGAGAAGTTGAAGTGTAACATGTGTCATACCGCAACTCCGGTCGGGCTGATCAAGCCGACCTCGGATCTCTGCAACGACTGCCACAGCAGCAAGTCGGCAAGCGACAGGCAGAAGGTCCACGAGAAGCATTCCGAGAAGGGCTACGCTTGCGCGACCTGCCATAAGTTCTAGGCAACAAGCAGTCGTATTTAAAAATAAGAGGGGGAGGTTTCCGGCATGCCGGAGCCTCCCCCCTTTTTTTGTTTTGGTTTCGGCAAACCGGCAGAGCAGGGATGCCGGTTTGCTGGGGTAATCGTGGAGCACAAAAAAAGCCCCGGCTTTTCAGCCGGGGCTTTTGTCTTGCCTTGCAGTGAGCCGCAGCTTAGAAGGGCCGCATCACCCAGATGCCGCAGGGGCAGGTGTCGCTGCAAAAACCGCAGGCGATGCACTTGTCCGGGTCCGAGACATAGCGGTAGTCCTTGCCCTCCAGCTTTTCCCTGGAGATGGCCTGGGTGGGGCAGATGGTCTCGCAGAGGTGGCAGTCGCGGCAGGTGCCGCAGCTCATGCAGCGTTCCGCTTCCGCCGCCTCGGAGGAGCCGGGGCACGGCTCCGGGGTGTAATGGGCCGAGGTCAGGCTGGCCTGGGGGATGAGCTGCTGGCCAAAATCCTTCCACTCCTCGCCTTTGAACCCGGCCACAATGGCCTCCGCCGTTTTCTTGCCCGCGCCCAAGGCGTTGGTGGCAAGGCCTGGCCGTTCCACATCGCCGATGGCCGAGATCTTCGGATCGCTGGTAAGCCCGGCCGCGTTGCACTTGATCCAGCCCGCGCCGCCCACGGTGATGACCTCGACGGTGTCGGGGAGGAACTTCAAGGCCGGAACATCGCCGATGGAGATGATCACGGTCTGGGCCGGGATGAGCTGGCCTGCCGCGTCGATGAGCCCCTCGGCGGTGACTTCCTTGGTCTGCACCGGCCACTGGAACTTGGCACCCAAGGCTTCGGCCGCGGCCTTTTCCTTGCCGAATGCCAGGGGCTTCTGGATATCCACCAGGGTGACCTCCTTGGCTCCCAAGCGGTACGCCTCGCAGGCCACATCGCAGCCCACGTTGCCCGCGCCGATGATCACCACCTGTTTGCCGACCTTGAGCGGCTTGGAGCTCTTGGCGCTCTTCAAAAAGTCCAGGGCCGGGATCACCCGCTCGTGGCCGGGGAAGGGAATGATCCGCGGCTGATGGGTGCCCACGGCCACGATGACATGGTCGTATTTTTTCTTCAGCTCGGCGAACTTCTCCTTGGTCATGGCCACATTGAAGGTGGCCTTGATATTGGGCATGGAGAGGAAACGCTGGATCTCCGCGTCCCAGATGGCCCTGGGCAGCCGCTCCCAGGGGATGACCTGGGCCAGCTTGCCGCCGAGTTGCTGGTCGCGCTCGAAGATATGCGCCTCGACCCCGGCCTTGGCCAGCTGCCAGGCCGCATTCATGCCGGCAGGGCCGCCGCCGATGATGGCGACTTTCTTGCCTAGCGACTTGGCGGGCTTGGGCGGTTTGGCGTCGCGGGCCGCGCGGCCCAGCATCTGCACGTCGATTTTCTCGTCCACCAGCTGCCGGGAACAGTTCTGCATGCAGAGGTTCGGGCAGATATGGCCGCAAACCGAGGCCGGCAGCGGGGTGTAATCGAGCAGCATCTTGTAGGCCTCATCCCCCTTTCCTTCGCGGAACAGCCGCAACCGGTCGATGGTGGGAATGTGCACCGGACAGTAGTAGGCGCAGGGCGCGGCCTTGTCGCGGTTGGCCCAGAAGGGCTGCCGCCGCCTCAAGTCCCCGGTCTCGATCATGCCGATGGGGCTGCGGTCCAGCCCTGGAGCCAGATCGCGGATGGGGTCGCCGCCGCCAAAGCCCGGGTTCCAGATCTTTTGCTTGAACTCGGCCATGGGCATGGGGCCTGAGAACATCAGGGCCCGATCCTGGGGCGGGATGGAGATCAGCATCATCCATTCCTTGCGGATGGAGAGCTTCTTGAGCAGCCGGGTGCGGCCGATTTTTTTCAGGTAAACGGGCATCCGCTCCATGAGCCATGCCCATTGCTCGTCGTTGGGCAGCACGGCCATGACGCTCTTTTTGTCATAGGAGCCGTCGTTCTTGCCCCGGTAGTAGAGCCAGCCGCCGACCATGCCGACGCAGGGGCGGTAGCCCAGGACGTTTTTGGGGTTCTTTGGTTCGATGCCGCAGATGACCCCGATGCCGCCGCAGTTGAACTCGGCAAAGGTGTCGCCCACCGAACCCAGCACCCACAGCTGAGGGCGCTGGTGTTCGGGGTTCCATTTGGTCATGGTCAGGCCCCGGGCGCCGATGGAGCCGCCCACGTACACCTTGCCTTCGGCCATGGCGTTGCAGACCCCGTTGGTGGCGTCGCCCTTGACG
>JBAYUD010000071.1:0-14451 GCA_041675265.1 Desulfurivibrionaceae bacterium | reverse complement strand
GATCACCCGCTGGTGGCCATCGGCGGCAAGCTTCGCATCCCGGGTGTTGGTGTTGTTCACCGCGATGAAGTTGGGCATGAGTTTGCCGGCGGCGTCAACCACGGCAAAGTATTTCTGGTGCTCCCGCATGGAGGTGATCAATACCTCGCGGGGCAGGGCCAGAAAGCGTTCCTCAAAGGTGCCGCAGATGGCAAAGGGCTTTTCCACCAGATTGCACACCGTGTCCACCAGTTCGTCATCCGGGAGGATTGTCCCGCCTGCCTGTTGGGCCGCCTTGGTGATCTCGGCAAGCACCGCCTCGCGGCGTTCCTGGGGCTCGACCATGACCTGGGCCGTGCGCAGGGTTTCGACATAGTCGTTGTAGCCGGAGGCCGGGAAAGGGCCTTTGGCCATGAAGCGGTGGCCGCGGGTGGTGTTGGCGCTGGAAATGGTATCCAGGGAGAAGGGTACGGTCTTGCCGCCATAGACGGCCAGTAGCCACTGGATCGGGCGGGCAAAGCTGGCGCGGCCTGCGCCCCAGCGCATGGATTTGGGGAAATTGAGGCTGGTGATCACCTCGGGCAGCAGTTCGGCAAGGAGTTCCGAGGTCGGGCGACCGGTCTGTTCGATGCGCACCATGAGGTATTCGCCTTTGGGCGTTGCCAGTATTTGCAGGGCATCAACCCCGACCCCGTTCTTTTTGGCAAAGCCGATGGCTGCCTGGGTGGGCTGGCCATTCTGGTCAAAGGCCGCCTTTTTCGGGGGACCGAGAATTTCCTCTTCCCGGTCCGGCTGGCGCTCGGCCAGGTCGCGGACCGACACGGCAAGACGTCGCGGGGTAGCGGCTGTGCGCAGGGAGGAATAGGGCAGGGCCAAACCATTGAGGCGGTCGCCGAGGATTTTTTCCAACTGGGCAAGGGCCGGAACGATATAGCCGGCCGGGATTTCTTCGGTGCCGATTTCAAAGAGGAGTTCGTGTTGCATGGTCAATTTCTCTCGATATTTTTTTAACAGAGGGTTGCGCGTACAGGTTCAGGATACCGCTGTCTTATTGTCATCCTGCCATTCCAGGGAGGCAAAGGTGTTATACCCCTGCGAAAGGTTTTCCACCAGGACGGAAAACCAGGCGATGGCAGGATGGTTTTCCAGCTTGCGGCCAAGGGCCGTGGTAATGCTCTCCACGGAAAGGGTGTATTCCGTGCATGGTTCTGCCGTGGGCCAGCAGAGATCGTGGGAGGTCACCTCTTCCACCAGCTGGATGATATCCTCGATCCAGATGAAATGCTTGAACCGCAAGCGGATGGTGGCCCTGCCCCAATGACCGAGGGAACGGGGTAATCCCTGGCCGATCTGGGAGGGGAGCGGCGGGGAGATGGGCACCTGGATCTCCAGGGTGAGGTCGTCGGTTTTGTCCAGGGAGCCGTGCATGGTGCAATGGTATTCATTCATGCCCACCGACTGCGCCTGCGGAGAGGATTTTTTGAGAAAATAGGGAAACGAGATCTCCATGTGGGCCGCTTCCGCCTGGAGCCGGAGTTTCATCTCTTCGAGGATGCGATGGAAGCTTTTCAGGTTGATCTCGCCGTGGAACCGGTTGAGGATTTCCACGAACCGGCTCATGTGGGTGCCCTTGAACTGGTGGGGCAGATTGACATACATGTTGACCGTGGCCACGGTTTTTTGGGTTTTTTGGGCTTTGTCCAGGACCGTGACAGGGTAGGAGATGTTCTTGACGCCGACCTTTTTGATGTTGATCCGGCGGTAATCACGCTGGCCTTGGATATCTTTCATGTCGCTCATGGGGCAGGGGGTCCGGCGAGGTATTGCGGTGTTGATTGAGAAAAAATGAGCCGCGCCTGAAAAAGACGTTGCGTGAAACCGGCGCAGGGCATGGTTTTTCGGATCGGCCGTGTGGTTTTCCGTCGGCAACCCCGGCTCTCAGGCAAGGTGTTTTTTTACTGCGGCCTTGAGTTCGTCCAGGTTGGATGATTTGACGATGTACTCGTCGGAGGCCCAGGTGGCAAGATCCTGCTTGAATTCCTGGTAGGCGGAACTCAGGATCACCGGCAGGGCGGGATTCATTTCCTTGATCTGGCGCAGGACGTCAATGCCGTTGATGCCGGGCATGTTGATGTCGAGGATGACGAGATCCGGCAGGATAATTTTCAGCTGGGTCAGGGCTTCTTCCCCGGAAAGTGCCGAATGCACCTCGTATCCTTCTTCTTCCAGCTCTTCGCGGTACAGGAGATGGATGCTGTCTTCATCGTCAACAAGTAGTATTTTTTTCATTGATCCCCCCCCGTTGTCTCTTGCCAAGGGTCGTGAGAGTTGCTGTTTTTCAGATCGCCGCTTCCTTTAGGAATTGGGCTGCTTCTTCCGGCGGAATGGAATTGATGTAAAAACCGGATCCCCATTCAAACCCGGCGATCATTGTCAGTTTGGGCATGATCTCAAAATGCCAGTGATAATGCTCAAGGGGCTGCGAGCGCAACGGCGCGCCATGCAGCACAAAATTGTAGGGCACATTGGGAATGCAGGCGTCCAGGCGGCGCATGCACTCCGAAAAGATCGCGGTGAGCGCCTTGAAATGGTCGTCATCCATGGCAAGGTATGAAGAGGCATGCCGCTTGGGCAGGATCCACATCTCGAAGGGCGACCGGGGCGCATAGGGGACAATGGCGAGGAACAGCTCGTTTTCCGCCACCACCCGCTTGTTCTGGTTTATTTCCTGGCGGATGATGTCGCAGAAGATGCAGCGTTCCTTGTATTTGTAGTAGGAGAGACTTCCCTCGATCTCCGAGCTGATCATGCGCGGCACAATGGGCAGGGCAATGAGCTGGGAATGGGAGTGTTCCAGCGAGGCCCCGGCCGCGGCGCCGAAATTTTTAAAGACCATGACATACCGGAAGCGCGGATCCTGGGCCAGGTCGAGCAGCCGGTCCCGGTAGGCCAGGAAGACCTTGATCATGCGATCCGCGGGCAGGTTGGCAAAGGATTCGTTGTGGTCCGGGGTTTCGATGATGACCTCGTGGGCGCCGATACCGTTCATCCGGTCGTAGAGGCCATCGCCCTCCTTGTTGAGATTGCCTTCGATGATGAGGGCGGGGTACTTGTTGGGCACAACCCGCAGATCCCAGCCGGGTCTGTTGGCCTGATGGCCCGAGGCGTTGCTGTAACTCAGAACTTCCGGAGGCGTTGTGTTTTCGTTGCCTGGGCACAGTGGGCAAAATCCCCCCCTGGTCTCGCTTTTTTCCACAATGAAGTCAGTGGGGCGTTTTCCCCGTTCGGTGGAGATGATGATCCAGCGGCCAATGATCGGGTCTTTGCGCAGTTCAGGCATCGCGGTCTCTTATAGTCCTTTTTGGGCCCTTTCCTGGTTTTCCTGGAGGGTTTTGCATTCGATGCACTGGGTCGTCACCGGCCGCGCCTCCAGGCGTTTGGTGGAAATTTCGTCACCGCACTCATCGCAGATGCCGTAGGTTCCTTCGTCGATGCGCTCGATGGCTTCCCTGATCTTGGCAAGCAGCTTGCGCTCGCGGTCACGGATGCGGAGTTCGAAGCTCCGGTCGGACTCCGCGCTGGCCCGGTCGGTGGGATCGGGATAATTCTCCGTGCTGTCGGTCATCTCGTGGATGGTCTTTTCAGCCTCCTGCAAAAGATCTTGGCTCATGGTCTCCAGCTTCTGGCGAAAATACTCAAGTTGTTCTCTATTCACAGTCTTACTCCCTTGGTATACCTTGGGCAAGCGTTATCCCTTACGCTGGTAACTTCCGCTTTTGCCCCCGATTTTCCTTTCCAGTCTGATGTTGTTAATGATCATGCCTTTGTCCACAGCCTTACACATATCATAAATGGTCAGGGCGGCGACCGAGACGGCGGTGAGCGCCTCCATCTCGACTCCGGTCCTGCCGGTAATTCCTACGGTGGCGGTAATTTCTATGGTGTGTGTCCTGTCATTCAGATCAAAATCAACGGTCACCTTGTTGATGGCCAGCGGGTGGGTCAGGGGGATAAGGGCGTCGACCTTTTTGGCGGCCATGATCCCGGCGATCCGGGCGACCCCGAGCACATCGCCCTTGGCGATATTCCCTTCCCGCACCAACTGAAACGCCTGCGGGGAAAGGGTAATGGCGCCGCAGGCCGTTGCTTCCCGCACGGTTTCGTTTTTGCCGCCCACGTCGACCATGCGGGCATTCCCGGATTCGTCAAAATGGGTGAGAGGGTTTTCGGTCACGGGTTGGTCGCTCATTGTCGCTGTCCGGAGAGGAAGAATCAAGGATTTTCGTCGGAAAATTTGTGGAGGAATTTTTTGAAAAATCCCTCTTCTTCCTTGGTGGCGCCCCTTTCTTTCTGTAGGGTGTCAAATTCCGCGAGCAGTTCTTTTTCGCGCGCGGTCAATTTTTTCGGGATGACAACCTTGATCTCGACGATCATGTTGCCTGGATTCCCGCCCCGGAGGGAGGGAACGCCTTCGCCCTTCAGGGTGAAGATCTGCTCTGGTTGGGTTCCCGCCGGGATGACCAGTTTTTTCGCGCCGTTGATGGTCGGCACTTCCACGGTGGCGCCCAGCGCGGCCTGCACCATGGTCAGGGGGAAGAGGCAGTGGATTTCGTTGCCCTCCCGGAGGAAGAACTCATGGGGCTCCACATGCATGATCACGTACAGATCGCCCGGCGGACCTCCCTTGCGGCCGCCCTCGCCCTCGCCCCGCAACCGCATGCGGGCTCCGGTGTCGATGCCGGCCGGGATCTTGAGCGACACCTTCTTCGTTTTTTTGACCAGCCCCTCGCCCTGGCAATCATTGCACGGATCGGTGATGATTGTGCCTTCGCCGTGGCATTTGGGGCAGGTGGTCTGCACCCGGAAAAAGCCCTGGGCATGCACTACCTGACCATGTCCCTTGCAGGTGGCGCAGGTCGATGCCTTGTGGCCGGGGCGCAGGCCGGAGCCATCGCAGGTCCAGCAGGTTTCCCGCTTGGTGATCTCGATCTCTTTTTCCGCGCCATGCACCGCATCCATGAAGCTGATGCCCAGGTCATAGCGCAGGTCGTTTCCCGGGATGGGCCCCTGGCGCCTTTGTCCGGAGCGAGCCCCGAACATGTCGCCGAAGATATCGCCGAAGCTTGAGAAGATATCCTCAAAGTTGCCCGGCCCGCTGTAACCGCTGTCTTTCAGGCCCGCGACCCCGTAGCGGTCGTAGATCTTCCGCTTTTCCAGGTCGCCGAGAACTTCGTAGGCCTCGGCCGCGGACTTGAATCTATCCTCCGCCGCCTTGTCGTCCGGGTTTTTGTCCGGATGGTATTTCATGGCCAGTTTGCGGTACGCTTTTTTTATTTCCTCCGCAGTCGCATCCGGGGAAACCCCGAGCCGCTTGTAAAAATCGTTTTCCATGGGCTAGAGGGACGCCTCTTCTGTCAGATCAGCACCCCTGACCGGAGCGTCTTCGGGGGCCGGGGCATCTTCCTTGGTGGGGGTGAAATTCTTGATGGTGGAAAAACTCACTAGGCCAGCGGCAATCTCGCGCAAGGTGGCGACAATCTCCTTGTTTTTGCATTTTACAAGAAAAGGGGCGTTCTTGCGGTGCTGTTTGACCCGTTCAACGGCAAGATGGATAAGGGAAAAACGATTTTCATTGCCTATCTGGCTCAGGCAATCTTCGACGGTGATGCGTGCCATAATGCAACTCCTCCTGTGGGAAATCTCCCGTTGGGTATCGCGGTAGTATAAACTTCAAAAGTATAATCCATCCCGGTTTTTTGGCAATCTTTTTTTCTGGAGAGCCCGTTTTGTTAAGAAAATAAAGGATGTTGTCTGTTTGGTGGCATGGAAAATGCTTATGATTAAGGCCGGATTGAGGAGAACCGGTGGCCTGGGGGGATGAATCAGAAAAAAATTCCTTGCAGGACGGGGGATCCAGGTTCTCCAAGGGGCGAACGGGAAAAAAATTCCCATATCGGGTCGCATGCCATACTGTCATTTTATTGACTGACGCTTTGTTGTGATGAAGCAAGGCAACAGGGGGAGAGAATATGCGGAAAATCATGGCGGGGTTGTTGCTTATCAGTTGCTGTGGCTGTTCCGGAGGAGTGTACAGCAATCTGGTCGAGGCTGAAATGCGGCTTGATTCGCCCATGTTTGGGGAAGGGCGCCGAGTACCCGTGGTCTACCCCGGCAGGTCCGCTGTTTCCGATGATCCCATGGTGCAGGCCTTTGGCCCTTCCTGGCGGAGCATGGAAAACGACTATCCTGCCTACAATTTTAATCCCTGACAGGGGGAGAGAAAATGATGATCAGACAATGGCTTGTTGTTTTGTTGACCGTGCTGTGTGGTGTGACTCCGGTGCTGGCCGATGACGGCCAACTCCCCGACGTCGCGGATAAAGGGGAGGTGTCTCAGGAACGGCAGCGTCCCACGCCGGCCTATCGCCCGTATTTTTATAATTATCCCCACGCGATTCCGCCGGATTATGTGTTCCGCACCGCTCGGGTGTTCTCGCCGCGGAATATGTCCCAATCCATTTTGCCAGGCTTTGGTTCCGGGCAGACAGGAGGTGCGGCGGCAGACGGTGGGGGGCAGGGGGCTGCCCTGCATGCCAAGGTCAATCAGCTGGGCAAAGCGCTCATCGCCAATGCCAGCGAGGTGGTGGCCGATGAATACGTGGTTGCGGTGAGCACCTTCGTCAGTCTGGATAATCTGTATGCGACCTCTTCCCTTGGCCGGTATCTGGGCGAGCAGTTGCTCTCCACCCTGCAACAGGCCGGGCTGGAGGTGATCGAGGTGCGGAAAACCCCGGGGATGATGGTGAGCCCGTATCACGGCGAGTACGCCTTGTCCCGGAGCATGGATGAGATCGGTCTTGTGCAGGAGGCCCAGGCCGTGGTGGTGGGAACCTATGCGGTGGCCGGGCAGGAGGTCTTTATCAATGCCCGGCTGTTGCGCAACGCGGATAACCGGGTTCTTTCCTCCGCCAGCCTGGTTTTGCCCATTGACGGAATGACCGCCAATCTGCTGGCCAATGAAAGCATGCCTGCTTCCACCCGCACCGCCCAGGTGACGATCCGGCAGTTTCAGGAAGAGGGGCAGGTGACGCCGAAGGTGCCGGCAAAAAAGGCAACCAAGAAGACCGCCAAGCGTTCAACCAAGAAAGGTGGGTCATGAAAACAACGAAAAAGATGGTTACTCTCGGGCTGTCGCTGTTTCTGGGGGGTGTTCTGCTCCTGGCCGGGTGTGTGCCCCAGGCGAATACCGGCGGCACCGCCTCGGTGGTCACCCCGGACTTTTTCGGGGTGGGGGAGGAGCTGGCCCTGCAGTTGACCTCCGGCATGCGCGGCGCCGGAGGCGGCCAGCGGTTGATCCTGACTACGGTGGTTGACCTCGACAACCTCTACACCACCACCCGTTTCGGTCGGACCCTGACCGAGGCGTTGTCCACCAGTCTGTTCCGCCACGGCTTCGGCGTGGTGGAGATCCGCAAATCCGCCGAACTGCTCATCCGCGACAACAAGGGCGAGCTGATGCTTACCCGGGACGCCAAGCTGCTGGCCAAACAGCAACAGGCCGCCGCCATTCTCACCGGCACCTATTCGCTGACTCCGACCACGGTGATCCTCAATCTTAAGCTGCTCGATGCAGGATCCCAGCAGGTGCTTTCCGTGGCTGGGCTCGAGTTGCAGCGCAGCCGGAATATCAATCATCTTCTCGCGGCAGGAGGCGGCGCCATGGGCGATGCGCTGCTCTCGGCCAAAGAGCGATAGGAGGGCGGTATGCGAAAGATTATCGTGGGTGCGTTTCTTGGCCTGCTTCTTGCCGGGTGTGCGTCGGGCCAAAGGAACTGGGCCAATCAGCCGGTGGAGGTCAAGAAAAATTCGCCGGTGGTCTTCATCTATCCGGATGCGAACACCTATCAGGAGGCCACCGTTGGGGTGCTCCCCTTCCAGATGCCCGGCAACATGACGCAGGCGCAGGGGGAGGGGGTCGCCATGCTGTTCAAGGATGTTCTTCTGGGTAAGCAGTCCTTTCCCAAGGTGCTGCGCCTTGAGCATTCTTACCAGGATATCCAGGAGGCCCTGGCCCTTGGCCGGAAGGCAAAGGTCGATCTGGTTCTGGCGGGCAAGGTCAACTATGCCCTGGAGGGCACCCAGTTCGGCGGGGGCAGGGTTGAGGTGTCCACCCGGCTGCTCAATGTGCATACCGGCAATACTGTCTGGTATATCGAACAGTCCATGGATCAGGCCGTGGCCTATCCGAAAAGCAGCACGCTGGACCGGTTTGTCGCCGCGTTTAACCCCCCGGAGATCAAGCCCTCGCAGGCCGGGCCGGTGGTGCCGAACATGCTGGCGCAGGTGGCCTTTGACATGGCCGAGGTCATGGCCGGAGCCAGATCGGTCAGTCGCTGACGGATGCATGGTGTGTCGGGGGCAAAGGGTGCCTCCATTTGCCGCCGTTTAAGAGCTTGTCCGTAAATAATCTTTTCAGGGATCGCGCCGGATTTTGAGACGGATTTGGCCGGGACGATTGAGCAAAACCACAGGCGTAGCAGCGCTACGGCGAGGATTTTGCGATTGAGGAGCGGCCAAAGACGGCCAAAAGTCGGATGCGAGCACCAAAGATTTATTTACGGACAAGCTCTAAGCCTTCCAGTCGAGCACTGCCGTTATGGGGTAATGATCCGATGGGAAGAGGTTGCCTTGGCGGGAACGGTCGATCCGCGCATCAAGAACCCGGAAATGGTCGGAGACCAGAATCCAGTCAATGGCTGCCATTTCCTCCTGGTGCCCATAACCATGGAAGGTGGCCTCATCTTCCCCGTTTGGCCCGTGTGGCTGGATTCGCCGTAAGGCGTCGATCAGCATTCCATCGCCGGTCAGGAGGCGGTATGCGTTGGAATCCTTGTCGGCATTGAAATCGCCGGTCACGATGAGCGCGGTATCTTGGCGGATCTGATCGAGCCATTGGCGCAGGACCCGGGCATCTCCCTCGATGGCCGTTGGTTCGTAGTCGAAATGGGTGTTGACGTAGGTAAGCACCGAGCCGGTCAACCGGCAGGAGAGCCTGGCCCAGCTCACCGTTCGTGGATAGTTGCTTTGCCAACTCATGCTGCCGGGAATCTCCGGGGTCTCACTCAGCCAGAAGCATCCCGTATCGAGAAGCCGGAAGGCGGAGCGGCGAAAGAGCAGGGGCGCCATCTCCAGGGCCGTACCTCCGGGGCCGCCCCGATGGATGCCAAAAAAATGATAGTCCGGCAGGTTGGTGCGGACAAACTCGGCCTGCTCGGTGTCCAGGCACTCCTGGAGGCCCATCAGGTCGGGTCCGAAGGCGTGAATCCTTTCGAGGGCAAAGGACTTGCGGCGGTCCCAGTGATTCTCGCCGTCGTCGGCCAGGCCGACACGGATGTTGAAGCTCATCACCTTGATCATGGACGGGCTCTCCTGCGGTAAGCGATCACAGGGCACCACATTTTGCGGCGATCGGTCCGGCTCACGTACCTGATGTACGCATCGCCATCCCGCTTGCCGCAAACTGCGGCACCCTGTGACCGCTTGTGTTATGGACTACCCCGTGATCGGTTCCCGCGGTCAGGTTTATGGCTGTTTGGCCCGTTCCAGGGTTCCTCGTATGCCCGAAAACTGCTCCGGCCTGCCCATATTGGGGAAGAACCCCTGATCCACGCAGTCCCGATAGCACCATTCCGGAGTAGTCTCGGTCCGGTAAGTCCAGAAGAACCAGCCGGCGTATTTCTCAAAGGTCAGGACTTGGGCCGAGGCGTAGCCGCGATAGGCCGCCGACATCTGAAAGAGATCCATTTCCTCCAGGGCATGATTGAACGGCCCCTCCGCCCAGAGGGAGACGACCTTCAGGTCCAGCCCTAGACTCCATTCCCCGCAATACACCTGATAGCCCGATTCGCGGATGATCTCGTCCGCTTCGTCGCGCCAGTCCACGGCGGACTTACGGATGTGGCCGAAGATGTCCAGATTGGTGTCGTAATCCATAAAGCATTGATAACGGTGGATATCGAGGGCCACGTTGCGAAACTCCGGCTCTTGGAGAAACCCTGCATACTCCCGGAAGCTGCGGAAGCCGTCGTGGAACACCACTGTCACCCGCTCGGGCGGGCAGTGGTGGCGGATGCGCTGATAGGCCTCGAGGTTGAAGCGCTTCAACAGATCGGTGGGGATATCCCAGCGCGGTTCATTGAGCGTCTCGATGCCGTGCAGCGCCGGATGATCGGCGTACCGCTCGGCCAACCGTTCCAGTAGAGCCAGGGAATGTTCGATGTACTCCTCGCTGGTATGCCACTCGCAAACGTCGAGGATGCCGCCGTTGTCGAAGCCGTTCTGGCATCCCGGCGCAGCATGGAGGTCGAGAACCACCCGCAGGTCGAACTCCCCGGCCCATTCAAAGACCTTGTCGACGATGGCAAGCCCCCCTTCCACAAAGGGATAGCGCGCCTCCTGATAGCTGCGGTGGTAGGGATAGTCCTTGCCGAAGAGCCAGTGGCCGACCGGCAACCGTACGGCATTGATGCCGGCGCTTTTCAGCCAGGAGAAGTCGTCGCGGGTGATGAAGGTGTTCCAGTGATGGTGCAGGCGCCGGGTAGCCTCGGCCTCGCCCAGCTCGACGCAGTAGGAGGTCTCATCGGTGGCTTGCAATCCCGCAAACAGACTCGGCGTGATCCATTTTTCCAGCACCAGCCAGCCGCCGAGATTGACGCCGCGTAGTTTGCTGCCGGATTCGTGAACCGTTTGGACAGTCATGGATGATCCTCCTGAATAGTTTTACAGGGCCAGGTGGCGTGAATAGAAAGCCTCGCCGTTTGGCAGATGGGAAATCGCAAGCAGCGTGGCATCGGGGAGCTGTTCAGAGATCAGGCGCAGCATCCGTTCCTCTTCCCGGGGATCCAGGGAGTCGAATGCCTCCTGCAGGAAAATCCACTGGGGTCGGTTGAGCAGCAGGCGCACCATGCCCAAGAGTTGCTGCTCCCCCCGGGCCAGGGTGTTGATCCAATTGTCCTTCTGGTCGAGCTGGTCGATGAGGTTTTCAAGGCCCACCAAACGCAGCGCCTGTTCGAGTTGTTCCTGGCTGAAAACCCGGCGGGAGGCTGGGTAGCAGATGGCGTTGCGCAGGGTGCCGGTGGGCAGATGCGGCCGAGGCGGCATGAAAAAGAGGCGGCCTTGGCTGGGGAGTTCGATGACCCCGCGGCCCCAGGGCCTTACCCCGGCAATGGCGCGAAACAGCTTTGCCCCGGTGTAAGGGTTGCCGGTGATCAGCACATGTTCGCCCTGGCCGATCTCCATATTGATGTTTTGGGCCAATACCGGCCCGTCGTATTTGGCGATGCTGAGGTCGCGGAAGGCCAACACCGGCCGGTCCGAGTTCTTCACCTGGATCCAGTGATCCGGTTGTGCCAGTTCTTCGTCCACATTATCCAACACCTTGAGAAGACTCAGAACGCGTTCCACCGAGGCGCGCCATTCCGCGATCCCGCCCGCATTGCCCACCGGCCAGGAGAGGGCGCCGACCATCTGCTGGAACGCCTGGGCGGCTTGCATCAATGCCCCCAGGCTGATCATCCCCAGGATGTAGCGGGGGGCGGAGATCAGGATCGGAAAGGCCATGTTCAGTGAGGCATAGCCGGTGCTGAAGATCTGGATATTTCGCCATGCCGTGGTTTGCGTGTTCCATATCTGGCGAATCTTGCAGAACAGATCACGAAAAAGCTGCCGCTCATAGCTGTTGGCATGGATCAGCGCGATGGCCTGGCTGTTTTCCTGCGCCTCCAGCAGACCGGCGCGGAAGTCCGCCTCCGCCGATTGCCTGGCGTTGGTGGCTGCGGTCAGGGGGAGACTCACCTGCCAGCCAAGCCAGGAGGCCAACACCGTATAGATGACCGCGATCCAGACCAGATGCCCGTAAATGGGGATTTGCCACCCGGCCAGATCGAGCGTCACCACCCCGGAGCGGGACCAGAGCACCTGCGAGAAGCCGATCAGCAGCAAGATGCAGTAAAACAACGAGTGGCCCAGGGCGACCGCCGACTCGCTGGCGACCCGGCAATCCTCGGCAATACGCCCGTCCGGGTTGTCGTGTTCGCCCGGGAGATGGGAGATCAGATAGTGGCGGCCATCCCGCATCCAGCGGGAGAAAACATGCTCCGTCAGCCAGTCGCGCCAATAGATTTGCAGATTACGCTTGATGACCAGGTGCGATCCGGTCACGGCCATGTCGGCGACAAAGATAATCGCCAGCACGCCGATCTGGGTGATAAGGTCGCGCATGGAGTGCTGCTCCAGGGCGTTGAACAATGCGGCGCTCCACTGGGTAACCACCACCGCCAGGATCATTTGCAGTATGGTCAGGAGCGCCAGGAAGAAGGTGGTGCCCCGAATCTTCAGTTTTTGCTTCGAGGACCAAAACAGCTTCGACAGGCGAAGAAATTCAACGAGAAAATCGAGGGATTTAGGCATCTGGGCTCAGGGGGTAATGGTGAAAGTGACGCCGATCAGCGGCGATGGAACCTTTGGCGCGGTCAGCGAAAGGCGATGGCTGGCAGGCTGAAGACGTCGTGCATGTGCTTGTCCTCGCGCATTGTCCCTGTAGCGGAAATCGTATTTGAAGGTCATAGGGCTATAAAAAAATGTTTTTCCGGCTGGTATCCGGCCATGTCAATCCGTCCAACCCCCTTGTCAATTCCTACAGAAAGCCTGTGACTCCGTCAACATCTTCTTGCGGGTGATGGAAAAAACATCGCACCGCGTGATGGCTTATCCGGAAAAATCGACAAACCGTAAGGTCATGATGGAATGAGGCGGACTGATCGTGCGGGCAGCCCGATCGTGGTATTGCAGGGCAAAGGGAACCGCCTGCTCCGTGCGATTCATGACCACGACGGCGATTGTCCCATCCGGATTGAGGAAGGCCGTTGTTTCGAGTTCATCGGCGGTGCCGGCGTGCAGGATGCGTTCGGCGCCAGGGCGAATGTACCGGGAGAAATGGCCGAGATAGTAGAACGAACTCTGATACAGCGGCTGTCCTGCCTTGGTATCCACCAGGATGGGCGCGCTGCAATAATTGCCGACATGATTGGGGCCGCCGCGCTCATCCAGCATGAGATTCCAATCCACCCAAGCCACGGTCCAACGGTTCAGGTCGTTAATGAGCGAACGCCCGTAGCGCTCGCCCACGCCCCATTCGCCTGTGTGCGGGCCGCCTTCCTGGCACCCTTCGCTGAAGAGCAGTTGTTTGTCCGGAAAGGCTTCGTGCACGGCGGTCAGATTGTCGAAATGATCCCCCACATACCAGTGAAAAGCCGCGCCCCATACGTATTGCGCGGCCAGGGGGTCATCGTACACGACCCTGGCGCGCTCGTAGATGGCATCACGGTTGTGGTCCCAAATCATCAGGTTCAGATGGCCCAGCCCCTCGTTCTGTAAGGTCGGCCCTAAATAATCGCGGACAAAATCGCGCTCTTCCTCGGCGGAGTACAGGCAGGAATCCCACGATTGGCTGGCTTCCGGTTCATTCTGGACGGTGAGGCCCCAGAAGGGGATGCCTTCCTTTTCGTATTCCCGGATGTAGCGGCAATAGTAACGCGCCCACACATCACGGCATTCCGGGAGCAGTCGGCCGCCGCCATTCATCTGCCTGTTCGTCTTCATCCACGCCGGCGGGCTCCAGGGGGAAGCGAACAACTTCAGGCCGCCGCTGAAACGCAGGGCTTCCTTGAGCATGGGCAGAATAGCGGCGCGGTCACGCGCAAGGGAAAAGTGTTCCAGGCTAAAATCGCCGGCCACTTCGTCATGGGCGTAATTTCCCAGGGCAAAATCGCAACTGTTGATATGCGTTCGCCCCATGGTATACCCCAGGCCATTGTCCGGGTCGAAGTATGCCCGCATCACCTCGGCTTGCTTTTCCTCGGGGAGTTTTTGCCAAGTAACGGCAGCCGCTTCCGTGAATGCGCCGCCAAAGCCTTCCATCTTCTGGAAGCGCTTGCGCGGGTCGATGGTGATGGCGGGTGTTTCCGGTCGTGTTGCTTCAAAAAACACGGGGGGCTGTTCGGTCAGGCGGGCTGGGGTGTCTTTGGCTGTGAGCGCGATGTGGACGATATGGCGGGACATGCATTTCTCCGAAGGAGGTATCTCTCACCACGCAATTCCGGTACAGGCGGCAAAGCGCTCAGGAGGGGGTGCGCTTATCGGTCAAATACGCATGAGATCATCACGGGCTTTTAACCCTGCGGGCTCCGGTTGTCCCGGCAGGCGGTCTCCATGACCTTGAGGCCCATCTGGAGATGTTCCTGGGTGTAGGTGAGGAAGATCTCCTCGGCGCTGTCCTTGCTCTTAATGCCGCCCTTTTTCAGGGGCAGGTCCGAGACCAGCATCATGGCGCCGGTGGGTACATTGAGGGCGTAGCCCACCGCGAACAGGGTGGCGATCTCCATGTCGATGGCCATGATCCGGTGTTTGCGGATG
>JBAYUD010000070.1:0-15100 GCA_041675265.1 Desulfurivibrionaceae bacterium | reverse complement strand
TACATGCAGGCAGTTTTGTCACCACCCTTGCAGCCGTCACATTTAGAAGGATCTACGTAACTTGGCATTCACTAACCTCCTCACTTGGATTGAATTTTCCGAACTCCGATTGTACGAAATTCGAGTTTACCATATCTCGGGACAGCCGCCCTGGCTCAAGACCGCTCGAAGCAAGTGCTTTCGAAGAACAGACCTTCACCCTGTTGACCATCTGGACTACCGAACCGCAATGCCTCGGAGCTGATGCGCTTCCAGCTGCGGACACAAGCGGCTAATTTTACGTGTTTTTTATACCGTTTTGCACAAAACTGAAGAGCGACTCATTTTTTAGAACATTGGTCTGTATAATTTCTCACCTGATAAAAGTCAAGAAAAAAACTTTGGCCATCTTCTCCTCCACGGAACCCGCGCACACACCCTTTTCAACCACCGGTTCCCCCCTGCAACGGCCTTGCCCCGCAACACCGAATCGCCTGCCGCATGGCCGGATCAGGGGGGGAAACCTCTCTGGGGATGTTGCGTTGGAAAAAATCGCCCCCTCCTTTCCCTGCCCCATTTCTCCCTTTAAGAAATGAATTTGACAGAGAGCGTTCCCGTGGTTACTGTGTTCCCAAAATCGCCCCAGGCATCGTCACGCATTGTCGATATAACCGGCGGAAACCGCGGAAAGAACCGGAAGGATTTTCCTTTCGCTCACAAAGGCCCCATGTTTTCAACATCCCGACTTCTTTAAGATGGGCTCGCCTTTTCTGCCTTAACAACACATCCCTATGAAGGTCGTTACCATGAGCAAGTCACAACAGACGCCGCAACCCCCATCCTTTAACAAGTCCCTGTTTGGCGCGGACAACAACCCAAGCAACATCATGCCGGCCAAGCTGACGGCGGACAGCACCCTGAAATTCCGCTGTCATCCCGGGGTGTCCTGCTTCACCAACTGCTGCGGCAACATCAATATTATTTTGACCCCTTATGATATCCTGCGCATCAGGCGGCCGTTAAACCTGACCGCCGATGAATTCCTCCTGCGGTTCACCACCCCCGTATATTTGGAAAAGACCGACCTGCCCGGAGTAAAGATCCATCTTGACGAGAATGGCCGCTGCCCCTTTGTCACCGAGGAAGGCTGCACCATCTATCCGTACAGGCCAACGACCTGCCGCTATTATCCGGTGGGGATGTCTTATTTCCATGCGGCGGGCAACGAGGGAACAGCGGCGGAGGAATTCTATTTCCTCGTCAAGGAACCTTACTGCAAGGGGCACGAAGAACCGAAGGAGCAGACCATCCGCGAGTGGCGGGTTGATCAGGGGATTGACGAGTCAGACGAGATGAACCGAGAGTGGATGGAAATCGTCATGCGCCGCAAGTCCTTCGGCCTGCAGGCCACCTTGAGCGAGCCGGCCCAGAAGATGTTTTTCATGGCCAGCACCGATCTTGACAAATTCCGGGATTTTGTTTTCAACAGCTCCTTTCTGGAGACCTATGATGTCGACGAGGAAACCCTGGCGAAGATCAAGACCGACGATATCGCGCTGATGAAATTCTCCTGCAAATATCTGGCCTCTTCCATCTTCGGGACCAAGGATCTGGCCATAAAGGCGGAAAAAGTCAAGGAGCGGGTGGAGAAGAACAAAGCCAACCAAGGCGAGGTGGAAAAACAGGCCATGGAAACCTACGAAGAGCTTCGCCGCGACCATGAGCTGCTCAAGAAGAAAATCGAAACGCAGAAAAAAGTTGAAAAGAAAAGCTGATCACCCAACGGGGAGGGCAATCGTAAAGGTGGTTCCCTCCCCTTCCTTGCTGCCCACGGATATTGTTCCCTGATGGCTGTCGACGATGTTTTTGACGATGGCCAAGCCGAGCCCGGTTCCCCTGTTTTTATCGGTATAAAACGGCGTAAAGATATGCCCCTGTTTTTCCAGTGACATCCCCCCCCCGGTATCGGTGATCGCGAGCAGCACCATGCCCGTTGCTTTCTCGTAGCTGGTTTCCACGGCAAGCTTCCCCCCTTCCGGCATGGCCTGCACACTGTTCACCAGGATGTTGAGACAGGCCCGGTGCATCAGCCCCTGATCCAGGGAGACCTGCGGCAGATTCCGGGACAGCGAAGTCTCCAGGATAATGTTCTGCCGCTCCAGCTCCGGCGCCATGAAGGTGAGAATCTTGCCGAAGATCTCGTTTACCGAGACAGGCGCCATCTTCGGCTCCTGGGGCCGGGCAAAATCAAGAAACTCGCGCACGATTCCATCGAGCCTGCCCGTTTCCTCCACGATAATCTCGGCCAGATGTTCATTGCCCGGCGCAACACTCTTGAGGCGTTTCCCCAAAATATCCGCGGTGCTGCGAACAATGCCCAGCGGATTCTTGATTTCATGGGACACCGAAGCCACCATCTTGCCGAGGGTGGCGAGCCTCTGGCTTTGATGCAGCTGCTGCTCAAGACGCCGGCGTTCCTCGGCGCGGGCGTCTATGATCCGGTCCGCCCGCGCCACGATAAAACCGAGCACCGCGAAAAGGCCCGACATGATCACCATGGAGGTAAGGATGATGGAGCCCTGCAATTTGGTAATCGCCACGACATCCTCGGAAAGATCCTGAACCACCTCGATCACCCCCATGATGACATCGCCCTTCTGGTTGTTGGACTGATACTGACGAAAGGGGATGAAGGTGCTCAGCTGCGAGGAAATGGGCCGCGCTCCCGGCAGGAGGTTCAGCAGGGAGCCGGTTGAACGGACCACGGAGTTGTTCTCCCCGGCCAGGGCCTTGCGGTATTCGATGCCGCCCTCGCCGGTGCGGCCGATGCGGGTGGCGACTGTACTGTAGGAGATGATATTTTCCCTGGAATCAAAAATGGTAACCGCCTGAATCCGCATGCCGTGCGTGGCGTTGCGGACAACAGCATCAAGCCGGGCAAACTGCTCGGGCTTGCGCAGGGCGATTTTTCCATAACGTACCACCGTGGGGAGGACAAATTGCTGAAACACCTGATGACTGAGGTTTTCGGCAACAACAAAGGCATAGGCCTCGCTCCGCTCCAGGAGAACCTTTTTGGCGTGGTTCGAAATAATCCAGGAGAGGACCAGGGTAAAAAGGAGGAACACCGCAAAGCCGCTGTAGGAAAAAAACTTGACCAGCCGGAACGGCTTTAGGCTGGCGAGACTGGCCGCATCGTCCTGGGTTTTTTTTCTTTCAATCATGACATACCCCGCATCGCCTGCACCGCGCTGTATCACAGGCGATCGTTGATTTTTCCTCCAGTCCCTTCCGATACTCCGCCCACAGATAGCCCCGGTCGATCCCATGGTCGATGATCTCCCAGGGAAAAACCTCCTCCCGGCCACGCTGGCGCATGGCATACCCTTCCGGCTCGATCCCGCAGCCCCGCATGGTCTGCCGCCAGTTCTGCCTGCCTCGCAGCATGGCATACAGGGCCAAACCGACCAAGCGATCCCCACGGGCCAAGACTGCCTGATAGAAGGCATTCCCGGGCTGGTCAACAACCAGGCGGGTATTGGCCATGCCGGCCACCCCCTTGCGCAGAAATTTTATGCTATTTTTAAGCGCTGTCAATGGGGCAAAGCCATGAAACTGAAACGGGGTCCAGGCCTTGGGCACAAAGCTGTTGACGCTGAGGGTTATGTTGCCCATGCGCCCCGTCTCCCGTCCTACTCCGAGCAGGGTCTTTCGCACCTTGTCCGTCAGAAGCAAAAGCTCCACCAGATCATCCTTGGTTTCCGTGGGCAGGCCGATCATGAAATAGAGCTTGAGATGGTTGATCCCGGCCCGGGCCAGGGCCTCGGCCGCGCACAACACATCCTGCTCGCTGATCCCTTTATTGATGACCCGCCGCAGCCTTTCCGAACCGCCGTCCGGGGCGATGGCCGCGCTTTTCAAATTGCTTTGCGCCAACAGATGGCAGAGTTCGCCGCTGATGGCGTCTGCCCGCAAGGAAGAAAAGGACAAGGCGCACCCCTCTTGCAACAGATATTCGGCAATCCTGGCAAGATCCTCGCCCCGCGCCATCTCCATCCCCAACAACCCCACCCGTTTAATGTCTTCGGGCCGCTCGGCCAGGGCGGCAAGGATGCTTTCCGCCTGCCAGAGGCGGGGGGGACGGTAAACAAACCCGGCGGCGCAGAACCTGCACCCACGGCTGCAGCCGCGGCCAAGCTCGGTCAGGAAGAGGTTGGAGAACTCCGCCTCCGGGCTCAACAGCCTCGAGTGCCCGGCCACCGCGGATTTTTCCAGCACCACGCGGCGCACCCGGGCCGGGGCTTCCGGGTCAGCCGCGATCCGGTTCAGGATGCCGTCGTCCCCATACTGCATGGTATACAAGCGCGGGACATAACAACCGCTGAACTCCCGGACGATTTCCCTGAGCAATGCTTCCGGCTCTTGGGCGGTCAGGTGCTCGGCAAGATGGGCCATGAGTTGGGGAAGAATCGGCTCCGCTTCCCCGACCACAAATAGATCCACAAAGGGGGCCAGGGGTTCGGGGTTGATGAAGGAGGCGACGCCGCCGCCGATGACAAGGGGTTGCCCCGGCCGGAATCTGCCGGTGTTTGCGGTACGCTTTTCGGCCAGAGGCTCGATGCCGCCTGTGTGCAGCAGGGCCAAAAGATTGAAGAAGTCCTGTTCAAAGCTGAGGGAGCACAGGAGGATGGGGAAATCGCGGAGGGGGCGGCCCGATTCCAGGGAAACCGGGGGCTGGTTTTCCTGATAAAAAAACCGTTCGCAGACAAAACCCGGCAGGCTGTTTACCAGGGCATAGACAAGCTGGAAGCCCAGGTTGGAATTGCCCAGGCCGTACCTGTTGGGGAAGATAAGGGCAACCGGCAGGAGCCCTTTCCATTTCTTGCGCTGCGTCCCTTTTTCGCTGGCAAGGAAATCACCGGATGCAGGTTGGCGCTGACGCATGGGATCCGTATCGAACCTGCCGGAGAGAACCAAACCGCTCCGGCAGTGGTTGAAAGCAGGCAGCCACTGATCTCCCGCTTTGTATTGGTTTTCCTAAAAGACGACCACGATACGTTGTTGCCTGCCTCCACAGACGCAAAGTCACACGATCATGTTGTATCAAACAATTCTTCGCGCCTTTGCGTCTCCGCGTTGCTTCTCTTGCCGTTACAATCTTCTCAACTTTCATTCCGGCGCAAAAAGGTCGGCCGGTCGTAATCCTGCTCGTTTAAGATGTTGTTGGCATAGGATCTCTGTATGCCGTTGGCCACGGCGCGGCCCGCGGCCATGCCCTGCTCGCCCTTTCTAAACGGCAGCGGCTGCGCGGCGGGTTCCCGCTTTTTCGGCATGAGCTGCACCTTGTCCGGCAACTCCTCGATCTCATCCACGGAATCGCGGATGCCGGTGGCGATAACCGTCACCTGCAGCTCATCGCCCAGGTTCTCGTCGAAGATCACGCCCAGGATGATATTGGCGTCCTCATGCACCTCCTGATAGATCTTGGTGGTGGCCTCGGTCACCTCGGGCATGGTCAGGGTCTCCCGGCTGGCGGAGATGTTGACCAAAACCCCCTTGGCGCCGTCGATGCTGATATCCTGCAAAAGCGGGCTGTTGATCGCCATGTTCACCGCTTCCACGGCCCGGTTTTCGCCCACCCCGTAGCCCGAACCCATGAGCGCCTGGCCCATCTCGTTCATGATCGCCCGCACGTCGGCAAAGTCGGGGTTGATGTAGCCGGGCAGGTTGATCAGGTCGGTGATGCCCTTGACCGCCTGGACGAGAACATCGTCGGCCATCTTCATCCCGTCGATGAAACGGGTTCCCTTCTGGCTCAGGGAGATGAGCCGGTCATTGGGAATGGTGATGATGGTGTCCACATGTTCTTTCAGGTTTTTCCAGCCAAGCTCGGCATTCTTCATCCGGGCCCTGCCCTCGAAGGCAAACGGCTTGGTTACCACGCCCACGGTCAACGCCCCCAGTTCCTTGGCGATCCGGGCCACGACCGGCGCGGCCCCGGTGCCGGTGCCGCCCCCCAAGCCGCAGGTGACAAAAACCATGTCACAATCCTTCAGCTGCTTTCTGATTTCATCGATGGACTCCTCGGCCGCTTCCCTGCCCCTTTCCGGGTTGGCTCCGGCCCCGAGTCCCTTGGCGACGTTCTTGCCAAGCTGCAACCGGATATCGGCCTTGGATTTCTCCAGATCCTGGATATCGGTGTTGCCGGCAATGAACTCCACCCCGAGGATGTTGCTGTCCACCATGGTGTTGACCGCATTGCCCCCGCCGCCGCCAACGCCAAACACCCTGATCTTTGCCCGTGACTCTGTTTCCGCGAATTTAAAAGTCATATCCTGCTCTCCCTGTTCAAGGTCTTTGACCTACTCCCCAACATCGCCTGGCGCTGATGAGCGTGTTTATACTATTCCCTTAAACCAGTCCTTCATCCGACCGGTGACTCTCCCTACAATTCCACCCTTGGGCCGTTTGAATCTCTCCGCCGGCCCATTCTTCATGCCATAGACAACCAAGCCCACGCCGGTTGCCCACTGCGGCGTGCCCACCACGTCCACCACCCCGCCGATATTTTCCGGGCGGCCGACACGGACCGGCAGATCGAAGATCTGTTCCGCCAGCTCTTCCATGTTATCGAGCAGGCACGAGCCCCCGGTCAGCACCATGCCGGCGTTGATCATTTCCTTGTATTTGGAATCCAGCAATTCCTGATTGATGAGGGTGAGCATCTCCTCGACCCTGGGCTCGAGGATCTCCCCCATGACCCGCCGGGAAAGCTTCCGATTCTTTCTTCCCCCCACGCTGGGAACATCGATGACCTGATCCTTGTCGATGAGCGAGGCCAGGGCGCAGCCGTATTCCTCCTTGAGCCTTTCCGCCTCCTTCTGCGGGGTGCGCAGCCCGATGGACAGATCATTGGTCAGGTTCTGCCCGCCCAAGCCCAGGACAAAGGTATGCTTGATGGTCCCGTCGGCAAAGATCGCCAGATCGGCGGTGCCGCCGCCGATGTCCAGCAACCCGACCCCCAGCTCCATTTCTTCCCGGGTCAGGACCGCGCCGGCCGAGGCCAGAGGCTCCAGCACCACATCCGTCACCTGGAGCCCGGCGCGGTTGCAGCATTTGACGATGTTATGCACCGCGGTTGCCGAGCCGGTGACGATATGCACATCGGCCTCGAGGCGGACGCCGGTCATGCCGATGGGATCCTGAATATCGGCCTGGCCGTCCACCATGAACTCCTGCGGCAGCACATGGATCACCTCCTGATCCGGCGGGATGGGCACGGCCCGGGCCGCATCCACCACCCGGTCGATGTCGTCCTGCTTGATCTCGTTGTGCTTGATGGCGATCAGGCCGTGGCTGTTGAAGCTCTTGATGTGGCTTCCGGCAATGCCCACATACACCGCGCCGATCTCGCAGCCGGCCATGCGCTCCGCCTCTTCCACCGCCTGCCGGATCGAATGGACGGTGCTTTCGATATTGACCACCACCCCCCGGCGCAGACCCACCGACGGATGCCGGCCGATGCCGATGATGTCAACCCGGGAGTCACGAACCTCGCCCACCACCACGCAGATCTTGGTGGTGCCGATATCCAGCCCGACAATCAGATCGCCACGTTCTTCATGTGCCATTTGCTCACCTTTGGTCGGTCGCGCAACACAATGCGCCTCCGACGGTTATCACAATCCAGCCCTTTGCTTCTTTGCCCCGAACCGAGGCTGATCGGGAGAAACGGTCCAGCTTACACCGCTTCGTCAAAACCGACCAACACCTGGTTCCGCCCATAGTCCATGCGAACATAGGCGGCTTTTTCAAATTCCTTGCTCTTGTACAACTTGTACAGCACCTTGGTCAGCCAGTAATATTTGGTACCGACGTTGCCTGCACCCAGATGGATGGGAAAAGGCCGGTCCACCAGAAACAAGGTGATATTTTCCTCCCCGTCCACATGGAGTTCCGAGATATTCTGCTTGGGCAGGATGGAACTCCCCTGGCCCGCGTACTTAATGAACTGCAGGGCCTCGCCCAGTTGCGAATCCTTGAGAGTGCGCGGCCACTCAGCCCTTTTCAGCCCGGTGATGATGGGATAATCCATATCCTCGGGCGGCAATACCTGGGCAAAGGCAACCCCGTTCTGGTCAAGATAGAACAGGCCGTTCTCGAGGCTGACAATGGCCACCGGCAGACGTTCCTTGATAACAATGCTCAACCGGTTTGGCCAGTCCCTTTCAATCTCCGCCGACTCGACCCATTCATGGGCCTCGATCCCCGCCTTCACCCTTTTGGGATCCAAGGCCAGTAGATTGCTGTGCACATCCACCCCGCTCATCTCCAGGATAAGGTTCTTGGTGGTCCTCCGGCAGCCCTGGATGTTGGTGGCGGTTATCTGAAAAAAATCCGCGCGGCTCATGGCTTTATAAACGATAAATCCAACCGCGGCAAAGCCTGCCACCAGCAAGAGGAACCCGACCCCAAGGATGGCCAGTTTTTTCCTCAAGTCCAGGGAGCGGCTTTTCTTGGTACTCCCGAAGCGCTGCTGTATGGGCTTTCCTTTTCGCAAAATCGTCGTTGCCCCTTTTGGTCTTCGCGCCTAAAGAATGTGCACTTCCGGCTCCAGCCGGACACCGAACCGCTCGAGAACCTTTTCCTGCACCAGTCGCATCAGATCCAGAAAATCCTGGGGTGTGGCCGAACCGGTGTTCACCAGAAAATTTGCATGTACCTCGGAAACCCGGGCGCCGCCCACACTAAGCCCCTTTAATCCGGCATCCTGGATGAGCTTTCCGGCTGCGGGCAATCCCGGAGGATTCTTAAAAAATGACCCGGCGTTGGCCAATCCTTGCGGCTGCTTATCCTTGCGCTCGCGCATCAACTGGCCGCATTTTTCCTCGATCTCCCGCCGGTCGCCAGGCTGCAGCAAAAACTCCGCCGCCGCCACAACCATCCCCTCTGTTTCCAGATGCCGGTAGGAAAAATCCAAACCGCTTTTTTTCCGTTCCACAAACTCCCCGGACTGGTGCAAGAAAGTCACGGAGGAGAGGGCATCGCTCATCTCCCTACCCCAGGCTCCGGCGTTCATGACCACCGCCCCGCCCACCGAGCCCGGAATGCCCGCGGCAAATTCCAATCCCTGCAACCCTTGCGCGGCGCACCAGTTGACCAGCTTCATCAGGCTGCATCCTGCTTCAACCTGCACCTTGGCTTCGCCTTTCGTTTGCCCGGGCCGCTGTCCGATGGCAGCGAACTTCCGGCCCAGCATGACAATAACTCCGTCATAGCCTGCCTCGGAAACAAGCAGGTTGCTGCCCCGGCCAATAACCCGCCAGCAAACGCCCAATTTCGCCAGCACCGCGAGAAGGCTCTGCAATTCCGCCCGGCTGGCCGGAATGGCGATGGCTCTGGCCGGGCCGCCCACCTGCAGGGTGCACCAGCGGGCCATGGGGCTGTCCCATTCGATCTCACCGGGCCAGAGGGTGCGCAGTCGCTCCGGCCAGTTGCTCACCCCTTTTTCCATCAGCCCCTGCCCCCGGAGATGCAAGATCTCCCCCCTGCCGGGACGATCTTGCCGGTTGTGGACCCTAGCCGGCAACATGCCCCTGTTCCAGTTTCTGCAAAAGTTCCTCGCCGGCCTGGTAAATATTGCCCGCGCCCAGCGTCAGGACAATATCGCCCGGCTGCACCATGGCCCGCACCGTACGCGGCAGGGAGCCGACATCCGCGACAAAATGGGCGTTTTTCTGGCCGTGCAGCATGATCTCCTGCAAGAGCGCGGCGCCGCTTACCCCCTCGATGGGGGTCTCGCTCGCCGCATAGATCTCGGTGAGCAGCAGGATATCCGCCTCGTGGAAGGCGGTGCTGAATTCCTTGAACAAACCGGCTGTCCTCGTGTAGCGATGGGGCTGGAACATCACGATCAGCCGCCGTCTCGGCCAGGCCGAACGCATGGCCGCCAGGGTCGCCCTGATCTCGGTGGGGTGGTGGCCATAATCGTCGATGACCATGACCCCGTCAACCTCGCCCTTGATCTGCAACCGCCGCTGGACGCCGCTGAAGGTTTTCAGGGCGTCGCGGATGGCGGCAAAGGGAATCTCCAGCTCCAGGGCCACGGTTATGGCGGCCAGGGCGTTATACACATTATGCTGCCCAGGGACATTGAGGGTTATCTCCCCCAACACCTCGTTGTTCCGGCAGACCTCGAAAACCGAGGTCAATCCCTGGGATTCCACCGCCCGGGCATGGACATCGGCCTGGCTGGTCAGGCCGTAGGTAATGACCCTTTTTCTGATCTGGGCCAAGACAGAGGCCACATTGACGTCATCCAGACAGACAACCGCCGCGCCGTAGAACGGGAGCTTTTCGATGAACTCCAGAAAAGCGGCCTTGATCTCTTCGATGTCCGCGTAATGATCCAGATGCTCCAGGTCGATGTTGGTCACCACCTCAAGAACCGGGGACAGCTTCAAGAAGGAGCCGTCGGATTCGTCCGCCTCGGCAACCAGGAACTCTCCCTCGCCCAGTTTGGCGTTGGTGCCCAGGCTGTTCACCTTGCCGCCGATCACCACCGTCGGGTCGAGGCCTGCCTCGGCCAGCAGCCAGCCGACCATGGAGGTAGTGGTGGTTTTCCCGTGGCTGCCGGCCACGGCGATGCCGTACTTCTTGAGGCGCATGAGTTCGGCCAGCATCTCCGCCCTGGGGATGACCGGGATATGCGCGGCGCGGGCCGCCTGGACTTCCGGATTATTCTCCCGCACCGCCGAGGAGGTCACCACCACATCCGCCCCGGCAATCCACTGCCCCTGATGCCCGGTGTATACCTTGCCGCCCAGACCGGTCAGACGCCTGGTGATGTCGGTCTCCCGCAGGTCGGAGCCGCTCACGGTATAGCCGAGGTTCAGGAGCAGCTCGGCGATGCCGCTCATGCCTATGCCGCCGATGCCCACAAAATGGATATGTTGTGTTTTTTTATACATGCACTGCTGTCCTCAATACTTGCCCGCTCAAGCGGCCAACAACCGTATGCTTTTTTCCGCAATAGTGGCGGTCGCCTCCGGCCTGGCGAATTCCTTCATCCGCGCCGCCATGGACTGCAACCGGACCACATCGTTCAAGAGCCCCAGGATCTCCCCCCGCAGCTTCACCCCATCGAGCTCCCGTTCCTGAAACATCAGGGCTGCTCCGCCCCGCGCCAGGAAGGCCGCGTTGGTCGTCTGGTGATCATCGGCGGCATAGGGGTAGGGAATCAGAATCGCCGGCTTGCCCAGCACCGCCAGCTCCGCCAGGGTGGTCGCCCCGGCCCGTGAGACAACCAGATCCGCATCCCGGTAGGCCGAGGCCATATCGCTGATAAAGGAAGAGACCTGGGCTGTTACCCCTGCCGCACCGTAAGCCTTGCGTACCCAATCTTCATCGCTGCTTCCGGTCTGATGCCGGATTTGAACCATATCACCGGACTGGTTCCCGGCAAAGGCCTCCACCATCAGGCCATTCACCCGGTGGGCGCCCTGACTGCCCCCCAACACCAGCACCGTCTTGGCGGCGACCTGATCCTTCTGTCGGCCTGCCTCTCGGAGCAATTCCGTCCGCACCGGGTTTCCGGTCAGCACCGCCTTACCCTGAGGAAAAAATTCCTCGGATCCGGGGATGGAAATATATACCTGGTCGACGATTTTTCCAAGCATCCTGTTGGCCATTCCCGGAATTGAATTCTGCTCATGGATGCAGGTTTTCACCCCCATGAGTCGCGCCGCCAGCACCACCGGTCCGGTCACATACCCGCCCACCCCCAAAACCAGCTGCGGCTTGAAGGCGCGGACAATCCGCAACGCCTGCCAGAGGCTGATGGGGAGCTGGGCGACACTCTTCAGTGTTCCCCAGAGAGATTTTCCTTTCAAGGGCAGACAGGCGATGGACTTTTTTTCAAAAGTCCGGGCTGCCAAGGTCTTGTTATCCATGGCGCGGTCGGTGCTGACAAAGAGGACCCTGCCCTGGGGAAACCGGTGCAACATCTCTTCGGCCACGGCAATGCCGGGAAAAAGATGCCCCCCTGTTCCTCCTCCGGTCACGATCATCCGCATGGACATTCCCCGCCTCTCCTTATCGCCCTAAAGCCGTGCCGCGGTTTCCACCGTTTCTCGCCGACAGCCAGTTTTGCGCCCGTTCCATGGTTTGATGAAAACATTCCGGACAGTATCCATGGGAAACCATGCCTTCCCTGCTCAATTGCCCCTGTATCCAGCCACCCTGGCTCTTGGTTTTCTGGCACACACAGCACACTGTTTGCATGACCCCGCCCTCGCCTTTTGTCGCCCCCAAGCCGTGCCCCCTCAGACACCAGACCTTCCGGACGTTTTTTCCGGCCGCTTCTATCGAACTTCCTGCCGCCCCAACCTACCAACCGCCTGGGCAAATACCTCGCCTCGATGGCTGTAGCTTTTAAACATGTCAAAGCTTGCACAGGCCGGAGACAACAGCACCGCGTCTCCCTTCTCCGCCATTGCGCTGGCCATTCGCACCGCCTCGTCCATTTCCTCGGCAAAGGCTATCCGCGTGGTCTTGGCAAAAGCCTCGGCTATTGCCTCTTTTGCCTCGCCGATCAAGACCATACCCCGGACCTTTTCCTGCACCAGGGGACGCAGCATCTCGTAGCCGCCGCCCTTATCCCGGCCGCCGGCGATGAGCACCACCGGCTGCTTCATGCCACCCAAGGCGGAAAAAACAGCGCCGACATTGGTGGCCTTGGAATCATCGTAGTAGGAAACCCCATCAACTTCGGCCACCAGGGCCAGCCTATGCGGCAGCGGCGCAAATTCGGCCAGACTTTTCTGAATGTCCGCCTGGTTGCACCCCATGGCCCGAACCGCCAGGATCGCGGCCATGGCGTTTTCGCTGTTCGGCGCTTGGACAAGCGGGGTTCCTGCCAGTTCGTATTCTTCGTTCGTAGCACCAAGCCGGACCTTGGTTCCGCTGAGCCATGCCGCCATCCCGGCCGCGCCGCAGGAACCGTATTGCCGGATTTCGCCCCGCAGCGGCCAGGGGCTTTTCTTCTCCAATGCCTTGCCCAGCCATTCGCCAATGAGCGGATCATCGCCGTTTACCACTGCCACATCACCGGGCTCCTGGTTCTTAAAAAGCGACATCTTTGAATCCACATACTCCCCATAGGATGCATAGCGATCCAAATGGTCCGGGGTGATGTTGAGCAGCACCCCAACCCGAGGCCGGAAATCCCCACCGCTGTCCAACTGAAAGCTGCTCACCTCAAGGACCACCGTCTCGCAATCCTGCGGCCCGGCCAGATACTCGGCCAGGGGAATCCCGATATTCCCGCCGACAAAGACCTTCTTGCCGCAGCCTCGGAGCAGGTCGCCGATCAGGGTCGTCACCGTGCTCTTGCCGTTGGTGCCGGTCACCGCCACCACGGGGGCCTTAAGAAAATCCTTGGCCAAGGCCAGCTCCCCCACCACCGGGATGCCTTTTCGCCTTGCCGCCGCAAGGGGCGCGATTCCGAGCGGGACGCCCGGACTTACCAAAATACAATCCGCCGAAGTTAAAAGCTCAGAGGTATGGCCGCCAGTTTCTACAAAAACTCTTTTCTCCTTCAGCCACCGAACCAAGTCTCCTTCAAGGTTCTCCTGACGGCCACCCTCTGAAACCGATATTTTTACGCCAAGATTGAGCAGAAACCGCACTGCGGAAACACCGGACTTGCCCAAGCCCACCACAACGACATGGGCTCCGGGTTGCAGTATTTCCTTGAGGTTCCTGTTCAACATTTCATTTCCTACCCTGTTTCCCTAATGCAGGTTGTGACTATCCCGCTTAAAGCCAAAAAACTCGAACCCCAAACGGTAACTGCCCAGCAGTGCCGCAGATGCGCGACAGAGGCCTGAAAGCTATACATCAGTATGCGCCCAGGCCGATAACAAAGCAGCTGCGGTGCTGCTGGACAGTTACCGCAATTTCAAGGTTGCCAGGGCGCTCAGGCCCAGGACAATGGAAACGATCCAGAAGCGGACCACCACCTTCGGCTCCGTCCACCCCTTCTTCTCGAAATGGTGATGAAACGGGGCCATGAGAAAGATCCGCTTCCCGCCGGTCAGCTTGAAAAAACCCACCTGCAGGATGACCGAAAGCGCTTCCATGACAAAAACCCCGCCGACGATAACCAGCAGCATCTCCTGCTTGATGATGATCGCCACCTGGCCCAGGGCGGCGCCCAGGGCCAGGGAGCCCACATCGCCCATGAAGATCTGGGCCGGGTAGGCATTGAACCAGAGAAAACCAAGGCTTGCCCCCACCAGGGCGCCGCAAAAGATGGCGACCTCGCCGGCCCCGGGCACATAAGGAATCTGCAGGTATGCCGCCAGCGCGGCATGCCCGGCCAGGTAAGAGAAGAGCAGATAGACACTGCTCGTCACCACCGTGGGCCCGGTGGCCAAGCCGTCAAGGCCATCGGTGAGATTCACGGCATTGGAGGCGCCGACCACCACCAGGGTGGCGAACAGCACATACAAGGCACCCAGGTCGGGCTGAATATTTTTCAAAAACGGGAAACTCAAATGCCCGTCAAAGTTCGGGTTGTTGTAGATCAGCAACCCGGCCGCCAAAGCGCCCAAAATCTGCCAGAACATCTTGCCCCTGGCGCTCAAGCCCTTGCTGTTCTGCTTCTTTATCTTGCGGTAGTCGTCGTACGCACCGATACCCCCGAACCAGAGGGTCACGCCGAGAATGATCCAGACAAAGGAACTGGACAAATCGACCCAGAGCAGGGTGGTCACGGTTACGGCGAACAGAATGAGCAGCCCTCCCATGGTGGGAACCCCGCGCTTGCTGAAATGGCTGGCCGGGCCGTCATCCCGCACCACCTGACCGATCTGGTTTTCCTGCATCATCTTGATGAATCTGTTGCCGACCAGCAGCAGGATGAGAAAAGCGGTCAGCGTGGCGCCGATGGCGCGGAAGGTGATATAGCGAAAAACATTCAGCGCGCTGAAGTAGCTGTGGAGCGGATAGAGAAGATGATAGAGCATGGCGGCTGTCCTTAGCCCTGCTTCTCAAGCAGATCGTGAGTGATTGTTTCCATCCGCATCCCGCGCGAGCCTTTGACCAGCACCCAGTCCCC